>CAYTQB010000014.1:28046-60556 GCA_964439615.1 uncultured Ferruginibacter sp. | reverse complement strand
CTATGGAGTTATTAAAAGACAGTTATTTATATAGTTTCTAAAAAGCCCCGACGAAACCGTCGGGGCTTTTTAGTTATCAGTTAAAATGCAACGGTTATTAAACAAATATCAATTTTTTAAAAATACCCGAAATAGGGTATTGTTTATAAAGGTCCGTTAGGTTATCTTCGTCTTGGTTTTTCATAGGATATTGGATTTTAAACGGGGTTGAATTTCTATTCAGACCCCTTTTTATTTTGCAAAATAACCTTCCAGTATTTTGGCTTTCGCCTTGCCAATCACAGAGGCAATTTCATCACCGGGCTTAGTTTTTATGTTTTTCACCGATTTAAACTCTTTTAGTAGCAGATCGGCAGTGGCTTTTCCAATACCTTTTATTTGCTCCAGCTCATTCTTAAAAGCGCCTTTACTCCTCAGGTTTCTATGAAAAGCAATGCCGTAATTATGCACTTCATCTCTTATACGCCTTATCAGCTTAAGGCTTTCGCTGTCCCAGGGCAGTTTTACTGATTGGGTATCGCCGGGGAAAAATATCTCTTCCTCATTTTTTGCAAGCCCAACCACTGTTGTTGTTCCAGGGATATTGAGGGAACTAATACTTTGCATAGCTGCACTCAGCTGGCCTTTTCCACCGTCAATTATTACCAACTGGGGTAAGGGCTGGTTTTCGTCAAGCAACCGCTTATAACGCCTGTAAACTACTTCAGCCATTGATGCGAAATCATTGATGCCGGTTACAGTTTTTACTTTAAAACGCCTGTACTCGGCCTTACTGGGTTGCCCGTTTTTAAAACATACCACAGCAGAAACCGGGAAACTTCCCTGAAAATTCGAATTGTCGAAGCACTCTATGTGCAAGGGGAGTGCAGGGAGTTGCAGGTCTTTCTGCAGTTGTTCGAGCACCTTCATTTTTTCATCAGCCGTTTTCTCTTCCAGGTTAAGCATTTTCTTTCTTTTCAGTTCGTCCCGGAAAAAATTCACATTTTTTTCCGAGAGGTCCAGTAATTTTTTCTTGTCGCCGGTCTTTGGGATGGTAATCGTAACATCCTGTTCGGGGAAGTCAATATATAGGGGAACAATTATTTCACGGGCACTGCTTCCAAGATTATTTCTTATTTGAGCAGCGGCAAAAGCCAGCACTTCTGCTGCAGTTTCTTCCAGTTTCTTTTCAAGCATTATTGTTTTTGTCTGAACAATGGTACCTGTATTAATGGCCAGGTAATTTACATAAGCAATATTCCCTTCTTCCAGGATAGAAAACACATCCACTGTTCCGATCCTTGTATTTACCACCGTTGACCTGGCCTGATATTTTTTAAGATGTTCAATTTTGTTTTTATAGAATGCAGCTTTTTCGAACTCCATTTTCCTGACATGCTCCTGCATTTCCCTCTTAAAATGTTGAATAACCGGAGACAGATTTCCCTTCAAGAGGTTTACGAGTTGTTGCAATTCCTCGTTGTAATTCTCAACCGTTTGTAAACCTTCACAGGGCCCTTTGCAATTACCGAGGTGATATTCCAGGCAAACTTTGAATTTTCCTTTCTTTATGTTGTTTTCTGAGAGGTTTAATTTGCAGGTCCTTAATCGAATTGTTTGCTTAATGAAATCCAGCAATTCTCTTACTTTTTCAACAGAAGTGTATGGACCCAGGTATTGTGAACCATCATTGATCTTTCTGCGGGTAAAAAAAACACGGGGAAAACGTTCATTTTTGATGACAATATATGGGTAGGTTTTTCCATCCTTTAAGCTGATATTGAACCGGGGTTGAAACTCCTTGATAAGCGTATTCTCCAGCAGAAAAGCATCCTGCTCGTTATTTACAATAGTAAATTCTATGTGGTGGATCCTTTGAACAAGTTCAAGTGTTTTATAAGTAGTAAATGTTTTTGAAAAATACGAGCTTACTCTTTTACGCAGGTGCTTAGCTTTTCCTACATATAGTAACTCATTTTTTTCATCATAGTATTTGTAAATACCCGGTTGTGTGGGAATGGTTGAAGCAATGGCCGAAAATTCTTTTTGTGTCATTGTGATTAAAAATCCCAGGTAATTTTCTCTTCTTTTTCAACAGTTGATACTCCGTTTTGATCAGTGACTATACTAGTGATCTTACACCATTTCCTGCTTTGCCAGGTTAATTGCAGTGTTTTATTTTTGCTGACCTCCTTAACCATGTAAATTCTTTTTACCTTTCCACTTTCAGGGTCAATGTAAACGTCCCAGTGATTCAGTGTCATTGTATCGGGGAGAACGACATCCGGGTCATAAGTAAATGTGACGCTGCCTATCGACTGATCAAGAAAACTTTTTTCTGAGAAAAGGGAAACCAGGTTGAGAGAATCGATTTCCGGAGATAGAAACTCTTTCACTGCCCCCTCAACCTCTTCTATTTTCAACCACACCGAATCGGTATGCCCTTTTATGGTAGTATGTTTTATTGGGTTTATACCGTCTTTTCTGAAGTTATATAGTTCACCTTTTATATAGGAAGTAACCGGAAAGAAGCTTTCTGCTTTTGCCTGGAGGCTACCGGCTTCTTTTTCATCCTTCTGTGCTTTTGAATTTGAAGAATTAGTACAGGCTAGTAGAACTGCTATACAAGTGCTTAGCAAAATGAAGATTTTCATCTTTCAAATTTAGCAGGAAACTACGGCATTGCAAAAACAGCATGTTCTGTTTTACAACAAGTTCAGGTCAAGAAAGAGATAAAAAACTGGTGTGGAATATTGTAAATATAAACTGATCAGAACCCTTTAACTATACCAACTTTAAGCCCTACAGCATAAGGTTTTTCTATGAGGGCGACATTCCTTTGGTAAGTTGAATATGCCTGGAAGCGGACCCTTGGACCAACCTGTAAATTATAAGCGCCCAGTTTATAACTCATATAGGTTTCGAAACCAAAGCCCAGGTTCCAATTCCTGATGGAAGAAGGTTCATATACATAACTCTTCAGGTCTGCAGAAATAAGATGTGCCTTGCCTCCAAAGACATAAGTAGGTTCAACAGAAGCCCCTGCAAACCAGTCAACATTCTTTGTGCTGGATAATTTATACGCCAGTCCAACTGGTATCGAGATCTGGTATGTTCTGTTATGCAGCACGACAGGTTGAAGAGCGGATGAATTATAAGAATTAGATATAGTTGATGTTCGTGATGCCAGGTATGAATATCCTGTTGTTGGGTCGTTGAGCAATACAGTAGTTAATACCGGATGGTTGGTTTGGTCGGCATTTATGTTGTAGTTAGTATAATTAAACTGGATACCTGTTTTGAGACGTAAATTTTTAGCGAATGCATAAGAAAGATCAATACCACTTTCGATGCCTAAACCCGGTTTCTGGCTTATGAACTGATTAATATCACCGGTAGTTGCAAATGGC
Source organism: uncultured Ferruginibacter sp. (assembly GCA_964439615.1). Classification (GTDB taxonomy): domain Bacteria; phylum Bacteroidota; class Bacteroidia; order Chitinophagales; family Chitinophagaceae; genus Ferruginibacter. Next base: position 57,167 of record CAYTQB010000014.1, on the reverse strand, counting down.
GCAGTTGAGCCTTTTGATGCGGTAGTTAATTTGCGGTAATTCACAGCAGGGGTAGCATAAAATTCAAGATCTAATTTACCTTTCCATTTCTTGCCCTGGGGTTTGTTGTGAAATGCAAAATCTTCAATCCAGGCCTTATCTTCAGTGGCTACCGATTTATCGTTTGAAGTAATATCGTTTTTTGTAACCGGAGTTTTGTCACCGGGAGCCAGTTTATTTGCGCCTGAAGAGTTTACAAGTGGGTTAAATTCATTTTTGGTGGTTCTCACGTCTGTGCCTCTACCTACCTTATTTTTTTCATTTTCACTCTCACCTGTAATTTCTTCTTCAGCAGTATTATTTATGGATGGAGATGAAGCCTTTATTTTAACTTTTTTATTGGCATCGGCAACATCAGCAAAAACCTGGTTCATTTTAATATAACTGTCAATGGCCTGTACAATACTTTTGTCAGGGGTTGCTGAAACTTTATTTTCCTGAGCATATTTCTCAGTCTCTGCATTGTTTTGTGCAAGGGTACCCTGATTAACAGTATTTACATCAGTGTTAGGAGATATTTCAGATTCGCTTGTTGTATGTTTTTTTGCAACATATCCCGAACCTGTATTTGGTGATTGCTGTTTAGTATTTGTAAATACACGCTTTTGTGCAGTACTCAGGTTGCTAATATTATTTACAGTATTCGCATTGCCTATAAACTGATTATTGATATTGGTATCATTGGTGTTCAGGTAACCGGTAAGGTGCAGTGTTATGATTAATAACAGGCTCATAGCTGCAGAAGGCCATCTGCGGCTGGGATGCAGATTATTATAAATGCTATGCCATACCCGTCTGGAGGGATACATTCTGAACTGGTCAGCTTTCTCCTTTAACAGTTGCTCAAAATCATCGTTATAAAAGGTTTTCTCCATTTTTACAAAACAAATAGTTATTTGGTGTATTCAAATTAAATTTAAATGAACCTAACTGGGCGAAACGGCCCCGTAGAAATCTGTTCTTTTTCTTTGTTTTTGAATAATTTTTTTCCTGATCAATATTTCTTCCAACATCGCTTTGGCCCGTGTGTATTGACTTCGGCTCGTACTCTCTTCTATATCCAGCATATTGGCAATCTCTTTGTGTGAATAACCCTCAATGGCATACAGGTTAAGTACTGTTTTATAACCTAAAGGCAATGTCCGTATACATTCAACAACCTGCTTTGCCTGCATAATAGAAGGGATCATATCTTCCTTTATGTGAACACTGGTGGCATGAATTATATCCACGCTGTCGGTGAACTTCTTGTTCTTTTTCAAAATATTAATGCAGGTATGTACTACAATCCTCCTTATCCAGCCTTCCAATGCCCCTTCATTTCTGTATTGATGTATTTGTGTGAATACTTTAATAAAGCCTTCCTGCAACATATCTTCAGCATCCTCACGGTTTTTTGCAAAACGGTAGCATACCCCCAGCATTCTGGGGCTAAAACGGTTGTACAATGCCTCTTGCGCAGCGGCATTATTCTTAATACACCCGGTTAGCATGAGCTCTTCCGTCATTTTTACGCTTAGTTTACCCTATAAATATAGACAAAATACCTTTGCTTTATGCTGCATATATAGCAAAAAACGCCAAACTGTTAATAGTTTGGCGCCTTTATGTGCATATTTTAACTGATTTAGGACAGATTTCCTGAAAAGAAACCTACCAATTGGCCCTCAGTGCAACCAAAAAGCTTCTGCCACCGGCAGAAAATCCAGAAGCAAAATGGCGGTAATTCCTGTCAAGAATATTTTCAATACCTACCTGAACCTGCAATTGCTTCATCACATTAACATTGCCCTTCCAGTTCATCGTCATCCAGCAAGGCATACCATCGGCTGTGGCATATTGAGCATTATCTTCTCCATCGGCATTATATTGATTTAAACGTTTCCAGCCATTGTATAGAAAATATAACTCAGTATTGAAGATTTTATGCCGATAACTAATACTTGTTTTTCCCATTAGCGGTGGAATATGGTCTAATGGTTTGCTGCTTACATTACGGTTTACAAGGGCATATGTTCCATTAGCCTGTTTTTCATAAACAGCCGATGTTTTTGAAACATCTGTTTTAAAACTTCCATTTGTGTAAGATAAGATGCTGCTAAAAACAAGCCCTTTATAAATATCGGCAGTAAGGGCAAAGCTAAAGCCGTATAGTGTTGCCTTGTTTACATTCTGGCTGGCTAATACCTGGCTTTTTACTCCATTATAAACTATAGAATCCTGGCCATTTAATTTAAACGGAGCTTTTAATATAGCATTTCTAAACAGGGTATAATAACCAGTCAACTCCATATTCAACCGGGAGGCAATACCTTGGTTTAAAGTAAGGTCAACATTATAAGTGTATTCAGGTTTTAAACCGGCATTAGGTACTATCACTTGTCGTGCTGTTGTATTGGACTCAAATATTTTGGCCAGGTCGTCAATATTTGGCGCTCTGAATCCTGATGAAACAGATGCTTTAATGTTTGTGCTTTTTGCAGGAGTATAAATAATGCCGATATTTCCGGTAACGGCAAAACTATTTTGCTTTACCGATGTTTGAGGCAGATTAAAAAAGGAATTATCCTCTACGTTACTTTGCAGGTTGATCGATTGAAAACGAATACCGTCATTTAAAACCAGTTTTTTGTTTTTGAACTTATAAAGGTGCTGGGCAAAAAGCCCAAAATTGTTCATTTTGTTTTTACCATCAGGATAACGGGTATTCAATTTCGTAACCGCACCGGTCGTCAAATTTGTCCTGGTTGCTCTTGACTTTACATCGTTGAACTGTGCATCGATTCCAGCGGTTAGTTCACTGTTTCCTATGTCTTTTCTACCAGTTACAGAAACACCGAATACCTTCACTTTTTCAACCTGGCTATCGAACCTGTCATAACGCCTGTATTCCCGGGTTTGCCTACTCTCTTCAATATCCTGGTAATTGATATTTACTTTTAAAGCATCTGAAAAACCCAAATTGTTAGCATTTAATTGATAAGCTCCCAGTATCCTTTTTTGTGGGCCATAAAACCATTCTGCATAACGCAGGGTTGTTCCTATGGGTGTCCCAAAATTTCTTATGTCCTGTAGCCGGTCATACCGGGGAACATTATTAGTGTTGGAAACCTGGAAATTCAGTAAATGAGAGATGTGTTCATTTTGTTTGAACAATAATTTCTGAATAATATCCCATTGTTTGTAACCTGAAAATTTCTGAACCCGGTCGTCTTTATTAACGACTACCGAATCAATACCATTTATCCGGTCGATATAATTACTTCTTCTTCCGAAATCGGGATACTTAGTTGGGTATTTACTTCCCATCTTCATATCGCCAAAATCGCTGAAGTTGTAGGACTGTAGCCAGGCAAATTTTTTACCACCAATACTTGCATCGGCATGGATGGTCTTTTCCTGGTTGGCGCTGCTGTACCTGGCGAATGCAGAACCTGTAGTAAGAAATTTTTTATTGCCTGATAACACCGGCGACTTTGTAACCAGATGTACAATACCACCCAGGGCATCACTTCCATAAATGGTTGACGAGGGGCCATACATAACTTCTACCCTGCTAAGTGAATTTTGGTCGGTGGTAATCACATTTTGAAGATGACCACTGCGGTAAATGGCATTGTTCATTCTAACACCATCAATAACCAGTAGTACCCGGCTGGCCTCAAAACCCCTGAGTACCGGGCTGCTGCCGCCCTGCTGGCTTTTTTGTACAAATATTTTACCTGTGTTGACCAGCAGGTCTCCGGTGTTTTGCGCATTACCCTGTGCAATAGATTTAGCTGTGATCACGTCTATTTTTTGAGCAATATTTTTTTTCTTTTCAGAGAAATTACTGGCCGAGATCACCACTTCCTCCAGGCTGATTTCTTTCAAGGCTGTATCCTTTTTGTTATTTTTTTCCTGCGCAAAGCCTCCAGCGGAAATAAATAATAGCCCTGATATAATGAATATCCTGGTCATGCGTATTGATTTAATATATTTAAATAGGCAATACTATGCAACCCTGCATAGTATTCACACGCCTGTTGGGCTTTAATAAAGAGCAAATGGGTTTATATACGGGGTGGAGGGCTAATTAATTGAAGGGAAGAAACAGGGATCATTTCATCAAACAGGTAGTACTGTTTCGAAACAAATTCCCAATATCCGTTGTATGTAACTTCCAGCTCATTAGTATAAGCGCAGGAAAGTAACAATTTAATTACCCGGAGGTTGAAAGGGTTGCTGGATTTATCATCTTGTTTTGCCAGCTCTTTTATATGCTGTACCAGGCTACTTTCTCTAACATCAAAAAAACCTGTCAGCACAATTTTGTTACCTTCTGTTTGATAAGATTCAACATCAAACAGCTTATCGCCGATAATTACTTCTTTTCCTTTTTTTACCCAATAAAATTCACCAGGCGAAACAACAACTGTTTCTAATAATTCCGTATCAAACCTTTCTTCTCTGAGGTGCTGTACAAGTTTTTGCTTTACTAAAAGAGCAACAGAGAAAAAAAGCGGAATCGCCAAAAGCAGCAATAATCCAAAAGCGGTTATTTTTCTTTGCCGGAAGAACATGCTATGAAGGTAGCATTTATTTATTTCTTTCTTACCAGACTGTCTGGAGGATATTTAGCCCTGATACTGTCTCGTACAGCCTCAGCCCAGTTGGCGACTGTAAGCTTTTGCTGATCACTGAGTTTAGCATCTTTGTGTATCCACAGGTAGGAATCAAGGGGCATTTCATTTTCCTTTACCAGTTCATTTATCTCTTCCAGCTTTTTGTATTGCCTCCTGATACGATAAGTGGCAAATTCTGAGAAATTGAGATCTTTTTTGCCATCTTCAATATGACTATTGAGCCACCAGCCCACGGGCTGTATCTCGGCATACCAGGGATAAACCGTATTGTTGCTATGACAGTCGTTACAGCTCGTCTTCAGGATATTTTGTACATCCAGTGGTACGGCATACAAAGTACTGATATCGTTTTTGCTGGCGCCTTCCGATTTATTTTTTGCCGGCCTGAAGAACTGGATGATCACAAATCCCAGCAATAAAAGATAGAAAAGACCTTTAAAGATTTTTTTAAACATAAACTTAGTTTTTATCGATTAATATATCACCTGTCATTTCCTTCGGCACCGGTAAATTCATCATGGTAAGAATTGTTGGTGCAATGTCGCCCAATTTGCCGGGTTTGATGTTTCCCTTCCATGTTGTATCAATGATAAAGAAAGGTACCAGGTTTAATGTATGCGCTGTATTGGGTGTGCCGTCTTCATTGATCGCATAATCAGCATTGCCATGGTCGGCGGTTAAAAAAATGGTGTATCCATTATTCAGTGCAGCAGTAACTACTTTGTTTACACATTGATCAACTGTCTCAACAGCTTTGATGATCGCATTCCAGACGCCTGTATGGCCAACCATGTCGGCATTGGCATAATTCAGGCAGACAAAATCTGCCGATTTATTATTTATCTCCTTTACAATAGCATCCGTTACCTCAACAGCACTCATCTCCGGCTGAAGATCATACGTGGCTACTTTGGGAGAGGGGATCATGATCCTGCTCTCACCCTTGAAAGGAACTTCCCGCCCGCCGCTGAAAAAGAAACTTACATGCGGATATTTTTCTGTTTCAGCGATGCGTATCTGTGTTTTACCATTTTGTTCCAATATCTCGCCCAATGTATTTCTCAGGTCATCATTTTCAAATACTACGTACACATTTTTGAATTTGTGATCATACTGTGTCATGGTGGTATAATGTAAATTCAAAGTATGCATTCCAAACTCAGGCATATTGGTTTGTGTAAGTACTACTGTAATTTCCCTGCAACGGTCTGTGCGAAAATTAAAACAAACCACCACATCATCATTTTGAATCTTGACGTTTTGCAAGGTTTTGTTGATGATCGGTTTAATAAATTCATCGGTCACGCCACTATCATAAGATCTTTTTACCGCAGCTAAAATATCGTTACAGCTTTCCCCTACTCCATTTGCCAGTGCATCGTAAGCTATTTTTACCCTTTCCCAACGCTTGTCCCTGTCCATGGCATAGTATCTTCCTGTTACAGTGGCAATATTTCCAGTTGTTTGTGTAAGATGATTTTGCAGATCAGTCAAAAAGCCTAAGCCACTTTTGGGATCGGTATCCCTGCCATCTGTAAATGCATGGATGAGCACATTGTTCAGCCCTTCTTTTGCACATAAACTTGTAAGCGCTTTTACATGATCAATATGTGAGTGAACACCACCATCACTTACCAGCCCAATCAGGTGTAAGGTTTTATTATTTTCTTTAGCGAAATGAATAGCGTTTAAAAGAGATTTGTTCCCTGCAAATTCACCGCTGCGAATAGCAACATTAATTCGCTGCAATTCCTGGTAAACAATGCGGCCGGCTCCCAGGTTAAGATGTCCCACTTCACTGTTACCCATCTGCCCCTCTGGCAGACCCACATTTTCTCCACATGTCACCAGTGTTGTATTAGGATATTTTTTATATAAAGAATTCACGAAGGGAGTCTCCGCATTTTGGATTGCATCACTGGATTTTACCTTCCCCAGGCCCCATCCGTCCATTATTATCAGTATTATTTTCTTATCTTCCATTTGGTAAAACTAAAATATTTGCAGCTAAGTACAATTGCGAATTGTCTTATAGTAATTAAATAGGTGTTTTCGCTGCAATTTTAACACAGGTTGGCACGTTTTTAGCAAAATATACTAAGTTCAACAAATACCTTTGGAATATGAAACATTTATTTGCCCTTTTTGTCGCAGGTGTATTGTTCAGTTCCTTTACTCTTTTTTCAAGCATCGACGAAGTGATCAACGCCATGAAAACCGGAAACGCTTCGGAGATCGCCAGATTTTTCGACAATACGGTTGAGATCAATATGCCGCAAAAGAATAATAGCTATAGCAAGAGCCAGGCTGAACTGGTGCTAAAAGATTTTTTCAATACCAACCCTGTAAAAACCTTTGAAACTATTCATAAGGGAGAAAATTCAGGGTCACAGTATTGCATCGGCACACTGGTAACTAAAAACGGGTCTTTCCGCACAACCATCTTTATGAAACAAAAAGGCGATAAGCAGGTGCTGCAGGAAATAACTTTCGAAAACAAATAAAATCAAAACAGAATTTATTTATACAAACCCCGGATTTCCGGGGTTTTATTTTTGGGTTCTTCCTTAGCTTTGTTATCATGAATTTTGACCAGCAATTAAATGTACTCATAAAAAATGCTTTGGCAGAAGATATTGGCGATGGGGACCACTCTACCATTTCATCAATTGCTCCGGAAGTCGAAGGCAAAGCGGTTTTAAAAATTAAAGAAGACGGGGTGTTGGCAGGTATGGAGGTAGCAGAAAAAATTTTCAGCTATATGCAACCGGGAATTGTTTTTACAGCACATAAAAAAGATGGAGAAGCAATGAGGCATGGCGAGATCGCTTTTGAAGTAAAGGCAAAAGTGCACACCATTCTTCAATGCGAAAGACTGGTGTTGAATTGCATGCAACGCATGAGTGGTATTGCAACACTTACCAGGAGATATGTTGACAAATTGAAAGGATACAAAACACAATTGCTGGATACTCGTAAGACGACGCCAAATTTCAGGTTACTGGAAAAAGAAGCAGTAAGAATAGGGGGTGGAGTAAATCACCGCTTTGGATTGTATGACATGATCATGCTGAAAGATAACCACATTGATTATTGCGGGGGTATTGAAAAAGCGATTGAAAAAGCCTATGCTTATGTTCAGGAAAAAAAACCGGGCTTAAAGATTGAAGTGGAAACAAGAGACCTGGAAGATGTAAAAAAAGTTATTGCTGTTGGTAAAGTACACCGTATCATGCTGGATAATTTTACTCCGGATCAGATCTACAAAGCGGTAAAGTTGATCGATGGAAAATATGAAACAGAAGCCAGCGGGGGAATTAACTTGACCAATATAGAAGATTACGCAGCTACCGGGGTTGATTATATTTCCAGCGGCGCTGTTATTCACCAGGCCAAAAGTGTGGATCTGAGTTTAAAGGCAGTAATTATTTGAAACCAGGATCATGTCAAAGAAAAAAATACAATCATTGGGTGGATTAGTATACTCAACCGATCCCAATTTTATACTACCCGGAGATGATCATGAAGAACAGGAAACCATTGCACCTGCTCAACAGCAATTGAGGATAAGGTTGGATACAAAGCACAGGGCAGGTAAGGCAGTAACGCTTGTTGAGAATTTTATTGGCACTACAGCCGACAAAGAAGAACTGGGTAAGAAATTAAAAACATTCTGTGGGACAGGCGGCTCGGTAAAAGATGGTGAGATCATCATCCAGGGCGATAACCGGGATAAAGTATTGCAGTGGCTGTATAAAAATGGATATAAAGCTGCTAAGAGAATATAACGATCTGCAAATATTACACTGAAGATTTGTCTTCAATACTTAGGCCTACCTGGGCATTTCTTTAGTTTCTCAATGATTTTTTTAACAGTAAAGCTTTGTGTTATTTACAATAAAAAGCTTTTTTTATTGTTACTTTTACAACAAACCCGCAGTATGGTCTCCAAAATATCAGAGGGTATTACCATTAGTGTGGAAACATACTATCAGCCTGATTACAGTAACCCTGTGAACAGCGAGTTTATGTTTGCTTACCGCATTACTATTGAGAACCATAATGTTTTCCCGGTAAAACTTTTGCGGAGGCACTGGCATATTTACGACAGTAATGGCAGTTTACGTGAAGTTGAAGGTGAAGGTGTTGTAGGCGTACAGCCACAGATCAACCCGGGGGAGTCATATCAATATATAAGCGGGTGTAACCTCCGCTCTGAAATTGGAAAAATGTACGGCACATATCTCATGGAGAACATCAATAATAAAAAATCATTTGATGTCACTATTCCCGTCTTTGAAATGTGTGCCCCTTTTAAATTGAACTGATTTAACCTTTTTATTCAGCTTTTTTGACTTATCTTTCGCTGTAAGCAACGGGTAAACAAGAGGTTTTCTCCTTTTGAAATTCCATATCGCTTCCGTTTTCAAGTTTACAAATACTGTTGACGGACGAATATTAAAACCAGTGTAACATGGCAAAAATTACTTTTTCTAACAGGAACAACGACTTTTATCAAAGTGTAAAACTTTCTGTTGAAGAGTATTTCGTAAAAAATAAAATAAAGAAAACAGGCGATTGGAGATTGTACAGCAAAACATTGATCCTGGTCAGTGTCGCAATCGCTATATATGCTTTATTAATGCTTACGCCGGTAAATCATCCATTACTTGCATTGCTGTTGTGCATGATACTGGGATTTACATTATCTTCCATCGGTTTTAGCGTAATGCACGATGCCAATCACGGCAGCTATTCAACCAAACCATTATTGAATGACTTTTTAGGATTGAGCCTGAATACAATGGGCGCAAGTTCTTATTTCTGGAAACAAAAACATAATATCATTCATCATACCTATACCAATGTGGATGGTATTGACGATGATATTGCCAAGAGCCCTATCATTCGCCAGTGCGAATCCCAAAAATGGGTGCCGGCACATAAGGTGCAATATCTGTACCTGCTGCCCGTATATTCATTATCCACCATTTTCTGGATATTCATTATGGATTTCACCAAATATTTCTCCCGTAAGATATATACTACCGATGCCTGGAAGATGTCGGCAAAGAATCATATCGTTTTTTGGGTAACTAAAATTTTGTACCTCATCTTTTATATTGCTTTGCCAATAATGGTCTGGGGCTTCTTGCCCTGGCTTGTGGGATACCTGGCGCTGAATGCTGTAATGGGGTTAACCTTGTCATTAGTATTTCAACTGGCTCATGTTGTTGAGAATACGGAGTTTGAACATGTTCCGCTGGATGAAACAAAACATATTGAGTTGGCATGGGCCGAACATCAGATGAAGACCACTTCAAACTTTGCCATGGGGAATAAAGTTATTTCCTGGTTTGTTGGCGGATTGAATTACCAGATAGAACATCATCTTTTTCCAAAAGTAAGTCATATACATTACCCGGCTATTAGTAAAATACTGATGCAAAAGTGTAAGGAATTTAACCTGCCTTATAATAAATATGACACCTTGTCGGAAGCTGTTGCTTCACATTTCAGGGTGATGAAATTCCTGGGAAAAAAACCAACATCCGCTCTTCAACAAATAAAGGCTGCCTGATCTTTAAGGTTTATACTTTGCCTGCTGGAAAATAGTTTCCGGATCGGCGGACATCAATTGCTGTAAATTATACTTTGGGTTCTTTTGCATGAATTTTTTTACGATCTGCCATCCAGCAAAACTTCCGATATTTCCTGGCGCCGCTTCCCCCAATTCCTGTGTTTTAGGGCTCTCGCCAATATAATTTTTAATGATATTGTTATCTATTGTTTGCAGGAAGTTGTTTTGAACAAACAGGTCCCAAACCGCAGGCTCATGTTCATACACGGCTTTTAATTGTTCCTTAGTATAACCAATCAGTTTATACTCTTCTGCATCTGGTATCAACTTGCTAAGCAGGAAGAGGCGTTTTCCTTTTTCCACCATTTGCTGCACCAGGGGTTTGTCTTCCATTTTCTCAGGGTAGAGGTCTGATATGATATTTTTCATACAGTTCACCACGATATAATCCGGCTCAAAACGATTACTGATATAACCCGGGTATATTTCCTGTACAAGTGCCGACTTGTATAAAGAATAATTCTTTCCCAGGTGATGATGCAAACCAATGATGATGGCATCTTCCGAAAGTATATCACCATAACCATCCAGCGGGCCGATATATGTGATGATCTTTTTGGGTTCCAGGTAATTTGGAAAATAATATTTTACAAATTGCAGGCCTTTTAATATCTCTTTTTCATAAGGAGCAAAATCCCTGAAAATGAGCTGGGCTGTATCGTACACCGGTTTGTATGCATTGATAAAGCCACGTACATAATTAGAAGTTGTATCTGCCGACCATTTAGGATCGCAGTTGAGGATAGTGGCCAGGAAATTTTCCCCGAAGGAAGGATACCTGGACTGCAAAACATCCAGGTTAGTTGTAAAATTCACTGTATCCAGTTTGAACAGGTCCTGCTCAAAACGCTGGGTGCTCAGTTCAACTTTAATATTAGATACATCAGGCCCCTTATCGCTGTTGTTACAGGAAACAACTAGTGAAAGACAAAACAGCACAACAAGTATTCTCATTTACTTAGTTTAACTTTACAAATAAACAAATTCATTTCTAAACATAAAGTTAAGCCCCTTCCGGCTTTGGATTATGAAGATTTTCCTGGCACAGCAAAACTATCACATCGGCAATTTCGAAAGCAATACACAAAAGATCATCGTTGCTATTGAAGAAGCTAAAAAGCAAGCCGGCGATCTGGTTGTGTTTAGTGAGCTGAGTGTTTGTGGCTATGCCCCACGGGATTTCCTGGAGTTTGAGGATTTTATTAATAAAAGCTATGCAGCCATTGACGAGATAAAGCAACATACCGATACTATTGGTGTATTGATTGGAGCGCCTGACAGGAACCCGGCAAGAGAAGGAAAGGATCTCTTTAACGCAGCTTACTTACTCTATGGAAAAGAAATAATAGGGATAGCACACAAAACTTGTTTACCCAACTATGATGTGTTTGATGAATACCGTTATTTTGAACCGGCGTATGACTGGTCAGTGATGGAATTCAAAGGAAAAAGACTTGCCATAACCATTTGTGAAGACATCTGGAACCTGGGTGACAACCCTATGTACCGCATTTGCCCCATGGATGAACTGATGAAACAGAAACCGGACATGATGATCAACCTGTCTGCATCGCCATTTGATTATACGCATGATGAGGACAGGAAGGCCACGATCAAATCGAATGTTGTAAAATATAAACTGCCCTTATTCTATTGCAATGCAGTTGGCAGCCAGACCGAAATTGTTTTTGACGGTACTTCATTAGTGTTTGATAAAAATGCCAACCTGTGCGGACAGCTTCCTTCATTCCAGTCATCGCTGCAGTCATTCGTTTTGAATGATGACGGCACTATCAATGCACCAATACTTGAGCCTGCCAGTCGTATGCCGGATAAAGAGTTGAATCCTGTAACACTGGAAGAGAAACTGAACATTGCTATGGTGCATGATGCTATCATCATGGGCATCAGGGATTATTTTACCAAGATGGGTTTCAGCAAAGCGATCATCGGCAGCAGCGGTGGTATTGACAGCGCTGTTACATTAGCGCTTGCCTGTACTGCTTTAGGAAAAGAAAATGTGAGAGCTGTGTTGATGCCTTCGCAATATTCCACTTCTCATTCAGTGAATGATGCCGAGCAGCTGAGCATGAACCTGGGCAATGCTTACGATATCATTCCTATTGAAAATATTTACAACAGTTTTTTAAATGAGCTGAAACCTGTGTTCAACGGTATGCCATTCAGCATTGCAGAAGAGAATATACAAAGCCGCACAAGAGGCAACCTGTTGATGGCCATTGCCAATAAGTTTGGATATATCTTACTCAACACTTCAAACAAAAGCGAATTAGCAACAGGATATGGAACCCTGTATGGCGATATGGCCGGAGGATTAGGTGTGTTGGGGGATTGCTATAAGTTACAGGTATATGCGCTTGCAAAATATATCAACAGGAATAAAGAGATCATTCCGCAAAACATCATTACCAAAGCACCAAGTGCTGAACTAAGGCCCGGACAAAAAGATTCTGATTCATTACCTGACTATGCCATCCTTGATAAGATATTGTATCAGTATATAGAAAGGAGACAAGGGCCCAATGAGATCAAGAAGCAAGGCTTTGACGCTGCACTGGTTGATCGTGTATTGAAAATGGTGAACATCAATGAATACAAACGCAATCAGTTCTGTCCCATTATTCGCATTTCACCCAAAGCATTTGGTGTTGGCAGGAGGGTGCCTATTGTGGGAAAATATTTAAGCTGAGTACACTAATTATTCGAATTACACGAATTATATTAACTGAATAAACGAATTCGTGTAATTCGAATAATTAGTGTAATAAAAAAACAATTATATCTTTTCTACCACCACAGCCGTACCATAAGCAAGTACTTCCGTAACACCGTTCATTACTTCATTGGCATCGTAACGCATATTGATGATGGCATTGGCTCCTCTTTCATTGGCATGCTGCACCATCAACTGGTATGCTTCTTCCCTGGTCTTTTCACAAAGCTCGGCATAGATCGATATCTTGCCACCGAACAGGGTTTGAAATCCGCCGGCGATGTTACCAAAGATGCTGCGGCTCCTGACAGTAATACCCCTGATGATGCCCATATGTTTTGTGATGCGGTAGCCTTCCAGTAAATTGGAAGTAGTTATTAAATGTTGATCTATCATGTGTAAATGTTTCTTGAAAGTTAAGTCATTTTAACAAAGTTTTTATCCAACCCCTAAAACGACAAAATTTTTGTTCAGGCATAGTTCGTATTTTGTGACCTCACCCCAACCCCTCTCCAAAGGAGAGGGAACTGGAAGATAAAAAGCACCGCTTAAAAAAATAAAACATAATCTTCTCCATAAGTAGTTCCCCCTTCAGGGGGCGGAGGGGGAAAAAACTAAATATATGGCTCAGACTTCAGAAGATATCCGTTTGCTGAACGAAAAAATCAATCATGCATCGGGATTTGTAACCCGGATAAATGATGAGTTAGGTAAAGTGATCGTTGGCCAGCAGGGCATGATTGAAAGATTACTCATTGGTCTTTTAAGTAATGGCCATGTATTGTTGGAAGGTGTGCCCGGCCTGGCAAAAACACTATCCATAAAATCGCTGGCACAGGCGGTGCATGCAAATTTCAGCAGGATACAGTTTACCCCTGATCTGTTGCCGGCTGATGTGGTTGGTACTATGATATATAACCAGGCAAAAAATGAATTTGTGGTTCGTAAGGGCCCCATCTTTTCAAATTTTATCCTGGCAGATGAAATAAACAGGGCTCCGGCAAAAGTACAGAGTGCCTTACTGGAAGCCATGCAGGAAAGACAGGTGACAATCGGTGAAACAACATATAAGTTGCCAGAACCGTTTTTAGTGCTGGCTACACAAAATCCTATTGAGCAGGAGGGTACTTACCCTTTGCCCGAAGCACAGGTTGACAGGTTCATGTTAAAAGTGGTGGTAGATTATCCTGCCAAATCAGAAGAGCAACTTATTATTCGTCAAAATACATTAGGACTTAGCTTTCCACCAATAAACCCTGTTGCATCAACCAGCGAGATATTAACGGCGAAAGAATTGGTAAGACAGGTTTACCTGGATGAAAAAGTAGAGAATTATATCCTCGACATTGTATTTGCAACCCGCTTCCCGGACAAGTACAACCTGCCAAAACTTAAGCCTCTTATAGGTTTTGGAGGATCGCCCCGGGCAAGCATAAATCTTGCGCTTGCGGCAAAGGCTTATGCATTCCTGAACAACAGGGCTTATGTTATTCCTGAAGATGTAAGGGGAATTTGCAAAGATGTGCTCCGCCATCGTATCGGGCTAACCTATGAGGCAGAAGCGGAGAATGTAAATGTTGAGCAAATAATAAATGAGATACTGAGGGTTGTGAATGTACCTTAGAAATGTTGGTCGTTGATCGTTTGCGAAGATTGTGTGATAAATTTAGTTTATGACTAATTACAAAGATTTAGATGCATGGAAAACATCCATGCAGTTAGTTAAAGAAGTTTATTTATTGACAAAAAAGTTTCCAAAGGAAGAATTGTATGCTTTAACTTCTCAAATGAAAAGGGCAGCAGTATCAGTGCCATCAAATATTGCTGAAGGGCTGGGAAGGCAATATAAGAAGGACACTTTGCAATTCCTTCATATTTCAAGGGGGTCTTTATATGAATTGGAAACCTTATTGAATATTGCCGTTATGGTTGAAATTATTTCGGAAACAGAGTTTAGTAACATCATTCCTTCATTAGAAAAATCATTACAGGTCTTAAATGGCTTTATCAATTATAATCAAAAAGCTGATTTGAAGTAAAGGCCGGTCAACGAACAACGGCCAACGAACAACAATGTTAACAACCGAAGAAATATTAAAAAAAGTACGTGAACTCGAAATAAAGAGCCGGAAAATAACCACACACTTATTTACCGGCGAGTATCATTCTGCGTTCAAAGGAAAAGGAATGAGTTTCAGGGAAGTGAGGGAGTATTATCCCGGAGATGATGTGCGTTTTATTGACTGGAATGTAAGTGCAAGGTTCAGTCACCCGTTTACCAAGGTATTTGAAGAAGAAAGAGAGCTTACCGTGTTGCTGTTGATAGATACCAGCGCCAGTAATTTATTTGGAACAGTGGCCCGGCAAAAAAAAGAGCTGATCACGGAAATAGCTGCTGTACTGTGTTTTAGCGCTATCAGCAATAATGATAAAGTAGGTGTTATCTTCTTCAGCGATAAAGTGGAGAAATACATTGCACCCAAAAAAGGCCGTCAGCATGCTTTATACATTGTACGGGAATTATTGACAATGGATGCTGTAAAGAAAAGTACAGACCTTGACGGCGCTATCAAATTCTTTAGCCGTTCGGTAAAACAAAGGAGCATTGCTTTTATTCTCAGTGATTTTATTGCCACCGGCTATGATGACGACCTGAAAGTGATAGGGAATAAACATGATGTCATCGGTATAAGGGTTTATGACAAGATGGATATGCAACTGCCCGATGCAGGCCTGATGCAGGTGCAGGATGCAGAAACGACAAAAAGCAAATGGATAGACAGCAGTAATGAACTGGTGCGGTATAATTACCAGCAGCATTTTATGGAGCAAAGCGAATTAAGCAAAAATTATTTCAGGAAAGCAGGGGCAGAATTATTGCATGTGCGTACAGATGATGACTATGTGAAAATACTGCAGAAGTTTTTCATTAAAAGGATTTGAACTGAATAATGACTAAAAGAAAAACAGACAAGATTGTATTGTGCATCGGGATAGCGGCCTCTCTTTCTTTTCGCAGTCAGCAAAGCCTGGGTCAAAAGGTTCAGACCTTTGCAGATAAAAGGGATATCCTCATCGGCGAACAGGTTCGGTACAAAGTAAAAGTTAGTATTCCCACAGGCGCCTTTACCGTCAACTGGTTTTCAGTTCCCGATTCGGTTGCACATTTTGATATAGTAGACAAAAGCAAACTGGATTCAACCAAAGAAGAAGGCAATACAATTTATGTGCAAACACTCATACTCACCAGTTTTGATTCGGGCAGGTGGAATACACCGGCATTGCCTGTGAATTTTAAATCCATCATAAATGGCAGTACCGAAGATATACTTACAGATTCCATTCCAATCAATGTTTCCTATTCCCCTGCCGACAGTACCAATGAACTAAGGGACATAAAGCCGATCATTAAAGTTTCCATCACTGATTATACTTTGTATTATATCATTGGAGGCATTGTTTTGTTTTTACTGGTAATAATCTTTTTGTATCTCTATTTTAAGAAAAGAAAGAAGGTTCAACCGGAAGTGCCTGCATCAAAACTCAGCCCGTATAATGAAGCCATGGAAGAGATGAAGAAACTGGCTCAGTATGATCTACAGAAAGCAGATGAGATAAAAACATACCACAATAAACTGGCTGAGATCTTTAAAAGATATCTTGGCCGCCGGCAGAACAAGAACCTGCTTTCTAAAACAACCGGGGATCTGCTGATCAGGATGACGGAAAATGGAATGACAACCGTTCATGTTTCGGAACTTGCTACAGCGCTGCGTTGTACCGATGCGGTAAAATTTGCAAAATACATTCCTGTGCCCTCAGAATCGATGGACAGCCTGCAGAAAATAAAAGCTGCAATTGACCTGGTAGAACATCAAACTTCAAACCTCAAACAGTAAACAAAGAGTGCTTTTCAACTATTTCAAAAATATCATCTTTGGCCAACCCTGGTTCTTTTCCTTACTGGTTTTGTTGCCGGTGCTTATCTATTGGTATGCAACAAAGAATAACAGCAGGCAGGGTGCTATTGTGATATCAGATTCTTCGGCAAAAGGTCTCTCATCCTGGAAAACAAGTTTCAGGCACCTGCCTTTTATTTTCAGATTATTGGCTTTGGGGTTGATCATTACTGCGTTGGCCAGGCCACAAACAAGATATGAAGAACAGAATGTGGAAGGAGAAGGCGTGGATATTGTTTTGTGTATTGATGTGAGCGGAAGCATGACTGCACAAGACCTTACGCCCAACCGCCTGGAAGCAGCAAAAAATGTGGCTATTGATTTTGTAAATAAACGGGTCACCGACCGGGTTGGCATTGTTATCTTTTCCGGGGAAAGTTTTACCCAGTGCCCGCTAACTACCGACCGCCGGGTATTAGTATCGGCCATTGAAAATATCAGGAATGGGTTACTGGAAGATGGTACAGCCATTGGTTCGGGGCTGGGTACCAGTGTTGACCGCCTGCGCAGCAGTAAGTCAAAAAGTAAAGTGGTTATCCTGTTGACGGATGGTGAAAATAACGGGGGACTAATAGACCCGGAAACGGCAAAAGAAATTGCCAAAGCCTTCCAGGTAAAAGTATATACCATTGGCGTGGGCACAGATGGCTACGCACCACAACCGGTAAACACACCCATGGGCATTGTTATGCAGAGCGGAAAGGTTTCTATTGATGAGAAACTATTAAAGCAAATTGCCGGTGAAACAGGAGGGAAATATTTCAGGGCGAAGGATAATGACGGGCTTAAAGGAATCTATGATGAAATAAACCAGCTGGAAAAATCGAAGATAGAAATTACAAACCGCACCCGCTATACCGAAAAATTCTTTCCGTTTATAATTATGGCCCTGGTCTTTCTTTTCCTGGAACTCATTTTAAAGTTTACGGTCTTCCGCAAATTTCCATAAAATGAGACGGGACGCTGTGCGGCCTGTATCATTTTAGGTTACTGAAGCAGATATGCTTCAGCACGACGCTATGCCGCATAGCTGCGCCAGTGAGGGTCCTTTATGGTCTATGAACGTTATCTAGAATACTTAGCGACAGGTCAATATCATTAAAGTTTTTCACCAATCTCCATCTCCGAAAAAATTGTCGTTTAGCTTCTGTTGTTTTCTTTATGTAATTGTCAATTGCAAGTTCCCAGTGTCTTGATGTTGCTATTCCAAAAACGTGTCCTAAAAACTCAAATTCAAAAAAACTTGGTTCTCTTACGAGGTATTTGAATTGCTGGTCTGGGTCTAAGAAAAACTCTGGTCTAACAGTCCAACTTTTTGCCATTGCAATTATTCCATGTAAACGTTCAAAATAGAAAACTGGGTAGTCGCCGAGGTCGTAACGACAAAACTCACGGATAAAATCGTATTGAGGATTATGTCCATCATATTTTTGCCTCTCCGTTTCTTCTAAGAATATTTTATAAAGCCCTTTCTTTATTTGTCTCCCCATTTTTTCTTGAAAACCTTTTTGGAGTCGATATGCAGGTTTTAGCTCCAGCTTGTGCTTTGTAAGGTCAACCTTAAAATATTGGGATGAAAATTTGGTCACAACTTTATTCTTGCCGATATGTTCCTTATCAAGCAGTCTAATTCTTGTAATATTGAAAGTCTCCTTAATGACAGCTTCAACTGAAGGCGAACCCTGATAATGTTGTCCAAAAAAATGGTTACAAATATCACAAACGTTGATACAAATGTCTTGTCCACCCAAGGTTTGAGGAATTGTATGAGCTTCTTTGTTAAATGTCGTCTCTTGCTCTGTACGTCTGCACCAAATACAATGTTTCAAATGTTTAGAATGTTGAAGTAAAGTTGCCACTAAAGCCTAAATTTAGGCGCAGTTTTGTCAACCCAATAGCTTTTTCCAAAAACTTTTCTTTTTATTCTGTTGCCTAGCTTTTTTAACGACTTCATCAGTTGAAATCCCAAGTGCTCTTGTTGCATTATAAGCTACCAAATATTCTTTATGGTTTCGATAATTATTTAATAACGTATTTATTTTTTCATCGTTAAAAGCTGGTAACATATAAAGTACATCAACTAATTCATATTGATCTGTTGTCTTTGGAAGTTCTTGCAAGACAATTTCAATCATTTTCTGGTCTTTGGAAATCTGAAATATTGAATATGCAATTGTCACTTTAAATCCTTTTTTGCTTTTGTCAAGCAAATTATAAAGTGTCGGCAATGCTTGTGTCGATTTAATGTGCCCAAGTCCAAGTATTGGCCAAGTGTCGTCAAGATTTGCCGATTTTATTAATTCAACTTCCGCCGTTTTTAATTCGTCTTCAGATAATTTATCCAAAAGGTCAAGTGGCACACCATCTTTTCTTTGAGCCCAAGTATTTGCACCCAAAAACTCTTGTCTAAATATTTCTAAGTTATTTATCAATGTGAGTTTTTCTAAAATTGCACACAAATCTGTTATTAGCGAAACTCATCCATTCCAACTTTCGCCAGTTCCCTAAGTTAAGTTGTATTTGCGAAAGTTTTAACCCGCCACACTACTGCAATCACTCCAATGCTTGTAATTCATTTTAATTCGTGAAATTTGCCCCCAATGAATGCAATCGTATATAAAAGCACCGGCAGTTGGTACATTGTAAAAGATGAAGCTGGCAGGCAGTATAATGCCCGTATATTGGGAAAGTTCAAGATAGACGGGCTTACCAGCTCTAATCCTATAGCTGTTGGTGACCAGGTTAATATTGAGGCAGAGAATAAACAGGAAGATACAGTGATCATTACGGCCATAAGAGACCGTAAAAATTATATCACCCGTGTGTCACCGGCCAATAAGCACCAGCATCATATCATAGCCTGTAACTTAGACCAATCCCTCTTATTTGCCACACTTAAAGAGCCCAAAACTTCACAAGGGTTCATCGACAGGTTTTTGATAACTTCCGAAGCTTACCATATTCCTTCGGTAATTGTATTCAATAAGGCCGACCTCTATAAAAAGAAAGAGGAAGATAAATTCAATGCTGTTAAAGACATCTATGAAAAGATAGGCTACAAGGTTTTATCAATGAGTATTGAAACAGGAGAAGGTGTGGAGGCCGTAAAATCGTTATTGAAAGATAAGATCACTTTATTAAGCGGGCATTCGGGTGTGGGAAAATCAACTTTTATCAATGCTGTTTTTCCGGACATGAAATTGAAAACACAGGATGTTAGTGGCTGGAGTGGTAAAGGATTGCACACCACAACATTTGCCGAGATGTATGACCTTCCGCCAAACGGCGGAGGAAGAATTATTGATACTCCCGGGATAAGAGAACTGGGATTGGTGGATATATCAAAACAGGAACTGTCGCATTATTTCCCGGAGATGAGGGTGTTGATCAATGACTGCCAATTCAATAACTGCATGCATTTAAATGAACCAGGCTGTGCGGTAAAGGCTGCTGTGGAAGACGGGGCAATTCATATGGACCGCTACATCAGTTACTGTAATATACTGGAGAGTATTGAGGAGAAAAGTTACTGAGCAAGGTTGTTCGTTTCTCGTTGTTCGTTTGCTTCCCCGGCAATCTCTCAGAATAATATTATACATCCTGCTGCAGCAAGGGTCAACGAACATCGGCCAACGAACAACGTCAATATACCCGATGCTCTAAAAAGTGGGCAACTTCCATCACCACGTTATTGTTTTTTGACAGATTCTTTCTCTGCTGAGGATAGATACTTACTCCATTAAAGATGTTGTAATGCAGGGTTAAAAACTGACCACGGTACTGGAAATCCCAGTCCAGTGTTTCAGCATCATCAACCTGGTTAAGAAATTTTACTTTAAGGTCTTTTGCAAGGGTATTTGCAATAGCGTAGAATTTTGAAATGCCGCAATTATCATCTATTACGGCTTCGGTACAGCCATTGGTGGTTTTCAGTTCGTAGCACATAGAGGTATAGGTTTAAATTAAAATATCGGGTAACAGTCTTAAGCAAAAGATAAAAATGCTATTGATCAAGGGCTTTTCTTCCTCCTTTATACTTTGCTTTCTTTTCTGCTTCAATCGCTTTTTTATCGCCTGCCAGAATTTTTTCAGCGCCTACATTTCTTCCATCTGTGGGGCAACCATACTTATCTTTTTTTCTAAAAAGATTGGTTATAAAACATCCGCTCAGTAAGAAGGATGCGGCTATAAAAACTATTAGTATCTTTTTCATGTTTTAAAGATAGATAATTTTCCGGCCAACTTGTCAAACCTTATTTTGCCTTTTCGTTATCTTTAAACCAACCGCTGTACATCACGTAATTATTGGCGATCCGGTCTATTTCTCCACTGATCATTTCGGGGCTGATCTCTTTCACTTTCTTTGCAGGGATGCCGGCATAGATACTGCCAGGCTCAATTTGGGTGTTTTCCAGTACCACGGCTCCGGCTGCTATTATAGAGTTGCTGCCAATCAACGCATTATCCATTACAATAGCTCCCATACCTACAAGCACATTATCTTCTATAACGCACCCATGTACAATTGCATTGTGTCCAATACTGACATTATTTCCAATAATTGCAGCCGCTTTTTTATAGGTGCAGTGAATAATTGCACCATCCTGTACATTCACCTTATTACCCATGCGGATAATGTTCACATCGCCCCTTAAAACTGCATTGAACCATATACTGCAATCATCGCCCGTTACTACATCACCAACTATGGTGGCGTTTGGAGCAATATAACAGTCCTTTCCAAATGTGGGCATTATTCCTTTTACCGGAAGAATTACAGGCATGCTACTTATTTTATAATTGCTAAATTAAACCAGATTTTATCAAAAAGAGATCCCGAAAAAAACATAGGATTGTAATTTTTTACTTTGGTCGCTATACATGGCGCTTAATTCAATTGGGCCAATGGGTGTTTTGTAAGCGAAAGTGAGGGAATAACCACTGAGTGCATTGTTGCCTGATGTATTGTTGTTCCTTGTTATGAGGTCTTTAAGCATTCCGTTTATCCTTCCGATAAAATACAGGTTGTTGATAGGATTGTACCGCAAACCCATTTGCAATGCAAGCACACTGGAAGAATTCACGGTGGCTTCCTGGAAACCTGCAAACCTTATTTGATTGCGGAAACTGCCATTGATGCCACCAATTAAAAAATTATTGAGTACATTGGGTTGACGGGTAAAATTTATTCCTGACTGGAGCTCGGAAAACCAGGTAAATTTTGAATTGAATGAAGCGAACAGAGAACCGTCAAAAACAAAACGCAGGTAATTCTCGAAATTAAGATCAGATGGAATTACAGCAACCCCGTTTTTATATTGTGTAAGGTTAGGTCTTTGGTTGAACACCTGACCGAATTCGGTATTCACTTTAAGCCCCTTTGTTGGATAGAATATCTGGTTGAGGCTGTTGTATTTTAAATAGACATAACTCTTCAGGTTGGTAAACCTACCTCTTACTTCCGATACAGATCTGATGGATTGATTAAAATGGATATATTCAAAAGCAGAACCAATACCGGCAGCCACTTTATTATTGCCGCTGTTCTGGAAGTTTAAAAATATTTTAGAATAATTCTGTTTATATGCTCCGTCAACCTTAAAATTCTGGAATGAATTAATTTCCTGGTTATCGAGCCTGAATCCGGTGATGAAAGCAATATTTTTTATACGGCCCAGATATTGAAAATGCTCTGCCTCCAGTTGTATGCTCTCACCCAATGAAAGGGAAACCATGCTCCGGGAATTAGGAATAAACAAGTCACGACTGGTCATGTTGAGGTTAACATTAATGCCCCTTAACCTTGTATAGTACAGCCCCGCCTTTAAATATGTGCTTGGGTTCTCCTCAACATGAAATTTGATCTTTGCCGCACCTTTTGAAACAGGTTCAAGGGAATAGGTGATATTAGCATAATATCTTGATCCCAATGCCCTGCTGATGCTCTTGCTAATCTGTGCCGCTGTATAATACTTCTGGTCATTAAAATTCATCAGGTGAGTAAGAAATCCAACACTTGTCTTCTTTAAGCCCACCACCTCATACTCGGTAATAAATACCTGCTTGCTGCTGGTAGCGGCTTCCGTTTTAAGCTGACCATTTTCCAAAGCATTGATACTATCTGCCAGTTTTTTAAATTGGGTGTAATACATTTTTCCGGTGTCTTCGCCACTTTGCAGTATTTCTTTGCTGCTTCCAAAACTGCCGGTATTGTATTGTTCCATCGGCATGTTGATGAAAATATTGGTTAAAGGGATTTCTTCTTTAAAATCGGCTGCTTCTTTAAAGAAGGCTAGCTGGAGCAGAACATCCACGGGATTGCGGATCTTGTCAATTTTAGAAAGGCCGGTTGTTACGCTGCTGCCTATAACGATGTCGGCTCCCATTTCCTTTACGTTTTTCACCGGAAAATTTCTTACTAATCCACCATCTACCAGTTTTTTGCCATTCCTGTTTACTGCAGAAAACACAGAAGGGATGGCCATGGTTGCCCTCAGTGCGGTTATGAGGTTGCCTATGTCCAGCACAACAAGATCGCCTGTTTCAAGATCGGTTGCCATGCATTTAAAAGGAATAGGCAGGCTGTCGAAATTGCGGACATGGTATACATGAAAGAAGAGCTCCGAAAGTTTAAGGTTAAGTTCCTGCCCGGTTATTAATCCTGTCTGCAGGCGTATCTTATTATTGATAAAGGGAAGTTCAGCAGCAAAGCGGCTGTATTGTTCTTTTTCTTCCATAGAGAGCGACTGCAACGGAATATTATTTGAAAAAAGAAAATCCCAGTCAATGACCTTTGTTATATCTTCAATTTGTTTGCCACTATAGCCAACAGAATATAAGGCCCCGATGATTGCTCCCATACTGGTTCCGGTAATATAATCCACTTTCAGGCCGGCGCTGTCAATAGCTTTTAAAATACCAATGTGAGCAAGGCCTTTGGCCCCACCGCCACTTAAAGTAAGGCCGATTTTTGGGCGTGCTTTTTTTTCCTGGGCTGATATATGCAGGGTTAAACAACAAAAAAAGGAAAGGGTAAGAAAAAATTTCATCAATGTCTTCATTATAAAAATGCCCGGTGATATTAATTGTACAAGTTACGTACAAACTGCTTTTGTACTTCCTCCTGTTCGTTAATTATTTCTTTAAAACGGTATTGAAAAATTAAAAGTATGGCCCGGTTGTTTTTCCATACCATTAACTTTGCTTTGGGTAATTAAAATAACATGACCAACCGCCAGCTTTTTCTGAATCATGTGGGCCAAACGTCTGCATCACCACTCTGCCTTGAGATCGTAAAGGCAGATGGATGTAAACTGTATGATGCAGATGGTAAAGAATACCTTGACCTTATTGGCGGCATAAGCGTTTGTAATGTGGGGCACCGCCATCCCAAGGTAATAG
The DNA here is from genome assembly GCA_964439615.1 of uncultured Ferruginibacter sp. Taxonomy (GTDB): domain Bacteria; phylum Bacteroidota; class Bacteroidia; order Chitinophagales; family Chitinophagaceae; genus Ferruginibacter. Next base: position 32,768 of record CAYTQB010000014.1, on the reverse strand, counting down.
AAGCTATCAAAAAGCAATTAGACGATTACATGCACATCATGGTGTATGGCGAATTGATTCAAAGCCCACAGGTACAGTATGCCCGGTTGCTGACCAGTCATTTACCGGCATTACTCAATTCGGTTTTCTTTACTGCATCGGGTACCGAAGCAACAGAAGGAGCCATGAAGCTGGCAAAAAGATATTCAAACCGCACCCAGATAATATCCTTTAAAAATTCTTACCATGGCAGCACACAAGGCGCTTTAAGTGTGATGGGCAGCGAATACTGGCTACAGGCTTTTCGCCCATTGCTGCCGGATATTCTGCAACTGAATTATAATTCATTCCAAGAGCTGGAAAATATTACAGAACGAACAGCCTGCGTTATTGCCGAAACGGTACAGGCCGAGGCCGGGGTGATCGTTCCCGAAAAAGGTTGGTTGAAAGCTTTGCGGAAGAGATGTACTGAAACAGGAACATTATTAGTGCTGGATGAAATTCAATGCGGATTTGGCCGCAACGGAACCCTGTGGGCTTTTGAGCAGTTTGATGTGGTGCCTGATATTTTATTATTGGGTAAAGCGCTTGGAGGTGGAATGCCATTGGGGGCATTCATTGCTGATAAAAAAATAATGGATTCACTTACCCACGACCCCGTACTTGGGCATATCAATACATTTGGCGGGCACCCGGTTTGCTGTGCTGCCGGCCTTGCTGCATTCCAGGTTTTGTTTGATGAACGGGTAATTGATGGGGTGAAAGAAAAAGAAAAATTATTTGTTTCATTATTGCAGCATCATAAAATAAAAGCTTTCAGGAGCTATGGTTTAATGATGGCTGTGGAATTCGATAGTTTTGAAATGAACAAAAAAATAATTGATGCATTAATTGACCAAGGTGTTTTTACCGACTGGTTTTTGTTTGCATCAAATTGTTTGCGCATAGTGCCACCACTTACCATAACTAAAGATGAAATAACCCAGGCCTGCGAAAAGATGATCAGCGTACTTAATAAACTTTAATTCACTTATCACCGGGGTGATAAACCCGTTCCGCTTTTTTATACACCTCAGATTTATCCAGTGTCATGGCTTTTGTTTTTTGCTGAAGGTACATTTCAACCTGGTCATCAAAATGTTTGTTGCCCGGTTTTGTACTGGCTCCATACATATTAATGGTTTCAATTTTTGGTAACCCTTCTTTTGCAAATCGAACAAACATAATGAGTCCGTCGCCGCCGATAGATTTTAATTTTCCATTTGCATAAGGTTCTGTCCATTGTGGCGACAGCAAGTCAGGGAGTCCACCCAGCGGCCATTCTTTATCGCCCCGTACTAATTTTTGCAGGTCGCCCAATGTAATATCAACCCGGCCAAAATTGGTTTCCATATAGTTGCTTACATAATTGAAAGCTTCAACTGCTTCCTGCCTGGTAATGACCCTTGATGCCTGCCCTTGTAAAGTTTTCTTCAGGTGTTCGTAGGTCAGTAAAAAAATGGCAGCGCCCTTGCTGGATGCATCGCCACGTTTATCCCAATTCCTGAAAGTTGTTATTAATGTAGCCAATGCCGGGTATTCATTCTCATTCATCGAAAACATAGAATCAAGTTTGTAAGGGTATTGCATAACAGCCGGTAGCTGCATATCGAATTTTATTTTTTTGAACTTTTCATAATCCAGTTTTTGATCTTGCGGAAATAATTCCAGGAAACGCACACTCCTGTTCAAATGATAAAGTTCCCAACCATCGGTCTTTGCAAAGACAGCCGAACGTAAATTATCTGTTGCAGCCGTTGCCAGGAAGGGGGAGTGGTTCGTATTGAACAGGAACCCGCTTTTAGGATTAATATATTGCGGCAATTCTTTTTCAGTTCGGAATTGCGTCCATAAGGTTTTTGAAGTATTGCCCGGCAATGTTTTCTTCCAGTTATAATTAAGGGAGGCATCTCTTACTGGCATTAATGCATTGCTGATGTAAAAGATCGTGTCGTACCTGTCGGCATACATAATATTGAACATGCTGAGTTCCTGCCTGCCTATTGCTGTATAAAACTCACTGAAATTTTTTGCCTTATTCATCTGGTACCATTGGTCAAGTACACCGATCTTCATATTTGCGCCAAGGCGAATGGAAAAAAATCCTTGCTTGTTCTTCATAGTAGCGCCATACCTGCTCCAGTAAATTTTTCTTTTTACATTGAGTGGGATACCTTTTATTTTTAGTTTGATCGTCTTTACTTCAAGATCAAGCCATTGCCCGTCAAATTTATATTGCAGTAGATTATCCGGGTTCATCTCCAGTTGATATTCATCAATGCGGTCGCAATAATTTACAGTATGAGCCCAGCCCAGGTTCTCATTTACGCCATGCAAAATGCAGGGACCACCTGCCAGTAACCCTCCCGTTACATTCAAGCCTACTTCGCTGCAGAGATGGGCTTCGTAAAAAGCCTGCGGACCGGTATTGGGCTGGTGTGCATTGATCAACAGGAAGGATTCGCCACTGCTGGTTTTTGATGAACTGACTGCAGCTGAATTACTGCCTTTTTTATCCAGTTCTGGTGCTTCCCATTCGCTGTTATTGAATATTCTGAACAAGGCCTGGTCGGCGCCATTAAAAATAGTGAGTGCAAAAACAGCAGAGGAAACATATTCTTTAAGTGTGACCGGGAATATTTTTTTGTGAAGGATTTCTTCGGGGTGTTTAAGCGCATAGTCATTCAGCCCCTGCACATAACCTTCAATTAGTTTTACAAAAGCAGGTGTAAGGGTATTCCATTTTTCTTCGGTTATTGCTGCACAGCGAAAGAGAGCGAAGGCATAGTCACCTGCTGCACCTTTTTTACCCTGCACAGATGCCATCAGGTTTTTTGCAGGTAGTATCACTTCCTGCATACTTTTAAAATCATCTTCAGCGGCAGCCCAGGCAAGACCATAAGCAACTTCCGCATCAGTTTTGGCAAAAATGTGTGGTACACCAAAAGAGTCTCTCACAATATCAATCTTCGACGGGTCAACTTTAGTTTGGGAAAAACCTGTTATGGTAAAAAGAACAGAAATGACAAGGAGCAATCCTTTTTTCATACTGGTGATTGTTTATGGTTTAATATGGTGACTAAAGATATGATGTAAAAGAGTTTCCCGAAAGCGTTCGGGATAAACTGTACCAATAAAGTGGAATATGGATTCAACGACTGGCCAAAAATAATTTGCAAAAACCAAAATCTATGATTTACTTTGTATTTCAAAGTGCTTTTTTATGGGAGAACAACAACAACCTTTAGAAGACCTGCAGCACATCAAAAAAATGATGGAACGCAGCAGCCGGTTTATCAGCCTGAGCGGCCTGAGTGGTATTGCTGCAGGTATTTGTGCTTTGGTGGGCGCCTGGTTTGCCAATGATGTGATCACGCAGAACGGTGGCCCTTCAGGTTACCGGGAACTGGTGAGCAAAACCCTTGAAGTAACATCGCTGCAGGATTTTATGAGGCACCGCCTTTTCCAGATAGCCATCTACACACTTATTGGCGCTTTTATTTCTGCCTTCCTGTTCACCTGGCTGCGTAGCAGGAAAAATGATGTGCCCATGTGGGGTTACACATCGAGACGGTTACTTATTAATGTATCAGTACCCATGATAGCTGGAGGCATTTATTTATTTAAACAGATGGAGTTTGGGAATTACGGATTGATCGCTCCCGGCTGCCTGATATTTTACGGCCTGGCCTTAGTGAATGCAAGCAAATATACGCTTGGCGAAGTAAGGTATCTGGGTTATTGCCAGGTACTGCTGGGTATTGTGAATTGCTGGTTTGTGGGGTACGGACTTTATTTCTGGGCAGTGGGTTTTGGATTATTGCATATCATTTACGGGTCGGTGATGTGGTACAAGTACGAAAGGAATAAAACAAGGGAGGCATGAGTTTAATTGAGAACTTAAATAAAGTATTCGACAGCCGTATCCGCCTGGGCATTATGAGTGCCCTGATGGTGAATAGGGATGTAAATTTTAATGAGCTGAAAGAACTGCTGGATATAACAGACGGCAACCTGGCCAGTCATTTAAAAACACTGGAAGAAAGTGAGTTTGTAAAAGTGCAGAAGGGATTCATTGGCCGTAAATCCAATACAACATATACTATTACCAAGGCAGGAGAGAAAGCTTTTAAGGCACATTTAACAGCTTTGGAGAAAATGATCGGCACGGTGAAATAAATTTTTTTTATACTTTTACTTTGAAATACAAAGTACTTTTAAAATAATTAAAAATAAACAAATGGAAACCCAACAGCCACTTAGTTTCTGGCAAAAGAATAAACTGATACTGAAATCTTTTTTTATCGGCTTTTTAGTACTGGCCTTGCTTATCCCTACCTTTCTCATTATGTACCTTGTGAGCGAACGCAAGGACCGCAAACAGGAAGTAACCAAAGAGATCAGTAACAAATGGTCTGCCGCTCAAACCATCACCGGCCCGTTTTTAATCATCCCTTATTATGAAACTGATGTCAATGTACAGGTAAAAAAATACCTGTACATACTTCTTGAACAACTTGATATCAATGGTAGTATTCAACCGGAAATAAGATACCGGAGTATTTATAAAGTACCTGTATATACTGCAAAACCACTGACACTAAAAGGAAAGTTTTCGAAAAATTACCTGGGTTCTGTAAATGTGAACCCGGCATCAGTCAGGTGGAACGAGGCAAAACTATGTGTTGGTATCAGCGACCTTAA
>CAYTQB010000014.1:24157-27946 GCA_964439615.1 uncultured Ferruginibacter sp. | reverse complement strand
GTAAATAAAAACAATTTTGAAGCCGATTGGAAAATATCACAGTTCAACCGCAGTTTTCCGAAAATATTTACCAATAACAGCAATATTAAGTATTCAATTGCCGCAAGCGCTTTTGGTGTGATACTACTTTCGCCATTTGATGCGTATGCACAAACCATGCGCTCATTGAAATATGCTATCCTCATTATCGCACTTACTTTTTTTGCTTATTTCTTTACCGAAATATTTCAGCGAAGGCCGGTTCATCCGCTTCAGTATATCCTGATCGGTATGGCATTGGTGATCTTTTATACATTGTTGCTCTCTATCTCTGAATACATAATTTTTTCAGCGGCTTACGGGATTGCTTCTGTGGCTACTATCAGTTTATTGAGCTGGTACACGTACAGTATTTTTAAAAGAACAAAGACTGTTGTTGTTTTTGCTTTGTTGCTTTCTGCACTTTACCTGTTCATTTATGTATTGATACAGATGCAGGATAATGCACTGCTGTTTGGAAGTACAGGCCTCTTTGTCTTACTGGCATTGGCTATGTACCTGAGCAGAAAAATAGATTGGTATGGACTTGACCGTAAAACAATACAGGCATGAGCTTTTATTCAGTCATAAAGAAAACCAGGTCAGCCGTGCTGATCTATCTCACCCATAAAATGGCATTACCGATACTGAAACTGATCAGGAAGCCGGTGCTGTTTCCGTATTCAATGGAAGAACTGAAATGCTTTCCGCAAAATACAATGGGTAATGACCTGGCAGTTTTTTTAGAAAAGAAAGGGTTGGACCTGTTACCTTATTATGCCAAACATGATATTAAACATATCCTGCTGGAATATGATACTACCGATGATGGTGAAGTATGCCTGCAGTGCTTTATGCTGGGCAACGGGCATGTTTCCTTCCCGGTAATGGCTACGGTGATGTATGGAATTATAACCATGCCGGAGTATTGGTTGTTGTTCAGGCAGGCTTTTGCAAGGGGAAGAAATTGCATCCCCATAGAAAACTGGAAATGGTTTGAAATACTCGGGGAACGAACGACTGACCTGAAAAACAAAATACGATGAAGACAGGAAGATACTTTTCCCACTTATGGCATTGTATGATGTATGCGGAACTGCTTATTATTTTATTTCTAAAACGAAGGGTATGAGATTTATCCGGTCGTTTGGATTTGCATGGAATGGACTAAAGATCTGTTTTATCTCTGAAACTAATTTCAGGATACATGTATTGTTTGCAATTGCAGCAATACTGCTGGGGCTGGTGCTGCATGTGTCTCCTGCCGAATGGTTGATAATGTTGTTTTGCATTGGCTTTGTATCCGGTATGGAGATGATGAATACAGCAGTTGAAAAACTATGTAACGTTGTACAGGAAGATATACATCCCGGGATCAAAGTAGTAAAAGATATTGCAGCAGGAGCTGTAATGGTGGCAGCAGGGTGCAGCCTGGTCACAGGCTTTATCATCTTCGCCCCCAAAATAATAGTGTACTTCAAATCATTGATAAATTGAAAGCAACAATTTCATTCCAGAGAATATTATTCGCCTTCTGTGCATTCATCGGTTTGCTGGTGTTTGTTCGTACGATCTATACCCGTGACCTGAGCTATGCATTTATCCCCTGGAATATTTTCCTTGCCTGGATACCTTTTTTCATAAGTAATTTGTTCAGCAGGTTGCATAATAAAAAATGGTGGCTGCAACTTTTTGTTTTCTGTTGCTGGCTCATATTTTTTCCCAATGCGCTGTATATTGTTACCGACCTCATACATCTTGAAGAGGAGAATAATATTCCCAAATGGTTTGATGCTGTTCTCATATTTTCCTCTTCAGTTGCAGGTTTGATGATGGCTTTTGTCTCTTTATACAGGACAGAAAAATACCTGTGCAGGTATTTTGGTGAGAAGTTAACAATATTGATGACAGCAGTTCTATTATTCCTTGGCTCATTTGGTGTTTACCTCGGCAGGTTCCTGCGCTGGAACAGCTGGGATATCATCAGCGACCCGGTACGGTTGTTTTTTTCAATTGGGTACCGGGTAGCTTCACCGATAGATCATTTACATACGTGGGGCACTACTTTTGTCTTTACCATTCTTTTTTATCTTTTATACCTCGCTATAAAAAAAATGCCCGGCTATTTAAGCCAGGCAAATACTTAAAGAGATTCTTTTAAAAATCAAGCCCAAGGGCTATATATAAAATGGGTCTATCTTTAAAGAAACCGGTCATGGGCCAGCCAGCATCAAACTTTACAAAATAACCCAGTAAGGTACTCCTGGCTCCAAAGCCATACCCTGCAGCAAAAGGCCCAACGCCACCTGCTTTAACTCTTACAGTAACATTATTAGTTGGATTGGTATAACTTACTTCAGGTCGTTTTAATTTGGTATAAGCACCGTTCCATGCTGTACCGAAATCGAAAAACTGGATTATCTGAAAATTACGAAGAAAGGAATTATTGATGGGCCTGTTGAAAAGTGTCGAAAAAACCGGGAATCTGAATTCACTGTTTACAACAACTGCATTGTTTCCATTTGCCACATTTTGTATATACCCTCTCATATTTACAGCCAGGCTTTGGAATGCATAATCCTGGTCAGGCGCCGGGGGGTTGTTGGTATTAAAATACCTTTCTTTTATCAGTGTATTGGTATTGGGATCAACAACCTGGTTTTCTCTTAACATCAGCCACCCATCAACACCCCCAAGGTAGTAGATCATTTTCTGGTTACCCCAGCTGAAATCTCCTGCAGCCCTGCCTGCCCAAATGAAGTTGCGAAGAATAGGGTAATAATAACGGGCATCAAAACCAAAATTGAATGTGGTTGGGCCATCGGCAAACTGTACTTTATTTATCTGGCGGTTCCAGTCAATAAAAAATTTGTAACGCATCCCATTCCAGATGTTCATGGCTGGGTTGAGTGTATTGTCATATACATACTCCAAATGCGTAGTGGAGAAAATTGTTTTTTGATCCGGTTCAATTAAAGAGGCCGGGTCACCAGCAGCAAATACAAATTTATCGGAGCGGATACCTGTAGTTAACCGGATACTCTTACTGGCATCAAAAGGATAAGAAACATTCACCTGGTATAGATTAGTGTAATACCTCCCTAAAAAATTCCCAAATTGATCACCGGCCTGCTGCACGTTCCTGTAATAGGTAAGTCCCCAATCAAGCCTTCTTTTATAATTCTGATAACTCATTAGCCATTCATTATCCTTTAAATTGCTGGAAATTTTATAACCACCGCTTATTCTCTGGTCTTCCAGCAACTCCACTGTGCCCAGGCGTATAAGGCCATTGAGCACAGTGTTGGAGTTGAGCATGATGGGGCCGGCACCTCCGCCATAAGGCTGATAACGGTTGATTAAAACACCGAAATTCAAACCGGCAGAACCATAATCAACCGAAAACTTAGGTGGCTTATACCTGTATTGTTTTATTGTTTTTAAAACTTCATACTTAGCTACACTCACACTTTGATCTTTGCCCAACACACTGCTGTCCTTTTTTTCATTGGCAAATTCTGTTTGAAAGAAGTCATCCTGCTTTTTTGCCGTGTCTGCTCCAGGGGCAAGCGGTTTAATATTTTTTATGGCATTGGTATCAATGTATTCGCCCATTAATTTTTTCATGTATTCGGTAGGCTGGGCTGTGATGTTCCTGCGGCGAAGGGTATTTTCATCAATCTTGAGTTTGTAGAGAATCTTGTCATCGCTTTGCCGGGTTACTTCACTTACCTGGTTATTATCGCCGGCAATCCTGGTTTCGGCTAAAGT
>CAYTQB010000014.1:0-24057 GCA_964439615.1 uncultured Ferruginibacter sp. | reverse complement strand
ACTTTTTCATTTTGCAGTTCGAGGGAATAAATATCCGTGTGGCCATTCTTTACTGCAGTAAGTAAAAGAGTATTACTGTTCAGCATATATTTCATATCCTGTACCTGGTCAAACTGTTTGGTCAGGTCTATCTTGTATTGCTTAAAACGGGTGATGATGTCATACACAAACAACTGTAGTTTGCCTTCCTTTACATATAGCACCGATATCCTTGTACCCTTGGGGTCCCAGGCCATGAGGGGATAATTGGGATTGATCTCATTCTGGTAACTGCGTATGCCATATTTCAGCAGTGTTTTATTTTCAAACTCATCATTGTAAATAACCCGTACGATACCTTTTTTAAATTGTGTTACCACGTAAGAGTTATTACGCTTAACCGGGTTTACATTAAAACGGAAATAATCCAGCCTGGGGGTTATGGTAAATCCATCAATATAATTTCCTTTGGGATATGGTTTTCTTTTGGCGATGTCTTTATAATACTTGTTGTCCTGGTATTCCATGAACTCAGTCAGCACATCCTTGAATTTTTGTTTACAAACCTGCAGGCAGGCCCTGTTCAGGTTTTTATATAGGGTAGCCAGGTAAAGCAGGTAAGTAACATTTTCTTTTTTGTAACGCTCCTCAATAAAAAACCAAAAGGCATGACCGGCAATTTTTGGTTTTTCAAAAGCAAACTTGGTGAACTTGCTGTAATTGCCGCTCAGGATCTCACTTTTCAGTTCATCATCCAGCTCGGTGCTCCAGTTTTGAGCCAGGTAAGCAATATAACCATCGGTGAGCCACTTGGGCAGGTCAAGTAAGGCCTGGTTTCCGGCAAATTCGCCAAAATCATCTCCAAATAAACGGTTCTCTGTTAAAATTTGTGCAATGCCCTGGCGAACCTGCAGGCGCAGCTTTTGATGGTCAGATTCAAAATAAACGACCATTTTGTTGTTCACCAACTTGGTACCACCGGAGTTTTGCCAGTCTATCTCCAGCCCGATATTGCTTTGCAACATATCGGCATATTGATTATACAAAACAATATTAGCCCGTCTTTGTAAACTGTATTCGGCAGCAGCTTCTACCTGGGGTAATTCCTTTTCGGCACTCTGGGCAATGAACTTGGCCAGTTCCTCGCCGTTTTGGTTATAATACACATTGAAGTTCCTGCTTTGGTAATATTTCCACTTGAATTTTTTGTACTGAACCCTGTTCTTTCCAAACTGTACACTGTTAACCTGTGCCACAGCAAAATAAGAAACCATGATAAGCAAAAAGGAAATTAGAGATATTCTGCTGAACTTTACCATACCTGAAAGTTGATATTTAGTATTAAAATTACTTGTTTCGGGTTAATCATTAAAAAACAATTTACACTGTCTAATGTTAAAAATTAAATCCTTTGTTTTCAGTCCCATCCAGGAAAATACGTATTTACTGTACAACGAGTTTAAAGATTGTGTGATTATTGACCCCGGCTGCTACTTTCCCGAAGAAAAAGATGAGCTAAAAGCCTTTATTACACAGAGTGGATTGATGCCCCGTATGCTGCTTAATACCCATTGCCACCTGGATCATGTTTTTGGCAATAAATTCGTAGCCGATACCTACGATCTCACACTTCAACTTCATGAAAAAGAAAAGACATTGCTGGATTATGCCCCAACATCAGGATTAATGTATGATATGCCCTTTGATAACTATACTGGCAAGTATATCTATTTAAAGGAGGGAGACAAGGTAAAACTGGGAGCCGATGAACTGGAGGTGATAGAGGCTCCCGGCCATTCTCCCGGCCATATTTGCTTTTATTGTGCCGGCCAGCATTTTATTATAAGTGGCGATGTATTATTTAACCGTAGTATCGGCAGAACGGATCTGCCCGGAGGAAATCACCAGTTATTGCTAAAAAATATCAGGGAGAAGTTATTTGTCTTGCCCGGCGAAACTGTTGTATACAGCGGGCATGGACCCGAAACTACTATTGGGGAAGAGAAAAAATACAACCCTTTTTTAAATGGATTGGCATAATTCTATCAAAACGCCATTGGTTCCCCTGGGGTGAAGAAAGCAAACCAGTTTATTATCTGCTCCTTTTTTGGGTTTGTCATTCAACAAGACAAAGCCTTCATTTTTAAGCCGGTCCATTTCAGCGTTAATGTCTGCAACCTCAAAAGCTACGTGGTGCAAGCCCTCGCCCTTCCGTTCAATAAACCGGGCAATTACGCCGTCGGGGTCGGTGCTTTCCAATAGCTCTATTTTGGTTTCGCCTTTTTGAAAAAAGGCAGTATTCACCTTTTCACTTTCTACCATTTCTGTCTTGTAGCACTGACTATTCAGCAGTTTTTCGAACAGCGGAACAGATATTGCAAGTTCCTTTACAGCAATGCCAATGTGCTCTACCTTTTGCATACTATGCTTTTTAAAAAATGTGTTTACGAGATTGGTAAAATGAAAACGGGCCTTTGGTTTTATACGCTAAAATAGAACCTTTTGCAGTAAATTTGCGTTATACAGGACAGAAACTAAACAGACGGATTTTATGTTGAAATTGCCTATTTATTTAGATAATAATGCCACCACACCAATGGATCCCAGGGTGCTGGAAGCAATGACCCCATATTTTTTAGAACATTTTGGAAATGCGGCAAGCCGTAACCATCCTTTTGGATGGGAAGCCGAAGAAGCAGTGGACTATGCCCGTGAACAGGTGGCTAAACTGATTGATGCCGATCCTAAAGAAATAATCTTTACATCGGGAGCTACTGAAGGAGATAATCTTGCTATAAAAGGCGTGTATGAAATGTATGCCAGTAAGGGTAATCATATTATTACTGCAACAACAGAACATAAAGCCGTTTTAGATACCTGCAAGCATATTGAAAAACTTGGTGGAGAAGTAACTTATTTACAGGTAAAACAGGATGGACTTATTGACCTTAAAGAACTGGAAGCAGCAATCAAGCCAACAACCATTCTTATTGCCATCATGTATGCCAATAATGAGATTGGTACCATTCAGCCTATTAAAGAGATCAGTGCTATTGCCCGTAAGAATGGAGTGTTGTTGTTTACAGATGCTACACAGGCTGTAGGAAAGATACCTGTAGATGTAAACAAAGATGGGATTGACCTGATGGCTTTTTCGGCTCATAAAATGTATGGACCAAAGGGCGTTGGCGCTTTATATGTTCGCCGTAAAAACCCAAGGGTAAAAGTTACAGCACAAATGGATGGCGGCGGCCACGAACGTGGCATGCGTAGCGGAACATTAAATGTGCCGGGCATTGTTGGTTTTGGTAAAGCTTGCGAAATTTGTATGCAGGATATGGAAGAAGATACCAAACGTATCAGCAAACTGAGAGACCATCTGGAAACCGAATTATTAAAACTGGAAGAAGCTTATGTAAATGGCAGCCGTGAACACCGCCTGCCGCATGTAGCCAATATTTCTTTTAAGCATGTGGAAGGAGAAGGTTTGTTGATGGGGTTCAATAAGAACATTGCATTAAGCAGCGGAAGCGCCTGCACATCTGCCTCCTTAGAACCAAGCTATGTGTTAAAAGCACTGGGCCTCGGCGATGACCTGGCACATTCCTCGTTGCGTTTTGGATTAGGAAGATTTACCACAGAAGAGCAAATTGATTATACTATTAAAGCAATAAGTGAAACGGTTTTAAAGTTAAGAGAAATGAGCCCGCTTTGGGAAATGTATAAAGACGGAATTGATCTGAACAGTATTACCTGGGCAGCACACTAAAATACATTATGTTGAATGTTAAATGCTAAATTTAAAATGATTGCTTTTCATTCAACATACAACATATAACATCTAAAATAACAGATCATGGCATATTCAGAAAAAGTAATTGACCACTACCAAAACCCCAAGAACGTTGGTACATTGGATAAAGGTGCTAAGAATGTAGGAACAGGCTTGGTGGGCGCACCGGAGTGTGGTGACGTAATGCGCCTTCAGATTGAAGTTGATGATGCTACCGGAATGATCACCGATGCCAAATTCAAGACCTTCGGGTGCGGTTCTGCCATTGCTTCTTCTTCACTGGCTACTGAATGGCTGAAAGGAAAAAGCGTGGATGATGCACTGAAGATCGATAACATGGACATCGTGGAAGAATTGAATCTTCCCCCGGTTAAAATTCACTGTAGTGTATTGGCAGAAGATGCTATTAAAGCCGCTATCAATGACTACAGGGTGAAGAACGGTATGGAAGCTATCAAGTTTGAAGAAAGCGTGGTACACTAATTTATTTTGAATGATTAATTTTAGATGTTGAATTGTTTCTTCATTTAAAATTCAACATTCAACATTTAACATAATTACCGTGGTAGCAACAGAAAACAGCATTTTCATCAGCGACAAAGCAAAAACCAAAGTGTTACAGCTTATGGAAGAAGCTGGTATTGCCGGTGATAATACTCATTTTTTAAGAGTGGGTGTTGTAGGCGGTGGCTGCAGCGGCCTTAGTTATAAAATGGATTTTGACAATGAAGTAAAACCAATGGACCAGGTATTTGAGGATAAGGGGATAAAGATAGTATGCGACCTTAAAAGTTTTTTATACCTCGTAAATACCGAACTGGAGTTTAGTGATGGATTGAATGGCAAAGGATTCTATTTCAATAATCCTAATGCCAGCAGGAGCTGTGGATGCGGCGAAAGTTTTGCAGTATAATTCTTAAATAAAATAATTAAAGGCCTCCCATACCGGGAGGCCTTTTTATTTAAATAGCATTTTCCTGTTTGGCAGGAGGAGGTGGTGGGGTTGGTGGAGTTGGAGCTTTCTTAACTTTTACATCTTTTACTTTAGATGGTGGTGGAGGAGGTGGGGGCGGCGGAACCGGATGAACTTCTTTAACATCGGCCACCTTTTCGATCACCGGAGGTTTCGGTGGCTCAGGTGGTAGTGGTGGTATCTCTTCTTTAATTTCTTTTGGTGGCGGAGGTGGAGGAGGTGGTACTTTGGTTGATTTTGTTTTTTGAGCTATTGTGTGCATGGAAATTGTACATACAATTAGCAGGAGCATCATTTTTTTCATAACCAGGTTTTTCACTGAGACACACCTGCCTCATTTTTCCACAAAAAAATCCTGCCAAATAAATGACAGGATCTGTGCAGTTGGTTTGGGTAAACAACTTACGATGAATCTTTAACCGATTATTTGTCAGTAACCAATCGTCTTAATGAAAAACATGATCAAAGACACCCTCCGAAAAATGACAACTAAAGTTGCCTGCTGTTGAATAACCAGCCCGGTACTAATGACAAGAGCTATTTTGTAAATGCTGCATAAGGGGAAAAGTGGTTGGTCTGCCTGATGCAGTTAAAGAGAGCATAAAAAAGTATATATCGGACAAAAGTGAACAGTTATACCTGTGCGATAAGCCGTTAAGTATTAAATTGCAGCAATTTTAAGCATATATGTGGAGCATTTGTAAAAAAGAACTTCAGCAATTCTTCAGTAATCTTACCGGGTATATTACCATTATCCTGTTCCTGCTGGTGAATGGCATTTTTTTATTTGTACTGAATGACAGCAACATTTTTGATTTTGGTTATGCTTCGCTGGATAAATTCTTTGAGCTGGCTCCCTGGATACTGCTCTTCCTGGTACCTGCCATTACCATGCGTACCCTGGCCGATGAATTTAAAGGAGGAACATTTGAAATTCTGCAAACCCGGCCATTAACCAAATGGCAAATCGTATTGGGTAAGTTCTTTTCTATTCTCATTATATTGCTGTTCGTTATCATTCCTACCATCATTTATGTTATAACAATTAAAGCTTTAAGTGCACAGGGGAGTATAGATAGCGGTGGTATCCTGGGAAGTTATATCGGGCTGTTTTTACTGGCTGCTGTTTTTGCGGCAATAGGTATATGTTGCAGCGGCTTCACCAGTAATGCGGTCGTTGCTTTTCTTATAAGCGCTTTTACCTGCCTGGTCTTATATTTTGGGTTTAGTGCTTTAAGTAAGCTGCCTTTTTTTACAAATGGCACTGATTATTATATAGAAATGATGGGTATCGACTTTCATTACCGGAGTATCAGCCGTGGTGTGATGGATAGTAGGGATATGATATATTTTTTGAGCACCATTTTTCTTTTCTTATTGATCACTGTTAAAAACCTGCGTAAAAAATGACCTCACCCCGACCCTCTCCACAAGGAGAGGGTGTTGCGGAGAATAAAGCGAAAATGAACACATTAGTTAATAAAATAGGGAAGAGCAAGCTTTGGTTATTGATAACTATAGTAGCCCTTGTTGCCATCAACTGGTTGGCATCGCTATACCATGCCCGGGTAGATCTTACCAATGAAAAAAGATTTACCCTTTCATCTGCTACAAAAAGAGCATTAAAAAAGATAGATGATGTAGTTACCATAGACGTTTTTTTGAAAGGTGAATTGCGCAGTGGTTTCAAAAAACTGGCTAACAGTACATCAGAGATATTACAGGAATTCAAAGAGGTTGCGGGAAACAAACTGCAGTATAATTTTATTGACCCCGAAAATGAGGAAGCTGTTGCAGGTATAAAATGGGCTGATTCATTAAGTGCATTAGGATTTGGGATCAACCTCACTTCGCAGGTAAAGGCCGGGCAGCAGCAACAATATATTTATCCCGTGGCATTTGTGCATTACAAGGAAACTGTGGTTCCTGTATTGATCTACCAGGGTAAAACAAAAATTACAACCTATGCGGCCATCAATAGCGCAGAGGCCATGCTGGAATTTAATTTCATCAGTACGATTGATAAACTGGTTCAAAAAACCAAACCCGTTGTGGGCTATGCCGTTGGCAACGGGGAACCAACCGGCTATAATGTGGAAGACCTGGTGAAGAATACACTCCAGCAGGAGTATGAGTTTTTTAGTATTAACCTGAATACACAGCCCGTTATTCCTGAAGAATTTAAAGTGCTTTTTGTGGTTAAACCTACCGAACCTTTTTCTGACGAAGCTAAGCTTAGGCTGGACCAGTATGTGATGCATGGCGGCAAAGTCCTGTTCTTTGTAGATAAACTCAATGCAGAGCTGGATAGTTTGCAAAGTAAAAATGGTGAAGTGGTTGCGTATGACCGGCAACTTGGATTGAATGAATTGTTATTCAAATACGGAGCAAGGATCAACTCCGACCTGGTTATGGACCTGCAATGCGATTTCCTTCCCTTTGATGTGAGTGGTAATGGACAGTTTGAATTATTGCCCTGGAATTATTTTCCGGTCTTTGAAACCAAATCGAACCATGTAATAAATAAAAACCTGGGGTTTGTAAGTGGCCGGTTTGTGAATTCAATTGATACGGTTGAAGCAGAAGGCATAAAGAAAACCATACTATTAAGTACTTCTTCAAATTCCAGGACCATTGCAACACCTGCATTGATAAGCGTAAAAGAAAATGTAGATGCGCCTGAAAATGAAAAATTCAAAAAAGCCAATGTTCCCGTTGCTGTTTTGCTGGAAGGAAAATTTCAATCTCTTTTCTCTAATCGCTTATCGCAGTCAATGAATGATACGTTGCAAAAGTATAATTCGGTTTTTTTACAACAATGCATTAACGACAATAAGATGATAGTAGTGGCAGATGGTGACATCGTTTTAAACTCTGTAGTTAAAGGGAACCAGGCCATACCCATGGGAATGAATCCTTTTACTTTTGGATCGCAGCGTGAGTTTGCATTTGCCAACAAGGATTTTTTGCAGAACTGTCTTGATTACCTCATCAATACTTCAGGCCTTTCCGAAGCAAAGGCAAAAGATTATACCCTGCGGCTGCTAGATAAGAAAAAAGTGGACGAACAAAAGACGACCTGGCAGTTCGTGAATATTGCTGTGCCGGTGCTGCTGGTATTTTTATTTGCAGTTATTTACCAATTCCTGAGAAAAAGAAAATACACCCATACGTAACATGGACAAAACGCAATTGATATATCTTGTTTTTAGTGCAGTGATCATTGTGGCATTAGTTTTTGACCTGGGGTTGCTCAGCAAAAAAAACCAGGTAGTAAGCTTAAAGGCGGCGCTCATTCAAACAATTTTCTGGGTAGCCCTGTCATTTGCTTTTTGCGGATTCATCTGGATAGAGAATGCTGGGGGCAACGGCAAAGAAGATGCCATCGCCTATATATCGGCTTACCTGCTGGAATGGTCGCTTTCCATTGATAATATTTTCGTGTTCATCATCATCTTCTCTTTTTTCAAAGTACAGCCACAAAATTATTCCAGGGTATTGCTCCTGGGTATTTTAATGGCCATTATTTTTCGTATCATCTTTATTGCACTGGGAAGTGAACTGGTAGCAAGGTTTGAGTGGGTGATGTATATTTTCGGGGCTTTTATTCTATATACAGGTATTAAAATGTTTAGCAGCAGCCAGGAAGAAGAATTTAACCCGGAGAAAAGCTGGGCTTACCGGATAATGAAAAAATTCATGCGTATCACCAATGTGGAACCTAATGGCCGCTTTATCATAGTGCATAATAACCAGGCATTCTTTACCACTTTGTCAATGGTTGTGGTGATGCTGGGGCTCATTGATATTGCTTTTGCACTTGATTCTATTCCTGCAGTGTTTTCTATCATTCCCGACCCCAATAAGAAATTGCTCATTTATTCATCCAATATTTTTGCGGTGCTGGGTCTACGAAGCCTTTTCTTTTTATTACGGGGAGCAGCCAGTAAATTTGATTTCCTTCAGCAGGGTATTGCCATTGTACTGCTTTTTATTGGTGTAAAGATGCTGATCGCAGAATGGGTGCATATACCGGTGTGGGTCTCTCTGCTGGTGATTATATTTTGTATTTCAGGCTCAATCTTTTATTCTATATATCACAAACGCAAGGGTGTTCCTGAAGATATTATTGAGTAATTAAAAAAATAAACGCTTTCTGTTGTATACGGTTTCGCAAATAGCATCTGTCATTAAAGCAAAAATTTTCTCCGAACATGCAGATATTGCTATTGAACATATCCTGTTAGACAGCCGTAAATTATTATTTCCGGCAGGCTCCATATTTTTTGCATTGGATGGGATTAGAAGAAAAGGAAGTTTGTTTGTACCCGAATTATACCATAAAGGTGTTCGTTGTTTTGTGGTGGATGAAATTTTTACCGAAGCAGATGTGCAGGATTTTCCCAATGCCGATTTTCTGCAGGTGCCCGATGTGCTGCAGGCTTTGCAGTTACTAACTTCTTACCACCGCCAGCAATTTGACCTGCCTGTGATTGGAATAACAGGCAGTAATGGCAAGACCATGGTAAAAGAATGGTTGTACCAATTGTTGCAGGACGATTTTAATATTGTACGAAGTCCCAAAAGCTATAATTCGCAGATCGGTGTACCGTTAAGTGTATGGCAGATCAATGAAACACATGACCTTGGCATTTTTGAAGCCGGTATCTCTCAACCGGATGAAATGCAAAAGCTGGCAAAGATCATTATGCCCACCATCGGTGTTTTTACTTCAATAGGCGAAGCGCATGGAGAAGGCTTCTTAAATATCCGCCAGAAAATAAATGAAAAATTAAAACTGTTTATAAACAGTAACTCTCTTATCTATTGTGCCGACCAGCCGGATATCAATGAAGCAGTAAATACGTTTAAGAATAATGTCAGGGCAGGTGATGATTTTGAACTTTTTTCCTGGAGTAAAAAAGAAACAGCCACCTTGCAGATCATCTCCATTGAAACAAATGCGGTACAAACTATTATCCAATCTAAATGGAAAGAAACTCCTGTAAATTTCAGTATACCATTTATAGATGAAGCCTCTGTTGAAAATGCGATAACCTGTTGTTGCGTTTTATTGCATTTGGGAACAAGTGTTGAAACAATAGCAGAACGCATGATGCAGTTACGTACTGTGGAAATGCGCCTGGAGTTAAAGCAGGGAATAAACAACTGCTCCATAATCAATGATAGCTACAGTGCCGATATCAATTCACTGACCATTGCACTGGATTTTTTACAACAACAGAAACAACATGTAAAGCGTACGCTGGTACTCAGTGATATTTTACAATCGGGTAAAAGCAGCGGTGAACTTTACGCCGGTGTAGCTGCCATACTGGAACAAAAGAGTATAAACCGTTTTATAGGAATAGGTCCGGAGATAACCCGGCAGCGAAATGCCTTTCAAAATATTGCGGAAACGGCTTTCTTCTCTTCTTCTGCAGATTTCAGGCAACAATTTCACAGCCAGCATTTTCATAACGAAACCATTTTACTGAAAGGGGCCCGGCTTTTTGAGTTTGAACAGATCAGCCATTTACTGGAACAAAAGATCCACCAGACGGTTTTAGAGATCAACCTGAATGCGATAACACATAACTTAAATACTTACCAGCAATTGCTTAACCCCCATGTTAAAATAATGGCAATGGTAAAAGCATTCAGTTATGGCAGCGGAAGTTTTGAAATAGCTAATCTCCTGCAATTTCATAAAGTAGATTACCTGGCTGTGGCCTATGCCGATGAAGGAGTGGAGCTTCGCAAAGCAGGCATTACACTGCCTGTCATGGTCATGAATGCCGAAGAAATAACTTTTGATGTGCTGGTGCAATATAACCTGGAGCCCGAATTGTTTTCATTTGATATTTTCACCGGCTTCGAAAAATATTTAAAACAATCGGGCATTACTAACTACCCGGTGCATATTAAACTGGATACCGGTATGCGGAGACTGGGCTTTGAACAAAAAGACTTAGAAGAATTATGCGACCGGTTAAAGGCAACAGCTGTTTTTAAGATACAATCTGTATTCTCTCACCTGGCTGCCAGCGATTCACCAAAGCATGATGCATTTACAGAAATCCAGGCTGCTGCTTTTTTAGCCGGCTGTGAAAAAATTCAGGGCATAATCGGTTATTCCTTTATACGCCATATTGCAAATACATCGGCCATACACCGGCATAAAGATCTGCAATTAGATATGGTTCGCCTTGGAATTGGCTTGTATGGTGTTGATGCGGATCCGGCTGTGCAGCAACAATTGAAGAATGTCACTTCATTAAAAACAACCATCTCACAAATAAAAAAGATTAAAAAGGGAGAAAGTGTTGGCTACAATCGCAAAGGAATGGCCACAAAAAATTCGGTTATCGCCACCGTACGCATTGGTTATGCAGATGGATATCCCCGTTTATTAAGTAATGGTACAGGTAAAATGCTGGTAAATGGTAAGCCAGCCCCGGTAATTGGAAATGTATGCATGGATATGACCATGCTTGACATAACAGGAATTGATGCCAGCGAAGGCGATGAAGTAACTGTTTTTGGAGAAGGCTTACCCGTAAGTGACCTGGCTTCACTTGCTCAAAGTATTCCCTATGAAATTCTCACAGGCATATCTCAACGGGTAAAACGAGTATATTATGAGGAATAGGTTATAGTAAAGTCAAAACTTCAAACCTTAAACTTCAAACCTCAAACTTCAAACCTCAAACTCTCTTATCTTTGCCGCTCACATTATGAAAGTAAAACACGTAACTCTTACCATCTTATTGATCATATTAGTTGACCAGGCACTCAAGCTTTGGATCAAAACCCACTATCATCTTAATGAATCGCACCAGGTGATTGGCAGCGGTTTTCAGCTCTATTTCGTAGAGAATCCCGGCATGGCCTATGGCTGGAAATTTGGCGGAAACTGGGGCAAGATGGCGCTTACCATTTTCAGGATGGGCGCTGTAATATTTGGTACCTGGTACCTGGGCAAAATAATCAGGGAAAAATACCACAAGGGCTTTATTATATGTGCATCGTTGGTGTATGCCGGGGCGTTGGGTAACTTAATAGACTCTTCTTTTTATGGGTTGATATTTGATAAGGGCATGACGGTGGATCCGCAAATAAAAGATTATGTTGGCTATACCGGCCTGGCCAAATTCTCTTCACATGGCTATGCTTCTTTTTTACATGGTAACGTAGTTGACATGCTGTATTTCCCGGTCATTAAGGGATATTTTCCTTCCTGGGTTCCTGTTTTTGGGGGTGATGATTTTGAATTCTTCCGGCCCATCTTCAATATTGCCGACGCCTCAATTACTACGGGTGTTATCAGTATCCTGGTCTTCCAGAAGCGGTTTTTTAAGCACCGCAATACCGGAGAAGTACATTCAACCGTGGAAACAAATGCACTGGTCAATGATGAATCACAGGTTTCCTGATCGTGTACAATTAAAAATACTCCATATACATTAGTGTGTTAGTTATCGCTATTGGCAAAATATTTGCAGCGATAATTGCAGTTTTAAGCAGCAGATCAGGTGGTTTAATAATCTTTTATCAAAAAATCCCTGAAAGGTTGAAGAAATCCGGCTATTTTTGGAGAACCAACTTTTAAACCCTTTCCCCGGAAAGCTATAACAAACGATACATGAAAAAATTACTTCCTCTCTTTTTTGCAGCACTGGTTTTGGTTGTTTTTTCCTGCGAAAAGGAATACAGCCTGGAGAACAGCGGGAATAATAACAATGGCCTCATCGTTGGAACGGATTGCCGCATCAGCAAGATCGTTTATACCGATACAGCCACCGGAACAGGGATCGGCTCTATTGCCGCCAACATCAATAATCTTGACGTGGTGACCGGGATCACCAAATTCGACAGTTTATCGTTTACCATAGATTTTATTACAACACCTGTATATGTAAGCGATACGATATTTATTAATGCAGACGAGTATTTCATAACAGATGTTACAACCAAGCGTATCAAACAATTGCATGCACTGGTTGATCCCACAGATCCGTTATCTCCGCAACTTGAAATAAGTTATTTCTATAATGGGGCCGGTTACCTTAGCTCAAAGATCACTGCCTATACCATTAACCCCGGTACTCCTATCTATATTGTTGATTACACCTATGTGGCCGGGAAACTTACACATATGACCGGAACCGACCTGGTTACCGGCGACCTGAATGTGGATGCTGATGTAAATTATTATAGCAATATTTTACCCAACAGGTTCTTATACATTTTCCCCGATGAAAAGGGATATCCTTATTTCAGCCAGTTTTATAATTTCGGAACAAGGCCCGGCAACGCACCAAAAGATATTACCGTAAGAAACTACGATCCGGGAGGTGTTTTAAGAGACTCAACCGTAACTACCTTCAGCAACTATATCATGAGTCGTGATAACTATGTACTGAGTGTACAAATGGGTAAGGACGATCTGATCAGTATTCCTGCGGTTAAATCAAAACTGAGTTTCTCATACAAGTGTAAATAAAGTTTCAGGTTTAATGTTTAAGGTTGGGCGCTCTTTGTTTGAGTGAATTTTTTTATTAACCTCAAACCCCAAACTTCAGACTTCAAACTTTTTAAACTTTCCCTACCATATTCCCTGGTATCACTCATTCATCAAATTCTTTTTCGGTAATATAGTTCAGCTAAACCATAAAAAAGTTGGTTTTTTACTTGGTTTTTTGCACAGTTCATGTTGGGCGTTCGTACATGTCACACAACCTTTCCCTTTTTATTTAGTAATTGAAAAATCACATAAACTGTCGGTACTGCAAGAATTAACATTGACAATGGAAAAAACCATGTACCAAGACCTCTAAAAATTCCTAATGTTATTAAGAGAGTAGATAAAACATCTATTAAAAAAATCAGGACAACCGAAAACTTTAGAATTCTAATCATCCTCGTTGCAACTGTATATTGTTTCTTAGCATTGTCGTCTGTTATTTTAGTCATGTAGTTAAAAATATGAGGATACTTATTCAGTTCCGTCAAGCCAAAATAGATAGCTGTGGGAATGATAGGCAAAAATAAAAGTGTCAGTTTATTTCCATACCCATCTGGCTGTCCTGATAAATTAAAATGGATCGCAACTGTATCCGGGGATTGGTAATAATTGAAGACTGTAAGTACCCAAATGATAACAAGTAAAATAATTCCACCAATTTCCAGCACTTTATCAAATTGGGTTGGGGCAATTTTTATTTTAGGTCTTGCTTCCATTAATCTGTCAAGGTTCGTGAGGTTTAATTGTATGACGCCCAACGGCCACAGCTTTGCGTTCGGCAGGGCATTTGGAAAACGTCAAGCCCGCAACTGCAGCCGACCGAAGTTACAAAAGTTGAAAATATATTCTGTTGCTCATCTGTGTTCGGTCAGCCGGCTATGCAGCTGATAGTAGCACTGCCGATGAGGATTTATTTGTCGCCCCCTGCTGACGCAAAACTGCCTGTTGTGTGTAGCCCTATTTCTCGTCTTTGGGTTTTATGTATGTTCCAAAGTTTGTCGCCCTGCTTTGGAACTGCCCGCCGTTTTGATAAATGTATTTTATTTGTCCAGTAAATGTTTCTTTTGGAAATTTCGAATAAATAAGCTTGGTTGTCATTTCATGAAGTTGGCTGTAACTATTGTCGTCAGCGATATAATTTTCTTTAAGCTTTAAAATTGTCGAGATGTATTTTAGGCTTTCATTTTTTACTGTGTCGTAAACTCGTATATCTGGTGTTAGATATTGACCTAAGCTGTCGGAGATTAATTTTTCTAATTCTTTACTTTCTGTCTGGTTGTAAGATGTCTCGCTATAATTTGTTTTTACCATTCTCACCGATGGTGTCAACTGTATAATAAGAAGTATCAACCCATACGAGATTATAATTGGTAAAATCGTTTTTCCAAAATTGATTTTTGGCTGCTCTAAAGCGGGGTCAAAATAAACAAGTTTAGTTCCAGCAACCTTGTCACCGAGCCTTCTACTTGTGTTGGTCATGGCAACTATAACTTCAATTGGCCAAATGATACAAAAGATGTTTCTAACGAAACACTGTAAAGGAGTTGCAACTTGTCCGCTTTTGTGGTCAACAACCTGCAGTTTTAAAATTCGTTTTGAAATACTGCGTCCGTTTATAATGTCCTTACAGAAATACAACGCAAAGCCGAACATTGAAAGGAATTTCATTGGCCCTTCCATAAAATTAAAGTCGGTCTGTTCGTGAGAAACTTTGAAAGCGTCTGAAAATCCAGAAATCATTGTTGGAAGAAAAAATACCATTGCAATGATTGTCATGAATACATGGTCTAAAAACATTGCTCCAAGTCTTGTTCCTACACTAATTGGTCTGTTGTCAAGAGAAGTCATAAGCTATTGTCTATGTTGTTTTGATTGTTAGGATGTGTCACGAAGGGTTACACACAACACATAAATATACGCCACTCCTGGTACAGTTCTCCAATGATTATCAATAGTAAAATGTGCCGGCGTCATTTCAGCAATACAACAGCATTTCATCAGATCTTCCCTACCATCTTTTCCGGCACCACCCACTCATCAAATTCTTTTTCGGTAAGGTAACCCAGTTTTACGGCCATGGCTTTCAGGGTTGTGTTTTGCTTATGCGCCTTCTGTGCTATTTCGGCCGATTTGTAATAACCTATTTTGGTGTTAAGCGCTGTTACCAGCATCAGCGAATTATCCAGGTGCTTTTTAATATTCTCTTTTATTGGTTCTATTCCCACCGCACATTTATCGTTGAACGAAACACAACCGTCACCTATCAGCCGGGCGCTATGCAGGAAATTGTAGATCATCACCGGTTTAAAAACATTCAGTTCAAAATGCCCGGTAGCACCGCCGATATTAATGGCCACATCGTTGCCCAAAACCTGTGCAGCTATCATGGTCAATGCTTCACATTGTGTTGGATTAACCTTGCCCGGCATGATAGAAGAACCGGGTTCGTTATCGGGTATGAATATTTCGCCGATACCGCTCCTTGGCCCTGATGATAACATGCGTATGTCATTTGCAATTTTCATCAGGCTTACTGCTACGGTCTTTAATGCACCGTGGGCTTCTACTATTGCGTCATGTGCTGCTAATGCTTCAAACTTGTTGTCGGCTGTTTTAAACGGAAGGCCTGTAAGCTTGGCAATATGTTTCGCCACATGCACATCGTAGTTGGGTGGAGTATTGATACCGGTTCCAACTGCCGTGCCGCCCAATGCCAGTTCGCTTAAATGGGCAAGCGAATTTTTAATGGCTTTCAATCCATGATCCAGTTGTGATACATAACCGCTAAACTCCTGCCCAACCGTTAAAGGCGTTGCATCCATAAAATGGGTGCGGCCTATCTTCACTACTTTTTTGAATGCTTTTGCTTTTTTATCCAGTGTATCCCTCAGCTTTTTTATTCCGGGGATGGTTGTCTCCATTAAAATTTTATAAGCTGCAATGTGCATCGCTGTGGGGAAAGTATCATTACTGCTCTGGCTCTTGTTCACATCATCGTTAGGATGCAGGTATTTTTCTTTATCACCCAATTTACCACCATTCAGTACGTGACCACGGTAAGCAATAACTTCGTTCACATTCATATTGCTTTGGGTACCGCTGCCGGTTTGCCAAACCACCAACGGGAAATAGTCATTCAGTTTTCCATCCAGTATCTCTTTACAAACCTTGCCAATGAGGTCAGCTTTTTTCTTAGGCAAAATGCCGGCATCATAGTTAGTAAGGGCGGCAGCATGTTTCAGGTAGGCAAATGCCCTGATGATCTCTTTGGGCATCCTGTTGATGTCCTGGGCTATCTTAAAATTATCAATGCTGCGCTGGGTTTGAGCGCCGTAATAGGCGTCCACGGGCACTTTCACCTCACCCATCGTGTCTTTTTCTATCCTGTATTCCATATATCCTGTTATTTTATTTAGATTTATGATTGCACGAATTAAGCGAATTACACGAATTAGGTTCCTGTATTTAAAAATTCGTGTAATTAGTACCAATTCGTGTAATAAAGATTCATCACAAAGGTACGGCAGCAAGCCAAAATAGTAATGCTTATGTTTTCTTTTTATATTGCAGTAAACAGGCTTATGATAAAACACAACCGATATTACCTGCTTTTTTTTCTGCTCATTTTCTTCCAGGTAAAAATTACTGCACAAGGTAAGTTCGATTATAAAGTACCATCCGATGTGTTGGTGCAGCAAAAGCTTAAAGAATGGGGCGATCAGAAATTCGGCCTGATGATCACCTGGGGGCCTTATTGTCAGTGGGGCGTGGTGGAAAGCTGGAGCCTTTGCCCGGAAGATGAAGGCTGGTGTGAAAGAAAGGGACCTTATTCAAAAAACTGGTACGAGTACAAAAAGGCATATGAGAATTTGCAAACCACATTCAACCCGGTAAATTTTAACCCGGAGAAATGGGCAGCTGCCGCTAAAGATGCTGGTATGAAGTATGTGCTTGCCATGGCAAAACACCATGATGGGTTTTGCATGTTTGATACTAAGACCACTGATTACAAGATCACCGACGCAAAGACTCCTTTCTCAAAAAATCCCAGGAGCAATGTCACAAAAGAAATACTGAATGCCTTTCGAAGTGAAGGACTGATGCCGGGCATTTATTTTTCTAAGCCCGACTGGCACACACCGGATTACTGGTGGAGTTATTTTCCACCCAAGGACAGAAACCCTAGCTACGATACCAAAAAATACCCGGAGATATGGCAGCGATTTAAAGATTTTACCTACACCCAGTTTGAAGAATTAATGAGTGATTATGGAAAAATTGATATCCTGTGGCTTGATGGAGGATGGGTAAGGCCATTTGAGAGTATTGATAGCTCGGTGAGCTGGCAAAAAACTATTCCGTATGACCAGGATATTGATATGCCTAAGATAGCTGCAATGGCAAGAAGCAAGCAACCGGGCATGCTCATTGTTGACAGAACGGTTGCCGGCGAGTATGAAAATTACCTCACTCCCGAAGCCATGATACCCAGTGAGACCAATCCTATTCCCTGGGAGAGTTGTATGCCCATGTCCACTTCCTGGTCCTTTGTTCCCAATGCAAAGAATAAATCGGCAAATACTTTAATTCACATGCTTTGCAATGCAGTAAGTAGGGGAGGTAATTTTTTACTGAATGTAGCACCAGGGCCAGATGGGGACTGGGATGATTCTTCTTACTACCGCCTGAAAGAGATCGGGGCCTGGATGAAGGTTAATGATGAAGCTATTTACGGAACAACCTTTATCAAACCGTACAAAGAAGACAAATTTGTTTTTACAAAAAAGAATGATGCGGTGTATGCCATTTATCTGGCAGATGAAATGGAAACCCGGATTCCTTCAACAATTAATATCAACAGTTTTCAGGGAAACGTAAAAACGAAAATTTACTTACTGGGTTACAATAAGTCATTGGCATTTAAGAGAACTGATGCTAATGGTATGGAAGTGATTATACCGGAAAAACTAAGATATAATCCTCCCTCAAAACATGCATGGGTCTTTAAAATTACTGACCATTAAAACCAGGGATCATGAAATCAATAATTACACTGTTTGTCTTTGCTTTTCCGGTAATAGCTTTTTCACAGTCGCCTGTCAGGGAAAAATTATCTATGGACCGCAACTGGAAATTTCATTTTGGAGATGCCTCAGATACAAAGAATGATTTTAATTATAACCTGAATTATAATCTTTCAAAAGCCGGTGCAGGAGGTGGCTGTATTTCCCCAAAGTTTAACGATTCATTGTGGCGCAACCTGGACCTTCCGCATGATTGGGCGGTGGAACAGGATTTTGTAAACATAAAAAACGACGGTTTGCAGGATCATGGTTTTAAAGCCGTGGGAGGTTTGTTCCCCAAAACAAGTATTGGCTGGTACCGCAAATCATTTTTTGTGAGTGTAAAGGATTCCGGAAATAAATTCAATATTCATTTTGACGGGGTATTCCGCAATTGTAAAGTTTATCTCAATGGCCATTATCTTGGTAATAATGAAAGTGGTTACACTGAGTTTTGTTTAGATGTGAGTGATTATCTCAACTTTCATGGAAAGAATGTACTTGTGGTAAGGGTAGATGCATCGCAATATGAAGGCTGGTTTTACGAAGGTGCAGGCATCTACCGGCATGTATGGCTCGAAAAATTCAACCCTGTTCATATTGCAGAATATGGAACTTTTGTGAGTTCAGTTGTAACCGATACAGTTGCCAAAGTATCGGTGGAGACCAGGCTGCTGAATAACACTACAGCAAGGACCCGTACCAATATTGTGTATTACATAACAGATAAAGCCGGGAATAAAATCACCGGCTCACTGGTAGAAGGCGTTTCGGTAAGCCCCGGCGATGCAAAGAAAATTCAATACCAGTTTAAGATAAACAAACCGGTTTTGTGGAGTTTAGAAAATCCTCATTGCTATAAATTAATAACGCTTGTAAAACAGGATGCAACTAATAATATTATAGACAGTAGCTCTGTTACATTCGGAATTAGAACCATTGTAATGGATGCCAATAAAGGGCTGTCGTTGAATGGTAAACCAATAAAAATTTATGGAGTATGCTGCCACCAGGACCATGCAGGTGTGGGCAGTGCATTACCAGATGCGCTTCAATACTATCGTATCAAACTTTTAAAAGAGATGGGGGTGAATGCTTATCGTACATCGCATAACCCGCCAACCCCTGAGCTGTTGCAGGCATGTGATGAACTGGGGATGCTGGTGCTTGATGAGAACCGTCTCATCGGTACATCAGCAGAGTATATGAGCCAGTTTGAAAAACTTATATTGAGAGACAGAAATCATCCTTCTGTCTTTATATGGAGCATTGGTAATGAAGAAGGCTGGATACATGGCAATGATGTAGGAAAAAGGCTTGCACTTACATTAATACAAAGACAAAAAGAACTTGACCCCTCGAGAGTAAGCACATATGCAGCCGATAATGGTAATACATGGACCGGCATCAATGAAGTGATACCGGTAAGAGGATTCAACTATCGCATCACTTCCATAGATGATTACCATGCGGCACACCCGGCTCAACCTGTTTATGGTAGTGAAACGGGAAGTACCGTTACTACAAGGGGCATTTATATAAAAGATACGATAGCTGGTTATGTACCCGATCATGATATAACTTATCCCTGGTGGGCCAGTACTGCAGAGCAATGGTGGAGACCTAATGCAAACAAGGACTGGTTCATGGGTGGATTTGTATGGACA
The DNA here is from genome assembly GCA_964439615.1 of uncultured Ferruginibacter sp. Lineage (GTDB taxonomy): Bacteria > Bacteroidota > Bacteroidia > Chitinophagales > Chitinophagaceae > Ferruginibacter. The sequence goes on along the minus strand of CAYTQB010000014.1, from coordinate 4,055 downwards.
GGTTTCGATTACCGGGGCGAACCAACACCTTATGGATGGCCCTGTATCAATTCCCATTTTGGTATCATGGATATGTGTGGCTTTCCTAAAAACAATTATTATTATTACCAGAGCTGGTGGAGTAATAAGGATGTATTGCAGGTCAGTCCGCACTGGAATCATACTGCAGACAGTGTTGATGTATGGGTGAACAGCAATGCCGATGAAGTGGAACTGAAACTGAACGGAAAAAGTTTGGGAAAGAAAAAAATGGAACGAAACGGACATTTGCAATGGATGGTTAAATACCAACCCGGCAGGCTGGAAGCCACAGGGTGGAGGAATGGAAAAAAATTAATGGCTAAGGTTGAAACAACAAGCCGGCCGGTAAAGATAATATTAACACCCGACAGGAAAGAGATCAATGCCGATGGCGAAGACATTTGTATAATGAATGTTTCGGTGGTTGATGATAAGGGAAGAGAAGTGCCCGATGCTATGAATCAATTGAAATTTGATGTACAGGGCAATGCAAAGATTATCGGTGTAGGTAATGGTGATCCCAGCAGCCATGAACCCGATAAATGTGTGCCTGGTAAATGGCAGCGTAAATTATTCAATGGTAAATGCCAGGTCATTGTTCAGTCGGATGGCGGTAATAATAATATTAAATTCACTGCATCAGGAGAAGGATTGACCCCTGCAAATATTGTTATCAGTACAAAGGCCGTATCAACTAAAACCTATGTACTGGAGAAATTAGATTAAAAAGTATTTATGAAAAAGATCATTGTTCTTAGTTTTTGTGCGGTGATGATTGAATCATCAGTTGCTCAAATGTATCAACCCAACTGGCAAAGCCTTGACAGCAGGCCTGTACCGCACTGGTTCACCGATGCCAAGTTCGGGATATTTATTCACTGGGGTGTTTATGCTGTACCCGGGTGGAGCAGCAAAGGCAACTATGCAGAATGGTACCAGCAAGGACTGCAAACCACTGATACAGCAAGACAGCGCTTTCATAAGGCCAAATTCGGCAACAGGACCTACTATGACCTGGCCAATGATTTTAAAGCAGAACTATTCAATCCCGATGAATGGGCAAAAGTTTTTGAACAGTCGGGTGCAAAATATATTGTACTTACCTCCAAGCATCATGATGGGTTTACCTTATGGCCAAGTAAGGAAGCAGACAGAACCTGGGGTTTTAAATGGAATGCAGTTGATGTGGGTCCAAAGCGAGACTTGCTGGGTGATCTTTTCAAAGCGGTGAGAAAAACTTCTGTTCATGCAGGCATGTATTATTCGCTTTATGAATGGTTTAATCCCTTATGGAAAGCAGATAAGAATAAATATGCAGCAGAACATGTATGGCCACAGATGAAAGACCTTATCAATACCTATCAGCCCGATGTGTTCTGGACAGATGGCGATTGGGATGCCCCGGCGGAAACCTGGAAAAGCCAGGAATTTTTAACCTGGCTGTTCAACGAAAGCCCGGTAAAAGACAAAGTAGTGGTAAACGACCGTTGGGGTTCTGGAATTCGTTTCAAACATGCAGGTATCTATACACCGGAATACCAACCAGAGCTTGATTTTGAAGACCATTACTGGGAAGAAAGCAGGGGCATGGGATACAGCTATGGCTACAACCGGGAAGAAGATGCCTGGGATTATAATTCCACACAGTCACTGGTTTTACAATTAATAGATAAAGTAAGCCGTGGCGGAAATTTTTTATTGGATATTGGCCCGGATGAACATGGAAAGATCCCACCCATCATGCAAGAACGTTTACTGCAGATGGGCGACTGGCTGAAGATAAACGGAGAAGCGATTTATAACACAACAAGGTGGAAAGAACATTCGCAGTGGAGTGCAGGCAACAGGGAATACAAAGACAGGAGTGGAGATATGCTTTTAAAAATTACTGTTGACCCGGATCCTGGCTATGCTGTAAAGGAAGTTTTTTATACCTATAATGCGAATACAAATACACTTTTTACCATTCTGCCCAAATATCCCGATGATAAAAAAATAGTGTTGAAAAATGTCGGCCCTGCTTCCGGGGCAGCTGTAAGTTTTTTATCAACAAAAGAAAAATTGAATTGGCGTCAACAGGGAGAAGACATTGTCATTAATCTTCCGGACTACAATCCCAATAAAATAAAAGCGCCTTATGCTTTTGTGCTAAAGATCGAAAACTATGGAAGGTTCTCTCCAAAACCTGTTATGAAAGTGGCTTATGAAAAGGGAGCAACTAAACCGGTTATCAGTTTATCCGTTAATGGTGCCGGAGCGATACATTATACTACGGATGGCAGTGAGCCTACATCAGGCTCTGAATTATATACTAAACCATTCAGCATTGATAAAACAAGTATTGTTAAGGCAAAAGCTTACCAGGCAGGTGTTTTGCCAGGTTCGCCAGTTGAGGAGAAAGTGAGAATTTATGAATGGAAGAAAGCAATAAATCCTGGGGGACAAAAACAGGGAATTTTTTATAAGTATTATGAACCCACTACAAGGATAACTATGAATTCAATAAATGATGTCCCTAAAACGATTGGAAATACAGATATAATTTCTGTTGCAAAGAAACAAAGGGCTGATAAATTCGCTTTTGACTTTTCGGGATACATCAAAATTGAAAAAGACGGAGTTTATACTTTCTTTACCCAGTCAGACGATGGCAGTAAATTATTCATAGATGACGAAGAAGTGGTAGATAATGACGGTGATCATGGAACTACAGAAAAAGAAGGAAAGGTTGCATTAAAAAAAGGATTCCATAAAATAAGGGTTACCTATTTTGACAGTGGTGGGGGAAATGAACTCAAAGTTTTAATAAAACCGGAAGGCGGAATAAAAATGGAGATACCTTCAACTGTACTTTATAATTAGCGGTAATAAATAAATGAAATATTTCATCTTCATCTTTTTCTTCTCTTGTATAAATACTGTATCGGCACAACCCAAGCCTGAGCATGGACTTGTTTTTGATTCTCTTACTAAACGATGGGATGAAGGGATACCGGTGGGCAATGGCTGGCTGGGGGCTTTGATATGGCAGAAAGGAGATAAACTGAGAATTTCGCTTGACCGGGTCGATCTTTGGGATGACAGGCCCATGCCGGAAATTGATAAACTGAAATTTAAATGGGTGGCGGAGAAGGTGAAACTTAATCAGTACGACTCTGTACAGAAAATCGGTGATGAACCTTATGAAAAGTATGCTGCGCCTACAAAATTGCCCGGCGCTGCAATTGAAATTGATATAGCATCGTTTGGAAAAATTAAAACATCATCACTGGATATTAAAACCGCCATAGCGAAAATTGAATGGGAAAATGGAATAGAATTGGAAACTTATATAAGTGCTGTAAGTAATAATGGTGTTTTTGTTTTACGAAATTTTAAAGGCGACCTGGACATTGACATCATTCCACCGCTCTATAACTCCGGGAAAAAAGGTGCACAGGGAAATTCAGTAGAAGGGCAGGGCCTTGAAAGATTAGGCTATGCAAAAGGCAATTTGATAAAAGGGAGAAGGGCATTACAATATTATCAACCTTGCTTTGGCGGTATGTCTTATGTTGTATCAGTTAATCTTACGTATGAAAGATCAGAAGTGCGGGGGCATTGGACAATAATAAAAATGAATGATAATATTCCCGATCAAGACTCAAATTCATTTGATACGACCAAGGCGTCCCATATTAAATGGTGGAATGACTACTGGGGCCGTTCCTCTGTGACCTTGCCGGATAAGTTACTGGAACGGCAATATTACCTGGACATGTATAAGTTTGGATGTGTTACAAGATCCAATACGCCACCCATATCACTGCAAGCCATCTGGACGGCCGATAATGGTAACCTGCCGCCCTGGAAAGGAGACCTGCATCACGATCTGAATACCGAACTCAGTTATTGGCCGGGTTACACAGGCAATCACCTTGACCTGACAGCATCATTTACTAACTGGTTATGGAAAGTGCAGGAAGAAAATAAAAGATGGACAAAGGATTATTTTGAAGTTGAGGGGTTGAATGTTCCGGGTGTAACAACTATCA
>CAYTQB010000013.1:10954-61441 GCA_964439615.1 uncultured Ferruginibacter sp. | reverse complement strand
TTCTTTTTTGTAGTTACACTATATCCTAAAGCAAAATTAAAAGATTGCAGGTTGAACAGGTTGATACGGTTTATGTAAGAGACCTTGGTATTAATAAATGATTCGGTAGCCGTAAACCTTTTATTGCCATTGTATTTCAAAAAAGGAAAAACAAGCCGGGGAAAAACAATACTGTTGCCATAACTCACTTCGTTTGAGTTAATGATATTCTTTTTATTGTTGCTGTCTGGTTTAAAATTGAATTCAATACCTGCACTCAGCGAATTGGTCATCTTGATACCTTCCTTGCGGAGGTTGCGGTCAAGCACAGAAATATTTCCGGACAGGCCTAACAAATTACCTGCATTGGCTGCAGTAACACTGTTTGTATTGCTGGATGCTGAATAGCTGGCTTCAATGGCTGCTTCAAAACCATAGCGCTTACCAGGTATCAACTGAACGATGAGGTCTATTTTATCAGTGCTGTCCTTCACTTCAACTACCTGGATAGAACTGCTGTGCCAGACACCTGCTTTTGAAAAATTATTCAGTGTTTTATAAAAATTCTCCTGGCTGTAAAGATCTCCTTTTCTTATCTGCAAATTCCTGCGGAGGAAACCCGTTCGGAATAGTTTTTTGTGATACTTGATAATAAAATTTACCTGGCATGTATCACAGTTCCTTCTCTTTCCATACACTGTTGTAAAGGCTGTGTCATTCAGTTTATCACCCGGGCGGTAATCGGGTAAAATATAAATATTGTTAATGTAGTATTTCCTCAGTTTGCTGCTGTCGGTCGGAGGGTTTAATACCACAGCAAGTTTTATGGTGGGAGAGTCTCTTGCTGCTTGTGCTTCTGCAAGTAACCTCAACTGTTCAAATATGTCATCTGTGATGGTGGTTAGTGCAGCTACGGTGGTATCGCCCCTCATTTTTAATTCCTCTGCAGTAAATTTATAATAGCCGTTGTTTCGGTATAGTTCAACCAGCCTGCCCAATTCACCCAGCACATCAGCTTTGGTTACGGGCTTACCCGGTTCCAATACAGTTTTATCCCTGTTTTGTTCGGCTAACAGCTGCAGGTCGGGCCTTCGCAAAATATAACTTACGGTGTCAATTAATGTAGGCTTGTTTACCTGTACTGTATATTTTACATGTACCCGCTGCTGGTCTCCCACACGAGTGGTATCTGCACGGTAGTCGGCTTTGGCGTTATAATAACCAAGGTGCAGCATGGATGTTTCCATGTTACGGGTAGATTGTGCGGCTGCTCCGCTGTCATAAGCAGGGGGTGATAGTATTATATGCCTTACAAAATATTTGTCAATAGTGTTTATTCTTGAGCTGTCATCCAATTGAGCATTCAGGCGTTGTTTTAAAGTAGCTCTTTCTTCGTTGGTAAAATTTCCTCCCTTAACTTCGATACTGTTTTTGGCGATGAATGGTTTTCCTTTTTGGTACTTTTTGGGAATGGTGCAGGAACTGATCAGTAAAGAGATGAAAAGAATATTTTTCAAATGCTGGAGGAGCCTGTATGTATTGAATGGGTTAACCGGCATAAATTTTAAAAACGACTATGTTAAGCAAAACACATACCAAATATATCCAAAGTTTGCTGCACAAAAAATTCAGGGATGAATACAACCTGTTTATTGCTGAAGGGCCGAAGGTAGTGATGGATCTGTTAGAAAGCAGGAAATTTACCTGTAAAGAAATTTTTGCTTTGCAGGATTGGGTTACCGGTAATACAAAACGGTTATCAATTTTAACAAAAGCTACTGTTACAACAGTTGTGGATTTTGAGCTGGAAAAAATTTCTACCCTGACTACCCCAAATCATGTAATGGCGGTTTTTGAAAAGGGTAAAGAGAATACTGCAATACAGACCACCGGTAAAATAACATTGGTGTTGGATACCATACAGGACCCGGGTAATTTCGGAACTATCATCCGTATTGCTGATTGGTTTGGAATAACCGATATTATTTGTTCGGAAGGTTGTGCCGATATGTATAACCCAAAAGTAGTGCAGAGTACCATGGGCAGCCTGGGAAGGGTAAACATTATTTATACAAGTTTGCCTCATTGGCTTGGGGAAAATAAGAATGTAAAAAATTATTCTGCTGTATTAAATGGTAAAGCTGTGCAATCTCTTGGAAAACTAAAAGAAGGCGTAATTATTATTGGGAACGAAGCTCATGGTATAAGTGAAGAAGTGATGCAATTGGTGAATGAAAAGATCACCATTCCTAAGATCGGGCAGGCTGAATCTTTAAATGCTGCGGTGGCAACGGGGATTATTCTTTCGCATATAAAATGAACAGTTAACGGAACTGTATTGCTTTAACCGGGTTTACTTTTTTTATCAGTAGAGTAGGGATTATCAAAGTGGCAAATGAAACAACCAAGGTAGCCAGGCAAATCAATAATACCTGCCACCACACCACATCGGCATGTGCAGCGCTCATGTAGTAAGCTTCTTCATTCAGTTTGATAAAACCTGTAGCTTCCTGCAGCCAGCAAATACCCAAACCAAGCAATGCCCCGGCAATAATACCTGTAACTGCAATTACAGAAGTATTGTATAAAAATACCTGCTGCACATTCCAGTCGGTGGCGCCCAATGCCTTTAATACACCCGTCATCCTCGTTCTTTCCAAAACCAAAATAATAAGGCAGGTGATAAGGTTGACGACAGCAACCACCATCATAATGATCAAAAGCATGTTCTTGATCTGCCCCTGCAAGCCAAGCCAGTCGAAGATATTAGGATAGATCTCTTTAATGGTTTTGCTGTACCAGGTTTGTGGCAGTTCGGAATAAATTAAATTATTGACCGTGTCTGTTTTTTTATAATCCTTCAAAAAAAGTTCATAGCCGCCGATCTGGCCGGACTCCCAGTTATTTAAACGGCGGATGAGGTTAATATCTCCCAGGGCAAAATTCTTGTCGTATTCTTCGATAGAAGTTTTGAAAATGCCGGCAATTTTTAACCAGCGTGCCGTTTTGGTGCCGTCTTCACGGAAAAAGAAAACAAATACACTGTCATTTAATTTTGCTTTTAACTGGTTGGCGGTGTAGACAGAGATATTGATCTCGTTGCTGTAACTGCTGTCTTTAAAGGATACCCACCTGCCTTGTTGAAGGAATGGCTGCAAACGCATAAAATTGAAGGAAGAATCAACCCCTTTCAATAAAACACTTTCAATACCGGCTCCAAATTTAACGATAGCAGATTTAGTGGCATAGCGTTCTACTGATCTCACCTCGGGCAATGACCGCAGGTATTTTTCAACCGTATCATTTTGTGTAATGGGATATTCTTCTGCAATGCTAACCTTGTTTTCTATGTCCTGCTGCACACGGATATGCCCCCAGAAACTGAACACCTTATTGCTGATGACCTGCTGGAAACCGTTAACAAAACTCATGGCCACTATCATAATGGCCACACTGATGGCTGTGGCACAAATGGCCAGCCGGATAATGAATTTAGAAAAGGTCTTTTGCCGGTTAAAGGCTATTCGTCTTGCTATGAATACAGAAACATTCAAACGGCATATTTTTGGTATCTTACAAAAGTATTTTATTTACACGTAATGATTAAAGTTAACATGGAAAAAGTTCAGTTGAGCACTATGGTACAAGAGGGGGATCCTTCGACTTTGCTCAGAATAAATTCCAGGATGATGAGTATTGATAAAATGCCCAGATCAAAAAAATGCCTGCTCCTTGGTTTATTCTATTTATTTGCTGTTTCCTGTTTTGCGCAAACGATTGATGCCGTTTATAAAGACAATATCAAGGCCGTTCGTTTTCATATGTATGGCGACCAACAATCGCTGCCCGTTTATAATATGAACAACACCGACCAGTTGGAATTGAATTTTGACGACCTGGAAAGCAATGTTAAAAGTTATTATTACAGTTTTCAGCTTTGTGATTATAACTGGGTACCGGTTGACATCAGCCCTTTTCTTTACATCAAGGGGTTTACACAGCAGCGAATAACAAATTACCGGTATTCTTCCATCGCATTGACAAAGTACACCCACTACCAGGCCATCTTACCCGACAGGAGTACAACCATAACCCTTTCGGGAAATTACCTGTTGAAAGTTTACCTGGATGGCGATACTTCCAAACTAGCTTTTACAAGGAGGATGCTGGTGTTGGATCAGAAGGCTGCTATCAGCGCTAAGATAACACAACCTTTTACACCCCAGCTTTACCGCTCACATCAGAAAGTTCAGTTCACTGCGAACATAGCAGGCTTAAACACTTTTAGTGCAGCCCAACAGATAAAAGTGGTGATACTGCAAAATAACCGGTGGGATAATGCAGCAAAAGATATTGTGCCCACATTTGTACGTGGCAACAGCCTGGAGTATAATACAGAGAATAATTGTGTTTTCCCCGGTGGTAAGGAATGGCGATGGTTGGACCTGCGTAGTTTCAGGTTGCAGAGCGACCGGGTAGAGAGGGCAGATTATAAAAAGAATGCAACCGATATGTATTTGTTTACGGATGGCGACCGCAGTGCACAGAAATATGTTTATTTCCGAGACCTGAATGGAATGTATTTGATAGAAAGTTACGAGACCATTAACCCTTACTGGCAAGGCGACTTTGCAACTGTTCATTTCAGCCTGGCTGCACCCAATGCAACACCTTATCCTAATAAAGATATTTACCTGGCTGGGCAGTTGACCAACTACGAGTTCAGCAACAAAACCAAAATGACGTTTAACCCAGACAAAGGGGTATATGAGTGTACGGCATTTTTAAAGCAGGGCTACTATAACTATACCTATATTACTGTTGATAAAGATAACCCGTCAAAAAGGCGTGAGTTGGAAGGCGATTATTGGGAAACAGAGAATAGTTATACTATACTGATGTATTATAAGTCATTTACTGACCGGGCGGACCAACTGATAGGTGTTGGTAAAATAAATTCAAGGACTGACAGGCCGGGGTTCAGCTTTGAACCCTAATCCCTAAAGGGGAATGATCATGTATTTTATATAGATTAATATTCAACATTTACTTTCAACTTTTTACTCTTTAACCCAAATTCCTAATTCCAAATTACCTGCATTCCCTTATCTTTGCGCCGGCAAGTCTTATACGACCAGCTCCTGCTGAACTCCCCCAGGACCGGAAGGTAGCAAGGGTAGGTGGTTGAGCGGTGCGATGTAAGTAACTTGCCATTTTTTATTAAATTAGTCAATCTTAAATATTAAATCCTAAATGAAATTTTTTATAGACACAGCCAACCTGGCACAGATCAAAGAAGCCAATGACCTGGGTATTTTGGATGGGGTTACCACCAATCCATCTCTAATGGCAAAAGAAGGTATTAAAGGCAGCGATGCCGTGATGGCCCATTATAAGACGATTTGTGAAATGGTGGACGGGGATATCAGTGCCGAGGTTATTTCAACGGAGTTTGATGGTATTGTTGCCGAAGGTAAAAAGCTGGCTGCTATTCATCCGAATATTGTTGTGAAAGTGCCGATGATAAAAGAAGGCATCAAAGCATTGAAATGGTTTACCGATAATGGAATTAAAACAAACTGTACGCTGGTGTTCAGCGCAGGGCAGGCTATCCTTGCTGCAAAAGCAGGTGCAACTTATGTATCACCCTTTATAGGCCGTATTGATGACAGTGGCTGGGACGGGATGATACTGATTCACCAGATCCGCCAGATATTCGATGTGCAGGGTTTTAAAACAGAAATACTTGCGGCATCTATCCGTAATCCAAACCATATCATTAGTTGTGCTGAAGCAGGAGCCGATGTTTGTACTTGCCCACTGGATTCTATTTTAGGGTTGCTGAAACACCCTTTAACTGATATTGGGCTGGCTAAGTTTTTGGAAGACGCCAGGAAGTTTGCATAAAATACCCGGCACCCTTCAACAATATTAAAATGCCCGGCAAATCTTCCTGATGAGCCGGGCATTTCGTTTTCTGTGGTTTGTAATTAGTTCTTGCTTCCTTTTGTTTTAGGTTTGTTCATGAGTTCATCCATCGTCTTCAATTCAGGATCGGGTTTCTTTTTAATGTACATAGTAAATTCTTTAAATAATGCCGGGTTATTTCTCAGTGTGACTTTTATATTTACTTTTTCTTCTGCAAAATTCCTGTCTATCCATAAACTGTTTCCGCTAAATTTTCCGGCAGATGCCCAAAAGACAAGATGTGTACTATCGAGGGGCAGGTATTTGCCATTGTATAACCTGCCATCAATATTGATGTAGTTGAATGTTCCTTTTTTCAAACTGTCGGTGTACAGGTTTACATAGATGCTTTCTACCTTTTGTGCTTTTGCAGCAAAAGAAAAACCAAGTAAGATGACAGGTAAAATTCTTTTCAACCTTTTTGTTTTGTACAAAGATGGAAAAAATTATGCCAGCATAGAAAGCTATGGAAATAATTTGTGTTAAATTTCATTAACAAGGCTACATGCGTTTGTAGCAGGCGTCAATTACAAAGATATTTTCAAGCTGGTGTAAGTGGTGGGTAGCTATTAATCCTTTTTTGAAATTTGGTTCTACGGTCATTATCTTTTCTTCTTCATACTCATCAATCGTCAATTTTTTGATGATGTTCAGGTTGAGTCCATAACCATAAACACCATTGATGCTGCATTGGCTTGGCCGGTAAATGTTACCATTCTGCCTGAATATGCCTCCACCATTGCGGGCAACCCTGGAATCAATGATAACGGGGTTTAGTGAGTGGCTTTCAATTGTATTCAACTTCAGTGAATCAATTTTATAAATATGCAGTTCGCTGTATTTTTTATCCAGGCCTTTATTTAAGAACAACCAACGTTGGCCAGAGTCATCAATAAAGTAAGTAGTATCAATCAGCTCTTCACCTTCAAATGCTGTTGAGTATAATTCCCATTTGGCAGGGAATTCGATGCACTTATATACTTCCAGCCTGAGTGACCCGGAATTTTCCGGTATCATGAAAATATCATTGCCTTCAGCAAAAATAAAAGGATACGAAAGGTGTGTCTTCAGATCGAGTATGTCAATTACGCCTGTTATTTTATTATCTGCCAGCTTCCCGCAGGAAATTTTTCCTTTGGCTGCTTTATAGTCATACACTTCGAAGAAAACGTATAATTCATCGTTATATGGAAAGAGGAATGGGTCGGCCCAGAATTCATTTTTTGGAAGGGCCTGCAGCTTTAACTTAAATAAGGTGGATTCCATATAATTGCCTTTTCCTATAAACAATGTCCAGCAATCGCTCCTTACGCCAAAGAATTTTAACATCACGCTGCCCAGCATTTTTGTAATGAGGTTTTTGTAAAACCTGAATATATACAGCAGCGTTATTCCTAATGAGGGTACTTTATACAGCGGGTTATAATATACGGGTGATTTACTCAGGCTTAATTTACCCTGCTGAAGCCTGTTAATGCTCTTGAATAAAATGGAAACAGAATCTTCATGAATGTTCCTGTTTGTTTTGTAGAAGGCCCAATGCCTGTTAAAATAGCCACGGTCAATTACAAAGCCTCCGTCAAGTTCTGAAGTAAGTTTTTGAAGTGTTACTCCTACCACGGGCTGTTTTAAATACACTTCCCAAAAACCGGCCGGGCTTCCCCGGTTTATAGTATTATCACCATGATGAAAACTCCATATCCCATGTGTAGATGCATCAAGTATCGCTCCCCTGATGATATTGAATTCGTGCCTTAATATGATATCGAGGTTATAAGCCTTCACCATTTCTGCATCGGCTTTACTGAATATATCCAGGAATCCTTTTTGTTCAGGAGTTACTTCAATGCTTTTGATCGTACCTAACCAGGTAATGATCTCCTGTTTATTTACCGTGTATGGAGATTTGAAAATTTTTGACTCGACAACAGTTTGTGCTTTAAAAAGTATTTTACCTGCCACATTTCCCGAACTCATTAATTTTTTCAGTCGGACACTTGCACCTTCACCTGCTTTTTTTCTGCCATCTCTTATAAGCAGGCTGAGTTCAAGGGAGGGATCTTTCCTGATTGTATCCAGTATCCGTAGCTCCCAGTTCTCCAGCAGGTTAAAATCCTTTATTAAAATGCCTATTTTCATTGTATATATTTCCCGGTTCAGGTAAAACGATCTTGGGTTTAACAGCTAATATAATGTGCCGTTATATGAATGTTGATTAAAGAAACGAATTTTTTGCTAAAATGGTACAAATTGATAAAAGCAGGTATTTAAAAGTGCGACTGAAAGTACTGATGATCTTTCTGGTTACGTACATGTCCGGCCAGGTCATCGTGGTCATGTATAAATATAAATATGAGTTTAAAGTGCATTTAACTCTTGTTGTAGTTCCGGCACGTACCTGGATGATAAAGCTTTCAATTCATTTAATACTTTTTGAGCCATGGTTTTATTTTTCACCCGTATATACAACAAGCAGGCATAATACCGGGCATTTTCGTTCTTAGGATTCTGGCTGATGGCTTTATCGAACTGGGCAATGGCATCATCATCCCTGCCCAGCTTAAAATAGCTGTAGCCTAATTCCACATAGGCTGCCGTATAAGTAGGCTCTTTTTCTATAGCTTTTTTCAGATAATCTATGGCTTCGAAATATCTCTTTAGTGAATTGTAGCAATATCCCATACCGAAATTGGCCTTTCTTTCATCGGGATTCAATGCCAATGTTCTTTTGTACCAGGCCATGGCTTCGGTTCTGTCCTTTTTATTATCCCTGTACACTTCGGCTATGCCATTTATAGGGACATGGTTTTTTGAATCAATCTCCATTGCCTTTTTAAAGTAGCTGATCGCTTCTTCGTCCTGGTTTAATTTAGTAGCTGCAAAACCAAGCTCAAGAAAAGTATTGAAATAATCGGCTTTATAGGTCAATGATTTTTGTAAACTTGTCTTCGCATTGCTATATTCCTTAAGTACATTTTGGACATAACCTTTACGATACCAAAACAGGTAATCACGTATTTCTGACTTATTGTCTGATTCATACCTGGTGAAATGAGCCAATGCATTTTCATAATCATTCTGGTTGAATTCAATATAACCTAACTGCTTGCTGGCATTAGCATAATCAGGTTTCAGGTCAAGGCAACGGGTATAACACCTGATAGCTGAATCTATGCTGCCCGATTTTTCAAAGGCATAACCTAGTTCGAAATAGACTTTAGGAATAACACTCCATACTTCCCTGGCTTTTCGGAGGTAATTAATAGCACTGGAATAATTTCTCAGATCATTCTGGCACCAGCCGGCCTGGTACAGGGCATCGGTATAATTTGCATTTATTGAAAGAGCCTGCTTAAATTTTTCAAGGGCCTCTGTTACTTTTCTTTCTTCTTTAAGTTTTAGCCCCTGGTTGTAGAGCGATTGTGCTTCGCTGGTTACCTGGGAATAGGAGAAACTAATGTAAGCAATAGAAGTCACCAATAAAGTGATGATACGCTTTGTTTTCATACGGCTAAATTAGTAAAATCTAGTCAATGTCCCCAAGGGCAAAACGGTTATAGATCTTTAAAAAAGCAAAGGCTGCTTTTTTTTCAACTCCGTTTTTTTTATAGCTTACCATCAATACATGCCAGGTTCCTTCCGATTCTTTTTCAGTAAGATATTTTGTTATCAGGTAGTCTTTATCCCTGTTCACTGTTTCGTTGATACGGATACAAACCTCATCTACTCCCTTTTTTTCCTCGGCATTGCTATAGTTTGCAGTAGTCTTCCATGCTCTTTTTTTATCGGAGCCGCGGTAAACAACATAAGGTGCAGCTTTGTAGAACATGCCAAGTGTTTTCGTTTCGGGATCTCCAAAATCAACATTCTTACTAATAGAAAGCAGCTCTTTGAATGCAGCAGCTACTGCTGCCGAATCGGTTTGTACATTTTGAGCTTTGGCAACCGGCAAAAAAGCCAACGCCGTAGTAAGTAATATGAAAAGTTTTAATTTCATAATTTAAGTTTTATCAAATTTACTTAAATAAAAATTAGATGCTATTGTATTTTTTGATTTTTTCACCGTTTAATCAATTATGAACTTATCATAGGCCCTTTCACCAAAATATGTAAAATATTTTCTCTTATTGAATTTTGTTGCTGAAAATAGCGACAGGATAAATCCGTTCTTTGCCACTTGCTCAGTATGGAAAATCAGCCCTCCGGGGTTTTCCTTAAGAATGATCTTTATCCTCCCATCCAAAGCTTCATGGGTAATAAAAGAAGTGTCTGAAGTGGTAGTGAATGAAAATGATCCGGCAAGATTTTTTTGCATCAGCCGGCTGCGGTACCAGGTGCCGCCGGTCGCATTAACGAGGGGTTTACCATTATAGATCACTACACTATCATTATAAGCAAGCACCAGCAGTTTATTGTTGTTGTTTTGTTTCAGCCAGTTTACCAGTTTATCTTCATGCATGTCTTCCTCGTAACCATAATCACTGTCTAAAAAAGCAATCCGTTCAACATTGCCCGGAATGGCATTAACCGCATCTAAATATCCAAAAATAAAACTACCTCCTCCACTGTGCCCGTTTAGCACTATAGCCGGGTCATAGGCTTTAAACATATTGGTAATACTGTCAACAATATTCCTGATGATGTAAATTGAATCACTAGTATTGCGTTTCCAGGTGGGCCAGCTTTTTTGGCTTGTCATCAGGTAGGCTACGATGTAGTTATTCTTTTTGTCAATGGCCCTTAAATACCTGGTTTGTGCGGCAATATGTTGTATATCGAAATGCCAGTCATCGCCTGCTTTAAGCTTTTTTCCTTTTGTCCATTCAATACTGTTACCATTGGGCAAGGCAAAAAATATGAGATGAGTCTTTCCTTTCCGGTTAAACTGTAGTGGGGCACAAATGCTAATGGTCACATTTTTCCACTGATCTTTAATGGTCAGTTCCTGTTCTTCAAACGATCCGGCGTGCATAAAACCGGGAAGTAACTGGGCATTGGAAATAGTTGCAAAGAAGGCAAACAGGTAAATGAATGGAAATACCTTTAGAAAGCGGGAGGGAATAAAATATAAAGGATAGGGTTTGTTATTCTTATTTGATATAAACGGGCTTGTCATTTAATAAATGTAGGCAATATTTACTTTAATAACTTTTGCGTTATTATTTCTCCATTACATGCTGTTCTCAAAATATATACTGCGCCGGCGGCTGGTTTATTAATCAATTTTGTTCCGGTGAAGCTGCCTTTTTCTAAAAGCTGCCCCAGCATATTCAGCAGGCAATAGTTGACTAATTGATCACTCTGCAGCTGCCAGTAGGTTTCCTTATTGTACAGGCTCCAATATTTAGTATCATCCTTAAGTGTTACTGTTCTTATTGCAGAATAAGTTTTTTGGCCGCCTGTATTTTCCTGCACAAGCCTGTAGAGGAAAATTCCATCATGCCCCGGTTCATCAGTATAATTGTACACAGAGCCAGTAGGAGAGTTGGTTGCTGCCACAGTACCTATATTTTTGAAATCCTGGCTGCCGGTTGACCTTTGTATGATAAACTGTTTATTGTCTGATTCAAAACTGGTTTTCCATTGTAACAATATCTTTTTATTGGGCTCAGGCCGGGCAATAAAATAATCCATTTTTACCGGTAAAGGGCCTGCATGTGGTGCAATAGTATAGCTATGTACCACCTGTCCGTTTGTAGCCGTAGTCGAACTTATATAATCTACCGTGGCCTCCAGTGGTGATACGGTAACACGAAGATGCCCCTGGCTTGGAAGCACCCTGATGGTCAAGGGGTCGTTCTCATTATAAATATTGAAGCCATTGCCAGAGAACCCGGCAGCAGGAAGTGATTGATAAACTACCCCATCAAGGATCTCATATGCATACTGATGATCATGTCCATGAAAAACAGCCGACACATGGTTCTCAACCAAAACCTGGTGAATGGGGGCGCTCCATCCAGGCCGTCTTGTATTAAAAGAGTAAGTGGTACCATTCTCATCATAACCACCCCATTCACAGTACGGAGCACCATAAGCTCCGGCTCTTATGTAATCCTCGGTGCCGCCTGTCATATGATGCATAAAAAGAAACTTGTATTCTGCTGTACTGTTTTCAAGTGTTGTTTTTAACCAGTTGTATTGAGCGTCTCCGAGTGTCCAATGCCATCTGTCACCATTTGAGGGGCCTGGCTCGCCGCCACCGGTATTTCCGATAAAAGGTTTTTCAGTAGTGTACCAATAGGGGTCAATAACTATAAACAACGCTTTGCCCCATGTCCATGCATAATAATCTTCACGAAGCTGGTCGCCGGTAAGTGCATAATAAGTGTCGGTATTGCCGGAATAAAATGCATCGGGTACCGGGTTAAGAAAATATTTTTTCTGTGCATTTGTGGCCCATACAGGCTGGCTGTTTACAGGGTTACCATTATCATTAAGGTGCCAGGCTTCCTGCTCTTCGTGATTGCCTACAGCAAGAAATACAGGTACTGATGGGCTTACAAGTCCAAATGTGGTTGCACTGCGCTGGAAGGAATATGCATTGTTAGCCCCTGTTTGGGTTGTTACATTATCCATTGAAAAGGTATCACCACAGTCAATTAGAAAATCAGCATCATCAGCCGAAATGTTTGTAAGTGTGCGCTGCCAGTTAGCTGCAGTGCCCAGCAAAATATTTACATGAGAGTCGGAAGTGATATCAAATTTAAATGTACCAGATGCTGGCCGCTGCGTTTGAAAAGAATGTTCAGCTCTTTGCAGCCACGGAGTGGTTCCGGTTTTGCGGTACACCAACCGGTAATAATATTTCGTATTACTCTGAAGTCCGGAAATTATAATTTCAACAGGTTCATTTGCCACCGATGATACAGCAGCAGTTTGAGAAGTATAAGCTCCCGGTATTGTTCCATATTCAATATAAGCATCTATTGGCTGGTTGGCTATAGCATTTAGAGTAACAGATGAATTTGTAGGGCGGCCTAATAACTCCTGGCCGGTAAAACTTACAGCCTGGGCATTTGTGCCGGAATAATAGTATACAATGATGGCAATAGTTAAAAGGCAATGCTTCATTTTAACAGTTTTTAATTTTAAAGCGTCGGTTTAACTCAGGAACATGTGAGTTATTCTTATAGGATATAAAACCGGAGTGCGTGACCCAGGGGGATCAGTGTATTGGAGAATTATAGTTATGCAAGGAATAATGAAGTCAGTTGGGTATCCGGATCCACTTACAAAATACCAACTATTATCTTAAAATCAAAATAAGTGGGAGCAGTATTGCTAATTGAAATTGTTCTGCTATGCCTGTAGCCCGGCTTGGAGAATGCCGGGAAACTCTTTACATGTAACCTGTAACAGGTATATAGCACTTTTAATTAAGCGCCTGCACCTGCATGAAAACATATGGGTTGAGTGAGTATTGCTTTTCTTTCTTTTTCCTGCCTTCGCAAAACCGGAGGTCAAGGAATGTGTTCCCGTCAATGATCTCTTTCAGGGGTATTTCGTTCTGATCCTTAGTATTAAAACATTCGGGGAGTATCTCGGAGGTAAAGCCTTCCCAGCAGGCTTCAATCAATTGTTCTTTTTTTGAATACCAGTCCCGTGCTTCAAACTTATTCACCTTTTCGAGGTGTTTTGAAAAGAAACTGGTGTTTACCATGAGCAAAAGCTCGGTTTGGCTTTTAGGGGCATTCATAAAATATCTTTTGTGTTTTAAAATAGGATTGAACCGAAAAATATATAACGCTAAAAATGCTAAATTAATTATGGCAGGAGAGGCAATTGTAAATGTAGTTCTTATTCTGGTGTAGAAATAGCACTAATCTTACTTATAGCATACAAAGGATACCGGATGTGAATAGTATGTCAATAACTGTGCCAGAGCCGGGTTTCCTCAATATTACATATTGCAGGGGTATAAAAGTAGCTGAGGAACCGTTGTATTGAAAAAGCCAGAACTAAATGGATATCTTTCTGTCTCTTGCAATATTTTTCCAGGCATTTAAATAGCGGCCATTCTCAACAATTTGTATGCTGTCATATAATGCCACGGTTGGGCAAATATGCCAGGGAAGTCCGTATAAAACATCGCCTTGATTAAAAATATGAGGCGAACTGTTTTTCAGAACCAGGTGTTCTTCACTTTGTGCTGTTGCGGTTAAATACTCATGTTCAGGAAAGAAGACCCTTTTAGTTATTTCATTCTCAGCAGCAACAGATTTATGGCCAAGGTCGGTACAGATGATCCCTTGGCCTGGTATTGAAACTACCCTGGTGAGCAGGATTGCAGCAGGAATAAATTCCTGTTCTGGGCAATTGGTTAAATATCCCTTATCCCAGTAAACAAATGTTCCGGGGCTGCATTCTACACCCTGTCTTTTACAATGTATAGGGAAGGAAGGGGAACCACCAATAATGAAAATGGGAAAGGGCAGATCGCTGGCTTTAATGACCTCCGTAAATGCCTCAACTTTTGCGAACGATTTGTCAACTTCTTTTTGTCTTTCTTCAAAGTCGGGATTAGTGATATGCCCATCATATACATGCAAGCCTTTTATGATTATGCCAGGAGCCGAAGAACAAAACCTGTATAACTCCAAAGCCTGATTACCCGGTGGGATGCCCGTCCTGTTCATACCTACGTTCAGGTCAATGTAAACTGGGATGTTCAATCCGGCATCAGAAAAAGCTTTGGATTGTTCATCGGCGCTGGACAAATTATCGGTTAAGCATGAGTAAACGGTGCCTGGATATTTTTTTATGAGCTGAATGAACCGTTGCAATTTCGGGCCAACAGGCTGATAAGCCAGCAAAACATCTTTGGCTTTTGTTATACCCAGCATTTCGGCTTCGGCAATAGTTGCACATTTGAATTTGTAAATACCCTCTGCCATCATCATCAGGGCAACCTCGGCGCATTTGTGTGTTTTAACATGTGGACGCAAACGGTTTGTATCGCCAATCATCTTTATCGCAGTTTGAATATTGGTCTTTGCTCTCTCCGGAAAAACCATCAGGGCAGGAGAATCAATTTCATCTGCTTTGGAAATATGAAACCATTTCTTTTCGTTGCTCATGCTGGCAAATTTAGTACTAATTTCAAGCAACATTTCCCTGGGATTTTTTTACAGGTTGAGAGCAATGTGTTTAGAATGTAAATTAGCTGACGCAACGGTTTTTGTTCCGCCTGGGTCTTCATTGCCGGGATTTTGTGGGATAGCATGAGACCCAGGCGTATAAAAGTACTTAAACAATTTTACTTCCGCTCCCGGTTTCTATATTTCTTTGAAATGAAGCGGGGTAAAATGCCTGGCAATTCCTGATTCATAAAATGATGCGCTGCTATGTTCATAGCTGGTAAAATCATTTACTAAATTTCATTTGCCATTTACCGGGTTGTGATGTATATAATCTACCTTTTGCGTTAAAAATTTATCAGAGAAAACCGCCTTCGCATCAAAGGAGTCTTTAAATACTTTATGTACCTGTCCTTTCTTTTTTTCTCTTCCGGTTAATGTATCCGATAAGGTTTTTAATAAACCAGTCGCTTCTTTTTCTTTTAAGCGTTCAATAATTGCATAGGCCATAAACCGTTTGCCATTAGCAATGATCTTATTTAGATCAAATCCTGCTTCTTTAAAATAAAGGATGCAATGCAAGTGGTTAGGCATAATTACGTAGGCAACTACATCGCAGTTGTATTTATCCTTTAATACTGTAAACCAGTTATACACGGTATTGTAAGCATTGGAAATTTCAAACAGGTTTATCCAGTTGCAACTGGTAAAAGTGCAGAAATACATGGAGTAAATATCAGAATGCTTATACCGGACTGACATGGATCATTATTTTGCAGGGTAGGGAGTATGTAAATTTAAGCATCTTTTACACGCCGGGGTCTCACCCCATTCTCATTGCCTGGCAGTGAAGACCCCGGCGGAATGGAAAGCCGATTGAAAAACTGAAATTGAAGTTAACAACTAAAAGCCAAATAGAATTCGGTCAAGCCTGATATTAGCTGATAGTAGTACAACTGCCGATTGTTATTACGTCCGCCAGCCTTGCGGCAAGTCCTTTTGTTGGCAGTAGTACCATTAAATGTGTCCGCCGAATTTTGTAGTATTGATTTTAGAGGCCGTATTCTTTAGGATTAAACTCAATCCCTTCTTCTTTTAGATAATCTAATAATTGACGATGAAATACGTCAACCTTGGCACTGTCAGTATAAGCATACAGTAATACCGTTCTCATTTCTTTAGGCAGTGGTACAATTTTAATATACGCTATTTTAATGTGATTAAGACCTTCATGTGAAGACAATGGCTTGCCTATAAGATCCATAAAATCCAGCCGAAGTTTAACGGCATTCTCTTGTGTAACAGGAATAATAGTCATAATCTAATTATTTGCTTAGTTTGAAATGTATAACGAGCTTTCAGATTTTAATAGGTTTTCCTACCTTGTTGTTTAAACCTATATAAAAATGGTTTTTCAAATTTTAATTATTTTATGTCATTCTGCCTTAGTAATTATTCCTTTTGTTGTCAGTAGATACGGGGTGCAGGTAGAAGCTAAAAAGGCAACCGGTAAATTTAGCTTTCGGTCAAAAATGTGGATATACGGCCAATGTGTTTTAACGGCTATTATTCTTACAGCATTTATGTTTGGAAGATCAGGGGATGAAGATGATACCCAAACAACAACAACTGGTGCAGAGATAGGTTCAGCTTTTATTGTATCTTTTATTTCGGCGATTGTAGCCAGCTTTTATGAAATAAATAAGCACAATAATAAGATTGATGATTCTAAATTGTAGTTCAAGAAATCTTTACTCTGTCCCACCGAATACAACCTACAACCAAAGGCAACCCAACCTGTCCACCTAAAGCCGTAAGCACCGTTAAAAGAACTTAAAACATTAAGCTTTGTCCAGCCACCAAACTTAAACGTACTGCTTCTTAGGTATTACTGCCAACGTTTTGCCGCTTGCCGCAGCGGGGGATTTTAGAGCACTTCACTTTCAACCAAGGACAAATGCTGATAGAAGTACTGCACTTGAATTAACCACGTCGGCCCCCATTGCGGCAAACGGCTGTTGGTGGCTGCCCTCTTTTTATGTCAAACTGATTTCCTTTCACTTGTCAATGCTCATTACTCAATTATTTTCCAATGTCCTGTTTTGTCACTACCAATTCGTTCAATTTTTCCATTTTCTCGAAGTTCTTTAATTTTTCGTCTTACGGTGCTTAAACTCATTTTTAAGCGTTCGCTAATTTCCTTAGCTGTTATTTTGTTGTCTTGCTGAATTAATGAAAATACAGTATCATTTACAGTGTCATTTTGTGGTTTTACAGTGTCATTTACAGTGTCAGCAAGAATGTGCATTTCACGGTTCTTGAGTGATAAATTTCCTTTAAGCAGTAGGTTTGATAGAAAACGGATTAAGAATTTTTCTGTCCTATAAATGCCCCTCGACAAGTCTTCGTAGTTGGCTCTTACTAGGGCATTTCGGAAATACCAAGAGTGGTCGGCAAACAAGTCATTGTTAACGTTTTTGAAACCTAACTTTCGCAAATACTTGATTAGGAATATAGCGGTTGTTCGTGTGTTACCTTCACCAAATATGTGGATTTGCCACAAGTTTGACATAAAGTGAGCTATGTGTTCTATAATTTCCTGTTCGCCTAGTCCTTTATAGTTAAATTTTCTTTCCTGTTCAAAGTCGTATTCTAAGGTTGCTCTTAAACTGTCAGCACTTGCATAAAGAACAGTTTCGCCATTTAACACCCATTCTTTTTTTGTGAGGTTGTAATCACGAATTTTTCCTGCGAATTTGTAAATACCTTTAAACAACCTGCGATGAATGGTCAAGTATTCTGCTGGTGAAAATGTAAAGGTTTGTTCACTCAACATTTCAGCAATTCGTGCTGAAACTTTGTCGGCTTCTTCGGTTCTATCTTCGTCTGTTTTGGTTGGATGTTGTTGGTAGTAACTTTCAATGCGTTTTTTTACTTCTTCAATGGTAATGTCGCCTTCAATATTTTGTTTGGCGGTTTCAATGAGATAATCAGAGGGTTTTAAACCGTCCACTTGTTGCAAGCCGATAGCCGTTTTCCAAACTTTTGCTTTCTCTGCTTTGTTCGGCTCACCTTGCCTTAAATATTCATCAAAGTTTTCCATTATTTATTTTACAAAGGTCTTTTTTATTCTTAGTGGTTTACTGTTCAAATTAACAAAACTGTACAAGGTTATTTAATTATTCCTCCTCTCATACCCCGGCTGCTTCGGCGCATTATATCCATTATTCCTCAATGCATTTTTTATTTCGGTCTTTTGTCTGCACTATGATTTTTTTGATTATTTGATGGGCTATGATTTGTTCTTGATCATAGTATTCATTCAATCATCCTGATCATAGTCAAAGACTTATCAATTATTCCTCTTTTCATACCCCGGCTGCTTCGGTGCATTATATCCTTTACTCTTTAATGCATTTTTTATTTCGGTAATGGCACGTTCCAGTTGTGGGTCGGTTCCTTTGCTCATCATGCCAAGGTCTTCGTCAACTTTAATATCGGGATCAACACCATGGCCTTCTTTAAACCAGCTGCCATCGGGGTTGTACATTCTAAATGTTGGCGCTGTAATATTGCCGCCATCAATTAAAAGTGGCATACCACTAATACCAATAAGTCCGCCCCAGGTTCTTGTACCTATCAACGGGCCAAGCCCTTTCTTTTTAAAATAATCGGGGAATGCATCGCCGCCGCTACCACTCCATCCGTTCATCAGCATTACCTTGGGGCCAAAGTGTGCAAAGGGGGGCCAGGGCCATTCGGCACCGTCACGGGTAGCCCAGTAGGCAAGGGGAGTACGGTTAAGCATTTCAATAAAACGGTCGGGTATTTGTCCGCCACTGTTAAAACGTTCATCAATCACCAATGCTTTTTTATTCCACTGTGCATTAAACTGGCGGGTGAGTTCTTCCTGCCCGTCACGCCCGGTACTGGGCACATACACATAACCCACTTCGCCATTGGTTGCTTCATCCACACGTTTGCGGTTAGCTTCAACCCAGGCCAGGTAACGCAGGTTGTATTCATTATCCATGGTTTGCACAATGGCAGTTTTAGCGCCTGTAAAAGATGCCGTGGAATTATAAGTGAGCTCTACGGTTTTTTTATCGAGCCCTATAAAGAAAGCATAGGGCTCCTGCTCTGTTGTAATGGGCATACCATTTACGGCAAGCAGGTAACTGCCTTCTTTTATATCAATACCCGGCTGGTCCAATGGGGAACGTGTTGCCGCATCCCATGCAGCGCCACGGATGATGGTTTTTATTTTATAAAAATTTCCATCGGCCTGCCAGTCAACACCCAGGTAGCCCACGTTTTTAGTGTTGGGCCTTTCCATATCGCCGCCACCATGGTAAGTGTGTGAGGCATTCAGTTCGCCGATCATTTCACCAATGATGAAATCAACTTCCTCACGGGTAATGGCGCCTTCCAGCATTTTTGAATATCGGTCCTTCACCGTGTTCCAGTTTACGCCGTGCATGTTGGGGTCGTAAAAATAATCCCGTTCCAGCCGCCATGCATCGTTAAAGAGTTGTTTCCATTCGGCCATGGGGTCAACCATCATTTCCATTTCAGTAAGGCGGAGTGTCTTTTCAAATTTCTGGTTCTCTTCGGGTTTTATAACCGTATAAGCAGCGCCCCGCCTAACCAGTATTTTATTACTGTTGGCGCTAAGCCAGTATTCATTTACATCGTCGAGGATGGTTTTTTCTTCCCGTTTATCTATATCAAAATATTTAAGTGATATTTTCACATCCTGTGCGCTGCCGAGGTTGGGACCTTTCTGGTAAACTATTTTACCTTTTACTGCAGCAAGGTTGCCGTAGTTGGCTGATGCAGGTGGCAGTAATACCATCCTTGTCTGCATACCATCAAGATCAATTTCAACAGCAGTTGAAGTTGATTTTTTTGTGCTGTCTTTTTTCCTGTCTTCTGTTTTTATTGCAACGGTATCATTTTTTGGATACAGGATGGAAGCCGTAGCCTTTGTTAAAGCGATGGCTGCAATCTGTGTGCTGTTGCCATAAATAAAAGAGTTGTCAATATCGCTGTAGTAAGGCGTGAAATTTTGATTGGTTGTGAGGTATAAAAATTTCCCTTCGGTATCAAACACCGGGTTATCGCAGTTGTAAAAACCATCTGTTACCTGTGTGTTCTTTTTATTTTGTGCATCGTAAATAAATACAGCGTTGTGATAATTACCAAGGTCGCGGCTGTAAGTGAACCAGCGGCTGTCGTGCGACCAGCTTGCTGCAAAGCCTTCGCAACCGCCATGCATAAAGCGCAGGGCCTGGTCAATATCGGTTGTGCTGCCGTTTGTTATATCGTACATTTTTATTTTCATGGCCTTGTCGATAAAAACAATTTTTTTACTGTTGGGGCTCCAGAATATTTTATACCTGAAACCGCCTCCATAGCTGGTGACTTTTTTTGGTGCATCATCCTTACCCGGTTGTGCCAGCCATAATTCATATTCGCCGCTCTGGTCGCTCCAGTAAGCAACGGTATTTCCATCTGGCGACCAGGCAGGGTATCTTTCGTTTGAAGATGTTGTACGGGTGATATTTTTTACAAAACCATTTTCGGCGGGTAATGAAAATACATCGCCTCTTGCTTCCATCAATACCCGGTTACCATCGGGGCTTATGTTGGCATGTTGTATATACCTGTCGGCTGTTACTGACCTTGGTTTTATAGCTGCTTTATCGGTTACCAGGTTTACAGCAACGGTTCTTGTTTTTTGCGATGCAAAAGAATAGAGCCATAATTTTCCGGCCTGTTCAAATACAATTTCATCGGGCCCGGCAGAAGGAAAATGAATATCATGATCTTTAAAATTGGTAAGCTGTTCATATTTTTTACTGCTTACGGCATATCTCCATAGGTTCATGCGTTGCTCGGCACCACGGTCCGATAAAAAATAGATATGCTCTCCGTTCCACATCGGGAATTCGTTTGCTGCTGTTTCAGTTGCTGAAATATTCTGTGAGCTGTGGTTTGTAAAATTGTAGAGCTGAATGGTGGCATTCATTCCGCCACGGTATCTTTTCCAGTTGCGGAATGCCTGCGAAACAAAAACAACGGCCATCTGTTTTCCATCGGGTGAGTAAGAACCAAACTCGGCATAGGCAAAAGGTAATTTTTCTGATGGGCCACCTGTTGCTGCAATAGTATAAAACTGGTTGAACCTGTTCCTGCCGCTTTCACGGCCCGAAGCAAATAAGATGCGTTTGCCATCAGTTGTCCAGTCCACCACACGATCGGGAAAACCATGTGATGTTAAGCGTTGGGGGATGCCACCATTTACTGCAATAGTATATGCATCGGTATTGCCATCGTAATTACCGCTGAAAGCGATGGTTCTTCCGTCGGGAGAAAATTTTGGAAAACTTTCTACGCCTGCAGGAGAGCTTAATTTTTCGGCAGAGCCGCCATCTTTTGGCATTATCCAGATATCGTTACCATATGTAAAAACGATCTGTGTTTTTGATACATCGGGAAAGCGGAAAAGACCGGCATCTATTTGTGCTGATGCGCTAAGGCAAAATACAGCGATACAGCAGAAGGAGATCAATTTTTTCATAATGTTGGTTTAACTTTTTTGAACTATTACTTTTTTGGTTATTTGTTATGTTATCTGAACTATGATTTATTTGATTGGCTATGATTTGTGCTTAATCATAGTTTTCATTCAATCCTTCAAAATCCCCGTTCAGACATTTTACTTCACATACGGCGAACCCGGGCTCTTCACGAATTTATTCATCCACTGGTTTTGTTCCCAAAGCATGTGCAGTATATTTTCTTTGGCTGCATAACCATGGCTTTCAAATGGCAGTTGCACAAAACGCACTGTGCCGCCGTGGCCCTTGATGGCATTATATAAACGTTCGCTCTGGATAGGAAAGGTACCGGGGTTGTTATCAGCCTCGCCATGTATCATCAGCAAGGGTGTTTTAATTTTATCGGCATAACTAAATGGGCTCATGGCAAAATAAACTTCGGGCGCCTGCCAGTAAGTGCGTTCCTCATTCTGAAAACCAAAAGGTGTGAGGGTGCGGTTATAAGCGCCGCTTCGGGCAATGCCCGCTTTGAAAAGTTTTGTATGAGCCAGCAGGTTTGCTGTCATGAAAGCGCCATAACTGTGGCCGCCAACGGCTACACGGTTGCGGTCGCCAACACCCATCTCTGCAATCTTATCAATGGCTGCTTCGGCGCTCCAGGCAAGCTGGTCCACAAAATTATCATTGGGTTGTTTATCGCCTTCGCCAACAATGGGAAACTCGGTATTATCCATAATGGCATAACCCTGCGTGGCCCAAAAAATAATGGAGCCATAACCAATTCTTGTAAAAGTATATTTGCTGCCACGTAACTGTGCGGCATCGGCAGCGCTTTTAAATTCACGGGGATATGCCCACATGATAACAGGAAGCGACCCATCTTTTTTTGCATCATAGTCTTTTGGTAAATAAAGATCGGCAGCAAGGTCAACTCCGTCTTTGCGTTTGTAAGTTATTTTTTGTTTGGTAATGCCACGCAGGCCGGGCTGCGGATCGGGAAAAGCGGTTAGGGCTTTCGCTGTGTTGTTTTTCAGGTCCCTGATATAATAATTGGGTTGCTCGGTTTGGCTTTGTTTGCTGGTGATGACCAATAGTTTTTCGTAATCGAGCACGGTGGTTACGCTTTCGTAAAAAGGTTCTTCGCAGCGCCAGAGTTGTTTGGTTTCTTTAGTGTTGATGTCGAACGTATTTAAAAAAGGCAGGTCGCCTTTGGGCGATGAACCAACTGCCCTCATAAATAATTGAGAACCGTTTGCCAGTTTGGGTGTGTTGAGGCCGTATTTATTTTTTTCCATCATGGGTGTGCCGGGATCGTTGTAAGCATCATCGGTACTCCTGTCCCATAAAACATCAATAGCGCCGGTTGCAGCATTCAGTTTGCTGAATTTATTGGTATGCTTTGCCCTGGAACCTTCGCTTACAAAAAATAAATTATTGTTTGCATCAATCACATTATACATACGCATGGCAGTTTTAACCAGTTCTTTTGGTGCGCCGGTAAAAGGCGCTGCCAGTGTGTACATCGCATCATGATAATCCATTTTGTTTTTTATGAGTCCGCTGTCGAGCGGTTCTATCCAGCGTACAGTGGCGGGAGCATTAGCAAACCAGTCGTAACTGCGTGGTGCATTCAGTACATTATCGTTTCCTCTTGGCGTTCCTTCGCTGCTGGGCAGTTTGGCCAATTGTTTTACGGGGTTGGCATTCATATCGGTTACCAGCATGGTGCTATTGAAACCAAAAGCTGTAACGAGGTAAGAAAATGGTTTATCAATTCTTTTGATGAGTAAATATTTTTTATCGGGCGATGCAGTTACGTTAGCGTAAATAGCAGGAGTGCCGATTTTTACTTCGCTTCCGTTTGTATTCTTAACCAGTTGTGTGGTGGCATAAAACTCAAACTGTGTTTCATCAAAAGGAGATTTTATCAGGTCCTGGAAAGTTGCGCTGGCGGCTACTTTGCCAAGATTCTGCTGCACTACGGGGCCCTTGGGTGCTGCCGGTTTTTTGGGCGCCATGCTTAATGGTTTGTTTACAGATGCATACAGCAAACTGTTGTTATCTATCCAGTCGAATGCAGTGCCTAAAACCAAATTGACTGCTGCCTTATTTACTTTAGTTGCCTTGTGGGTTTTAATGTCTATCACATAAATGTCAATGGTGCTGTTTGTTGTATTGGTGAATGCAATTTTATCTTCATTGGGGCTCCATTGCAGGTTGCCTGCTTTGAGATTTGCAGGTAAGCCGGTAATCTTAAATTCGGTACCGCCTTTTACATCTTTAATGATGATGTTGGTAGTGTAGCCGCTTCGGCTGGGTCCAAAATTGTTTGGGTTGATACGCAAGCCGGCAATGCGTAATTCGGGCTGTGCCAGGTCCTCTACCGAAGGCATATCGCTGCGTTCCAGTATCAGCATATATTGTCCTTTACTGTCGAAGCTTACACCCGGTGTTGGCTTGGCCATAACCAGGTCGTAGATCTCTTTGGGCGGAACCTGGTATTCAATAGCGTCCTGGGCAAAAAGGCTGTTGCAAATGAACAGCGTGGCGATGATGAAGAAATTTTTCATTTTAGTTTGTTTGTATGATCAGTTTGAAATTCCGACACGTTGTTTTACATATTCATTCTTTTCCAGTTCATTTTGCATGAACATGGCCAGGTCGCCTGCATTGATCCGGTATTTGTTGGGCGATGGCGGGTAATCGGCAGCAGTAATATAACTGCCGGTTGGCCCTTCATTGATGATATTGGGTGGACAAACAAAGGTCCAGTCCAGCCCGCTTTCATTCAACAGTTCATACGCTTTTTTATGTTCCAGGCCTACCGCTTTATATTCAGGAGGATAATCATCCTTATCAACAAGTAATGAGTTTTCATCTGCATTTAATACACCCATGCCGCCGATGCCGATGATCCTTTTTACTCCTGCTTTATGCATTTGTTTGATGATGTTCTTCATGCCAAGGGTACGGGTTTTATCGCTCCCGTCCGTAGAGCCACCAATGGCAGAGAGTACTGCATCGCACCCTTTGATGGCTTTATACACTTCGCCCTCATCAAATAAAGCCCCCTGCACCAACTCCAGGTTTTCTGTTTGCAAATAACCGGTGGTATAAACATTTCTTCCAAATGCTTTTACATGATGACCGTTAAACAAGGCCTGCTGCACCAGTTGTTTTCCCACCTGGCCGGTGGCACCAAATACAATAAGGTTCACTTTTGTTATTTTGATGAAGTTACTTCAATTCTCCCTGAGTTTATTGCCTGGTCAGGCATACTTTTTTAGCGGTATTAAAAAAAAATGAAAAGGGGTGATCATTCGATCTGCCTTACCCACTATGTTCAACAATTGTATATACCAATCCGTACCCTGCATTGTTACCCTCTCATTAGCCTGGTACCACAGTGTGGTCTATGATCAACACGTTGATGCCCGTTTTGGAAATGGTCGTATCTGAAAGAACTTTTTCATTTTTCATCACATAAATTGAACTATAGCTGTCATCCCGTTGCTGTTTTGTCGGCTGGTTGTAAAATTTATTCAATTTACTAAAAAAGTTTTTTTAGTAACCGATTTGTATTCATATTTGCAATGGTAATGAAAATGATTAAAAAAAATATCAATGGTTGGTGGTGGAGCATGACAGGATGATTGTGCCCATTTGCTATTGATCTGATTATATAAATAGTTTAACCCGGCACCAGTTGCCGGGTTTTTAATTAGCTGGTATGAAGAGAATTGAAATACAGACAGGTTACAAAAGATTATTGGCCGATGTTTATACACCGGTTGGTATCTACCTGCGCCTGCGTGACAGGTTCAGAGATACCATACTGCTGGAGAGCACGGATTTTCATGCAGGGGAAAACAGTTATTCGTTTATCGGCATCAATGCTATTGCAGGTATAGAAATCAGTAACCCCTCGATGATTGAATTCAAACTTCCGGGCCAGGTTGCCGAAACAGTTAAGATAAATGCCCCAACTGATGTGCCACAACTACTTTGGGAATTCATGCAAAGGTTTGAGGTAAAAGCAGCAACATCAAAACCGGTTAATGTAGTACAAGGATTGTTTGGCTATACAAGTTATGATGCCGTACAATTTTTTGACCTCACCCCCGGCCACTCTCCAAAAGGAGAGGGGAGTAACAGCATCCCGTTAATGCGGTACCGACTATATCAATATGTCATCGCTATTAATCACTTCAAAGATGAATTGTTCCTCTGCGAAAATCAGATTCAGGGAATAGAAAGCGAGATACAGGTAATTGAAAACCTTATCAGGAACAGGGATGTGCCCGCTTTCCCTTTTAAAGCAAAGTTGGATGAAATATCCAATATCAGTGACACGGACTATATGGCAATGGTAAAAAAAGGAATAGCCGGTTGTCATAGGGGAGATGTGTTCCAGGTTGTTTTAAGCAGGAGATTTGAACAGCAGTTTACCGGTGATGAGTTCAATGTGTACCGGGCATTACGAAGTATCAACCCAAGCCCTTATTTATTTTATTTTGATTATGGCGATTATAAACTGATGGGTTCTTCACCCGAAAGCCAGTTGATTGTGGAAAAAGGGAAGGCCATCGTTCATCCTATTGCCGGTACCTTTAAAAGAACAGGAGATGATGAACAAGACAAGGCCCTGGCTATAAAACTTGAGAATGATGCAAAGGAAAATGCCGAGCATGTGATGCTGGTTGACCTGGCACGAAATGACCTGAGCAGGATGTGCAGCGAAGTGGAGGTTACGCAGTATAAGAAAATAAATTATTATAGTCATGTCATTCATTTGGTAAGCGAGGTAACGGGCAGGGTAGGGCCAGGGATAAACCCCTTTACTTTATTGGCTGCAACTTTCCCGGCAGGCACATTGAGCGGGGCACCAAAAATAAGAGCCATGCAACTGATCTATGATTTTGAAACCACATCCCGGGGTTATTATGGCGGGGCTATCGGGTTTATCGGTTTTGATAATAGTATTAATCACGCCATCATGATACGCACATTCTTAAGCAGGAATAATACCTTAATTTACCAGGCTGGTGCAGGTATTGTTGCAGTAAGTGAACCTGGAAGTGAGTTACAAGAAGTAAATAATAAATTGAATGCATTGAAACAAGCCATTATACTGGCACAAAATATCGGGGCATGAAAATTCTCGTTTTCGACAATTATGATTCCTTTACCTACAACCTGGTACATCTTGTAGAGAAAATTACAGGAGAGAAGGTTGACGTGTACAGGAATGACCAGGTAGCTTTAGAAAAAGTAAATGATTATGACAAGATCATCTTATCTCCGGGCCCGGGTATCCCCCAAGAAGCCGGCCTGTTGCTGCCATTGATCAAAAAATACGCAGCTACAAAATCAATACTGGGCGTGTGTTTGGGCCACCAGGCCATTGCAGAGGCTTTTGGCGGAAAGCTGACAAACCTGAGCACTGTTTTTCATGGAGTAGCTACGCCAATAAAAATCAAAAGTAAAAATTCAAAAGTATTGCAAGGTCTGCCGGAGATAATAGAAGTGGGACGTTATCATAGCTGGATAGTAAGCGACGAAAATTTTCCTGCTGAGCTGGAAGTAACTGCAAGAGATGATAACGGGTATATCATGGGATTGCAACATAAAACATTCGATGTGCAGGGAGTTCAGTTTCACCCGGAAAGTGTGCTGACACCCGATGGAGAAAAAATATTAAGGAACTGGTTAAAGGCATGAAAAAAATATTAAACCACCTTTTTGAACATAAAAGCCTTTCACGGGAACAGGCTAAAGAAGTATTGCTGAATATGCCAAAAGGAATATACAGCGATGCAGAAATTGCTGCGTTTATCACGGTGTATCTGATGCGTAGCATTACTATTGAAGAGTTGCAGGGATTCAGGGATGCGTTGATGGAACTTTGCCTGCCCGTTGATCTAAATGGATATGATGTGATGGATATTGTTGGCACGGGAGGCGATGGAAAAAATACATTTAATATTTCTACGCTAAGCTGTTTTATTGTTGCCGGCACGGGAACAAAAGTTGCCAAGCATGGGAATTACGGTGCTACATCTATCAGTGGCTCAAGTAATGTAATGGAACAACTGGGATATAAGTTTAAGGCAGATACAACTGCTTTGAAAAAAGAACTGGAGGAAGCTAATATCTGTTTCTTGCATGCGCCTTTATTTCACCCGGCATTAAAAGTTGTTGCACCTGTAAGGAAAAACTTAGGGGTTCGTACCTTTTTTAATATGCTCGGCCCGATGGTGAACCCGGCATCTCCAAAATACCAGTTGGTTGGAGTGTATAACCTGGAAATGGCAAGGATATATAATTATCTCCTTCAGCAGGGCAAGAGTGCATTCACCATCATTCACGGACTAGATGGCTATGATGAAATTTCACTGACCGGGGATACCAGGATAATTACAAGCAGTGGGGAGAAAACTCTGAACGCAGAAGAACTTGGAAAGCGTACAGTAAGCCAGGCTGATATTTATGGTGGCAGTTCAGTTGAAGAAGCTGCGAAAATATTCATAACTATTTTAAAAGGGGAAGGCACATGGGCACAGAATGCCGTGGTGCTTGCCAATTCAGCTATGGCATTACAATGTACAGGGGAGTATAAAAATTACGACGAATGTTATCAATTGTCAGTTGAAAGTCTTGAGAGTGGGAGGGCATATCTATCCTTACAAAAAATAATTTAACTGTAATGAGTAATATACTAAATCAAATTTTGGCCAAAAGGAAAGAAACTGTATTGCAATTAAAACAGATTATTCCCATCGAGGCATGGGAGATGATGCCTGGCTATTATAAGAAAACAATATCATTAAAAAAGATTCTGGAAAAAGAAAGTACCACCGGTATTATTGCCGAATTTAAAAGAGCATCCCCATCAAAAGGTATCATCAATGACCGGGCAGATGTAAATGACGTTACAGGCGATTATGAATTTTATGGGGCAGCAGCCTTATCTGTTTTAACGGAGCCGATATTTTTTGGAGGCGATAATGATGACCTGATGAATGCAGCCATTACTGCCACTATCCCGATATTAAGAAAGGATTTTATTTTTGATAAATACCAGATTACCGAATCAAAGGCTTTGGGAGCGGATGTTATTTTATTAATAGCGGCCTGTTTAAAACCCAATGAAGTAAAAGACCTGGCTATATTTGCAAAGCATCTGAAACTGGAAGTGCTTTTGGAAATTCATGGAGAAGAAGAACTGGAACATATTTGTGACGAAATAGATTTTGTAGGAGTGAATAACCGGGATTTAAAAACTTTTACTGTTGACATGAACCGGTCATTGGAGTTGAGTAAAAAGATTCCGGCTGATAAAATCAAAATTGCTGAAAGCGGTATTGATAAAACAGAAACAATTAAAATTTTAAGAGAAGCCGGATTTAAGGGATTTTTGATGGGAGAGCATTTTATGAAGGAAAAAAATCCGGGTAAAGCATTTGAAAAATTTGTAGAAAAACTAAAACCAGTATAACATGAACATTAAGGTATGCGGTATAACGCAGCTAAAACAATTACAACAACTGGATGGATTGGATATTGATTTTGCCGGGCTGATCTTTTATAAAGAATCTTCAAGGTATATGGTTGACAGCATTGCAAAAGAGGATCTGAAAAATTCTGATTTTGAACTTAAAAAAGTAGGTGTATTTGTAGATCCTGAGATGATTGATGTGCTGGATGCGATTGATGACTACGGGCTGGATGTGGTACAGTTGCATGGCAATGAAAGCCCCGAAATGTGCGAAGACCTGAGCAGTGAAGTGGAAGTGATCAAAGCTTTTCGTATCAGTGGTGGCGAAGATATTGACGAACTGGTTGCGCCTTATGATGCTGTTTGTGATTACTATTTATTCGATGCCGGGGGATTGAAAGAAAGTATTGGAGGTACGGGAAAACAATTTGACTGGAGTATCCTTACCAGGGCCAAGATCGAGAAACCATTCTTCCTTAGCGGTGGTATCGGACTTGACGATGTATCAAAAATAAAAACATTTAGTCACCCTGACTTTTATGCAGTAGATATCAACAGCAAATTCGAAAAAGAACCCGGTATAAAGGATATGGCTGCTGTGTTACAGTTCAAGCAGGGGATGAAGAAATAAATAAAAATACCATGTATGATAACAGTAAAGCCTGCAACAGAAAACGATCTGCCACAGATACTGGATATCTACAATGAGATAATTGCCAATACTACCGCAATATATTATTATGAACCACATACTCTGGAAATGCGCCGGCAATGGTTTGAAGAAAGAAAGCAGCAGGGCTTCCCGGTTTTTGTTGCAGAAGAAGATGGAGAGATATTGGGTATGAGTTCTATCGGCCCTTTCCGGGTGCCAACGGCTTATCAATACTCTGTAGAGAATACCGTACATGTTGCTGCAAAGGCAAGGGGAAGAGGAATTGGAAAATTATTGATGCCGCCGATCATCCAGGCTGCGAAAGAATTAAAAATGCATACGGTCATTGCGGGCATTGATGCGACCAATGATGTAAGCCTGCACCTACATGAGCATTTTGGATTTGTGGAAGTGGCACATTTTAAAGAAGTGGGTTTCAAATTTGACCGCTGGCTGGACCTGAAATTTTTGCAATTGATATTAAAGTGACCTCACCCCAACCCCGCTCCATGAGGAGAGGGAACTGGAAGACCTTAGCGGAGATTTTGTTCTGTATAAACAAATACCCTTCGCAGGATTGATGAAAAAGAATTAATGATGAAGTGGAAGATTAAATGTTTGGATATGTTTAATGTACCGCTCCTTCTGCTTAAGGAGATGGAGGGTTAGGTAAAAGAAGCTCAATACAGGGATACTGTACAAGAGTGCGACGCCAATGAAGCTTAATAGCATTACAAATGACTGTAACAAAAACATACCAACAACCTGATGCACATGGTTACTATGGAAATTTTGGGGGCGCCTTCATCCCGGAGATGCTGTATCCAAATGTAAAGGAGCTGCAGGATAATTATCTGAAAATAATTTATGAAGATGGTTTTCAAACGGAATTCCTGCAGTTGTTAAGCGATTTTGCAGGAAGACCAACTCCATTGTTTTTTGCAGAACGTTTGAGTGACAAATACAAAACCAGAATTTTTTTAAAACGGGAAGACCTCTGTCATACAGGGGCACATAAAATAAATAATACCATCGGGCAGATATTGCTTGCACAACGTTTAGGGAAGAAAAGGATCATTGCAGAAACAGGAGCAGGCCAGCATGGTGTGGCAACTGCAACTGTATGTGCATTGAAAGGATTGGAATGTATTGTGTACATGGGAGAAAAAGATATGGAGCGCCAGGCTACTAATGTAGCAAGAATGAAAATGCTGGGTGCAACAGTTGTGCCTGCAACAAGCGGAAGTAAAACATTGAAGGATGCTACCAATGAGGCAATAAGGGATTGGATAAATAATCCTGTTGATACGCATTACATCATTGGGTCGGTTGTAGGGCCGCATCCTTACCCGTATATGGTAGCCAGGTTTCAAAGTATCATCAGTGAAGAAATAAAAAAGCAATTGCTGGAGAAAACAGGGAATGAGAACCCAGGCTATGTATTGGCATGTGTTGGTGGAGGCAGCAATGCTGCAGGCGCTTTTTATCATTTTTTAGATGAACCAAATGTAAAACTGGTCGCAGTAGAAGCAGCCGGATGTGGTATCACCAGTGGCATGAGTGCGGCGA
This sequence comes from uncultured Ferruginibacter sp., assembly GCA_964439615.1. Lineage (GTDB taxonomy): Bacteria > Bacteroidota > Bacteroidia > Chitinophagales > Chitinophagaceae > Ferruginibacter. The sequence goes on along the minus strand of CAYTQB010000013.1, from coordinate 30,133 downwards.
CAACACAAATAGGTAAACCGGGCATCCTGCATGGCAGTAAAAGTTTACTGATGCAGACCAAAGACGGGCAGGTAGTGGAGCCGCACAGTATTTCAGCCGGGTTAGATTATCCGGGTATTGGGCCATTGCATGCACACCTGTATGAAAGTGGCCGTGCTGTTTTTATGAGTGCAACGGACGACGAAGCATTAAGTGTTGCATTTGAATTGAGTAAAATGGAAGGTATTATCCCGGCACTGGAATCTGCACACGCTTTGCATGCTTTAAAAATGATTAGATTCAAAAAAGATGATGTAGTGGTGGTTTGCTTAAGCGGGAGAGGAGATAAGGACCTGGAAACTTATATGAAACACTTATAATTATGAGATACCTGTCAGTTATCATTTGCTGCTTGCTTTTTTCCTGCAGCGATTCTTTCATCAATCATGATCTGAAATTTGAAAAAGTGGGTGAGTGCAGCAAAGAACGGGGACCAATAGAGATGATCTCGAATATTAATGGTGAACGGTATAAGTTTGACAGTTGTATTGATGATGATTTCAATGGAAAAAGTTATACTGTTGAAAGAAAGGGAGACAGCATCATTGTAAGTTTTCCTAGAACAAAGGGGAAAAAACAGTCTGAATATAATTTGATACTGGATATTGATGCCAAACCCGGGTATCAACACATTATTTTAGATGGGCAGGAATTAACCGTAGCTCGTTCAGAAAGATAGAAATGAACAGGATAGACAAGCTTTTCTCAGAAAAGAAAAAAAATGTGTTGAATGTGTACTGCACAGCAGGTTATCCTCTATTGCATTCAACTGTTAATGTAATGATGGCCTTGCAGGAGAATGGCGCCGACATTATTGAACTGGGGATGCCTTACAGCGATCCACTGGCAGATGGGCCAACTATCCAGCAAAGCAATATGACAGCCCTGAAAAATGGGATGAGCATTCCCTTGCTTTTTGAACAATTAAAAAATTTCAGGGATACTATTCAGCTACCTGTTATTTTAATGGGCTATATGAATCCTGTTTTGCAGTTTGGGATGGAAAGGTTTTGTGAAGTTGCTGCAGCAGCAGGTGTAGATGGTATAATTTTACCCGACCTCCCCATGTATGAATTTGAAACGATATACCAACCATACTTTAAAAAAAATCACCTCAAATTTATTTTCCTGGTCACACCCGAAACAAGTGAGGAGAGAATACGGGAGATTGATAAGCTAAGCAGCGGGTTTATATATGCTGTTTCTTCTTCGGCTACCACGGGTAATAATAAACCTATAGAAGAACAGGAAGCTTATTTTAAAAAACTGGAAACAATGAATTTGAAAAACCCTGTTTTAGTGGGCTTTGGTATCAAGGATAAAAAGACATTTGAGGCTGCCAGTAAATATTCAAATGGCGCTATTATGGGCTCAGCCTATATTAATGCGCTGAAAAACAAGACAGATATTGCCCAAACCACTAAAGAATTCCTAAATACGATACTGTCCTAATCCATTCTGCCCAAAACTCAGTAAATTGCAGCTCTTAAATTGAGCCGATGAAAAGAATTTTCCTTTTTGTTTTTCTAGTACCTGTTTTTGCGATTGCCCAGGTTACCCAAAAAGCCAAGCCAAAGCCAAAATCAAATACAAAGACAGTTGTAAAGCCACCCGTTGTTGAGGGATTTGTTATCAATGGTGAAGTAACAGGTTTCCCAGAAGGAACTACAGTAGCTTTGCTTAATGGATTGACAGGTGCGCCTGAATCTGAAACCACTCTTAAAGCAAACAAATTCCAATTTAAGGGAAAAATGGATAACCCCGATTTTAAGATCATTCTCTTTAATAGACAACCTCCCTTTATCACCCTGTTCCTTGATAATAGTATTGTGAAGGTTACAGGTGAAAGGACAAACATTGACAGAGCAAAGGTCACTGGGTCACCTTCCCATAATGATTTTGAACAATTCAATAATTCATTGGAACCTTACAAGTCGGTTTTTACTAATCCAAATGTGTATGACTCCGCTGCAACAAGCAATGCATTGCAGATACTGAAAGAGTTTATTACAACTCATACCAATTCATACATAACACCGCTGGCAGTTATCCGATACAACCAGGTGGCAGACGATCCTATCAAGACAGAGGAGATGTTCAACCTGCTGGCTCCTCAATTGAAGGGATCTGCTATGGGTGTTTATATTACACAACAGATAGCTGAAGGAAAAAGTAATGGTGCCGGAACAACGCTGGCTGATTTTACACAGGCTGATACTTCAGGTAATCCTGTTAGTCTTTCTTCTTTACGTGGCAAATATGTATTGGTTGATTTTTGGGCAAGCTGGTGTGGACCCTGCAGGCAGGAAAACCCCAACTTAGTTGCTGCATACAATAAATACAAATCAAAAAACTTCACCGTTCTTGGTGTTTCATTGGATAAAGCTAAGCAGGCATGGGTTGATGCTATAAAGATGGATGGATTATCATGGACACATGTAAGCGACCTGCAAGGCTGGGCCAATGCTGTTGCACAAAAATTCCAGATATACCAGATACCGGCAAACTTTTTACTTGATCCCGAAGGGAAAGTTGTTGGTAAGGACCTGAAAGGTGGTGCGTTGGACAGGAAGTTGGCGAGGTTGCTGAGATAGTTTAATATTCGTAGCTTCTTTTGGTTGTATTAATTTCCCGAAATCATTTTAACTGCCTTTTATATAACTGCACTGTATTTTCCAGGCCAAGGTAAATGGCATCACATATCAATGCATGGCCAATAGATACTTCCAACAGGCCGGGGACATTTTCGGCAAAGTATTTCAAATTATTTAGGTCGAGGTCGTGACCGGCATTAATGCCCAGACCCAATTCGTTGGCTTTAATGGCTGCTGCTATGTAAGGTTTAATTCCTAATTCCCTATTCCTGATTCCGAATTCCCTGGCATACGATTCGGTATACAATTCTATCCTGTCTGTTCCGGTGGCTTTTGCACCCTCAACCATTTCAATCACGGGGTCAACAAAAATAGAAACACGTATGCCTGCATTTTTAAAAACGGCAATCATGTCTTTTAAATAGGCGGCATGTTCAATCGTATTCCATCCATGATTGGATGTGAGTTGCCCAATAGCATCGGGTACTAAGGTAACCTGAGTAGGCTTGTTGGCTAAAACCAGGTCAACAAAACTTTGTTCGGTACAATTCCCTTCAATATTAAATTCAGTGGTTACCACTTTTTTAAGATCGTACACATCAGCATAACGGATATGCCTTTCATCAGGCCTGGGGTGCACGGTAATTCCATCGGCGCCAAAGCGCTCAATGTCTTTTGCTGATCGTATCAGGTCGGGGTTATTACCGCCACGGCTGTTTCGCAGGGTGGCCAGTTTGTTGATATTAACGGAAAGTTTTGTCAAGATTAATATGCTTCTGTTTTTATCAAAGTTACCCCATGCGCTGCAACCTTAGTGGCAAACATCTCGGGGAACCTTCCAATATCTTTTTGACGCCAGAGGTCTCTTACTTTTTGCTTGGTGCTCATGTTGAAACTGCTCCAGTAAAACCTAACCACCTCAGCTTTATCAGAAGTATTGAATATACCAATGGCTTTTGATCCATCTTCCAGGTCCTTCATCCATATCTGGTAAGTATCTGTTCTGAATACTTGTTGAGCCTGCTGACCAACAGGGTCCTGGTCAACAGCAATCACTTCATCATTCGTTAGCAGATTAAGAGTAAAATCATCCAGTTTGCTCAGGTCGCAGCCAATTAATAAGGGAGCACTTAACAGGCACCATAAACTTACATGTGTGTATTGTTCATCAGGAGTTAGTCTTGTTGGGTGTAGGTTATCGCTCCAGCCAACCTGTCCCACGATCATCATGTCGGGGTCGTTCCACCTGCCCGGTGTTGCATAGGCATATTGAGCGGTTTGACTGAAACCAATACTGCTAAGGCTTTCCCAGGTATCTTCAATATCGCCTGTGGTACGCCAGCAATTACCATTTACCGAGGCGCCCCATTTCCATACATCCTTCATACCATATTGACAAAGGCTGTACACAATATCACGATTTTGTTTTTGCAAAGCATCCTGCATTACTATATACGGTTTCTTATAAGATTCAAGAGAGCTGTCTTTTTTATCGTGAATATCTCCATAACTGCACCAGTCGTATTTTAAATAATCAATTCCCCAGGATGCATAAGTATTTGCATCTTGTTCTTCATGTTGATAGCTGCCAAGATAATTACCGCATGTTTTTGGGCCGGGAGAGGAATAGATACCGAATTTTAAACCATTGTTGTGTAACCAGTCTCCCAGCTTTTTCATGTCGGGGAATTTATTATTGGCAACAATTTCTCCTTTATCATTCCTGGAAGACTCTTCCCAACCATCATCAATATTCATAAAGGTCCATCCATGATCTATCAGCCCTTTACTTAACATGGCATTGGCCGATGCCTTTAACTTTTCATCGCTTACACTCAACCCCCAGCAGTTCCAACTGTTCCAGCCCATGGGAGGAGTGAGCGCCAGCATGTCGCCACATTTTACGGTAAATTCCCTCCTCGCTGTTCCAACCGAATTCTTAACAACAAAGGTCATTTTAAGGTCTCCCTTATTTTTTAAACTGCCGGTAATGACACCTGTTGCAGGATTCACTTTTAAGCCTTTGGGTAAATTCTCTACACTGTATTGCAAAGGTTTTTTGCCTGTTGCCGGGATTTTGAAAAGAAAAGGTGAATTGGGCCGAACACCGAAAACCTTTGCCCCGTTAATTTTAGGGGTAGCTGTCGGTACAGGTGTTAAGATATAAGGAATGCTTTCTGTAAGTTCCACTGTTTTATGCGTATTACTCTCTTTGAACTCATACACAACAGTATTAATTCCTGTGAGTTCAATAGGAATGGTAAGATCAAACCTGCCTTTTGGTTTCAGGTTCACAACAACAGAATCAGTGATCTTGTTTTCTGTTTCTACATCACTAATACTATATCTTAACAGGCCACTTACTTTCTGGTCGTTTGTGTTATTGAGTGAAATACTTTTCTTTGCTTTTGTATTGGAGATAAACTGAACTGAAGATTTGTTGTTGATCACTACACCATCTACAAGGTCTATCATATTTACATAAGGTACATCTCCAAATATCCCCCCAGCGCCGCCTCCATCATAAACTCTTACTGACAGGATGTTTTCCCCACCCCAGTTAAAGAAAGGGCTGTTGGCATCCAGGTGGAATTCCAGTGTTTTGCTCCAGGTGGTTATGTATCCTTCTTTGTCTTCGGGAAAGGAGCCTGACTTGCCTATTTTTGTTCCATTCATGAACACTTCACACACATCATCAACCTTGCCTAAAAAAATACGGAGTGAATCTTTCCAAAGTGAATTTGTTCTTAATTGCTTTGGAACGAAAAGATGAAACCGGTACCAGGCATAACCATCATAATTGCTCACACCCTGGAACTCCCATTGTGTGTTGGAACTTATCTCTCTCCAGGCATCATCATTAGTGGAGGGAAAACTGTATTCAATTTTATCACCTGTCATAAATTTTGCCCTGGGTAGCTCCACTCTTTGTGCCAGAGAAGGCAGGGAAAGCAAAAAGGAAATAATAACTGCTGTATATCTCATTATTTTCAATTTGAACAAATGTAGTTAATGTTTGATTCTTTTTTGCGACGGGATAGGTGACCATGCTGACCGTATCACCGGTAAAATTGAACTTACAAAAAGCCCCGGATCATGAATGATTCAGGGCTGTTCGTATTTATTCACCTTTAAAAAGAGGTTTATAAAAGCAGTTAGTTTGGACCTTGTATGCTAAAAGTACAACTTTTAGCTAAACCGGCAATTTTTTAGATGGGAACAAATTTGTTAACGATTGATTTGTATTTCCCGGTAAAATGTCTACTTTGCCGCCCATCTTTTCCCTCAGAAGCTAACTCCTCTGCTTTCGCAAGTCTTGGTCAACTTTTTATTCACTTCAAAACAAAAATTAGTATGAAAAAGATCATGTCATTTTTTATTGTGGCAGCATTTCTGGTTGCCTGTAACAATGAAAAGAAAGATGAGTCAGCTGCTACAACAGACAACAAAGCAGTTGCTTCAACTGGAAAAGCTCCGGTTGAATTAATAATGGACAGCAACTTTGTAAACCAGTCAAAAGATGCTTTTACCGCTTTTGAGAACAAAGATGTAAATGGCTACACAGCCAACATGGATGATAATATAATTTTCAGATGGTCTGGAGGGGATAGTTTGGTGGGTAAACAAGCCGTTAAAGATTATTATACAGGCAGGTTTAATATTATTGAAACCATTAAATTCTCCAATCATATCTTCCTCCCGGTGATGGCGAATGTGAGTCCTAATGGAGGCGCTACTCCCGGTGGTAAATGGATGTTGAGTTGGTATATGGTGAATGTAAAATATAAAAACGGTAAAGCCATTGCTTTTTGGGCACATAATGCACAGCATTACAACGATGCCGGTAAAATGGATCAAATGGCACAGTACATAGACAGGCACCCGATCATGGAAGCTACCAAGGATATGGTAAAAAAGTAAAAGAAGTAAAATAAAAATTCACCCACTACTAAGTGGATGAATTTTTATTTATAGACCCTTCGTTATCGTTGAGGATTACAGAAGAATTAATTAATACCTGTAATGTTCAGGTTTGAATGGCCCTTCTTTTTCAATTCCTAAATAATCAGATTGTGCAGGAGTAAGTTCATCAAGTACTACACCGATCTTTGCCAGGTGTAAACGGGCAACTTTTTCATCCAGCACTTTTGGCAATACATATACTTTGTTTTCGTATTTATCACCCTTGGTCCACAATTCAATTTGAGCAAGTGTCTGGTTACTGAATGAGTTACTCATTACAAAACTAGGGTGTCCTGTTGCACAACCTAAGTTAACCAAACGGCCTTCAGCAAGAATGATAACATCTTTACCTTCGATGGTGTACATATCAACCTGCGGCTTAATGGTGTTTTTTGTTTTACCATAATTAGCATTCAGCCATGCCATATCAATTTCAATATCAAAGTGACCAATGTTACATACGATAGCTTTATCCTTCATCACACGAAAATGTTTTTCAGTGATCAGGTCACGGCAACCACTCGCAGTAACAATTATATCTGCTTCCTTAACCGCATCAATCATTCTTTTTACTTCAAAACCGTCCATAGCAGCCTGTAAAGCGCAGATAGGATCAATTTCGGTAACAATAACACGGCAACCTGCTCCTTTTAATGAAGCGGCAGAACCTTTACCCACATCACCATAACTTCCCACAACGGCAACTTTACCAGCCATCATCACATCGGTAGCACGACGGATAGCATCTACCAGGCTCTCTTTACAACCGTACTTGTTATCGAATTTAGATTTGGTTACAGAATCATTTACGTTGAATGCAGGAACAGGTAAAGTTCCTTTTTGCATCCTTTCATATAAACGATGTACACCTGTTGTTGTTTCTTCACTCAATCCTTTTACATGTTGAATCAGTTCAGGGTAAGTATCAAAAACCATATTGGTCAGGTCGCCACCATCATCCAAAATCATATTTAAAGGGCGGTCAGCAGCGCCAAAGAATAATGTTTGTTCAATACACCAGTCAGCTTCCTGTTGTGTCTGGCCTTTCCATGCAAACACACCAATACCTTCAGCAGCAATAGCAGCAGCAGCCTGGTCTTGTGTAGAGAAGATATTACATGAACTCCATTTAACTTCTGCACCAAGTGCAACTAAAGTTTCAATCAAAACAGCAGTCTGAATGGTCATGTGCAGGCAACCTGCAATTCTTGCACCTTTTAATGGTTGAGATGGCCCGAATTCTTCACGGATGGCCATTAAACCCGGCATTTCTGCTTCGGCTAATTTAATTTCTTTACGGCCCCACTCGGCAAGGCTCATATCGGCAACCTTGTGTTTGAGGTTAAAATCAATGGAGGTTTTTGTTATGGTTGACATATTTAATGTTTTAGGATACAAAAATAGGCTTACAGAATAATATTCTATAGTTTTATATAAATTTGGGGAAATATCACGTTATTTTGTTAATAACAGGATAAAACACTTTTTTACTATGGCAAAAGCGGTTCAAACAGAAAAAACAGCTACAGGCATAATTACACTGGATGCCAAAGACATTTCAATACTTAACCTGTTGCAGCAAAATGCAAGAATGACGGTAAAGGAAATTGCTGATAAAATACACCTGAGTACCACACCTGTTCATGAACGTATCAAACGAATGGAAGCTAATGGAGTGATTAAACAATATGCCACACTGGTGGATCATACCAAAGTAAAGAAAGGGCTGATCGCCATTTGTTATGTATCACTCAAAGAGCATAGCAAAACAGCCGGTACCAAATTTATTAAAGCCATTTTACAAATGCCTGAAGTGGTAGAGTGTTATACGATTTCCGGTGAATTTGATTTTATGCTGAAAGTGATGTGTGAAGATATGAACGCATACCACGACTTTCATGTGAACAAGCTAAGCAATATTGAAAACATGGGGCATGTACAAAGTGTGTTTGTAATGGGGGTGATAAAACAAACGCACCAATTGGTTTATGAGTAAATATGTAAAGGCAGGCTCATTACATAGTCATTCATAAAAAAACCGTTACCGATATTTATATTTTCTTCCCTCAGTACCTTGAAACCTATCTTGCTGTAAAAATCCATCGCCTTATTCTGACGGTTTACATTTAATTCCAGGCTTGTGGCATCGTGGGTACTAATATCATTGATGATAAAACCTATCAGTAATTTACCAATGCCTTTTCCCTGCTGATTGGGATCAATATATATTTTATGAAGACGGTAGGTATGGGGTTCGTCGGCACATTTTACAGAGTAAGAGGCAAAGCCAACAGCCTTTCCTTTTTCCTTTGCAATAATAAACTGGTGGCCTTCCAGCATTTGCTTTGTTAAAGAAGCTTCACTGTAAAAAAGATCAAGCATATACTTCATCTGCTCCGGAGAAATAATGGAAGCATACGCAACCTTCCAGGCTTTTTCAGCCAGGTCCTGTATCACCGGGATACTCTCCATACCAACTTTACTTACAGGGATCATCTTTACTATTTGGTTTTTATTTTAAGGTCGGGGGCAAACATCAGCCTGCCCTGGGCATCTTTAGCTATGATATCGAAAAAAAACAGCTCTTCACCCGGCTTTAGTTGTTCAGTTATATTTTTTTTCCAGAGTTCGGGAAGCGGAGTTTGCCTGAACAGGTTTGCAACACTACTGGTTGTTGGTGTTACTTTGCCCGTTTCTTCATCTTCCGTAACTGCTCTTCTCTTATATATTAGCTGGTAAGAGGAAATGGTATATGGACTTTTTTTGTCGTCGGTGATCATCAGTGGCAACATAATGAGCTGCAGTGCTTCTCCTACAGAGATGGTAGCCGAATCAGACCGGGTGCCAAGTGAAGAAGTAAGTTTTGGAGGCTTGAATTTTTGCATGCTGGCGGGTTTCGCAGGGTTTTGCTTTGGCTTTTGTGCAATAGCAGTGGTGAGTATTGCTAAAAAGCAAACCAACAGTAAAAACCTTGCGAATTGTGCCATGATCTCTGTTTTGATGTGAGTAGAACGTATTTTTACTGCAAATAGTATGCAGTTTTACGTTAATTAATTGTGGACAGGCTCTCCTCAATGGTCTTTATACGGGCCAGGGCATCGGCTTTCTTTTTTTGCTCCAGGGCCAATACTTCGGGTTTGGCGTTCTGAACGAACCTTTCGTTGCCAAGCTTTTTTTCTACCGTGGCAAGGAAACCTTTTTGGTGTTTGAGGTCTTTTAAAAGATCATCCTTAAGTGTTGTGGTATCCAGTTCCTTTTCTGTCTTTATATAGAATTTATCCTTTTCCACAGCTACCACAATTGTATTGGCAATGGCTTCAGCGGTAAAGGAAATTTCATTCGCATTTACCTGTTTGCTTAAAATACTTTCAATAGAACTATAACTTTCTTTTGTTTTTGTTTCGATGAAAAGCTTAATGGTCTCTTTTGGCTTAACCTGGTTCTTGTTTCTTCCATCACGTATTGTTGAAATAACCTGCTTTAATAATTCTCCCTGTGCCAATATTCCCAAGTCAACAGTTTCATCTTTTGCAAATTGTTTTATACACACGTCATCATTTTGTTCATTTAGTAAGTGATAAATTTCTTCTGTAATAAAGGGCATATACGGATGCAGCAATTGCATCAGCTCTTCAAAATAAGTTAACGTCTTATTATAGACATCAGCGTCAATTGGCTGATCAAAACCAGGTTTCGCCCATTCCAAATACCAGCTACAAAAATCATCCCATATCAAGCTGTAAATAGTTTTTAATGCTTCGCTAAGCCGGAATTGTTTCATCAATCCATCTACTTCCGATCTTATTTCATTCAACCTGTTCTCAAACCATACCGTTGCAAAACTATTTTCTGCCGATTGCCGATTGCTGCTTGCAGATTGTCTTCCTTCCCACATTTTTACCAGCTTCAAAGCATTCCAAATTTTGTTATTAAAATTCCTTCCCTGCTCCAAACTATTCTCATCAAACATCAGGTCATTCCCTGCAGGAGAAGAAACCATGATGCCAAATCGAACAGCATCTGCACCATACCGGTCAATCAGGTCAAGCAGATCAGGGCTGTTACCCAAACTCTTACTCATCTTGCGGCCCAGTTTATCTCTTACCATGCCGGTAAAATAAACATCCTTAAAAGGTATCTGCTTTTCATATTCCATACCCGCCATTACCATACGGGCCACCCAAAAGAAAATAATGTCCTGCCCGGTAACTAAAACCGAACCGGGGTAGTAGTATTTCAATTCTTCATTTCCAGGATTGGTGATTCCTTTAAAAACTTCTATGGGCCAAAGCCAGGAAGAGAACCATGTATCCAGTACATCGGCATCCTGCTTTATCTCTTCAATTTTGAATTTTGAATTTTGAATTTTGAATTGTTCAGCAGCTTCTTCTTTGGTTTCAGCAACCACCATTCTTCCATCTTCATCATACCATGCAGGTATCTGTTGTCCCCACCAAAGCTGGCGGCTGATGCACCAATCCTTAACATTCTCCAGCCAGTATTTATAAGTAGCTAAGAATTTATCGCCGGGATGAATTTTAATATCACCGTCAACAACTGCTTTTAAAGCAGGCGTTGCAAGCTCTTTCATTTTTACAAACCACTGCGTACTTATCCTCGGTTCTACAACTACGCCGGTACGCTGGCTATACCCCAATCTTGTGGTGTATTCTTCATCCTTTATTAAAAACCCTTTTTCTGAAAGTTCTTTAATGATCTTTTTTCTTGCAGTAAACCTGTCCTCGCTAACATAAATTTGTGCAGCAGCACTCATCGTTCCGTCTTCATTAATGGTATCAACAACTTCCAGGTTATGTTTTAATCCTAAATTATAATCGTTGATATCATGCGCCGGTGTAACTTTTAAAGCGCCTGTTCCAAATGCAGGATCAACATAATCATCAAAAATGATAGGGATGCGACGATTGATAAGCGGCACAAATGCATACACACCTTTTAAATGAGCATATCGTTCATCATCCGGATTAACACAAATGGCAGTATCACCCATTATGGTTTCGGGGCGTTGTGTAGCAATACTGATGTACTCTTCCTTTGCAGTATCTAATTTGTAACGCAGGTGATAAAGCTTGCCCGTTAGTTCTTTATACTCCACCTCCTCATCGCTCAATGCGGTTTTTGCAGCAGGGTCCCAGTTTATCATCCTGGCGCCACGATAGATAAGTCCTTTGTTGTACAGGTCAATAAATACTTTTATTACCGCTTTGTAATAATGGTCGTCCATGGTGAAGGTTGTCCTGTTCCAGTCTACGCTGCAGCCAAGCCTCTCTATCTGGTTGTAGATGATGCTGCCATATTTATCCTTCCATTCAAAGGCATATTTTAAGAATTCCTCTCTCGATAGCTTGTTTTTATCAATGCCCTTTTCTTTCAGCATGGCCACCACTTTAGCCTCGGTAGCAATAGAGGCATGGTCGCTGCCAGGTACCCAGCAGGCATTGAAGCCGCTCATACGTGCCTTTCGAACCAGGATATCCTGTACGGTTTCGTTGAGCGTATGGCCCATATGGAGCACCCCGGTCACATTCGGTGGGGGTATCACAACGGTAAATGCAGGGCGGCCATCGGGTTTACTGTTAAAATACCCCTTACTCAGCCAGTGTGTATACCATTTTCCCTCTACGGCCCTGGGCTCAAAATTCTTAGTCAGCTCCATAATTCAAGATTCTTGTTCTAAAGTGGGCAAAAATACAAAAAAGGAAGAAGGATTGGATGGTGAGCTATGTCTGCCAGGCAATGTGCGATACTTTTTAACTGCAGGAAAACAATTGCCGGTTTTTAGATCATTTTTTATTTCTAAAAAATGCAAACGTTTATCAGGGCAAAAATTTTTTGCAATACCTCAATGAGGTTTATTCAAAAAATAAAAAATTAATTTTCTACGGTGAATTTTTTTCCGCTGCTTACTTTTTCTATGCCAGCCGAAGTGATGCAAATGACAAGTGTATCTTCCTGGCTGGTAATAACCAGTCCTTCATCTTCAAGTAATTTTAAATGCTGAAGAATTACACTCCAATCCTGGAACTGCCGGAGAATGATTTCCCGGGGACGGCATTTATATGTTTCCGGTTGCGGATCATCTTTAGTAATACTGAAAATTGTTTGCAGGGTTTTGTAGTAGGCTTCCATGCGATAAATATATTTAATAATGTTGGATATAAACAAAAAAAATATTAACAGGTTTTAATTCGGGATAAGCATAATTTATTTTCTCCTGTTGAGAGTTACGATAATCCTTGCCACGCTTTACTTTCAGGATATTTCAGTCAACTTTAAATATTGTGGATAAAAAATTTTTCTGGCAAAATTAATTGGTGAAACAGGCAAACTTTACTGCTGTGGTTGCCATCAAAAAAAATAAATTATTCTGAAGAAACTATGCTATATTTTACGGCGTACACATTTGTTGACTGTAAATGATGATATACATATCAACGCTACGTATTTTTTGGTTTGACTTTTTTTAAAAAATATTCTGCCGTTTATCTGACACTGTGTGTATAAAAATTCAGAAGCATTTTACAATGTTTCTATGAATTAATAAATTGCCAACCTGTTCCAGGAAATTACTTTTATTGAAATGAACCTCATTTAAAAAATGAGATCATTTGTTTTTATGACTCAATCATCATGGATAGTTACAATTACAGGAACATGATCACTGTATTTGATCCAGGAATCATAATCGCCAATCTCTACCGATTGAACCTTTCCGGCAAGATCGGCTGATACAAAACAATAATCCAGGTGATAAGGTTTGTCTTTATTACGATATAAGTAAAAGGTAGGGTGTTCCTCTTTTCCCTGTTCCTGTTTATAGTGGAAATGGTAGCAACTGGAAATCCCCTTTTTCTTAAGACGATCCACCACATGAGAGTGGTTGCCAACCCTGTACTTTCTGTCCCATATCGTATTACTGTTGAAATCGCCCATGAGAATGGTCTTTTCCCCTGATAACTGCCTGTTATAGTGCTGGATAGCCTTCCACACCTGTTCTACATACTGCCCATCAGGATCGGTTGGATTATTTGCCCAAATGGCAAATAGACTGAACTTCTGGCCATTGCCTGTTACTGAAATGGGGATGATCATCTTCAACTCAGGGTTATAATTCCTCAGGCGTTTAAACCTGAACCCGCTGTACGAAAAAATACCCAGGCCTTTATGCCGGTTCTCTCCAAACCAAAGCATATCGGCAGGCTTCGGCAGATCATCGCTGAATTTTAGGTTATCAGGGCATTCACATTCCGGTACAATTAAGATATCCGGTTTGTAAGCCAGGATATGTGTTGCTTTCTTTCTGAAAGCCATATTACAGTTCCAGGTAATTATTTTCACGGAAAGGTTTCATGGTCTGTTGTTCAAAAAAATATCTCATAACAGGAGCAGAAATATCATTGTTTGTCAAGCAATTTCTTTTTTTGTGCTTGGTATTCTTCTTTGGTGAGAGCGCCTGCTTTATATAAGTCGAACAGTTTTTTTATCTCATCGGCGATCAGTAGTTTCTTCAATTCATCCGGAACAGGTTGCTTTTTTGTTTCCTCTTTTGCTGTTTGCTTTTTATTTTCATCCGTTACGGTTTGTTTGGGAGGGTTCGCAGCAGCTACTTCCACCCATTTTTTCCTGAATTCTTCAGGTACGGTCAGCTCGGCATGCCCATCACGGTTTTCAATGGCTTTCTCAAATTCCATAATGATGTCGATATCCATCGTTGATTTGTCTTTACGGGTAGCAACGCCATTAAGCCTGATGCTGTAATTATCAGATCCGGGATTCTTAAAAGTTCTTAGTTTGCTGACGAGGATGGTGCTGTTTTCCAGGATATAGGTATCGTTCCTGCCCAGGCCGGGATGAAACTTGATGAACCTGAAGTAGCCTGCTTCTGAAGTACCCTTTGCAAGCTGGAGTACCTGTCCTTTATAGATCTTGTAGCCGCCTGAAGTATATAGAGTGTCATTTTCAAACCGGGGCGATGGGGTTTGAGCAATTGAAAATAAAGGGCCAAACAGGAGGATGGGTATTAATTTCTTCATAAACTAAAATTAAATAGTTGTTTACAGACCGTTGACAACGAGCTGGGCTTACTGTAGTGATGAATTTTATAAGCTCCCAGCAATAACCAAAAGGAATTATTCCGTATCCAGTTTCTTTTTCATTTCCTTATATTCTACTTTGGTTATTACTTTGTCCTCATACATATTACGTAAGGCTACATTTTCTCTTTTCATATCCCGTTTATATTTATTCCTGAATTCTTCCGGCACTTTTATTTCACTCAGCAGAACGGGTGAATTTTCTATTGCCTTATCAAATGCCATTTGTAAAACGATGTAGTCAATGGTACCATCTTTTCTTTTCAGGTAGCCATCAAAAACGATGTAACCGGTACCAAAATCAGTGGTTGAATATTTCTTAAATTCTTTAACGGTCACCGAACAGTTTGTCAGTGATGTGGAAAGAATACCATTCTTAACAGATACATGTTTGAATCTGCCATAGCGTATAGTGCCATGATTAAATTCAATAACACTGCCTTTAAATATTTTATATCCGCTGGAGGTATAGAGTGTATCATTTTCAAACCTGTGGGTCTTGTCCTGTGCCATTGCAAGGAACGGATAAAGTAACCCGGTAAATAATAATTTCTTCATAAACTAAAATTAATGATTGTTCTTTCACCGGAATCGGGATCCAACACTCAACTCATCTCCTCCACCCACTTATCCCTGTCATCGGGGCTGAATTTCCAGGGAGCAAAATTGTTTTCAATATTGCCGAACATTACGTTCCATTCCTGTGGAGCATTACTGTCTTCCATAATGAGTGAGCGACGCATCTGTAAAATTATTTCCAGCGGGGAGATGGAAACGGGGCATTCCTGTACACAGGCATTGCAGGTAGTGCAGGCACGCAATTCTTCTATGGTAATATGAGAGAAAAGATTCCTTCCATCGTCTTTGAATTCCTTGTTAGCGACAATGTTCTTTCCCACTGCTTCAAGGCGGTCACGGGTATCCATCATTATTTTTCTTGGGCTCAACAGCTTACCGGTTTGATTGGCAGGGCATGCGGTAGAGCAACGGCCACACTCGGTGCAACTATAAGCATCTAACAGGCTTTTCCAACTCAGGTCAAAAATATCTTTTGCTCCAAATTTTTGAGAAGCAGCTTCACCGGCAGGGGCCAGTTCAGGCTGCATCATGTACTTCACTTCGTTCTGCACATTTTCCATATTATCCATCTTGCCAACAATGCCAAGCCTTGCGTAATAAGCATTGGGGAAGGCAAGTAAAATATGCAGGTGCTTGCTGTAAGGCAGATAATTGAGGAATGCAAAGATGCCGATGATGTGCAGCCACCAGCAGGTTCTTTCAATACCCATTAAAGCAGATGAAGAAAGATCACTGAACAGGGGAGCGATGATGCCGGAGATAATAAAGTTGCCGGTATCGTGGTAATGTGCTGCTCCCTGCAATTGCAAAGCCCGGTCGGTACTATTCATGGTAAGGAAAAGGGTCATTAAAATGATCTCGGTTATTAAAATATAGTTGGCATCGCTTCTTGGCCAGCCATCAAGGTCTTTACTGATGAAGCGTTTTAGTTTAATGATATTTCTTCTTATTAAAAAGATGATACAAACGGTCAGTACGCCAACAGCCAGTATTTCGAAAAAGTTGATCAAAAAAGTATAAAAACTGCCAAGCCAGGGGAGGAATAAACGGTGGGTTCCCAGTATACCATCCAAAACAATTTCCAGCACTTCAATATTGATGATGATGAAACCTGCATAAATAACAAAGTGCATGAGTGCCACAAGGGGATTACGGAACATTTTCTTTTGGCCAAATGCCAGCAGCAATAAATTTTTCCAGCGCAGGGGGGAGTTATCGGTGAGGTCTTCTTCTTTACCCAATAAAATATTTCGGCGTATGATGCCGATGTTTTTTGCAAAAAGCCAGATGGCGAAACCTGCGATTGCAACAAAGAGAACCTGCTGGAGAATCTGCATAATCGTTATTGTTATGCTAAGGTAATTATTTTTACAGCCACAGGTAACAGGGAATTTTGCCACGAAGGCACAAAGCCACAAAGTTTTTTATGGTGCCTTAGTGTCTTTGTGGCTATTTCATTTTACATTCGTGGTATCATGAAGGATAAAAAATACATCTTAAGCGCAGAAGTTGCCGGTAAAAAACTCCGCCGTATGGCGCTGCAAGTGGCCGAGCAAAACCATAGTGCAAAGCAACTGGTATTGATTGGTATTAAAACGAATGGATGTGTAATTGCCGAAAAGATAAGCGGCTACTTAAAAGAGATTTTTAAAGGAGATGTGGTGGTGCTTGAGCTGGGCATGGACAAAAAGAATCCCGGAGAAATTAAGCTGAATAAAAAAATGGACTTTAACGGGAAGACCATTGTATTGATAGACGATGTTGCCAATAGCGGCCGAACCATGCTCTATGCACTGAAGCCTTTGCTGGAACAACTACCTGAAAAGATACAGACCCTTGCCCTGGTTGAACGCACCCATAAGACCTTCCCGATTGATGTGGATTATACAGGCATATCCGTTTCTACAACAACAGATGAACATATTTATGTAGAAGTGGAGAATAATGAAGTAAAAGGCGCCTGGATGAGTTGATCAGAAACTGATCGCATTGAATTTAAATCTCCCGCTTGAATACTCTAATGCCGGCATAGGAAATTTAAATGCATTTAAAAACGCAAGTAAAACTTTCACTCCTTTTTTATTGGTTTTGATCTTCGTGAAGTCAATATCCGGGGCCAGGTACCATTGGCGGTATCGTTTCATGTCCGTTCTGTTTATTGAAACACCGGAGTTAGCATCAATCCACCTGTTATCAAAACCACCAAACATTCCTTCTGCACCATAGCCAACAGAAATATTGAGCCAGGCAGGAATTTTGGTTTTTGGAAAGAAAGCTTTCATATTAAAACTCAGCCAGTAAGTTTGGCCATTGTAATCTTTAAGCATGCGTTCGTACCATGTTTTGCCAAATAAATTACTGGCCCGGTTTGTCAGCATGGGTTCCGGATAACTTTTCCGGTGAAAGGAAAATTTATATTGAATCCGTTGTTCCTGCCAAAGCAGTTCCTGCCCCATAAATAAACCACTGCCGAAAAAATTGGCACCAATATCTCCCCAGCTCCATCCCCATTGGGCGCTGTGGGCATCTAAAATTTCTATCACCGTTAAATAAGCAGCGCCACTGAGGCCACCAATTAGTGCCGATCTTTTTTGCGACATGCCGGCCCAGCGCCACATAGCGGTTGAGACTTTACCGGTATTATAAGCTGCCCAGGCATGGCCAACCTTATCAACCTGCTGCCATTCCTTAATATCATTGAATGTATGGAATGACTGGCGGGGATAATTCTTGTACCAGGCATTATTGAATAAAATGAGCGAACCTCCATAGCCAATGATATTGCCACCTGATACGGTGATCAGCCTTCTGTTCATTTGTTGTTTACTCAATGGGTTGGCATGGTGAATGGATGAATCCTGTGCAGATGACAAAAATGGTAATAAGGCAATGATAAGAAAACTCAATATGGTTGAAATGTATTTTGAGGGTTGGCTCATAAAAAACAAAAATAAGCATAAGCTGCCTGGTTATAGCATACCTGGGCCTGCGCAAAAGATAAAATGAAAGATTTAAGTAGCCGATCAGAATTTAGGAACAGCAGCCGGCTTTTTGATCTTACCATATATGAGGCTGTGAACATAAGAGTCGATAATATCGTTGCCAATTTGTTTATAAAGAGGCTGGTTTAGTCTCCTCTCTCTTTCTCTTCTCTGTTCATCGGTTAAATAGTAAGCAGACCAATCCATTAATTCATTTTTTGTTGGTTTCAAATATTCATCAAGTGTGGGATCTGCCTTAACAGGTTTTTTAAAACTGGAAAGTAAAAGTGGATTGAGGCGTGGATTTAAGCTATCTTTCTTTAAAACATCTTCCTGGGAATATGCTGATAAGCAAAAAAACAATACCGGTACAATATGCAGAATTGATCTTTGCAAAAAAAGCCGCAAATATTTGTTGCTGCAAAAAAGCATAAACAAATCTACTTAATTTGCTTTAATGATGTTTGAATAATATATTTTTGAGGCTATAAAAAAATCACGAAATATGGATGCAGGTACGCAACAAAAGATCAGCAGCTGGCTTAGCGGCAATTATGACCAATCTGTGAAAGATGAAATATCAGCTTTACAAAAAAATAACCCGGCTGAACTGGAAGATGCTTTTTATAAAAACCTGGAGTTTGGTACGGGCGGCCTTCGTGGCATCATGGGTATTGGTACCAACCGTATGAATAAATATACAGTGGGTATGGCCACACAGGGTTATGCTAATTATTTAAAGATCTGTTTTGGAAATGATGTGAGTGTTGTGATCGGGCACGACAGCCGGAACAACAGCCGTTTTTTTGCGGAGACAACGGCTAATGTTTTTGCAGCCAATGGTATAAAAGTCTATTTGTTTGAAGCCCTGCGCCCAACGCCTGAAATAAGTTATGCCATTCGTAAAAC
>CAYTQB010000013.1:0-10854 GCA_964439615.1 uncultured Ferruginibacter sp. | reverse complement strand
AGGGTAGGTATTGGTGTAAAAAATCATAAAGGTGAATGGATATTAATGAATGGCAACCAGACTGCCATGCTGGCCTTTAATTACATGATAGAAGCCAGGAAAACAAAAGGTTTGCAGCAACCCAATGATATGGTGGTTAAAACCATTGTTACTACCGATATGATAGATGTGATAGCTAAAGCGATCGGCGTAAACTGTTATAATGTACTTACCGGTTTTAAATGGATATCAGCTTTAATAAAAGAAAAAGAAGGCAAAGAAAAATATATTATTGGCGGAGAAGAAAGTTTTGGATTGATGATTGGTGATGAGATCAGGGACAAAGATGCTGTGAGCGCTGTTGCCCTCATCTGCGAAATGGCGGCTTATGAAAAAAATAAAGGGCGCAGCCTTTTTGATAAACTGATAGACCTCTACCTGCAATACGGTTTGTACAAGGAGAGCCTGGTGAGTATTACCAAAAAAGGAATGAATGGGGCAAAAGAAATTGCAGATATGATGGAAGGTTACAGGAATAATCCACCAAAAACAATTGACGGTGGAACCGTTATGGAATTGCTGGATTACGAATTGCAGATAGGCAAAAATTTACAAAACGGCAAAAGCTGGAAGATAGACCTGCCAAAGAGTAATGTGCTGCAGTTTGTGCTTGCTGATGGAACAAAGATCTCGGCGAGGCCAAGCGGAACAGAGCCTAAGATAAAATTTTATTTTAGTGTGAATACTAAATTAAATACTGCAGCTGAGTTTGATGTAAAAGAAAAAGAGCTGGATGACAAGATAGGGCGGATAGTGGAGGAGATGGGTTTGAAATAATTCTTTAAATAGATTTAAAGTTTCTACATTGTAAAGAATTCCGGTGCCAAAACTGTTTTATGAAAAGGATCTGTATTCTGTTTCTGCTTTTTTCCTCGATGTATGTTTATGCTCAGCAACCGGCTGCAGGATCATTGCAAAATAAAGTAATTACCCTGCATCGTTTTTTGGAACAAAATCATTACCTCCCCGTAAAATGGAATGATACTTCATCTGCCATGCTTTATAAAAAGTGGATGGAGAAGCTGGATGATGAAAAACTTTTCTTTACACAAAATGAAATAGCAGTTTTGGAAACCTATAAGACTAAACTGGATGATGAACTATCGGGCAGGGGTTGGGAGTTTTACGATAAGTCAACAACACTTTATAAAACATGCTTAAGAAGAACCGACAGCATCCTGCAGATATTACTTGCCAAACCTTTTGATTTTTCCAAGCCTGATAATGTGCTGTGGCCATTTACTGCTAATGCTCAATCAGTGACCGAGCTTAGTCAGCGTTGGCAAAAGTTTTTAAAATGGCGGGTGCTGGAGAATATTGTCGGTAAATTATCTGATGACGGAAAAACAATTTCGGAAACATTGCCGGCTGATTTTGTTAAACTGGAAAAAGATGCCCGTGAAAAAGCAAAAAAGCAGGAGCGGTCATTTATAAACGGACTGGTAAAAACACCCGAACAATTTAAAACAGTATTGGAAGACGATTACCTGAATGCCATTGCCTGGTGCTACGATCCGCATACAAGTTACATGAGCATGAAGGAAAAGAAAGAATTTGATACAGAAATGAGCGCTTCAGAATTCAGTGCAGGGTTTGAGCTGGAAGAAAATGATAAAGGTGACCTGGCCATCAGTTTTTTACAACCCGGTGGCAGTGCTTGGCGCAGCGGGCAGTTGCATACCGGTGACCAGGTCATCAAAGTAAAGATCGATAGCTTTGAAAAAGATATTGCCGAGATTGATGAAGGTGAACTGGAAAGAATGCTTGGGGGTAATAGCCAATCAGACCTGGAAGTAACCGTTAAAACTGCAGCGGGCGAATTAAAAACAGTAAAACTCCGTAAAGAAAAAATTGATGATGAAGAAGGGATCGTAAAAAGTTATGTGTTGCATGGCCATAAAAATATCGGCTATATCAACCTGCCAGGTTTTTACAGCCGTGAAGAGGAAACGGTGACGGATGAAAAAGATATAAAGTATGATGGTTGTGCCAATGATGTAAGTAAAGAAATTGTGAAACTGCGAAAGGATACCATTGCCGGTTTGATACTCGACCTCAGGTACAATGGCGGGGGCAGCATGTGGGAAGCTATGCAGTTGGCCGGCATATTTATAGATATTGGCCCGGTTGCTTCGGTAAAGGAAAAAGATGGGAAGGTCCATTTTTTGAAAGATCCAAACCGGGGGACCATTTACGATGGCCCGCTGATGGTTTTAATAAACGGCGCCAGCGCCAGCGCCAGTGAATTTGTGAGTGCCGTGTTGCAGGATTATAACCGGGCATTGATTGTAGGCGGTTCAACCTATGGTAAGGGAACAGCACAGGTTGTATTACCGATGGATACACTGCCTTTTTCGAAAAGCAAAAACTACTGGGACTTTGTAAAAGTAACCCAACGCAAATTTTATCGTGTTAATGGCAATACAACACAATGGATGGGTGTTGTACCTGATATTGAGTTACCTGATGTTTACTCAGATGAATCGTATAAAGAAAAGGCAAACAGCAGTGCCTTACAGCCCGATAACAGCAAAACAGGAATTTATCAGCCTGCCACAGCATTGCCTGTTCAACTGTTAAAACTAAAAAGTGAGCAGAGGGTTTTAAACGACAGGTACTTTAAAACCATTGTTACATTTACCAAATGGATGAAGGACTATAAAACCGGGAGAACTATTCCATTACAGTGGAATGGTTATGCTGTTCATTATAAAAAAACAATGGAGATGTTTAAGGAGATTAGCCTGGATGATGAAGTTAAGAATGTGGGTTTATCTGTAACCAATAATGGATTCGACAGGCAACGGATAAATGAATCAACACAAAAAAGCAAAGCAAATAATGATGTATATTTAGAGCAGGTACAAAAAGATATTACACTTGCTGAGGCCTATAAAATTATGATGGATTGGATAATTAAATAAACTGATTTATTTTTAGCCATCCTGATAAAAAAAAACTTTATGAAGCAATTGTTTTTTTCAGCTTTCAGTCTTTTCCTTTTAGAACTTGCCGTAACGGCCCAGGATTATGATAACCCGGTTGAGTACCTGAGCGCCATAAGCAAGCAAAGGGAAAATGTTTCAAAGAAATTCATGGCCTATGTAAGCGCCTCGGCGCATAGGAAAAGAGAAAAGAAAGTTGAAGCCCTGCGGGCCAAGCTGCTTGACGAAGTGCAGGAAGCTAAAATGAATATCAGTGGCTTACCTTCTTTTAAAGGAGAAAAAGGTTACCGGGACAGCACCGTTAATTTTTTGAAGCTGTATTACAATGTGCTTAATGAAGATTACAGCAAAATAATAAACATGGAAGAGATAGCCGAGCAGAGTTATGATGCCATGGAAGCTTATATGATGGCGCAGGAAATGGTGAATAAAAAATTAGATGAAGGCAACGATAAAATGCGCCTGGCAACCGAGGCTTTTGCTGCCAAAAATAATATTACACTTACAAAAGACAATTCGGAACTGGGAGAGAAAATGAAGCAGGTGCATGATGTCAATAAGTATCATACAGTGATCTATCTTATATTTTTTAAGGCATATAAGCAGGAGGGATACCTGATGGAAGCGGTTTCTAAAAATAATATAACTGGTATCGAACAAAACAAAAATTCTTTGCTTCGCTATGCACTGGAGGGCCAGGAGAAACTGAAAGCTACCCCGCCTTTCCAGGGTGATAACTCATTACAAAGCGCCTGCAGGTTGGTTATGAATTTTTATATAAAGGAAGTGGAAAAGATGAGCACCATCAGCGACTTTTATTTAATTAAGGAACGTTTTGAAACCATAAAAAAAGAATTTGAAAAAAAGAGCAGCCCTTCGCAGGCAGAAGTGGATGCATACAATAAAAGTGTGAAGGACATCAATGCTGCGTCAACTGCATTTAACAATTCCACACAGTCACTTAACAGCGAACGCAATGATGTATTAAATGAATGGAACAAGACAGTGAGTACTTTTTTTGACGAGCACACACCCAGTTATAAGTAACTTTACTGCCAGAAGCTACTCTCGTTCTTTTGCAGGAACTTCAAAAGAGGGGGGAAGATATGGCCGGAGAATTACCTTCACATCTTTTATCTTACATGGTAAATGTATTTAAATTGCTTAAATATCAAAGTCTCTTGCAATTATCTTAAACATTAAATTTTCCGCCAGTTGGCGGATATAGGGGTCAATGAGAAAATACGAAGACAGTTATCAACACAAAGGCATGAGAAAAAAACTGGTCGACCAGTTACGTGAAAAAGGTATCAGCGACGAAAACGTGCTGACTGCAATGAATAATATTCCCCGTCATTTTTTTCTGGATAGCGCTTTTGATAAAATTGCGTACGAAGACCGTGCATTTCCCATCAGCGAAGGGCAAACAATCTCCCAGCCTTATACGGTTGCCTATCAAACACAATTACTGCAGGTAAAACCTAATGATAAAATACTGGAGATCGGCACCGGAAGTATATACCAGGCAAGTGTTTTAGCAGAAATGGGAGCCAGGGTATTTACCATTGAGCGGCAAAAAAAACTGTTTGAAGAAACAAAGCAGTTCATCTTTAAAACACAATACCCCAACATTAAATTCTTTTATGGCGATGGGTACGAAGGTCTGCCTACCTATGCACCTTTTGATAAAGTGATCATTACCGCTGCAGCTCCATTTATTCCACCTAAATTACTGGAGCAGTTAAAACCGGGGGGCAAGATGGTGATACCTGTGGATGAAGATCATCACCAGCGAATGTTGCGCATAACTAAAAATGAGGATGGTACGGTAAGTGAAGAAGCATTTGATAATTTTTCATTTGTACCAATGCTTAGCGGGAGGAACGGATAAAAAATTCAAAAGTCAAAATTCAAAAGTAAAAAGTTTATGAGCTAAAATAAAAATTATACATGTTGCTATCGCAAATTTTGATTTTTTAATTTTGACTTTTGATTTTAATTTAAGCCATGCGTTTCTTCTCCAAATTTACTGTTCTCTGCAATGCCTGTTTCTTACTGGCTGTTGTATTCCGGTATATTGAAATGCATAATACCTATGAAGGCGGTACAGAACAGATACTCCCGCTTCCCTGGTTGCAGGGCACATTGGTGATATTGGGTTACGGGGCGATCATAGTCAATGCGCTTTTCATGCTGTTATATTTTATTTTTGTTTCGCTGAAAATGAATATACAAGTACCCAAATGGATAGTTATCTTTAACATCGTGATCTTCTGCTGCCAGGTTTACTTTCATTTCTTTTTCAAATAAGGTTATGATACATAATATTCTTAAAGACAAAAGCACCAAGCTTTTTATCTTATTGGCCGGCATTTTTATTACCAGTGCATTGCTTGCCGAAGTGATCGGCGTAAAAATATTTTCGCTGGAAGATACTGTGGGAATTAACCGTGCCAATATCAATTTATTCGGCAGCCCCTTTAGTTTTCATTTAACGGCCGGGGTGTTGCTGTGGCCCGTTGTTTTTGTTATGACAGACATCATCAATGAATATTACGGCACAAGAGGCGTTAAGTTCTTATCCTATCTTACTATTGGCCTTATCGGGTATGCTTTTCTCATCTTTACCGGGGCAATAAATCTTTCGCCATCCGAATATTTTTCCATTGGTAATGAGATTGATAAGCCTGACAATGCCTTTAGCGGAATTTTCGGCCAGGGTATGTGGATCATTATCGGGTCAATAGTTGCATTTTTAGTGGGGCAGATACTGGATGTGATGATCTTTCACCGGATAAAAAAGGTTACGGGCGAAAAAAATATCTGGTTAAGGGCTACAGGATCTACATTGGTATCGCAACTGGTGGATAGTTTTGTAGTGCTCTTTATCGCCTTTTATGTAGGCAAGCGTATTCAAACCGGGCAGGGCGACGCCTGGAGTCTTCACCAGATATTAGTTACCGGTACCGGCAATTATATTTACAAATTCATTGTTGCCATACTTCTTACCCCGGTCATTTATCTGGTTCATGCCTGGATAGAAAAATACTTAGGAAAAAACCTAGCAAGTGAAATGAAGAATGCAGCTATGAATTCCGAATCTCCAATTCCTAATTCCTAATTTTATTTCCCTTTCATAAAATTCTTATTGATCCAGACCACGGCCTTGCGTACATAATATTCCGGGTCGTTTTCCAGCAGCTTCACTAACTTTTTTATCTCTGCATGAAGCGAAGGCTCCCTGGTGTACCATTCCACCAGCACCAGGCTTAGTCTTCTCTCCCAGAAATTTTTAGAGCTGTTGTATATTTTCGCAAGGGCGAATATTTCTTTTTGATGTGTTTTAAGGATGGGTTTCAATCCCTGCATACCCATAGCATCGCAAACAGCCCAGTTATCAATACCCGGTGCAAAATATTGGATAAGTTGCAACGATCTTTCTGCATCCTTTTTTGCAATACAGCCCAGCATTTTTACAGCCAGAATCTTTTCTTCAAAAGCACCGGCATCCCAAAGTTCCTTTACCAGGTCGAAACCGCCGGCTTTGAATTGTTTAGCCAGTTCATTAAGCACAGGTGTTCTTACACCATAGATCTTAAGATCTGCACCGGGAACAAAGTTGCTGTGAGCGGCCAATGCAGCTTTACTGCTTTTAGCGATTAATATTTTTTGAATGGCTTTTATTTCATCAGACATGTTGCTCAATAATGCTTGTGCGTAAGTTATATATTTTACAAATGGCTTCTGCTCTTTTCTTCAGGTCTTCCTGGTATTGCTTTGGAGGGAATGGGAAGATGCGGTATAAGCTTTTATATTTCGTGATAAGTTCCGGATCGTATCTCTCTAAAAATTTGTAATAAAGTGTTTTACTGTCCGCAGGTTCTTTGCCAAATAAGGTTAATCCACCAACCAGAATATAATCTGCTTCGTGGGCTTTTGTGGCAGCAATTATTTTTTCCAGTTCCGCTTCGGTATCGCTGATAAATGGCAATACCGGGATAGCATTTACACCTGTTAAAAAACCAGCTTCTTTTAGCTGTTGCAGAATTTCCAGCCGTTTAATCGGGGGAGCAGCGCCGGGTTCCAGCATGCTGTTCACTTTTTCATTCATGCTTGAAACCGAAACAGAGAGAATGACGCCTCTTTTTAAGGTATCTTTTAAATCGTCTGGTAATATCGCGGCTTCATCAATTTCTTTCAGCAACTGTATATCCCTTGTTATTAAAGTTGATTTGGTGCTGATAAAAACAGGGAACCTGTATTTCAACAGAAGCCTTAGCATCCCTTCGGTCATTTTATAATTGGCTTCATGGGGCATGTATGCATCCGTGCCGGAGCCAACCACCACAATCCCATACTGGCCTTTTTTTACACTGAATTGTAATTGTTTTTCCAATACTTCAAGTGCATTTGCTTTTATCACCAGTCCATCTTCCATATTCTCTCCATACTTGCTGCCACGTATATAACAGTACAGGCAATTACAACTACAGCCTTCGTAAGGATTAACGGAATAATCATCCAGGAACCAACTGTCTCTTTTTTTGTGTTTATTTAAAACTGAGTTTACCTGTTTCTGTTGTAGCATTCTTAATTTTGATTTTTACCTTTTGACTTTTTCCTTTTGACTTTGCAACAACTTCTTCATAAGCAACACCGAGAGCATCTTTCATCATGGCCTTTTTCATTTTTTGAAGTTCAAAGATAGTAGCGCCTTTGAGTCCCCAGCCTCCGGGCACGGGATAAATAATTGTTTTGTCGAAAGTGCAAAAAACAGATTGCTCCAAGGGAGAGAACATGAGCACAGCAGTCTTATCTTTTTCCAGCATGGTGGCGAATATTTTTTTATTGACCCTGAAAGAGGCCCGGTCAAAATGCGGCAACTCAATTGCACCGGGAAGCGAAAGCGCCATTTGCCGGAATGTTTGAATAGTGACCATAAAGTAGCTTCAAAATATTATCGTTTATTACCCTGAATAATACCTGTTTTCATAACTATATTAAATGTAAGATTTTAATCGCTATGTTATGTATGCAAGCTGTTTTCAGGCATTTTATTATTAACTTTACACATTGCCATTTAATACAATGAAAACTCAATACAAAAAGGCTAAACTTTTTTGCCAATACCGGTTAAATATTTTATTGCTCCTGTTTGTATTATCAGGCCACATAAAATTTGTATCTGCCCAGTGCCCCGCAAACATAGATTTTGAAACTGGAACTTTTACAGGCTGGACCTGTTACACCGGTGATGTTACGGCAATTGGCGGTATAAATAATATTTCACTTAACCCTGTTCCCGGGCCTGTTCCCGGCCGTCATGCTATGCTTACATCAGTTCCCGGAAATGGAATTGATCAATATGGGGGGTTTCCTCAAAATTGCCCTAATGGTAGCGGGCATTCTGTAAAAATTGGTAATAATATTGGTGGCCATGAAGCTGAGGGTGTTTCATATACATTCACGATACCTGCTACTGCCAATAAGTTTAGCCTGATATACTATTATGCCGTTGTATTTCAGGATCCCGGTCACCAGGCGGAACAACAACCCAGGTTACAAATTGAAATCCGAAATATTACAGATAACACGACACTTGACTGTTCAAATTTTATTTTTGTTGCCAATGGTTCAATTCCGGGATTTTATTTATCAACAGCACCTGGCAGCAATATTCCGGTATGGTGCAAAAACTGGTCGGCAAACACTATTAATTTAGATGGCAACCAGGGTAAAACTATCAGGGTCTTTTTTAAAACTGCCGATTGTACATTTATTGACCATTTTGGATATGCTTATGTTGACGTAAATACAGAATGCGGAAGTTCTTTTGTGGGTTCAAAATTTTGCCCTGGTGATACTGCTATTGATGTTTCAGCACCATTTGGTTACCAGAAATATACATGGTACAATAATAACTTTACACAGGTATTGGGTACCCAGCAAACATTGCATATAAGCCCTCCACCTCCTTCCGGTACCACAGTTTCAGTAATACTGGAGCCGTTTAATGGGTATGGCTGTCCGGATACCCTGACAGCTGAACTGCTGGACACATTGACCGTTAAAGCATTTGCCGGCCGTGATACATCAATTTGTACAAACACTCCTTACCAGTTAGGATCTCCTCCAATTGCGGGCCTCGTATATAAATGGTCGCCATCAGTTGGTTTAAGTAACCCAAATATTGCAAACCCTGTAGCCACACTGTCTAATCCTGCAACCTATATATTAACAGCATCCAGTGCCGGAGGAGGATGTATTTCTGCAGATACTGTAACCATAAATACTGCGGCTTTAAATGATGCCCTGCAACTTATTGGAAGTGCCAGCTATTGTACTTCCACCGGTCTGAGTACCGTATTACAGGTTTTTCCTGCTGATAGTATCCAATGGTATATGAATGGAATAGCTATTGCCGGTGCAAATCAAACGACATTAAATGTTACTCAAAGCGGGGACTATTATGCAAGGCTTTTTAATTTTTCGGGCTGTATTAAAAATACCCGTATCCAGCAGGTAAACATATATGAAAGCCCGGTGGCTGGTTTTACCATTAATAAGACCAACCAGTGTCTTAAAAATAATCAATTCATTTTTACTAACACCAGTACAATTCCGGCGGCTGCTGTTAAATATACCTGGTACCTTGGTGATGGGAATACCGATACAACAAAGGATCTTATTTATAGTTACACACAACCGGGAAATTACACAGTAAAATTAGTGGTAACGGCTCCGGGAAGCTGTGCAGACAGCATCTCATTTATCATCACAGTTTATCCTTATGTTGCAGCTGATTTTCTTGTTAATCCGGTTTGTATAGATTTGCGGGTGCCCATAATAAATAAGACTAAATCTTTTCCCGGAACCTTGGCCAGTTATTTTTGGGAATTTGGCAACGGGGATATTTCTATTGACCGTATCCCGGTATATAGCTATCATTCACCTGGTAATTATACTATCAAACTTACAGTTAGCACTGCTCAATGTTTACCGGAAACAAGCATTATGCAAAAAATAGTTACTATTGATGCACCGGTACCTTCCATAAACTATCCTGTAAAAAATGCCATCTCTTATTTCCCCGAAATGCTGCAGGCAAGGAATATTGGCAACAGTGTGCTTTGGTTACCCGGCACCAGCCTGGATAACAGGATTAGTTATCACCCTGTTTTTAAAGGGCTTAATGATCAATTGTACACCATTCAATTAAGAACAAATTCGGGTTGTTTAACTGTAGATACCCAATTGGTAAAAACCCGTAAAAATATCAGGATCTATGTACCCACTGTATTTACACCGGGTACAGATGGTAAAAACGATTTGTTACGGCCATTGCTGATGAGTTTTGTAAAAGTTAATTATTTCAGGATATTCAACCGCTGGGGCAAACTTCTTTTTGAGATGAAGAGCGATGGTCCGGGTTGGGATGGCAGGGTGAAAGGCCAGCCGGCGGAATTACAAACAGTAATATGGATGATAGAAGCTGTGGATGTTGATGGCATTGTACATAAGCAGCAGGGCACAACTGTGTTGATGCGGTAGTCCTTTTTTTATTGCCAGAATATTTCAACAGTTATCTAAAAAAAAGTTACCCTTTTTATTTTTTTGAATAATGCCGGTGGGCAATATAGGAAAGCGGCAGCCCGATAGCCACTATTAATATTAAAGCATTGATTGGAGAAGACTCCCGGTTATAAACAAAAGGTTTATTATTCCATAGGGGCAATATCACCACATTCATCATCGCCCAAACAAGAATGCCATAAACAACGGCCGCTATGAATTTGTTTATTCGAAGCAGTTGTAACCGTGGATACAAAATAAAAAATAAAATTGTCCAGCCAAAAGTTATGGCAAAATG
>CAYTQB010000012.1:7361-61884 GCA_964439615.1 uncultured Ferruginibacter sp. | reverse complement strand
AGGTGTGACATAAAGTGAAGTTAAAAAAACTGCCCCGATAATTACGGGGCAGTTTGCTAAAATCTTAGTTAATAATTATCTCACCAGCTTCAATTCATCAACAATATTTTTTGCTCCTCCCAATTTGTCGATACACCAGAGCACATAACGAACATCCACACAAATGGTGCGGTTAAGGTCTTTGTCGAATGCAATTTTATGGCTGAGGGCTTCGTAGTTACCGTCGAAGGCAAGGCCAAGTAAATTTCCATTGGCATCAATAACCGGTGATCCGGAGTTGCCGCCGGTGATATCGTTGGTGGTAATGAAGCCAACCACCAGGTCATTGGTACGCTTGTCGATGTATTGGCCAAAATCTTTTTTCTTAAGCAATTCGATCTGTTTGGCAGGCAGGTCAAATTCATAATCTCCTGCTTTATATTTTTCAAGAATACCCTTGCTGGTGGTAACATAATCATAGAAAACAGCATCTCTTGGGCGATAACTTTTTACGTTACCATAGCTCACCCGCATGCTGAAGTTTGCATCGGGATACATTTTTTTTACTGCAGCAGGGTTCATCTCCATAATACCTTTCATGTAGCTTCTACCAAGTTCATTGTTTCTGTTGACGAAAGCGGTGTACAATGGTGCATACTTTCCTGTATAATTCTTTATGAATGCAGAAGCAAATGCAAAAGCAGGATCGGCCTGTAATACTGCGCCATCGGGGTTAGCTACAAAGGCTTTCCATTTGGCATCATCAAGCATCATCGTCCTTGCGAAAACATCACGTGCCCACTTTTTATAAGTAGCCTCATCGCTTAGGCTGCCGTAATTGGATTTAAGTCCTTCATAAAAACCTACCGGGTGCTGGTTCTTATCAACATCATTGTAGAACATCTGGCAAACAGCAGCCAATATCTTTTCATCGCTGGGCAGGTCTTCATGCTCTAAAAAGGCTGTTCGGTTTGCGGTGGCCGCATCAGTTGCTTTTTTAAGATCAGCAGCAGGGGTATTATTCTTAAGTAATTTGTCTTCTAATGAAAAAAGACCGGCAGCAGCGGCAATAACAGGAGAACCGGCCACACCTTCATTTATATACTGGCGCAGTTTGCTGTATGGTGTCCAGGTTGCGTAGTTCTGAGCATATTCTGCCATCAGTGTTTCATATTCTGGTTTGCCTTTTGCCCAGGCAGTGAACTTGTTTTCGTAATCCTGCTTTTGATCGTATGTATGAAACTTGATAAGCTGTTTTGTTTCACCATCAAAAAATTTCCAGTAGTTGGCCACGCTGGCATAGTTATCGGCCAGTTTTAATTTAACAGCGGGGTCTTTGATCATCTCTGTGTACATGTACTTAAGCCTCATATCACGCAGGCTAACTAAAGTAGGGTTTTCAATTTCATTTTTTAATTTGATACCGTAGCTTGTTTCGTAACGGTTGGTGCTTCCGGGATATCCATAGATCATGGCATAATCCCCGTCTTTAAAACCTTTGATGCTAACAGGTAAAAAATGTTTTGGTGTTAAGGGCACATTGTCTTTGCTGTAATCTGCCGGTTTTCCATCTTTGGATGCATACACACGAAACACAGAAAAATCACCGGTATGACGGGGCCATTCCCAGTTATCTGTATCTCCGCCAAACTTACCTACACTTTCCGGAGGTGCACCCACCAGACGGATATCCCTGTAAGTTTTGTACACGTACATGATGTACTGGTTGCCTTTGAACATGCTGTATATCCGTCCGGCCTGGCCGTTTTCCTTGTCAGCTACTTTATCGGTAATCGCTTTATATACATCGGGTAATTTTTTTACCCTGTCGGCCCAGCTTAAACCTTTCACACCCTCTTCCACTTCTTTGGTAACATCTACAATACGGTCAAGGAACTGTACGGTCAAGGAACTTTGAATTTCCTGGTCTTTATTGGCGGCATAAAAACCATCTCTCAAATAATTATGTTCTACTGTACTTGCTCCCGAAATGGCGCTGTAACCACAGTGGTGGTTGGTAAATATCAACCCCTGGCTACTCACAATTTCACCGGTGCAGCCACCACCAAAAATTATTATGGCGTCTTTTAATGATGATTTGTTGATGGAATAGAGTTGTTCTTTAGTCAGCTTCAACCCTCTTTTCACCATATCATTGTACACCTGCTGTCCGAGCAGCATGGGTAACCACATGCCCTCATCGGCACTGGCCCTTAGCAGGCTTAGTGACAGCACTGCCGCAATAAATATCTTCTTCATATAGTTTTATTTTATGGACGACAAACGTAGGCATTTTTTACCTCATCCCCAACCCTTCTCCGAAGGAGAAGGGCGGCGCGACGGATAATAT
Organism: uncultured Ferruginibacter sp.; assembly: GCA_964439615.1. Classification (GTDB taxonomy): domain Bacteria; phylum Bacteroidota; class Bacteroidia; order Chitinophagales; family Chitinophagaceae; genus Ferruginibacter. The sequence goes on along the minus strand of CAYTQB010000012.1, from coordinate 59,555 downwards.
CTCTACATTTTATCTTCCACATTAAACATCAATCAATTGTTCAGCAATTTCTAAAAGTAATGATCTGTATAATAAAACAAAACATGTTCTTCGCTCATATCTTCCAGTTCCATCTCCTTCAGGAGAGGGGTTGGGGTGAGGTTTATTGTTTATATTTGTCTTTTAACCCGCTTAATATAGATGGCAATATTTGACATCAAGCTTCCAAAATCAATTGCCCGGGCACTTAATATTCCTGTAAGCGACCCCAGGCGACAGCAGATCAAAGTATTAAAGAAGCTTCTGCGCAAAGCAAGATTTACCGAATTTGGCCAACGGTACCGTTTTGACGATGTATTATTAAGCAACCATCCCGGAAAAAAATTCCAGCAGCAGGTTCCGGCCTGTGATTATAATAAGATTTACGACTCCTGGTGGTACAAAGCCAAAGAAGGCATTCCCGATGTTTGCTGGCCAGGTGTTATAAAATATTTTGCGTTGAGTAGCGGCACCAGCGATGCTACCAGTAAATTCATTCCCATTACCAGAGACCTGATAAGAAGTAATACGATTACGAGTTTTAAACAACTGCTGAGCCTGACCCGTTATGAAAAAGTTCCCAAAAGCGCTGTTGGAAAAGGCTGGCTCATCCTGGGCGGCAGCACCCAATTACAAAAGGGCCCTACTTATTTTGCCGGCGACCTCAGCGGTATTCAGCAAAAAAATATCCCATTCTGGTTCCAGGGGCTCGGGTTATATAAACCCGGAAAAAAAATTGCCAAAGTAAAAGACTGGGCCACCAAACTGGAGGAAGTAGTGAACAACGCACCCAACTGGGATATTGGCTTTATTGTAGGCGTTCCTGCATGGCTTCAGTTGTGCATGGAAAAGATCATTGAAAAATACGGACTGAAAAATATTCATGAGATGTGGCCCAACCTGGCATTTTATGTACATGGCGGTGTGGCTATGGAACCTTATAAGAGGGGATTTGAAAAATTGTTGGGTAAACCCATTACTTATATAGAGACCTATCTTGCCAGTGAAGGATTCCTGGCTTATCAAAACCGGCAGGGATCATTGGGTATGCACCTTGTACTTAACAACAATGTTTTTTTTGAATTTGTACCATTCGATGATACAAATTTCGACAGTGAAGGAAATATGGTGGAAGAACCCGAAGCGTATATGATACACGAGATTGAGGAAAATAAAGATTATGCTATCCTTATCAGTACCAATGCTGGAGCATGGCGATATGCCATTGGCGATACGGTAAAATTGGTTGACAGGGAAAGAAGTGAGATCATCATAACAGGTAGAACCAAGCATTTTTTAAGTCTCGTTGGCGAACACCTGAGTGTAGACAATATGAATAAGGCTATTGAGATGGTGAGCGAAGACCTAGACATTTTTATTCCTGAGTTTACCGTTGCCGGGGTGCCGCATGGAACTTTTTTTGCACACCAATGGTATGTGGCCACAGATGATAAAGTAAATGCAGAAGAACTAAAGGGGCGCATCGATGGGAAGCTCAAAGAATTGAATGATGATTATGAAGTGGAGCGCCGCCATGCATTGAAAGATGTAACAGTGAAAGTGCTATCTGAAAACACGTTCATGGATTTTATGAAAGCTAAAGGAAAAGTTGGGGGCCAGCATAAATTTCCACGGGTGCTTAAAGGGAAAATGCTTGAAGACTGGCAACAATTCCTCAAGCGGGAAAGCCTTGCATAGTTTTTCTGTTATTTTTTTCATAGATAATCAGTTTACAGAAGGGCAACCAATGCCCTTGTCTTTTTTTCCGAATTTATATATTAATCCAACCGAAGTACTGTGATAATGGTCCTTGTATTTAGGACTTGCTGCCTGGCTGAACCCATCTAAATAATCAGAAAAAATAAAACGATAAGAAGTCTCCATATTCACAGAGAATCTTTGTGAAATTGGATACTCGGCACCTACACCAACCGGAACAGAGATAAGAGCACGTGGTGTTCCATGAATATTATCTGCCGCCAGCCCTGTATATACATCAGATGTCTCCCCAAAATATGCTTGGTTCAACCTGCTATAATCTTTTTTTATACTTACTACCGAAGCGCCTGCACCGGTAAATACATAAGGCTGTATGCCATAGTCATCATAATTCCGGCCACGGATATTCCACACCAGTTGCCCAGAGAATTCCATCAATGGAGAGAAGAAATAAAAATTTCTTTGTTGCCTGTATTCGGGTTTGCTGTAACGACTGTCATCGCCCTGCAGGCTGGCAAAGCTCATGTGCAACCTTGCTGCCAGGAAATGATTAATAGATTTTTTAGCAAACAATGAAAGACCGGGCTTAATGGTCCTGAGTGAACCGAACCTTTCAGGAGTAAGGTCGCCCTGGTAAACATAGATACCACCATTCAATCCTACACTCATGTCTTTATAGAACTGGGCATAGGTTTTACCGGTTGTACATAAAAGAAATAATACAATGACTGCGGCGAGTTGTTTTGCTTTCAAATGTTTCTATTTTATGGTTACTTAATGAAAGCAGCGTTGAGGTAAATTGCACTAATTAGATTAAACTATGTAGTGAACGTGTAACCATATATTCATGCAGGGGTAGGTTTATTTTATGAACGGCAAATAAGAAACCAGATTGCCGCCGGTAATGTTAAATGAATCTTAATAAAAATCCTTTCTTACTTTTAACTTATGGTTGATGCATTATTGAAAGGTCTTGCTATCAGTTTGCTATTGATATTTTCAGTGGGCCCAGTGATATTTACCACCATCAAACAAAGTATCAATCATGGCAGGAGGGGCGGCTTTAGTTTTATTTCGGGGGTATGGATAAGTGATGTGATATGGGTAATACTCAGTAACGGGTTCAGCGAAGCCATAAAAACATTGCTTGACTTTAAGATACCTATTGGCATTGCCGGTTGTTTATTTTTGATTGGCATGGGTATTTATTTTGCATTTATAAAAAAAATTGAACCACGCCGTGTGCAGGAACCAACAGAAATTGCCGGAGACGTAATAACACCTGCAGGAAAAAAGACCAACTACTTTGCCATATTAAGCTCAGGCTTTATCATCAACACACTTAACCCTGCAGTTATTTCATTTTGGGTTCTCATGGCGGCATCGCTGGCTTCTGTATATTCTTTATACTACCGTATCATTATTTTTTCAACCTGCCTGGGAGTTAATATGCTGGCAGATGTAGGAAAAGTTTTGGGAGCAGGCTATATCGGGAAAAAACTGAGCGACCGGGTGATCCTGATGATCAACAGGGTATCCGGCATTTTATACCTTGTTTTTGGTGTGGTGATACTGGCTGGTATTATTTATACATTGGTAAAAGATTAACAATATCTATTAGGACTTCATTGGTTTGGCTTTTTATTTTGTTCGATGAAATTTTTGATACCAGTACTGCTTCTTTTCTCAACCACTTCAGTAGCCCAATCGGCAGATTTTATCATCCTGAAGAAACATAATAAAACAATACAAACTTTCTACAGCGGCACCAACATTTCATTTACAAGCCAGAGCGGATCATTCATCAATGCTCAAATAAACGGGCTAAAAGACGATACACTGTATTTACAGGAGTTCATCATACGATACCTGCCAACCACCATAGGCACTTATATTGTTGATACTGCAGGCAGCTACCGTTATAAATATCATTATAACCAAATCGCTGCCATTGGGCGAAAAGAAAAAACAAACTTTAATGCCAGGGGAAGCGGCGCTGCTTTGTTTGGAGGAGGGGTATTGCTTACACTGGCCAGTGGCGTGGTTTATTTAGCCGACCGGGAAAAATTCAGTGCCCCTTTGTTATTGGCTTCTGTTGGATTGGGAACCCTTGGATACTTTCTGGCGAAGGGGAAAAAAAGCAGCAGCGGTATGGCAATCGGAAAAAAATACAAGCTGGTCTATATGAACATGAGCAATAAGAAAACATAATCTTTATATTGCATCAACCCAAACCGGCACAATGAAAAAAATATGGACGTGGATAAAGCGGATATTCCTGGTCATCTTCATTGTTCATGTTTGTTGGTTCCTCTTTTTTGTTTTTGCCGATTTTTCCGAAGCCATTGAAATAAAAGAGATCAAACTGAAATTAGTAATACTTGTTTCGATAGCAATCGCTTTTGTACTTATATACTTTTTTTGGTTGCGCAAGATCGGGATAGTAAAAAAGATCACTTCCATAACCTGGAACATTATCTTTACCGGCTACATCATTTTCTTCTTTTATTTTTTAATTGGGTTCATGTTCAATCCGCCCATTACACTTACACAGGTTGGAAGTTTGCTGCAGGGGAATGGCCTGTCAAGGGACTATATCGGCTATAACGAAATGAGCAGTAATATAAAACTGGCTGTAATTGCCAGTGAAGACCAGCTCTTTCCGGATCATGACGGGTTTGACCTGAAAGCGATCAAGAAGGCGATCAAGTATAATAAACGTCATCCCAATAAAGTTAGAGGCGCCAGCACCATTAGCCAGCAAACTGCAAAAAACGTTTTCCTCTGGCAGGGCAGAAGCAGTTTAAGAAAGGGACTGGAAATGTTTTTCACTTTCACCATAGAATCGGGCTGGACAAAACGAACAATTTTAGAACGTTACCTGAACATAGCAGAAATGGGCCGAGGTGTTTTTGGTGTACAGGCGGCAGCAAAAAAATATTTTAATAAAGATGCTAAGGACCTCACAAAAGGCGAAGCGGCACAGATCGCTGCCTGTTTACCCAATCCTAAAAAATACACCGTAAAACCATTAAGCAGGTATGTGGCCGGCCGCTACGATGATATTATGCGGCAGATGAATAACCTGGAGGGGGACCCTGATGTTCAGGAAATAATCAAATGATCGTATTGACAGCAATTATTGCTTTTCGTAATCGTTCTTCATAATCGCCGCTAATATCAACCCACGGAACATTTTGATTAACCATGATATCTTTATAATAATGATACAATTTTTGCCTGCTCACCAGGTCGGGGTATTCCCGTAGTTCATCTTTTACCCAGGGCAGGTCAATATTACAAAGCAGGTACAGGTCATATTTTCTTTCTACGATACGGTTCAATATCCAATGATGACATTTTTCAAAAACAAATTCACACCAGACTTTCATTACGAACATATCAGTGTCTATGAATAATTTTGAATTTTGAATTTTGAATTTTGAATGCTGCATAGCTTCTTCTTCTAGACCGACCTGCCCCCTGGCAATATCCAGTAAAGTTTCGTAAGTATATTTCATTCCATGCTTCAAAAGGTATTCCCGGGCATATTCTCTTACCCAAATAGTATGGTAATGCTTGGCTAACTGCTCACACAATGTACTCTTGCCGGTGGATTCAGGCCCTATGATAACGATCTTCTTCAAGCTTTGGGCTTTTTATAATTATTCAGGTCGAATAAAAAACTGATAACAAAGATCACCAGCATGACAAAGCGGAACCATTTTCTTGTTGTGTCCTCTGTGGGCATCAGAAAGAGGACTCCCGTAAGCAACAGGATGAGAACTCCCTTAACAACCAGCCATACCATTTTATTTCTCATTCCATTTTGGTTTTGCTTTTAAAATTTTTTTGTGTACCGGGCAACTTTCATCATGTGCTCCGGGCAGGTAACCAGCGCTCATCAAAAATTCATTAACGATCTCACCGCCTGTAAAGCGAAATGTTTGTTTAAAGAGCTTTGTCCATTCATCTTTTGTTTTGGGATGATGATGAGCTAACCATTTTTTAAACGAACCGAATTCTTTTTGTATAACAAGAATGGTTTTTGCATTCTCAATAGCTGCATTTACTTTAAGCCGGTTACGAATGATGCCGGCATCGTTTAATAAACGCTTTACATCTTTGTCTTTGTAAGAAGCCACCTTCTTTAGATTGAAATTATGATAAGCTTTACGGAAACCTTCCTGCTTTTTCAGGATGGTGGTCCAGCTGAGTCCTGCCTGGTTTATTTCTAATACCAGGCGACAGAACAGTTCGTTGTCATCATCTATAGGAAAACCATATTGCGTATCGTGGTAAAATTTGTGAACCTTCAGCTCATCGCCTTTCAAGTTGGGAATTGCTTTGCAGTAACTCATCGTTAGTTTTTATTTGTTTTTGATTTTTTTACCCATTCAACATACCCCCACCAGGCCAGCAACAGGAATAAAATATACATCAGGGTAAACAACATCAGGCCCTTATAAAAATTAAGGGGAATGGCAACGATGTTCGAAAATATCCAGGCTATCCAGTTCTCAATTTTTCTTTTGGCCATCCACCACATGGCGGTTACTGCAGAAGCAGATACCAGAGAATCCAGTACGGGGGTGTTACTGTTGGTCAGCTTTATCAGCACTACATAAATAACTGCCCAGAAGAAAACAAAGAACCCGATACCAAAACCTACTTCTTTTCTACTGCACCAGCTGATGGGGAATGTGTAATGTGTGTCATCTTTTTTCTGTACCCAGTTATACCAGCCATACACACTCATAATAAAATAGTAAACATTTAATAAAGAATCGGCGTACAAAGGCGGGTTTGTCTGGAAGAAATATACATAAGCGGCCAGTACCACACCAATGATGCCCGTAGGATATACCAGCACATTATTCTTACGGGCATACCATACACTGGCAATCTGAGTAATGGTGCTTACCCATTCCTGCCAGCGGGTATCTTTAATATTATGAAGGAACTGATGATATATTTCTGATAGACTCATTCTTTGCTTTTGCGGTAAAACCTGAAAGGCCGAAGGTAACGGATTCCCTTGTTGGTATGAAAACGGGTGCCTACCTGTTTCCACTGGCCTCTTCCATCTGATCTCCATACAATAAAATGCAAATGGGGGAAATAAGTGTATCCTGTTTTTCCGCTCAATCCAATAACCTGGCCTGCTTTTACCGTATCACCTACGTTCACAAAAGCCCCGTTATATTTCAAATGCCAGTAACCCGACCTTGTATTATCATCGTGCTGTATCACGACCAGGTTTCCAAAGGACCGGTATTTTACATTTCCGCCGCCCTGATTGCCGTCTTCCTTGACACGGATCACAACACCATCCCTTACTGCACAAACCTTTGTGCCTCTTTTCATTTTAAAATCAAGCGCTGCCCGGTTCCTGTGTGTGTATTTACTGAAATACCCCTGCACCAATAAATGAGATTTGTTTTCTGCAAAAGGAAGATGATATACAAAACTGCTGTCGTCTTTAAAGATACCCTTCTGTAACTTTTTAATTTCTGCCCGCTGGGGATCTTTACTTACATAACAACCAACCATCAGCATGGATGAAAACAGGAAAGACAATATAGAGATGATACAATACATTTTATTTTTTTGTCCCTGTTAAATTCGCCTGTACCATTTACCCGGCCGCAGGTAAATCACACCTTTCTTTGTATAAAACCTGGTGGCGATATTTTTGCCGTTGTGGTCATATACCTGGAAATGCAGGTGAGGAAAAACGGAGTACCCTGTATTGCCACTGTACCCAATATGCTGGCCCTGCAGAACCGTATCACCCACATTCACCAGTGCACCTTCCTTTTGCAGGTGCCAGTACATAGCCTCGCTTCCATCATTGTGTATAATGATGATGTGATTTCCTTTTGATAAATACTCATCCTTTAACCCTCCCTCATCACTATCTTCTTTTATTGCAGTAACAATACCGCCCCGGGCAGCACACACTTTACTCCCCTGCTTCATCTTAAAGTCGAGACTTATCTCTGCTTTGTGACTCATATTGCTGTTGTAAGCCTGGATCAACAAAAACTTATTGCCTTTGGTAAAGGGAAGAGAATAGATATGACTGTTATCGGGCTTTACCCTGCCTGCCTTCAGGTTCCTGATCTCTTCATCGGACAATTGTGCGACAGAAGAAAATGAGGTCAGCGCAAATACGGAAAAAAGAAAGAATTTCATGGCTGATTCTTTGCTTGAAGTTAAATTATTTAAAAATAAAAAAGCACCTGTAGAAGGCGCTTAAATTATTTTAATCTTTATAAGTCCTTCCCTTTGGAAAGGATTTAGGATGGGCTTATTCAGACTCGGCCACCACTTCTTTCACTTCAGGTATCATTCTCTTCATCATTCCTTCAATACCGGCTTTTAATGTTATCATGCTGCTCGGGCAGCCACTGCAACTTCCCTGCATCATTAAATTTACTTTTCCATCTTCGTAGCTTTTGAATTGGATGGCGCCGCCGTCCATTTCAACTGCAGGTTTTACATAATTTTCCAATAACTCTTTTATACGTTTTACCACATCGTCATCATCGGCACTCACCGCATTGCTGCTTTCCGGTTTCATTGAAGCAACCTCCTCGTTATTCACCACCACCTTTCCATCTTCCAGGTATTCTTTTAAAAATTGTTTGATGGCCGGGATCACATCCTGCCAGTCTTCGGTGTCGGTTGTTTTGGTAAGTGTAACAAAATTGCTGGCAATAAAAACAGCCTTGATAAAAGGAAAAGTAAAAAGCTCCTGCGCCAGGGGAGAAGGTTTAGCACTTGCTTCGTCTGCAAAATCAATACTTTTGCCCGGGTACAAAAGTTTGTTAGCCACAAACTTCATGGTCTCCGGGTTGGGTGTCATTTCGGTGTAAATGCTGATTACCGGGTTTCCTGTCTTTATCATAAAAAGGCATTTAAAGTTCAATGCAAATTTAACAAGAATTGCCCGGTTTTGGGTTGAAACCGCCTTTGGGAACCAGAAATTTCGGATTTCGAAAAAGCTTTGCTCTACTGTACTATCCTCAATTTGGCATAGTTAAGCATGATCTTCTTTTCACCGTTCAGTTCAAAATTGATGGTAGCAATGGGATTATGGGAAGAGCCTTCAACTTTTACCACTTCACCGAACCCAAACTTCTGATGTTCTACTTTTTGACCGGGTTGTAAATTACCTGTATCACTAGGTTCAAAATTCTCGGAAGGAGTATGTTCTTTTACCTGTGGCCTTGAGACTGGCACCACGTAAGCAGTTTTTTTGGTTTCAACAACCGGCTTACCACTTGTAGCCCATTTGTTGTTGTTGCCAAACCCCCCATCATTCCCAAACCAGTTATTTGTACTACGGCTATCTTTTATAGCTCCACCTGCGTAACTTTTGTCAACATAATTATCTGGTATCTCTTCTAAAAAACGGCTCGGGTCGTTTTGCTGTAGCTGGCCAAACCGGTAACGGGCATTGGCATAACTCATCCATAACCTTTGTTTGGCCCTGGTGATGGCAACGTAAAACAGACGGCGCTCTTCTTCGAGTTCTTCTCTTGTATTAATGGCCAGGGCATTTGGAAAAAGAGTTTCTTCCAGCCCGCCAACAAACACTACAGGAAACTCCAGGCCCTTTGCTGCATGTATGGTCATGAGTTTTACTACGTCGGCATTGTCTTTGTCTTCATCAGCATCGGTGAGTAAAACGATCTGTTGCAAATAACTCCCTAAACTTTTATCACCCACTTCACCGTCCTCTTCGTTGAGAGGAGTTTCAGTAAACTCTTTAATGGAGTTTAATAACTCCTGTATGTTTTCATACCGGGCAAGCCCTTCGGTTGTTTTATCGTTGAATAATTCCTTAACAATATTTGTACTCTTGCCCACAATTACAGCCAGGTCGTAAGCATTCTTCTTTGTTAATTCACTTTGAAACATTTTTATCATAGTTACAAAGTTGTCGATATTTTCCAGTGTTCCGCTTTTATAACCATACCTTGCTGCATTGCTGATAATATCCCACATACTGAGGTTATTTTCATTGGCAAACAACACTGCTTTATCAACTGTCGTTTTTCCAATACCTCTTGTCGGGAAATTGATAATACGTTTTAAAGCTTCTTCGTCACGTGGATTTACGACCAGCCGCAGGTAAGCAATAAAATCTTTTACTTCTTTACGCTGATAAAAACTCATGCCGCCGTAAATTCGGTAAGCTATACCCATGCGGCGAAGCGCTTCTTCAAAACTGCGGCTTTGTGCGTTGGTGCGATATAGGATAGCAAAGTCCTTATTGTAATAATGATTACGAAGTTTTTGTTCCTGTATGGTGTCGGCAGCCATCTTGCCTTCGTCATTATCTGTCATAGTGCGTACCAGCCTGATCTTTTCTCCTTCCTCATTAACAGTGAACAATTTTTTTTCTATCTGCCCTTTGTTATTGCCGATAACTTCATTAGCTATGTGTAAAATATTTTGTGTACTGCGGTAGTTCTGTTCCAGTTTCACAAGCTTTACTTCGTCATAATCTTTTTGAAACTGTAAAATATTTTCAATGGTTGCTCCACGAAAACTGTAGATGCTTTGTGCATCATCCCCTACCACGCAAACATTTTCATGCATGGCGCCCAACAGTTTAATGATCTCGTATTGCGCCGGGTTGGTGTCCTGGTACTCATCTATCATGATGTATTTAAACTTGCGCTGGTACTTACTTAATGCTTCCGGAAAATTTTTAAGCAGCAGATACATTTTGAAGAGGAGATCGTCAAAATCCATAGCGCCATTCTTAAAACAGCGCTTTGAGTACGCATCATAGATCCGCCCGATAGCAGGACGGTTAGCCCGGTTGTCTTCCTGCTGCAAAGCCCAATCATTCATATATTCTGCCGGGCCCACCAAAGAGTTTTTTGCCGCCGATATGCGGTTATACACCACGTTGGGTTTATATTGTTTATCGTCAAGCTCTAATTCCCCGATCACTGTTTTTACTACGGCTTTTGCATCATCAGTATCATAGATGGTAAAATTTGATGGATAACCCAGTTTGGATGCTTCTGCCCTTAGTATCCTTGCAAAAACGCTGTGAAAAGTGCCAATATATAAATTCCTGGCCTCGGTATTTCCTAATATCCGTTCCACCCGTTCTTTCATTTCGGCAGCAGCTTTATTGGTAAAAGTAAGCGCCAGTATATTGAAGGAATCGATTTTATGTGCTGCCATTAAATGGGTGATCCTGGTGGTGAGCACTTTGGTTTTACCACTGCCTGCGCCGGCAATGATCATAATAGGGCCGTTCACATGCATCACTGCCTCCCGCTGCGGTTCATTTAGGTCGTCTAAGTAATTCGTCATGTGGCGAAGTTACGAATTGAAGATTTGAGGCGAGGAGTTGTTGGAAAATAAATACCACTGGTATAAATTATCTTTTCTTAAACAGTTCTGAAATTATCTTTAGTATCTAAAGTATAACCATTGCAACACATAGAATTCTTTCATATCAGGCATTTTGAAAACAACTACCACCGGGCCAGGCCGGCTGCGGGACTGGAAGGCTTCATTGATTTTTTCTGGGAGACAAAATTTGAAGAACTTCTTGATCAATACCCCGAAGGGTTTTCGGATGCCCTCTTCCCTAATATCGGGTATACTTATCTTATTAACCTGGGTACGCCATTTATCATGCAGGTAGATGATAAAAAGTTCGACATGAAAACAGATGGCTTTTTACCCCGCAATAAAACTATTGAATGTTATCACCGCACAGGCAACCGGTTGTTTGGTATTAAATTCAAAATATCACCAATCATTTTTAAAACCAAGGTAAATTTTGCTGAATACAGGGAGTATATTTATCCGTTGAGTTACCTCATGGAGCAATCAGTGATTGATCAAGTAAAAAAAGCCGATTCATTTGAAGAGAGGATAAAAATATTGAACGAATATTTCAAGTCGATTGTAGAATCTTACTCCGGCTCCTGGGAAGCCATACGTATTGTTTCAGAAATTCTACAGTACTGTGAAAGAGAAAACGATTTTGCAAAGCCCGTGGAAGAATTTGCATCGCAATACAATATATCAGCAAGAACTTTACACCGGTATTTTGAAACAACAACCAGTCTCAGTAGTAAGAAGGCATTACAGATCCTGCGTATCCGGAAAGCGGTGCAGCAACTGGCTGATTCCCCGGCAGAGTTTAACTATACCCGGTATGGCTATTATGACTACAGCCATTTCTGCAAACATCTGAAACAGTTCTTGCGAAAAGAAACGCTTGCAGGATTGCAACCTCATTTACAATTGTTAAAAGCAGTTAATAAAAGACAGCCTGTTGTTTAGTGCTTCCTGAGCCAGTTGATGGTTTCTTCAGCGATGCTGTAATTAAAATTATTCCTGGCTTCCTCCCCACTCTTGCCTTCATCATAAACTGATTTAGTTGAAGAACAATAATCATTGAGGCATTACCTAGATGTTTTTAATTCACTGTCTTTGTTATTAAAAAAATGGAACATGCAGATTACATATAATCTTTGTGAAGATCATTCAGGGGAAGCCAGCCACATAATTACTGAGAACACAGCCGATTTAAAAAACCGAAAAGAATCTTTCATTACCTGTTGCAGGAGACAATACAAATTATTATGAAAGCCACAGAAAGATCAAGAGTATGATTGATATGTTGCCCGATGCACAATGGGAGGTGATTATGCTGAGTCATTACGGAGTGCTGAGTTTTGTAGAAATTGCCAACACGATGAAGTGTAGTCTTAGTAATGCGTTGGATACCATGCGTTTCGGCCTGAATAATCTAAGGAAAATGATGACAGAAAAAGAAATGGTAGTGCAATAAGTAGAAATCCGTCTATAAGAAATCCGGAGATCGGTATATATATTTGAACCCTGATTTTATCCAGTATTCCTAATTAAATCCTGACTATGAAAAAATTTTTTACCCTGACCGATCAAGAATTAATTCAATTGTTTATTGATGGCGAATGTTATGCACTCGAAGTGCTTATCAACCGGCATAAAAAGCGACTTTATACGTCGATATACCTGCTTGTTAAAGATAAATACCTGGCCGAAGATATTTTCCAGGATCTTTTTATCAAAATAATTGAAACGCTTAAGGCAGGAAAGTATAAAGACGAGAACAAATTTTTATACTGGGCAATGCGTATCAGTCATAATTTATGTGTTGATCATTTTAGAAAGGTGAAAGGCAAGCCCATTATTAAGACCAGTGAGGGCAATGATATTTTTGAAGTGATCAGTTTTGCAGACATAAACGCTGAGGATAATTTAATGAAGACCCAAACCAACGAGAGGATTAAAAAGCTGATGTATCAGCTTCCTGAAGACCAGAGAGAAATTATAATTCTCAGGCATTTTGCAAATTTGAAATTCCAGGAAATTTCAAAGATTCTGGATTGCAGCGTTAATACAGCCCTGGGCCGCATGCGTTATGCTATTCTGAATCTCAGAAAAATTTTGGAGGAAAAGCAGATTGCGCTCTGATCTGCATAAAAATAAAATCTCTCCATCCATAAAGAACCACTCAATTTATTTAAAAACAGGCATAGATATTATAAAATAAAATATGTATTTGTAAAAAAAGGGTGTTTTCCCCCTCCCAATACCCACTTTGTGGTATTGTTAAATTCATAAAACTGTCTTCTATTTGTTTAGTAAATCTAAACTTTCTGTTACCCATTCAAATAATTGGCTCGTTTTTATAGCCGAACCTTTTTGAGAACAAAGGATTCCCTTTGTGGATTTTTCTCATGCTTGAACACATCCCCGTCCCGATTCTTCGGGATGGGCCTTTTTTAGGGAATACACAAACAGCTAAATAAATTATCAAAAAAATACTAAAATAATTAGTGGTAATAAAAATAAACCCCTATCTTTGATTTCACAATTACATTTACAACGCAAAACCAGATACATCACCAATTAAAATCAAAGAAAATGAGCAAGACAGAAAATTTAGAAAGAACAGAAAAATTTAAGGCGCTGAAATTAACGATGGATAAGATCGATAAAGATTTCGGCAAAGGATCGGTAATGATGATGAGTGATAAAGGTGTTATTGAACAAGAAGTTATTTCGACCGGATCAATCGGTTTGGATATGGCTCTTGGAATTGGGGGGTTGCCAAAAGGAAGAGTGGTGGAGATTTATGGGCCAGAAAGCTCTGGAAAGACCACATTAGCTATTCATGTTATTGCAGAGGCGCAAAAGAAGGGAGGGATGTGTGCATTTATAGATGCCGAACATGCATTTGATAGTAATTATGCAAAAAGGCTGGGAGTTGATATTGATAATTTGCTGATCTCTCAACCGGATTATGGCGAGCAGGCGTTGGAAATTGCTGACCGGCTTATTCTTTCGGGGGCTCTTGACGTAGTAGTTATTGACTCCGTTGCAGCCCTGGTACCAAAAGGAGAGTTGGAAGGAGAGATGGGAGACAGTAAGATGGGGCTTCAGGCAAGACTGATGAGTCAGGCCCTTAGGAAACTTACTGCAACCATTTCCAAAACCAACAGTTGCTGCATTTTCATTAACCAGCTTCGTGAAAAAATAGGGATTATGTTTGGTAACCCCGAAACCACAACCGGAGGTAATGCACTTAAATTTTACGCATCCGTTCGTTTGGATATCAGGCGTATGACGCAGATAAAAGATGGCGATGAGTCTATAGGTAATCACGTAAAAGTAAAAGTGGTAAAGAATAAAGTAGCGCCTCCATTCCGCCAGGCAGAGTTTGATATCATTTTTGGAGAAGGTATTTCAAAGGTTGGAGAGATCATTGACATGGGGGTTGAGCTTGGTATTGTACAAAAAAGCGGAAGCTGGTTCAGTTATAATAATGATAAACTCGGGCAAGGCAGGGACGCCGTTAAGCAACTACTTCTTGATAATCCCGAAATGGCTAACGAAATTGAAACCAAAATAAGAGAAAAGATAAAAGAGATGCAGGCCACCTGATGTGCAGCCTGATTGAAATATTTACGGGTTACTAAGTGTATAGCTGTGCTGTTTTAAACACACGGCTTTTTTTATTCCTGTATTTTTGCGAAAACAAACTTCTTGAACAAAAATACCTTAGCTCATTTAGCACTACTATTCACCAACCTGTTTTTTGCCATAAACCTCAGTGCTGTTAAGCATTTAACTAACCTGCAGTTGGCAAAGCCTTTTGGTATCAATGTGGTAAGGGTTGGTGTAAGCGCCTTGTTGTTTTGGTTATTGTACCTGCTGAAACCTGTGAGTATTAAAATTGATAAGGCAGATAAAGTAAGACTTTTTCTTTGTGCAGTTACAGGGATTGCCATCAACCAATTGCTTTTTTTAAAAGGCTTGTCCCTCACCTATTCCATCCATGCAGCTTTATTAATGCTGACCACCCCGATCCTGATTGTATTTATTGCTGCATGGATACTAAGAGAGCGATTGGGATGGCTTAAAATAACCGGGTTGTTGTTTGGTATTTCAGGAGCATTAGTTTTAATATTGGCAAGAGATAATTCGGGTAGCGGGAATGATATTTTATTCGGCGATACCTTAATAATTATAAATGCGATCTCATACACTTTTTATTTTATCCTTGTAAAACCACTGATGTTAAAGTATGACCCTATAGTTATTGTAAGATGGATATTCACATTTGGTTTTTTCCTGGTACTTCCTTTTGGCTGGACGGAATTTGTACAAATCCCCTGGGAAAAATACTCAACGGTTGATTTTACAAGCATGGGGCTGATCGTATTTACCGGCACCTTCCTCGCCTACCTGTTCAATGTATACGGCATAAAGATCCTCGGCGCATCTATTGCCGGATTTTATATTTACACCCAACCTGTTTTTGCCGCACTTATTGCCATGTTTTTTTTGCACGAAGAATTGACACTATATAAACTAATTGCCGCAGCATTTATTTTCACAGGGGTTTACCTGGGGAATAAACAAAAAACAACATGATGATTATTTGCAATTCTTATTATATCGCTTCACAAATGATTTAAGACTAGACTCTCTGTACTCAAGCATTCGTAAATGCCCAACTGTGATAGCCTCACACTCTTTAGTTATCTCATTTAATTGATCTATAAAAATGAGATGGTGTGTTACATAATTTACCCACTGGTACGGATGGCCCATGATGCTTTATCCCTCATTTCACCTCCTACAGAATAAAGTAATTGTTCTACATTGCTATCCTCTGCCCTTTGAACAAAAAAGTAAACAATCTTTCTTTTGTCTTTTGCTGTAAACAAATTAAGTTTTTCTCCTGCAATAAGTGGCTTTAATAAAATTGTAGTGTCATACACAGGATTCCGGTAATTATATGTCTGTACCTCCTCAATATTGTCGGAGTAGCCATAGAGAATTAAGCGTAAAACAGGATTAGCTATTTTATCTTTCATATAAAGCCGCACATCTCCTGAGTTAAGAACTATTGTATCTCCGGGGGTTCTTAAAACTACAATTTGTTTGGGAAGTATTGTCACACTACCAGCGATAGTATCTCCTTTATTTGTTACAATATATTCTTTTGGCTGGGCGAATATATTTGCAGAGAAAGATAGTAGCAGGATTAAAAAGATTGCTCTCATTTAATTCAAATATCAGTTAGCTTATAAATAATATCACTTTCAGTTTTTTCTGGGATAATCAAAAAACAAAAATTCTTTCCTGCCTTTAGTAAATCCCGACCATTGTGTGGTATTTATTTCAACAGCAAATATACCAGATGTAGGCATATTGTCAATCCTGGCTTTTGTGTTGAGGCTGTTTACGAAATAAGTAATACCAGGGTTGTGTGAGAATACGGCAACTATATCTAAACTGTCTGGCAAAGCTGAAATTACGTCATAAAACACTTCCACATTGGCGTGGTATAAAGCGGAAATAAAAATTATTTCATCAGAAGGTTTACCAAAGGTTTCTGCAAATAACTCAGCGGTTTTTTTTGCTCTTTTAGCCGGGCTCGAAACCAGCGCATCAAGTTTACCCACGGTTTTTAACAGCCGGTTTGCCATTGCAGGCGCATCTGTTTTTCCACGCTCATTAAGCGGCCTTTCAAAATCATTACCAAAAAAGCTTTTATCACTTTTTGCGTGTCTTATAATTAAAAGTCTTTTCAACAGAGCTTGTTTTTATAAAAGTATAAAAATTTTATACAAACCTATAGTGTGTATGTATAATCTTTACCAACTTTACAGCATAAACTTTTTTATGCACAACCTTTCACTCCGGCAGTTATTGTTTTTTCTAACCCTTCTGCTTTTTTATTCCTGCACTTCTGTTAAGAAACTGACACAGACAACGGCCGGCATCACCAGCCTGAGGTATATCGGGCAGTATGAAATTCCATTTAACCTGCAATACAGAAATACAACAGTTGGAGGGTTATCCGGGATTGACTATGATATAAAAAACGGTTTGTACTATATGATATGTGATGACAGGAGTGATAAAAACCCAGCTCGTTTTTATAAAGCGAAGATCCTTTTTGACCAAAATAAGATAGACACCGTAATTTTTACCGGGATGAAATACTTGCTACAGCAGGATGGTGCAGTTTACCCAAATAATAAACAAGACCGCTTTCATACAGCTGATCCCGAAGCCATGCGATATAACCCGACAACTAAACAATTAATTTGGAGTAGTGAAGGAGAAAGGGTTGTAAACGCAAGAGACACAGTGCTTGAAAACCCTTCTGTAACTGTCATTTCCACAAAAGGAGAGTACAAAGACAACTTTTCTTTGCCAACAAATCTCACCATGTATGCTACGGAAAACGGTCCCAGGAAAAACAGCGTACTGGAAGGCATGAGCTTTGCAGATGATTATAGCACACTTTTTATTAGTGTTGAAGAACCCCTGTATGAAGACGGGCCGGCAGCAGATGTTACAGATAACAATGCATATACCCGGATTTATAAATTTGATGTGGCCGGAAAAAATAACCTTGCCCAATATGCTTATAAACTGTCTCCTGTTGCATACTCCGCTGTGCCTGAAACAGCATTTAAAATAAACGGGATTCCAGACATCCTATACATTGGCAATAATAAATTACTGGTAATAGAACGTTCCTTCTCTACAGGCCGGTTACCTTGTACCATAAAATTATTTATTGCTGACCTTACCGGAGCTACTGACATCAGTAAGACGGTACTTAAAAATAATAATGACTTTATTCCTGCTACGAAAAAATTATTGATGAGTATGGATGACCTGGGTATTTATACGGATAATATTGAAGGAGTAACTTTCGGACCATTACTACCCAATGGCCATAAGACACTATTGTTCATTGCCGATAATAATTTCAATCCTTTAGAGAAGGCTCAGATATTGTTATTTGAAGTAATTGAATAATGCGAAACCATATAAAAACCTAATAGCCTCTTACATTTTTGCCTTCCATGTAATTCATAAAGGCTTTGTTGCAAACCCGGTTGCCGCCCGGGGTTGGATAGTTGCCCGTAAAATACCAGTCGCCCAGGTTAGTGGGGCAGGCTTCATGTAGCGATTCAATGGTTTGATAAATTACACTTACCGGGATATTAACTTCGGGTGGAGTTATCAGTTTTGCAATTTTATTAGAGATATTATCCAGTGAAAATGGTTTGTAAACCTGGCGAACAATGTTCTCGGTATGTAGCTGGTTATTGCGTTGCATTTCTTTGCATTTATCCAGCAGCTGATTCAGTAAACTTTCCTGTTTAGTGTCATGTAATAGTTCAATCGCTGCACGAAAGGCAACAAAATCGCCCAGTTTACTCATATCAATTCCGTAGCAATCAGGGTAACGTATTTGCGGTGCCGATGAAACAATAATAATTTTCTTAGGCTCTAACCTGGATAACATGCGTACGATACTTTCCTTTAAGGTTGTGCCCCTTACAATGCTGTCATCTATCACAACCAGCGTATCCGTTTTTTTTCTGACTGTGCCGTAAGTAATATCATATACGTGCTGCACCATTTCATTACGGCTGGAGTCCTCAGTAATGAAGGTCCGGAGCTTCACATCTTTGATCGCAATCTTTTCAATGCGTATCCTCCTGTTAACCATTTCAGATAACTTCTCTTCGTTAAAATCTTTACCCCAACTAAGTATGCGCTCTATCTTTATCTTATTCAGGTAATCTTCGGCTCCTTTTATCAATCCATAAAAAGCTGTTTCTGCAGTATTAGGAATAAAAGAAAAGATAGTATTCTTTAGGTCATAATCAATGGTTTTCAAAACGGTATCACTCAGGTGATGGCCAAGAGCAATTCTTTCACGGTATATTTTTTCATCACTTCCGCGGCTGAAATATATACGTTCAAAACTACAGGCCTTTCTTTCTTTTGGCTCTATAATCTGATCAATAGAATAATTTCCATCCACTTTTACAATGAGGGCTTTGCCCGGCATAAGCTCCATCACTTCGTTCTCACCAACATTGAAAGCTGTACGAATGGCCGCTCTTTCACTGGCCGCAACAATCACTTCATCATTGATATAATAATAGGAAGGGCGAATGCCATGTGCATCTCTCATTACAAAAGCATCGCCATTACCCAGGATACCGCTGAAATTAAACCCACCGTCATACAAAGGAATGGTTTTCTTTAACACCTTGACAATATCCATATGACCGGGAAAAGACTCATCTGCTTTTACTACAAAATGATAAAGGACCTCCATCATGGCGGCCAGGTCACTCTGGCGTTGAAATTCTCCGGGATCAATATTTACAAGACCAAATAATTCTTCTGTATTTACCAGGTTAAAATTACCGGCTACCGCTAAATTCCTTGAGGGAATAGTATGGCGCTTAATAAACGGATGACAAAACTCAACATTATTTTTTCCTTGAGTGCCATAGCGGAGGTGGCCCAGCAAAACTTCTCCTAAAAAATTAAGATGGCCTTTCATAAGGCCGGGGTGGTTTTTAATATCGGGCTGATATTTTTTTACTTCATCAATTTCTTTTCCTATCTGTGCAAAAAGATCTGCAATGGGTTGGCTGGCAGAGCTTCGTATCCGGTGCATAAAAGGGTACCCGGGTTCAGTATGCAATTTAACAGCAGCAATACCGGCGCCATCCTGTCCACGGTTGTGTTGTTTTTCCATCAGCAGGTACAGCTTATTAAGGCCGTACAACACTGTTCCATATTGTTGTTGAAAGTAACTGAATGGCTTTCGCAGGCGAATGAAGGCAAGGCCACATTCGTGTTTAATTTCGTCGCTCATGATGTGGAGTGAGGCGCAAAGTTAAGGCAATAAAAAGGAGCGACAAATAAAAATCCCTGATACAGTCACGGGATAAGAACTATATTCTCGAAAGTGATTATAATCCACTTATACATAAACCTATCTGGAATAACTTTACATTAGCTGCAACCCCGTCTTTAAAAATATTGTTGAACTGATAGGCCCCAACCAATGAAAAATTACCATAACCAATCCTTGCTGTACCCATTAAACGGGTAGCATTAAAGAATCCCTTACCTGTTTCTTTAGCGGTGTAACTATTAACCGTCCTTCCATCCTTGTCTTGTAAAGTTTTTCCCTTAGTGTGCACATTTATGAGGGTACCAACTTTTACACCAAGAGCAGCCTTAATGCTCTTATTTTCTTTTTCAGGATTTGCAGTAAAACGCAATTCAAGCGGTATTTCCAAAAAAGCTGTTGTTAGCTTGTATTTTTTATAAAAGTTCAGCGTATCTAAGTTATTAAAAGGTAGTTTATTGGTCTTGGCCTTTATATCAACACTCATCCTTTTAAAATACATATTGCTGGTACCCACACCCAAGCCAAAAGCAACACTCCATTGTGGGCTGCTTTTAAAGCGCTGGTCCAGCAGTACATAAATATTACCTCCCCTGGACAGGCTTTTAAGGTGGCCGCTGATACTGTCAGGAACACCAAACCAATGGTCGCTGGTTAATTGCAGCATGAAATGATCCCCGGTACGGGATATAAGATCACGATTTACTTTTTTCTTTTGGGCAGATGCAGCAGATACGGATATTAGTGCAATAACACCAAACAGTATTTTCTTCATAATTAATTTTGAAGCTGCAAATTAACGGCAAATAATTTAATGAAGCGTTAAATTAAAACAGAAAGACCCGCATTATTGAACCTGCCACTTTATATCACATTTGATTCCGGGTGTTATTTCTTCACAAACGATATGACTTGTTTTCCGTCTTTACTCTCTTTACTTAGATAATAAATACCCCCAGGCAACCCTGCGACCGGGATACTTAATGCATTGACCCCCTCGTTTAATTGAAATGATTTTGAGTAAACCTGTTTCCCTGACAAATCAGTAATATGAATATTTGCTTCACCTCTTTGGGTAGAGGGCACTTGCACCTGTAGCAGGTCGCTGGCAGGATTAGGAAAAAGTTCAAGGGATACAAGCTGGTTGCTGTTTTTGATGGCTATCACCGGGCTGTAGGTAAAACTGTTATCAATATCAACCATTTTTAAACGGTAATAATTGGTACCTGCTGAGGGCTGGTCATCGGTGTAACTATAAAACTGTTTGATAGTGGAATTACCTTTTGCATTTACCCGTCCAATCGGAGCAAAGCCTGTTCCGTTAGTACTTCTTTCAACTTCAAAATATGCGGTATTTTGTTCGGTGATCGTTTCCCAGTTTAGCTGAACGCCTGCTGATTTTTTCACAGCAGTAAAATCACCCATTTCAAGGGGTAAAGAATAGCCCACCAAAATGGCTATTTCTGCAGCCGATAATGCCCTGTTATAAAAACGCACTTCATCCATCCTGCAGCCATTAGGGGCGGGGTTGTAATTACCTCCGGTTCCGGCAAAGAACATTTGTCCCAGTACAGGGGGATAGGGATAACTTATCCCTGTTGCTCCCTCCGTACCCGTTGCTACCTGCACCCCGCTTACATATAACTTTATTGAACTGCCACTTCTTACTGCACATACTGCCCTCCATTGGTTTACAGGCAAAGCCCCCGGGGCACCGATGGAGGCATTCTTGAAATTCAAACGCAGGGTATTATCTGAGGCAAAGAACCAAACGCCAACACCGCCATAATTCAGGCCATTATCATAATATCCATGGTTTACAGTTACGGAAGTAGTGTATACACCGAATGCAATAGAAAAGTCTCCGGTAAAATCAAGATTGCCGTTATCAGTAACGCTGATGTAAGAAGTTGTGCTGCCGCCAAATTGTACAGCTTTATTTGCAACACCGGCACCATTGGCGCCATAAGTGGTGCTGAAAGAGGAGGCACTCATAGTGGTTGGCGCCGAATTGCTGAGGTCTCCATCGAATTTAAAATGACCAACAAGCCCTGCTGTTGGAGGAGGTTGTGCAACTAACCAGGAATTATTAAAGAAGAATATAATGAGAAACACTGGTGCAAAAAGTAGTTTTTTACGTTTCATACTTGAATTTTTTTTAGTGAGTACTGCACAGGGATGGACGGATTAGAGTTGGTTTTCAGAGAAGAAAGGATATTGTAAAATTGAAAAACAGTAAGGCATTTTTGTATGAGGTTATAACGGAAATTGTGATGGGTGAAAACACGGTATCAAACGACCGATGCATGAAATGCAGGGATTAATCAGGTCAAAGGAATTTTTATTAAGGAGCTTTAACTATATTTGCAGCCTCATTCTTCATCGATACGAAGAGAGGGCCTATAGCTCAGCCGGTTAGAGCACCTGACTCATAATCAGGGGGTCCCTGGTTCGAGCCCAGGTGGGCCCACAAACCTCACAAAATATTTGTGAGGTTTTTAGTTTTATTTTTATCGTCATGGCTGCAACAAAAAATATCATTTTCGACCTGGGAGGGGTATTACTTGATATTGATACCGGTAAAACAAATGAAGCTTTTGCCAAACTGGGCGTACCTGGGTTCAATAATAATTACTCACTGCAAAAGGCAGATTCACTGTTCGATGACCTTGAAAAAGGAAAAACCACCGAAGCCAGTTTTTATGAGGGGATACGTAAGATAAGCGGCCTTTCTTTGCCTGACAGTGATATACGTATTGCCTGGAATGCACTGCTGCTCAGCTTCAGGGAGGAAAGCCTGGAATGTTTAGCTAGGCTTAAAGACAAGTATAACCTGTTTCTTTTAAGTAATACCAATAGTATTCATTACAAAACTTTTCATCAGAACTTTATAGTGCAGACAGGAAGGAAAAATTTCGATGACTACTTTGCCAAGGCTTATTACTCACACCTTATCGGTTTAAGGAAACCGGATAAAGAGATATACAGTTATGCCCTGCAAGATGCTGGTATCAGGGCCGAAGAAACCCTGTTTGTAGATGATCTGTTAAAAAATGTGGAAGCTGCTTCAACACTCGGCATTAAGACATATCACTTACAGCCGCACGAAAGAATTGAAGACCTGAAATGGTAAACTCCTCTACTTTACTTCTTCAAATTCAATATAATCTTCCCTTGCAGGAGTTGTTTTACCTTCTTTTGTGGCAGAAAATGTACCGGATTGCTGCTGCTTCATGTGCTCATTCATCTGGTTTTGCATCTCTCCTACTTTCTGCTTTACCTGCTTCGTTGTCCGGTAAACAGGAATGATAAAATCAAATATCAGCTTGTACAACAGGTAAAGTACAAACAACTCAACGATTACTCTGATTAGGCCCATACCGTAAAGTTATTGACCAAAGGAATGCGACCTTGTTAAAATCGCCATAATAAGGCAAATATTTATTAAACTCATCACATTTTGGCTATTACAGGACCATTGCATATATTTGCAACGGACAAAGAAGCAATGGAAGGGAACGGTGGCGTTCCCTTCTTCTTTTATCATGACTCAGGATAATCATATACAGGCCATTGAAAAACTGGTTGAGCCACTATTGCAGGAGGATATTTTTCTGGTTTCCATTAAAATAAAGCCTACCAACAATATAAAAATTTACCTGGATGCTGATAACGGACTAGGCATTGAAAAATGTATCAGGATAAACAGGGCGTTATATAAAATAATGGAAGAAATGGGAATGTATCCTAACGGGGATTTTTCCCTGGAGGTTTCAAGTCCGGGTATTGACGAGCCACTGAAACTTTTACGTCAGTATAAAAAAAATATGGGCAGGAATGTGGAGGTGGTAACTCAGGATGAGGTTAAGAAAGAAGGGAAACTGACAGGCGTATCAAACGAAAAAATAGAGATTGAATACATAGAAGGAAAAGGTAAAAAATCAATCACCCAAAAAGACGAGATTTACTTTACAGATATTAAACAAACCAGGGTTCAGATAAAATTTTAATTATTTAACAAAAACCCCATCCCGGCGGGGAAATAAAGTGAGGCCGGAGCGGATTATGGCAAGTATTAATTTAATTGATTCTTTTCAGGAATTTAAAGATGCAGAAAACATTGATCGTCCAACGCTGATGAAAGTGATGGAAGATGTGTTTAAAACATTGATCCGTAAAAAATACGGAAGCGATGAATGTTTCGACGTGATTGTGAATGACCAGAAAGGCGACCTTGAAATTTTTCGCCGCCGTACCATTGTTGATGATGACGATTTGTACAATACCCTTACCGAAATAGAATATAAAGATGCTATAAAGATTGAACCGGATTACCAGGTCGGAGAAGAATTGTATGAGGAAGTGGATATACAAAAGGAATTTGGGCGCCGTGCCATCTTAGCCGGCAAACAAACGCTGGCAGCCCGTATCAACGACCTGAAGAAAAACATCCTGATAAAAAAATATGAAGACCGTGTTGGTGAAATAGTAAGTGGAGAAGTTTACCAGGTTTGGAAAAAAGAAGTGTTGTTGCTGGATGAGGAAGGTAACGAAATGTTGTTGCCTAAATCTGAACAGATACCAACAGATTATTTTAAGAAAGGAGAGAGTGTGAGAGGTGTTGTTAAAAAAGTAGAATTAAAAAATAGCCAGGCGGTGATTATCCTTTCCCGTACCAGCCCGGCTTTTCTGGAAAAATTATTAGAGATAGAAGTTCCCGAAATTTTTGATGGCCTTATTGTAGTTAAAAAGATTGTTAGAGACCCGGGAGAGAGAGCAAAAGTAGCAGTTGAAAGTTATGATGACAGGATCGATCCTGTAGGCGCTTGTGTAGGTATGAAAGGAAGCCGTATTCACGGTATTGTAAGAGAATTGAAAAATGAGAATATTGATGTGATCAACTGGACAAGTAATATACAGCTACTGATCCAGCGTTCTTTAACGCCTGCAAAGATCACCAGTATGGATATTGACTCTGAAAAGATGCACGCTAATGTATTTTTAAAACCTGACCAGGTTTCATTAGCCATCGGCAGAAGAGGGGTAAATATTAAACTGGCTTGTGAACTGACCGGATACGAAATTGATGTATTCCGTGACAATGAAGGCGAAGAAGAAGAATTTGATATTGACCTGGATGAATTCACCGATGAAATTGAACCATGGGTGATTGATGAACTAAAAAGAGTAGGTTGTGACACAGCAAGGTCTGTGCTTGATCTAACGTCAGAGGAACTGGAGCGTAGAACAGACCTGGAAAAAGAAACAATTGAAGATGTACGCAGAATATTGAAGGAAGAATTTGGAAAAGAATAAAACCTGACCAATACGAAGATTAAAAAAGAACAACTAAAAGAAAAATCAGCCCCGATTGAGTTAGGGCTATCAAAAAAAGAATGGCAGAAGTAAATACACCAAGGTTGATGGCGGCAGCCAAAGAATTTAATATAGGTACCAATACCTTAATAGACTTTCTTATATCCAAAAACTTCAAAGGCGACGACCTGAAGCCCACATCAAAACTTTCGGAAGAAATGTACCGTGTGCTGCAGTCGGAGTTTCAACAGGATAAGGTTGCCAAACAAAAGGCCCAGCAGATAGACCTTCCGAAAGGTGTGAATGTTGGCGAGCTGAAAAAGAAGAGAGATGAAGAAGACCTCTCCTTTAAGAAAAAAGAAACAGTAAAAGCAAAAGAAACAAAATCTGCAGAAGAGGAGAAACCGGCAGAGCCAGAAGTAAAAGCAGAACCGGCAAAGCAAACAAAAGAATCGGCTTCTAAACTAACAAAGATACAGGCACCTGAACTGGAAGCGCCCAAAGTGCTTGACAAGATTGACCTTGATTCGATAGACTCATCCACCAAGCCGAAAAAAACAACCAAGAAGACCTCTAAGAAAGATGAAGAAAAAGAAGTAACGGCTAAAGAAGAAAGTAAAAAAGCAGAAGAGACTGCCAAGAAGGGAAAGAAAAAGACCGAAGAAAAAGAAGTTGAGAAACCTGTTGAAGAAGAGAAAGCAGAAGAATCACAAAAAGATACTGCTCCTGTAATTGAAAATATTAAGGCAAAGAAACTATCGGGTCCCAAGATCATGGGTAAAATAGAATTACCTGTTGATAATGAAACAAGGCCAAAAAAAGATAGCGATGAAAAACGCAAGCGCAAGCGTATCCCAATGGAGAGAAAGGGGGGATTGCCTCAGGATGGGAATCAACAAAATCAGGGAATACAAAACAGAAGACCGGGAGGAGGTCCAGCCGGGTCAGGTTCTGCTGGCAGAACAGGAGGTGGACGATTTAACAGAGGGTCTGCTGGTACAGGGTCTGGACGCAGGGAAGATAAAGTTATTGATGCAAAAGAAATACAGGATAAGCTTAAAGAAACACAGGCAAAATTAGCCGGAGCCGGTGGACGTGGAAAGAGCTTAAAAGCAAAATATCGTAAAGCAAAAAGAGATGAGCAGGCTGAATTAGCCGGAGGTGCAACGGACGAAAGCAATAAACTACAGGTAACAGAATTTGTTTCTGTGAGCGAATTGGCCAACCTGATGGATGTAAGTTTTGCAGATGTCATTAGTAAGTGTATGAGCCTTGGTATCATGGTGTCTATCAACCAGCGTCTCGAAGCGGATGTTATAGAACTGGTGGCCAGTGAATTTAACTATGAAGTGGAATTTATAGGAGTTGAAGAAGCAAATGAGATGGATGCAGAAGAAGATGATGATGCAGAAGAAGATCAGAAACCAAGAGCGCCGATTGTAACCATCATGGGCCACGTGGATCACGGTAAAACATCTCTACTGGATTATATACGCAACACCAATGTTATTGCCGGTGAAGCCGGAGGTATTACACAGCATATTGGAGCGTATGAAGTAACATTAAAAGACGGAAGAAATATCACCTTTTTAGATACACCTGGTCACGAAGCATTTACGGCAATGCGTGCAAGAGGTGCTAAGGTTACCGATATAGCGGTAATTGTTGTTGCAGCAGACGATGCGGTCATGCCACAAACAAAAGAAGCCATTTCACATGCCCAGGCAGCAAATGTACCCATGATATTTGCCATTAATAAAATGGATAAAGACGGAGCTAATCCTGAAAAAATAAAAGAACAACTGGCATCCATGAATATTTTGGTGGAGAGCTGGGGAGGAAAATACCAAAGCCAGGAAATAAGCGCTAAAAAAGGAATGAATGTTGACCTGCTTCTGGAAAAAATATTACTGGAAACAGATATTCTTGAATTAAAAGCAAACCCGGATAAAGAAGCCAGCGGTACTATTATTGAAGCCACGCTTGATAAGGGTCGTGGTTATGTGGCAACCATACTCGTACAGAACGGAACATTACGTGTGGGAGATATGATCGTATCCGGACAATATTTTGGTAAGGTAAAAGCCATGTATAACGAACGTAACCAGCGTGAGGAATTGGCACCTCCATCTACACCGGTATTGATATTAGGGTTGAATGGAGCCCCACAGGCTGGAGAAACCTTTAAGGTTTATGAAGATGAAAGTGATGCAAGGTCAGTAGCTTATAAGCGTGGACAGATATTGAGAGAGCAGGGAATGAGGGCAAAGAAACATATTACACTGGATGAGATCGGCCGTCGTTTGGCTTTGGGAAGTTTCAAAGAGCTTAATGTGATCATCAAGGGTGATGTGGATGGTTCTGTTGAAGCATTGAGCGACTCTCTTCAGAAATTAAGTACTGAAGAAATTGTTGTGAGGGTCATTCACAAAGCAGTTGGAGCTATCACCGAAAGCGATGTTACATTGGCTAACGCATCTGATGCTATCATCATTGGCTTTAATGTGCGCCCAACTTTACAGGCAGCTAAAATGGCCGAACACGAAGCTATCCAGATAAAGCTATACTCCATTATCTATAATGCCATTGAAGAGATCAAGAGTGCGATGGAAGGTATGCTTGAGCCGGTGGTTGAAGAAAAAATACTGGCTAACGTGGAAATAAGGGAGGTGTATAAGTTTGATAAAGCCAGTGTTGCCGGCTGCTTTGTATTGGATGGAAAGATGGCCAGGAATAATCGCATCAGGCTGGTACGTGATGGTATTGTGATCTTTACCGGAGAGTTGGGTAGTTTGAAACGGTTTAAAGACGACGCAAAAGAAGTCACCTCAAGTATGGAATGCGGGCTGACCATAAAAAATTATAATGATATCAAGGTTGGCGATATAGTTGAAGCATTTGAAGAGGTAGAGGTAAAACGTACGCTCTAATGCTTCTTGCCCATTGATGCCTTCTCAATCTTTTGTTAAATACATAGGCGTATACGCCGGGTTATAAGGCAGAAGATTATTTTTGAAACCGCCTCCGGCAGGATGGCCGTAAAAGGGCAGGATTAAAATCAGTTTAATGAAAAAGTATTTTCTATTTTTTATTTCAGCATTTGGATTGCTTATAACTTCTTTTGCTCAAACGAGTCAGCCTAAAGCAGTGGTAGCTGATAAAATTGTTGCAGTGGTTGGCGATAAAGTCATTTTAAAAAGTGATGTAGACAACAGTATTCTTGATATGCAGCGCCAGAATATTGCTGTGCCACCCAATGCAAGATGCCAGGTGCTTGAACAGGCCATGGGAATTAAAGCCCTGGTTCTACAGGCAGAAAAAGATTCTTTGCCTGTGACTGATGAAGAAGTAGAAACTATAATTGATAATAAGATACGTGGTTTCATGGCACAGTTTGGCGGAAAAGATGAGCTGGAAAAAATTGCTCAAAAAACTGTTTACCAGCTTAAAGAAGATTTTAAAGAACCTATCCGCGACCAGAAAATGGCTGAGGCTATGCGGAATAAAGTAGTAGAGAATGTAAGGATAACACCCAAAGAAGTGAAAGAGTATTTCGATAAAATTCCAAAAGACAGTTTGTTCCTTTATGAAAGTGAACTGGAGGTCAGCCAGATTATTTCATTTCCAAAAGCACAGCGGGAAGCTGAGGAATATTGTATTCAACAGTTAAAGGAATTTAAGGCAGAGATAGAATCAGGAAAAAAAGATTTTGCATCTATTGCCAGTATATACACGATGGACCCCGGCAGTAAGGAAACCGGTGGACAATATGAAGTTAACCGCTATTCAAAAGAACTTGACCCGGTTTGGTTGGGCAAGGCTTTTACTTTGAAGGAAGGGCAGGTTTCCAATCCTTTTAAAACCAGGTTCGGTTACCATATCATGCAGTTAGTGAGCCGGGCCGGAGACGATGCGGTGGTAAGGCACCTTTTGATGGTTCCTCAGGTTACTTCATTCGAGATAAAAGCTGCGATTGAAAAACTCGATTCAGTAAGGGCAAAATTGATTGCAGGAACTATGCAGTTTGGAGAAGCGGTTGCCAAATTCAGCGATGATGAGGCGAGTAAATTTACAGCCGGTCATATTGTTGGTAGAGATGGAAGTCCTTACGTAACTATTGATCAGCTTGATAAAGACCTGGTAGTAATGTTGAAAGATCTTAAAGTAGGGCAATATTCTCAACCAACAGAATATGTTGACGAAAGAGGAAGAAAAGGAGTACGCATAGTATATCTTCAAACCAAAACAGAACCACACAGGGAAAATATAAAAGATGATTATGACAGGATAGCGCAGCGGGCACTGGAAGAAAAAAAGAACGAAGTACTTGAACAATGGTTCATGAAAAAAGTGGTTACTTACTATATTTTGGTAGATGATGAATTTAAGTCATGCCCCGAAATGAAAAAGTGGGTCAACGAAACAGCTTCAAAAAATTAAAGAATAAGAAAGATATAATCAAAGCGTCCCGGAAAACACCGGGACGCTTTGATATTTATATGGAAATGAAACTCGGTATGGGATAAGTATCTTTACATGAAACAATTTTAAAACAGGATCAGCTATTGATAGAAACTAAAAAAATAATCCGGCAAGAAGAAAATGCCATCCTGGTAGGGTTGATCTACAAGGAACAAACCGAACCCATGGTAAATGAATACCTGGATGAACTGGCTTTTCTGGCAGAAACTGCAGGCGCAAATGCGGTAAAAAGGTTTACCCAGAAGCTACCTCACCCCGACAGTAAAATTTTTGTTGGTAAAGGAAAACTGGAGGAAATTAAACACTTTATACAGCTCAGGGGAAATATCAATCTCGTGATATTTGATGATGAACTTACGGGGTCACAGATACAAAATATTGAAAAAGAACTGAAGGTAAAAACGATAGACCGTAGCGACCTTATACTTGACATTTTTGCCAGCCGTGCAAAAACAGCCCAGGCCAAAACACAGGTTGAGCTGGCACAATACCAATATATTTTACCACGCCTCAAAGGAATGTGGAAACACTTGGAAAGGCAAGGGGGTGGCGTAGGAACAAGAGGGCCGGGCGAAACAGAGATTGAAACAGACCGCCGTATTGTAAAAGATAAGATCTCGGTATTGCGAAAACGGTTAGCCGAAATAGACAAACAGGCATTTACCCAGCGTAAAGACAGGGGAGAGTTCATTCGTGTTGCATTAGTGGGTTATACTAATGTGGGAAAGTCTACACTGATGAACTTACTATGCAAGAGTGATGTATTTGCTGAAAATAAATTATTTGCAACGCTGGATACCACCACCCGTAAAGTGGTGTTTGAACAAACCCCTTTTTTGTTGAGTGATACAGTAGGATTCATCCGCAAATTGCCACATCACCTCGTGGAGAGTTTTAAGAGTACACTGGACGAAGTAAGGGAAGCTGACGTGTTGCTGCATGTGGTTGATCTTTCTCATCCGCAATATGAAGAGCAATTGAAAGTGGTTAATAAAACACTTGCAGAAATTGGTGCCGCCGATAAACTGGCGATCACTGTTTTTAATAAGATGGATAAATATGAACAGGAATCTTTTGACAAATGGCTGGAACCTGACGTAAAAAAAGAAATACTCAACGACCTGAAAGAACGCTGGCAAAATGAAACGCAGGGAAATTGTGTTTTCGTTTCTGCTACCGAAAAAACTAACGTAGATGGTCTCAGGAAAACCATTTTAAATGAGGTAAGAAAAATGTATCGGGTACGATACCCATATAAAGCTGAGTTTTTCTATTAAAATTTATATATCTCCTGTTTGAATTTTAAGGGGGAAATATATTGAAGAAAAATAAAAATAAATGTCAACAAACTCCTGGCATAAAATCGCAGAAAGTATTTCTGAAATCAATTTTTCAGAAAACGGCCTGGCCATGCTGGAAGTTGCCGGTAAAACAATTACTGTTGGGTTACATAATGACCGGATTTTTGCCTGTACTCAAAAATGTCCGCATGCCGGCGGAGTTTTAGCAGATGGTTATATAGATGCAATTGGCAATCTTGTTTGCCCCGTACACCGATATAAATTTAACCCCCAAACTGGCCGGAATAGCAGTGGAGAAGGCTATTACCTAAAAACCTTTCCCGTAGAACTGAGAGAAGACGGGGTGTTTGTAAGTATACCCGGCTAATTACCCCATAACCTTATGTGCAGAACTTGTTACCAGGGAGCCCGGAAGGGTTATTAACATTGTGCAAAAGTGGTGTGTTATCACATACAAAGACCACTATATATTTGCGACCAGTAAAACATTTGCAGTGCAGAGCAAATGGATAGCTAAACATTTTTGACGACACTACTACTGTGTAAACGGTATTGCTTTCTCCTGAACTGCAACATCCATCAATATAGGATCAATTGTGTAAACAATAAACAGCGTTGTGTCAAACCAAATTGGATACAATACCTGTTGAAAAACCACTTTTTAATTACCGGCTTTTGTTAGTGCAATAAATTGCACCTCTCTTTTACGCTGTTCAAGGATAATTACCAGTAAGGAATGATTTAGTTCAATTTTATAAATTTCTGTACACGAAATTGCTCGTCCTCGTAGGTTGATACTTTCAAAACATAAATACCTGAACTCAACCTTTTCACATCGATTGTAGTCTGGCTTAACCCGTTGTTCAGCCTGTTTGTTTGCTGGCTAACCAAACGCCCTGTTGCATCATAAATAGAGAAACTGACATCTCCTGCAGTTGGTAAGTCAAGAACAACATTCAGAATAGTTTTTGCAGGATTTGGATAAATTCCGGTACCTGGACTTGGTATCGGTTCTGTTCTTACTGCGAAAGGAGAAAAAGCAGCCACACCCGTAAGTGTTTGTATATACGGATTGCTACCGGTTGCGCCGGTTGATGGGCCAGGCAACCACGAAATTCCGTTGTGGCGCAAGATATGCGAACGGGTCCTGTCGAATCCGCTAAGCTCTTGAACTCCCACCCACTGAAGGGTTATATTAATATTGCTGCCACCCGCTGTTCCTTCATTGATGATCCAGGTCCTGTCAACCACATGATCTGAATACAACGTTCCCGATACGCCATTAATAAATACACCTTGTTTTATGTTGACAGTAAAATTATCGGCAGTATGCCCGGCATTGGCTGTAAGCGTTACCGGGTTATAGCTTGTTGCGTTAATGCTGATAGGTACATTCCTGGAATCAGAACCAGCAAGGTTTAATACCACTACATTGCCTGAGCTGTTGGTAATAATATGTGATGCCAACGATCCATTACTTCCTGCAGCCAGAGACAGGTTATTGGATCCAAGTGTGATATTGCCATTGATTAGTGTAAGTGTTCCGGTTATTGTTGCATTGCCTGCAAGAACAATGCCTCCAGATCCATTCATTGTTGCATTAATGGTAGCGAAACCGGCAATCAACTGGGATGCAGATCCCCTGAAGGCCAGGTTTCCGTTAGCCGCATTAAATGTTGCGTTATTGACCAGGTTACCATAAATCTCCAGCAGCCCGCCTGTACCAACCGTCAATGAAGCCCCGCTATTGATTGTTATATTGCGTGCAGCACCGTTGCCCCCGCTCAGGTTCGGCATATTGGGAACGCCAGCAGGAATCACCACATCAGTGTTTGAAAGAGGAATACCTCCGCACCAGTTGCTGGCCGTATTCCAGTTGGCGCTGGTTGCGCCGGTCCATGTTCCGGTAGCGGTTACCAATAATATGGCTGTAGAAGAAGTAATGGTACCGCAACTGCCGCTCACTACCACATCATAGTTACCGGCATCCCCAGCTGTTACACCTGTAATAGTATATGAAGCTGACGTGGCTCCGAGAATATTCACTCCTCCTTTTCTCCATTGATAATTAAGTCCGCTGCCCGTGGCAACAATAGTAAAGGGTACATTAGCACCTATACAAACTATCTGGCTGGCAGGTTGGCTTGTTATTGCAGTGGCTGCATTAACTGTCAGTACTGCTGTATTGGATGTTACAGTACCACAACTGCCACTCACTACCACATCATAGTTACCGGCATCCCCAACTGTTACACTTGTAATAGTATATGAAGTTGAAGAAGCTCCGCCAATATTCACTCCTCCTTTTCTCCATTGATAACTAAGCCCGGTACCTGTTGCACCAACAGTAAAAGTTAAATTGGCGGTAACACAAACAGATTGATTGGCAGGTTGTGTGACTATGGCCGTAATTGCATTAATAGTTAGAATAGCAGTATTAGATGTTACCGGTCCGCATGTTCCAGTCACAATTACATCATAGTTACCCGCATCACCAATTGTTACACCTGTAATGCTATATGAAGCTGAAACAGCTCCGCCGATATTCACACCTCCTTTTCTCCATTGATAACTGAGCCCTGTGCCCGTGGAAACAACGGTAAAAGTTACATTGTTACCACTGCATACCGTTTGTGAAGAGGGATGGGTGGTAATGGACACAGCTTGATTAACTGTTATTGAAACAATATTGGAATAAGCGATTGATGGCCCTGCCGAGCAGGTTACTTTCAGGCGATACCAGGTTGTGCTGGTAATAACACCTGTTGCGGCGCTGCCAGGATTAATCTGGCCAGTAAGGTCATTGATGTTGCTGATAAAATTATCATTCGAATATTGCCATTGATAGCTGATTCCGGTTCCCGCAGAATAGCCTGTTGCTGTTATGGTTCCTGAACCTGAAGTACAGAATGGCCCGGACGAAGTAGAAGCTGTTCCGCCGTTTGGAGTTGAACAGGCTGTTGGAAAGAATTCAATAGCTCCGGGGTCGGGATTAGCATTTCGTACTACATCAAAGAGATCATCTGTGATACCGCCAACGGCAGATGTACCCATTGCTGCACCATCCACTGCCCCATTGGTTGGCATAAAATTTCCGGAGGCAGGATTTACAAATAACGGATCTGCAAAAACAGAATTGGCATCTTTCCCGGTTCCGGTCTGCCAGTCAATAAAACTGACATAGTTGGTGCTGCCGATCTGTCCATAGGTTTGGGTTCCTCCCGTGGCATTCAGCCAGGCGGCATTGTAATTCGATGTAAAAGGAGCTGTTGACGCCGACACATCGATAATGCGTTTTATGCCGGTTCCCCCACGGGTAACAACAAAAATATTATTCCGCATATCAATGCCGTTTTGTGTAGACAGATTTGACAGGTTAATGGCATTGGTATTGGAAGTGGTTGCACCCGTAGCATTGTTCAGTACAATCGTATTATGGTAGATATTGACCGGGCCGGTTACGGAATTATTCTGGATACCATACTGTGCCCCATCATTGTTCATCCCATAGATCAGGTTATTTTGAATGGTGCCCGATGTAGGTGCGGTGGTGGTGCCACTCATGTATACACCCCGGCTGATGGTGGAACTGCCCGGCATGCTGACGTGCAGATCATAAATGCGGTTCTTCTCCAGTAAGAAAGAAAGGGAACCGGCCGGTATTGTAATGCCGGCAGGTGTAACAGCATCGCTGCCGGAGTTGGTTCTGGTTGGCCTGCGGATGATGTTTTTGGATACCAATGCACTATTTGTATACGACAAGTAAATACCGAAGCCATACCAGTCCAGCACCGTGTTATTGATGACCGATATCCGGGTTAACGGGGTTGTCCAATGAACGCCCGATAACTGTATAGCTGAATAACCTCCCGAAACAGCGTTGCCTGAAATTACCACGCTGTCAGACAGGGAACCATCGAGCAGCCAGTTGGCTCCGGATATGATGATGCCAAAAGAAGAAGAAGTTGAATTGGATAAGGACACATTAACGGTATTGTTACGTATAGCCAGTTTGGATGAACCGTTGGTGATGTGGATCCCCCTTCCCTGTGTGGCATTGAGACTATTTACCGTCAGATTCTCAACGGTAATGTAGTTCACTGCGTTTAGCTGAAGGATATGATCATTGGTTGCAACGACAGGATCATACTGCAGCACCTGGCCGTTACCATTCAGGGTAACCCTGTTTATGGCACTGCTTCCCGGGATAGTATTAAAAACAACCTGCTCGGTATACGGGCCATTGAGTACGGTGATGGTGACCGGTGAACACACTCCATATTGATTAAGTTCATTGGCGATTGACTGGAAATTCTGGTAGTTGGTAGGGGAAGCCGGTGCGGCACTGTTAATGGTGAACAATCCTTCCAATCCTCTTCTGAATCCGTTAAAAGTATAACTGTTATTGGCCGGGTTGGGATCAGGTCCGCCATTTGGATTGGATGCGGTGGCGGAAAAATTATAGATGTTTGAACCGGTCACCGGAACAGTACCCAGCGTGACCACAGTTGATAACCCGGGAGGAAGCGATGGACCATTCCAGTTCACAACCGGTTGCGGAACACCATTCACGGTCCAGTTGATGGTAACACTGTTCAGGGGATCACCTCCTGCATTGGTCAGTTCAAACTGAACATTTAATGTATTGGCGCAATGGGGTATCGGTGGTAAGATAAAATTGGTTATTGCAGCATCAGCAGCAGGAGGGGTAAATTCATAGGCCCCAGGATCTGGCGCAGCCCCCCGTGGTGCATTGATGATATCGTTTGTGATGCCGGTGCCGGTCATTGCCTGGTTATTGATTACACCCGACCTGGGAATGGGATTGGTTACAGTCACGAAATTGGGGTCGGTCTCAAAACTATTGACATCCTGTGTACTGGCTGTTCGCCATGCACCAATGCTTGCATAAGCCGTTGTTCCCCGCATGGCCACGTTACCCCCGGGCACCCAGAAAACATTGTAGTTACTGTTGATGGCAGTGGTTACGTTACTGGTTGAAGCCAGTTCAATGGCGGTTTTGGTACCGCTGGTTGTTTGGGTGATGCTGAAGATATTATTCCGCAGTACAGAACCGGTATTACTGAGCTCTTCACGGAAGCATTTCAGGTTTCCGCTCGTTGCTGTTGCATTATCGATGGATACGGTATTGAAATATATTTCCGGTGCGGTACCGCCGGTTCGTACACGAATGCCCTCAATGGTGCCGTTGGTGGAACGGATATCGTAGATCAGGTTATTGTACACTTTGTGCCCGGTTCCGTTAAAAAGGTAAATACCCACCAGGCTGCCCGATGTTTGCGACATCTTGATAAAATTCCCGAACACCCTGCCATTGATATTGGCTGCCTGGGCAAGTTGTATTGCATTGGTGGAGGCGGTTGACCCGGCGCTCTTATCAAAATGGTTACTGCTTACGATGGCCCCGTCAGTCTCCCGCAGGTAAACGCCGTTGGAATTAAAATCATTGAAGTTATTATTGCTGATCACTACGCTGGTGGCTAGTGGGGAGGCAAGCCCGTTCACGGAAGCACCGTACCCGCCACCGGTAACTGTATTACCTGTAATATTAATGGCATCGAAACTGCCGCCCGGGGTGAGAATACTGGATGCAATTCCGTTAGCAACAAATGCGCCCAGCAAAGTGCTGGTTGCCGATCCCATATCAACCACGCAGTTGCTGATGGTGATATGGTTTCCGGAGTTAAGTATATGCACAGCAATAAACCCGGTTGACCCGGGAAACATATTTACATGAAGGTTGTTGATGGTAAAATACTGCAGATCGATCAGGCGGATAATATGCCGGTTGGGATTCGAGCCGGTTTGGTTGATGGCAGTATCCGAAGTAATGGTCTCGCCGCTTCCTTCAATGGTAACAGTAGCACCTGCGCCAATACCGCTGATGTTTTGAAAGATGACCTGTTCGTTATACGGCCCAGAACCCGCTGCCACAGTGGCCACTACATTACCGGTAACTCCTGTGGCAGTAAGTGCATCAGAAAAATCCTTGAAGCTGCTGAAGTTGGTTCCGCCTGTTGGCAGTGTTTTATTAATGGTATAGGCGCCAACTAAGGAATTGCCACCATTCCCGGTAAAAGAACTTTGTGCAGTAATATGAGAACCCGGTAAGAAAAGAAAAAAAGAAAGAACAGAAATGATAAAATCAGGATGGGAAATTTTTAATTTCATATCGAATAAGTTTGCAGTTGACGCAACAGCTCTTTATCTGATTTTTGCAAAATTTGACAATGCCAGGCCATTGCTGTTTTCTGTTTTCTGAGCAAAGTAAGTTAGCAATATTTGTTCAAAACTTATTTGTTAATCCGGGAGATGCAGGTTATAATGGCTTTTATATTCACTTTTTAAAGGATATCGGCTTTAGATGCGTTTAATTTTAAAAGATTCTGTTCTGTTACTATGACGGGAGACTAAAAAACTAAAAGGAGATCGTATTTGATCTCCTTTTAGTTTTTGCTCCCCCTGTTGGACTTGAACCAACGACCCTCTGATTAACAGTCAGATGCTCTAACCAACTGAGCTAAGGAGGAGTATGTTTTCCCGCTTTAAAACGGGAGGCAAAAATAGGGTTTTTTGACTTCGGTAAAAAATATAAACGGAACAAATGAAGCTATTTTTCCGGTAATACAATAAAAAAGCCCGGTTAATGAAACGGGCTTTGGGTAAGGGGCTCCTTTAAAACCTAAATAAAAAATCGGCTATACTTTTTATCGGTCAGTGTAGATTAAGCAAAATGCCTTCTGTACACCATAGTTTTGCTCCTGCGCTGAATATTCCACAAGTCAACAGCTCTGAATGTTCTAACCGGGATAAGGTTAAGGGCTAAAGTTTCGTTTACAACTGTGGTTAATTCTGTTACGTTTTCTTTGCTGATTTTTGCAAAGTTGTTTTCTGATTGCTTTTTCATGACTTTTTGTTTTATACGTTTTTAATAGTTGGTTGCTTGTTTTTAGTAAACCTGGTATTTTGACGCTTTGCTTACTTTGATAACACAAAGATAAGTGATTTTATAGTACTATATAATAC
Source organism: uncultured Ferruginibacter sp. (assembly GCA_964439615.1). GTDB lineage: Bacteria > Bacteroidota > Bacteroidia > Chitinophagales > Chitinophagaceae > Ferruginibacter. The sequence goes on along the minus strand of CAYTQB010000012.1, from coordinate 21,383 downwards.
AAAGTACTTAGTATATTTTAGTAATAGGCAATTATTAATAGCAAAATTTGGGTTGAAACCCTTACTGGTATTGTTTTTTTTAAAACTGGAGGGAATCTGAGTATAAAAATGTCGTTTTGATGAACGGTAAAATAGCTTGATGAACGACCTGGTAATAGGCCTTTACGATCCCAAAATCAATGATTTTTTTTATTTAAGCAGATAAACAGGTGCAAAATCATCGTAAATTCGAGAGGAAAATCATGAAATGGTAGCTCTAGTGGTAATCTTACGTTAGGTGGAACCAAAACTAGGGCTATTTAGAAGAAAAATGCGGCAGTAGCTCAGTTGGTAGAGCATTAGCTTCCCAAGCTAAGGGCCGAGGGTTCGAGTCCCTTTTGCCGCTCAGGCGTATTCATATTATTCAATATGGGAAATTGTTACTTTATCTCCAGGTCACTTATGTTGCGGTTGTGCAGGCGACCAAGTTTCATCCATTTGATCATTGGTCCAAGAATGAATTTTAAAAATCCACGACTATAGGTTTTATAAACAGCTTCACCGGTAAAAATCCGTGTGAGGTGACGTTGCATATGTGGGCCGATGAACCGGCCAAAAGAGGTATCCATCCTTTCCTTGCCTACGGTCATAAGAGTGAATAAACCACCACTATACCATGTGTTGACCAATTTTTGCCAAACACTAAGTTCATACACCTGGCTCTTCTCATACTTTTTAAAAGCGATATCAGTTGCCTCCGTTATGGCATCTGCAGCAGAAAAGGAACTCTTAATGGCCAGGAATAAACCTGAAGAAAAAATAGGGTCAAGAAAACCAGCAGCATCCCCTATCAATAACCAGTTCTTTCCATACATCTGCTGTGAAATAAGCTGATAGTTGTTATATTGAACAACCCCTGTTTCCCTCTTTGCATTTTTGGTAAACTTCAAAAGGGTATCGTCTGTCTTTAAAATATTATCGTACTGTTCGTCCCGGCTGTTTCCGTATTTGGTTAAATGCTTTGGATTGATCACAACACCAACTGAAGTTCGATCTGGTAAAGGAATCCTCCATGCCCAGCCATTTTCCAGCCGATGGAGGTGGATATTATAGGGGTCTATTTTTTCTGCATTATTCAGGTGCGCAAATATGGCCACATCTTTTCGTTCTCCTTCTTTGGTGGGTATATTCAGCAGCCTCGATACAGTTCTTGACCGGCCGGTAGCATCCACTATCAGATCGGGTTGGCCCTTGAAGTAGTTATTGGTGGCAGCAATGGTTTCATCACTTAATTTCAGTTCATCAGTATTACTCCCCCGCTCAATCTTTGCAACATGATTAAAAAAAGTCACCCCTTCACGTATAGCCAGATCAAAAATGGTTTTATCAAATTTCAAACGGGGAACATTATAAGCATAAGGCGGTAACCCTCCTCCGCCGAAACTAAAAGGAGATGTTGCTTCTTCATCTTTATTAACCCAAACCGATGCACCGGGTTTATAAGTACTATATGACTTTACCTCATCTTCCACACCCAGCTTTCTTAATAAAGGAATTATGGCCGGCAGTAAGGATTCTCCCACTATGATCTCTGGACGTTTTTCAAGGTAAAATACAGCTACGTTATAACCTTTTCTCTTAAGCAAAGTTGCAAGGGCACAACCAGCAGGTCCTCCGCCAATGATAGCAACAGATTTTATATTTCTTTTCATAAAGTAAAAAATGCAAATGTAAATAAATTATGGCTTTGGAGTAAACTTGTTCCAAACAAATGCATCTGCCCATGCCGGAATAATTTTTCAGGATGTAATATGATTTTAAAATAAATTCCTGGCAACAGCCGGGAATACAGAAAAGAAAAAAGCTAACTGAATTATTAAGATTCAATTAGCTTCATTTGTTTTACAGGGGTACTGTAATTAATTATATGTGGATCCTTCCGGCTTATTAGCTGAATAGTCCGCCCTTCTTTAATTCACGTGTTCCCTGGCCGATCAAAAATCCGTTTTGATATATCTGAACGGTGTAACTACCTTGTTTGAAATCGGTGCCTGGGATAAAAGCAAATTCAACATTCTTCTTTTTTGCAGTTTCCAGGTCAACAGGAACTTTAGCAGTAAAAGCCTTATCTCCTTCTTCACGGGTTGTAAATGTTTCACTTCCGGTATTAATAGCTTTGCCATCGGGACCAATAACCACAACATATACATCTGTCTTACCAGTCTGGATAATACGGTTAGCAACATCAAAGCTTACCACAAATTTGTCAACACGTTTAGCTGTTGTAGAAACTTTTTCTTTACCATTGCCTTTTACATTGATTGGTGTAATTATAATGTTTGAAGCATTCAGCGTAGATGCAACATCTACTTTTTTCTCAAGCTCCTGCTTCACTGTAGTTGTTGCAGTTAGATCCTGGTTTAATTTTTCTTTTTCCTGGATTAATACAGCTTTATCATTAGATAATGTCTGGTTCTCCGTCGTAAGGCGAGCCACTTCCTGCTCCATTGAAGATATCTTTTCATTCAATGATGCAATCAGAGTTTTTGCCCTGGCTAATTCAGAGGCGGTGGCATTCTTCTTATTTAAAATGCTGCGGATCTCTGTTTTTACCTGAGCGATCTCATTATTCTTGTCTGTTAACTGGCTTTCTAATCTTGTGTTAATGGTTGTCATTGAGTCAAGGCGGGCCAGTGATGCATCAAAGCTGTTTTGCACATCACTTTTTTCAGCGCTTACTTTTGCAATTTGCGTTTCCTGCTGCTGGATGGTTTGTGAACTTTGGTTTTTAGCATAGATTAAAAACCCCGAAACGGCGATAAGGCCTGCTGCTAAAACACCAATGATGATGTTTTTGTAGTTTTTAGCTGGAGCTGCCTGGGCAGATGGGGTTGGAAAATTTGTGTCAGTCATAATATTGCGATTTAAAAGTTGAAAATTATTTTGAAACAGGCCATTTTCAGGCACCCCAACCACAAAACCAAAACCGTGCCATAAATTTTTTATACGTCCTCTTTAAAGCCAGAAAAAACACTGTTCCAGCGGGTTTCATAAACTTCTTAAGTAATTAAATAAGAAAAAGTTAATAAAGATCCGCCGGCCCAACTTTCTTCTTTACCCGGCTTACTATAAAAAGCTATCTTCGGTAATAACAACCTACATGAAGGACTTTGATACAATCATAATTGGTTCCGGCGCAGGAGGGCTTGCCGCTGCTTTATGCCTTGCCCGTGCAGGACAAAAAGTGGCTGTTATTGAACAGCATTATGTGCCGGGTGGGTGGTGCCATAGCTTTTATATTAACGGGCATCGCTTCAGTCCGGGCGTACACTATATCGGGGCAATGGATAAGGGCGAATCTGCCGGCAACCTCTATGAAGGTTTGGGTATCGGGCAGGAGCTTGTTTTTTTCAGAATGAACCCCGCAGCCTATGAGCACTGCTGGATAGGTAATGAGCGGATCGATATGCCAGCCGGACCTGAACACCTGTATGAAGCCCTTGCCAAACGCTTTTCAACGGAGAAAAAAGGAATAAAAAAATACCTTGAGCTGGTTCAGAAAATAAGCAGGCAGATACAGCTTATATCCTGTATGAATGGCTTTTGGGATAATATAACCATTCCTTACCGAACCCGGCACCTAGGCAAATATGGACTGTTCAGCCTGAAACGGGTGATTGGTTGGCATATCAAGGACCCCTTATTGAAAAAAGTACTTAATATACAGTGTGGCGACCATGGGCTCCCTCCCTCCAAAGCCAGCTTCCCTTTCCATTGTGCTCTTATGGACCATTATATTAACGGGGGTTTTTATCCTATGGGTGGCGGAGCGGCCATAGTAAAAGCCATGACTACAGCTATTAAAAGATATAAGGGGGAGATACATACTGGTCAGACGGTAAAAAAAATATTATTGTCCGGTGAAAAAAAGCCCAAAGCCATCGGTGTGGAACTACAGGGAGGGGAACAAATAGTGGCAAATAGGGTCATCTCTAATGCCGACCCTGAAGCCACCTATAAACTTGTGGGACACAGTAACCTTAGTAAGAAATTACTTAAAAAACTTGCTGCTACCCGCTATTCGGTTACTTCACTGATATTTTTCTTAACAGTTGATATGGATATCCGTACCGCTGGACTGGACTCAGGGAATATATGGTTCATGCCCGACGAGGATATGGATGAACTATATGATAACCTCACCCGGATTGATATACTGGAAAAAGATGAATTTGCATCCCTTTTCATCAGCTGTTCATCTTTAAAGGATCCCTCGAGCTTTAACGGAAAACAACATACCATTGAGGTAGTTACATTTATTGACTACAGTTCTTTCAAAGAATATAAAGAAGAAGGAAAAAAGCACTCTGAAAAATACCTTAGGATCAAAGACAGGCTCTGCGAAAAATTGCTGAATACTTTTAAAAGGATATTACCTGAAGTGCACAAGAATATTGTGCACATGGAGTTGGGTACGCCCATGACCAATGAACATTATATCAATTCTACTCGTGGAAATGTTTATGGTACAGAAAAAGGATTCTGGCAAACGGGCCCCTTTTCCTTTACGAGCAAAAGCGAAATTGAAAACCTGTATATGTGCGGGTCAAGCATCATATCGCACGGAATTTCCGGAGCAAGTTATTCGGGTGTAAGAACGGCGGCACAGATACTTGGTTGTACAGAGGAAGACCTGCTTCAAAAAAACGAAGCGCAACAGGTACGTATTTATGATGCGGAAGACAATTCTCAATGGCCCGAATGGATTAAGCAGCGGTTAGCCGATAAACACAGGCGTTCGGAAAACAAGATCGTACGGACTGTTTAAACAGCGAAGCAGTTATTCCCTTTATTGTTTTAATTTTACCGCCGCCCCGTAAAGGTTTCATTTAATGCCAAACAACCTTAATAATGACCGGTTCTGTTTCCCCGATGGAAAAAGTTGATGTTCTGAAAGTCTGCGTTATTATTCCTACTTATAACAATGCTTCTACACTTGCCGGGGTAATTGAAGACATAGCCGGGTATTCCAATCATATTATAGTGGTTAATGACGGCTCAACTGATAATACAGCTGAGGTATTACTTCGGTTCCCTTCTGTACAATTTATCAGCTACTCAAAAAATGTGGGTAAAGGATGGGCGTTGAGACAGGCGTTTAAGTATGCTGCAGACAAGGGGTATCATTATAGTATAACCATAGACTCTGATGGGCAACATTTTGCCAAAGATATTCCACTCTTTATCAATAAAATTGAAACAATCCCTAACAGCATTATCATAGGAGCCCGCAATATGGGCCAGGCCTCTGTGCCGGGGGGAAGTAGTTTTGGTAATAAGTTCTCTAATTTTTGGTTTAAGGTAGAAACAGGAATTGCTTGCCCCGATACACAATCCGGATACCGACTATATCCTTTGTTACCGTTAAGCAAAATGCACTTCATCACCCGTAAATATGAATTTGAAATTGAAGTTCTGGTAAGGGCGGCATGGAAGGGGGTCAAAGTGGAGTCTGTGCCAGTAACTGTTTACTATGCACCAAAGAATGAAAGGGTTTCACATTTCAGGCCAGTCAAAGATTTTTTCAGGATAAGTATTTTAAATACGTTTTTAGTACTCATCAGTTTCCTTTATATCAGGCCACGTAATTTTTTACGGATACTTTTTAATAAGGAAAAACTCAGAAAATTGTTGGATGACCATTTATTTAATCCACATCATTCCGCCGAATTAAAATCTGTTTCGGTTGCTTTTGGCGTATTTATGGGCATTATTCCTATCTGGGGGTTTCAACTGTTGGCAGCGATCTTTCTCGCTGTTTTATTCAGGCTGAACAAACCCCTGGTGATTGTTGCTGCAAACATCAGTATTCCCCCCATGATACCAGTTATTATTTACGGGAGTTATAAAATGGGGGCTTTCTGGATGGGCACAAACGCTATGCAGATAAGTTTTAGCAGATCAATAACCCTGGAATCAATTAAAAATAACCTGGTTCAATACATTTATGGCAGCATTACACTGGCAATTATCGCTGGCGTTGTATTCGGGTTGCTTACATTCATTTTTTTAAAACTGACAGGGAAGAAAACAGCGATTACTGCAAAGACCGAATAGGGCATGGAAAAAATATTACTTCAGATATATTCTTTTTACGAAAGACGGCAGTGGGCACTATACACCACGTTTGCTTTTATCTTCCTGCTTGCCGGCTGGTTTGCATCACAATTGAAATTTGAAGAGGATATTTCGAAGATCTTACCTAATGATAAGAAGATTGAAAAGCTGAACGAAGTTTTTCAAAACTCAAAGTTCATGGATAAGCTAGCAGTTACCGTATCGCTGAAAGATACAGCGGCCCCCGCACAGCCTGATAGCCTGGTAGCTTATGCCGATGAACTGGTTGAAAATATCCAGGCAAAACTATCTCCTTTCATCAGCAAGATTAACTATAAGATTGATGATGATCTGACGCTGGAACTATTTGGTACCATAAGCGATCATTTGCCCGTTTACCTGGATGATAAGGATTATACATCAATAGATTCACTGATAGCGCCTGCAAAAGTTAAAGAAACGCTGGAGCAGAATTTAAGAACACTTTCTTCTCCCGCAGGGATTGCACTAAAAAGCATGATTAGTAAAGATCCGGTCGGGATCAGCTTTTTAGGGTTAAAAAAAATTCAGCAATTACAATATGATGAAAACTTTGAACTATATGATAACTATATAATTACTAAAGATCAGAAACACCTGGTGCTTTTTATCACCCCGGCATATCCTCCAAATAATACAGGGAAGAATGCATTGCTGTTAAAAGGCCTGGACAGTATAATAAATACAAACCGCATCAATAATGTAACCGCTTCCTATTTTGGTGCTACAGCCGTTTCAGCAGGTAATGCTCTCCAGCTCCGACAGGACTCATTACTTACCCAAGGGATCACGGTACTCTTCATTATCTTTTTTTTAGGGCTTTATTTCCGGAAAAAAAGAGCGCCGTTAATTATTCTTATACCTGTTCTGTTTGGTGCTTTGTTTTCACTGGCAGCCATTTATCTTATTAAAGGAAAAATATCGGTCATTGCGTTGGGCACAGGTTCTGTAGTGTTGGGGATTGCTGTTAATTATTCACTCCATGTATTTAATCATTATCGGCACACGGCAAATATCCGGCAACTGATTCGTGATCTTGCACATCCTATGACGGTGGGAAGCTTTACCACAATCGGAGGTTTTTTATGCCTGCAGTTTGTGGAATCAGAAATGCTTAAAGACCTTGGATTGTTTGCGGCGTTCAGTTTAATTGGCGCCTCGCTTTGTTCTTTGGTTTTTTTGCCGCATTTTATCGCTTCAAAAAAAGAGCAGGCGACACATACAGGAAATAAGTTTTCATGGATCGACAGAATAGCCTCTTACCGCCCGGAGTATAATAAATACCTGGTGCCTATCATTTTAGTTTTGACCATAGTGTTTGCCTTTTGGGCAGGGAAAGTAAGTTTTGAATCAGACCTCCAAAACATGAACTACATGTCGGGGAAACTAAAGGATGCTGAAAAGAAACTCAACCAGATAAATCAATATGCATTACAATCTGTTTACCTGGTAACCGAAGGAAAAACCCTGGATGATGCGCTACAGAACAATGAAAAACTGGTTGAACAAATAGAAAAACTTGAGAACAATAATGTAGTAAAAAAATATTCAGGCGTATCTTCTCTTATCATATCCGACTCCTTGCAAAAGATAAGAATTGATAAGTGGAAGCAATACTGGACGGAAGAAAAAAAACAAGACCTGCTTGCCACGCTGTATAAAGAAGGGGCCGTCTTAAAATTCAGAGCATCCGCCTTTGATAATTTTAAATTGTTATTGAACAAGAGTTTCGGGGTGGTTGACAAAAACGCAATGGAGGAGGTACGAAAAAACTTTCTTGATGATTATATAACAGAGAAGCCGGGTAAATCAACAGTTGTAACGCTGGTAAAAACAGTCCCGGAAAAAAGGCAGGAAGTATATAACAGCTTTGAGAATGAACAGCACGTTACCGTACTGGATAAGCAATACCTCACCAATCGTTTTGTTGAGATCATCAATTCTGATTTTACAAGGATTGCATTAATGACCTCGTTGCTGGTGTTCTTTGTCTTGCTGCTCATGTATGGAAGAATTGAACTTACGTTAGTTTCATTCATTCCCATGTTCATCAGTTGGGTTTGGATACTGGGTATCATGGGTATGGCGGGCATCCAGTTCAATATTATCAACATCATTGTATCCACACTCATATTTGGATTGGGCGATGATTACAGCCTTTTTATCATGGATGGCTTATTACAGGAATACAAAACAGGAAAGAAAAACCTGTCTTCTTTTAAATCTTCGATAATCTTATCTGCTGTTACTACCATTGCCGGCCTGGGCGTTTTAATATTTGCAAAACATCCTGCATTAAGGTCCATTGCTCTGATTTCTATCATCGGAATTGTTTGCGTGGTAGTAATGGCGCAAATACTCATTCCCTTTTTATTTTCTGTGTTGATAAAGAAGCGGGTAAACAAAAACCGTTTTCCCTGGACGCTCTGGGGATTCATAAAGTCTTCTTTCGCATTTTCTTATTTCATCGGCTGGAGTGTGGCCTTTACGCACATTGCGTACATTTTTGCCTTGTTCAATATTAAAGAGAAGGGCAAACTGCTTTACCATCGCATCATTGCCAAAGTGTGCAGGCGGCTGGTATATATTATGATCAATGTAAAAAAGAAGATCATTAACCCCCGGCACGAAAAGTTTGATACCCCTGCCATTATCATTGCCAATCACCAATCTTCGCTGGATATACTGCCGCTGATCATGTTGCACCCCAAACTCATCATGCTCACCAATAACCGTATATGGAATTCACCCCTTTTTGGTAAAGTAATTCGTATGGCGGATTATTTTCCAGCTGAAGAAATAGAGACCGATATCAGCCATGTGGAAGAAAGGATAAGGAATGGATATTCAATTATCATTTTCCCCGAGGGAACAAGGTCGGAAGATGGAGAGATCAAAAGGTTTCATAAAGGAGCATTCTATATTGCCGAAAAACTGAACGTTGATATCTTGCCCATCATGATACATGGTACGGACTATACATTAACGAAACAAGATCAGCTTTTAAAGGATGGGCAGCTTACAGTTAAGATCTTGCCACGAATCAAGCCTGAAGACAAAAACTTTGGAAATGGATATGCAGAAAGGGCAAAATATATTGGCCGTTATTTCCGGGAAGAGTTTGGTTTACTTAAGCAGGAAATGGAACAGCCAAAATATTTCCGGGAAAAATTAATTTATAATTATTTATACAAAGGCCCCGTGCTGGAATGGTATATGCGTATTAAAACAAGACTTGAAAAAAACTACCAGCCTTTTCACGAACTTGCTCCTGTGAAGGGCAGGATGCTGGACATTGGCTGTGGGTATGGGTTCATGTCGTACATGTTGTCGTTTACCTCTCCACAAAGAGAGATTACCGGGATAGATTATGATGAAGAGAAAATTGAAACAGCGAATCATTGTTTCAGCAAAACTGATAGAGTTAATTTTGTGCATAGCGATGTAATGGAGTTTGCATTTGAAAAATACGATGCGATCATTCTGGCCGACATATTACACTACCTGCAACCGGAAGAACAAAAACAACTGGTTGAAAAATGCATCAGTAATCTCAACCCCGGCGGCGTGGTGATTATACGTGACGGGGATAAGGATAAAGAAGAACAGCACAAGCGCACAAAGCTTACCGAGTTCTTCTCAACGAGGGTTTTGAATTTTAACAAGACAAAAGAAACAGGGCTAAGCTTTTTATCGGGGAAGATGATCAGGGGTATTGCAGCGGAAAGAAAAATGAGCTACAGAGAAGTGGCGGATTCGAAACTTACATCAAACACGATATTTATTTTGAAGATGGTTTAGCGGCTTTAGAAAGTTTAAGGGTTAAGATGCCAAACCAAACGATCTCAACATTTCGAATACGGAAATTTTAAAACAGAAAATTGTTGAAAAAAGAATTCGATATTGTAATAATCGGAAGCGGCATGGGCGGGCTGGTATGTGCTGATATACTGGGCAGGGAAGGATATAAGGTCTGTGTGCTTGAAAAAAACAAACAGGCGGGAGGAAGCCTGCAAACCTATGTACGTGATAAAGTAATCTTCGATTCTGGCGTACATTACCTGGGCGGATTGGGCGAAGGTCAAAACCTTTACCAGGTTTTTAAATACCTGGGACTGATTGGAAGACTAAAGCTGTTGAAAATGGATGAAGATGTTTTCGACAAGATCATTATAGAGAATGACCCTAAGGAATATGTGTATGCACAAGGGTATGAGAATTTCATCCGGCACCTACTCAAAGATTTTCCCAATGAAGAGAAGGGATTACGTATTTATTGTGATAAGATAAAAGAAGTATGCAGTAAATTTCCATTGTATAACCTGCGTTCCGGTGGCAATGTGAACGAGAAGACTTCTGTGCTGGAGATAGACCTGCAAAAATTTATAGAATCTGTTACTGACAATAAAAAATTACAGTCCGTACTTGTAGGTAATAATATGTTGTATGTTTTGCAGGGTAATAAAACACCACTCTATGTACATGCCATGATCCTGAACAGTTATATTGAAAGTTCCTGGAAATGTATTGATGGGGGATCTAACATCACTAAATATATGGTGCAGAATATCCGTAAGCATGGGGGTGAGATACGCCGCAATGCTGAAGTGAAGCGGATCATAGTGGAGAAAGGGAAAGTTAGCTCTGTACAACTCGCCGATGGCACTCATGTATATGGCAGGAGCTTCATAAGTAATATGCACCCGGTACGAACACTGGATATGACGGAAACAGGCCTGATCAAACAAGCTTACCGGAGCAGGGTAAAGGAACTGGAGAACACCATTTCTTCTTTTACTGTGAATATTGTTTTTAAGAAGGATACATTCCCACATACCAAACACAATTATTATTACCAGAAGGAAGGGCATGTTTGGCACCCGGCTGCCCATACGGAAGAGAATTGGCCGCTGGCTTACTCGCTATTCTTCGCTTCTTCATCTAAAACAGATGGGTATGCCGAGTCTATGACCATTCTCACTTATATGCGTTTTAATGAAGTGGAAAAATGGGCAGGTACTTTTAATACTGTTTCTAATGAAACAGAAAGGGGAAAGGATTATGAAGAATTCAAAACAAGAAAAGCAGAAAAGCTGATCGATACTGTAGAAGAAAAATTCCCGGGAATAAGGAATGCGATCAGGTCCTATTACACATCAACGCCGCTTTCTTACCGGGATTATATTGGCAATGACGATGGTTCATTGTATGGTATTGCAAAAGATTACCGCAATCCGTTAAAGACATTCATTTCCCCAAGAACTAAAATTCCCAACCTATACTTAACGGGCCAGAATTTAAATTTGCATGGGATACTTGGGGCCACCATGAGTGGTATTGTTACCTGTGTTGCTTTTATGGGTAATGAAAGTATAGTAGAAAAAATAAGAAATGCTTAAAAGAAAGAAATTCTGGAAAAGAGTTGGTTATGTGTTCGGGGCAATATTGTTGCTGCTGATCATCGGGGTTGTTTACCTGGTACAGGTTTCGAAGGTATATCCTCCGAAGATTGCTGATACAAGCAGCCTGCAATTACAACGCACCAATCATGGGAATGGACTCTATACGTTGAAAAATTCCTGGTTCCGCCACAGCAAAAGCGGTTTATATGAATTATATGTGGAAGGAGAGCCATTTGAACGTGGTGTCATCAATGGTAAATTAACAAAAGAGTTAGTGGTGCAACAGGAAGATCATTTTGCAGAGCAGATAGAAAAGATGATCCCATCGAAATTTAAAAGAAGCTTCCTTAAATATCTTATCGGGTGGTTCAATCGCAAACTTGACAAGAATGTAACTGAGGAATACAAGGAAGAAATTTATGGAATATCAGAATCTGCATCTCCGGCCTATAAATATCTTGGCTCAAATTATCAACGCATCCTGAATTACCATGCAGCACACGATATTGGCCATGCTGTTCAGAATCTTGCCATGGTTGGATGCACATCTTTCGGTACATGGGGCGCCATGTCGCAGGATAGTACCATGATTATCGGTCGCAATTTTGATTTTTATGTGGGAGATAAATTTGCAGAAGATAAAATTGTTGCCTTCTTCAATCCAGCAAAAGGCCATAAGTTCATGACGGTTACCTGGGGAGGTTTCACCGGAGCCGTTTCCGGGATGAATGACCAGGGCGTATCGGTTACCATCAATGCAGCCAAATCAAGCCTGCCAACGGGCTCCGCCACACCTGTATCATTGGTAACAAAGGAGATTCTGCAGTATGCAAAGAATATCAATGAAGCAATTACTATAGCTAAATCACGGAAAATGTTTGTATCGGAATCTTTTTTAGTGGCATCTGCGGCAGATAACAAAGCAGTGATAATCGAAAAAACACCGGATGCCCTTGATGTATACGACCCAAAGAAAGACCTAATCATTTGCACCAACCATTTTCAAAGCAATACCCTGGGCAAAACAAAGATGAATATCCAACAGGAGAACGAAAGCGCATCATCATACCGCTATAAAAGAATGATGCAGCTGCTGGAAGCCAATGGAAAGAACACGGTACAAAAGACCATAAATATCCTGAGAGACAGAAAAGGATTGAACAATGCCGATATAGGGATGGGTAATGAAAAAACCATTAACCAGCTCATCGCCCATCATTCCATTGTATTTGAACCAAAGAAACTGGTGGTATGGGTCTCCACATCACCCTGGCAATTGGGTGAATATGTTGCATATGACCTGAATAAAGTTTTTGCCCAGAAAGGAATGAAGGGAAATAAAGAGATAGCAGACAGCAACCTTACCATTGCGGCTGATACATTCCTGCTGACGAATGACTATAAAAATTTTGTAGCCTTCCGTACAATGAAACAAAGGATACAGGATGGAAAACAGTTCAATGCCGATAGCTTAGTAGCCAGCAATCCTGAATTTTATAATGCTTATGTGCTTGCAGGAGATTATCTATACAAACAAAAAATGTATAAAGAAGCGCTGCATTATTACGAGGCTGCTCTAACCAAAGTGATCGCCACCAAAAAAGAAGAAGACCATATTCGGGAGCAAATCAGTAAATTGAACAAAAAAACGGCGCCATGATATTCGGAATCGGTACCGACCTGGTGGATGTGGAACGGGTTGCTGAGAAAATGGAAAAGAAAGAAGGGTTCAGGGAACTCGTCTTTTCAGCACATGAAATAGCGCATTGCGAAACCATGGGCCATAAGTACGAACATTATGCGGCAAGGTTTGCAGCAAAAGAAGCTTTTTTAAAAGCGCTTGGAACGGGGTGGAGGAACGGGACTGCATTTAATGAAATTGAGATATATAATGATAGAGAAGGAAAACCGGAGCTCAGGTTACTTGATACAACTGCAAATACTATTGCCGGACTGAACCTGGGAAAGATATCTGTTTCCCTTTCTCATGTTAAAACAATGGCCTGTGCCATGGTAATCATTGAAACAATATGAAATATTCTACAGAGACTGCTTTTAAAAGCAAGAAAGAAATACAGGCTATGCAGGAAAAAAAACTGCAGGAGGCTGTTACCTACCTGAATGAACATTCTCCTTTTTATAAAGAACTATTCACCAAAGCGCAATTCAATGTAAAAGGTATCAAGACCATTGAAGACCTTTCGGTGATACCGGTAACCGTGAAAGAGGACCTGCAGCAACGTAACGATGATTTTTTATGTGTGCCGAAAAATAAGATCATCGAATACAGCTCCACATCAGGAACACTGGGTAGCCCTGTAACCATTGCACTCACCGAGAACGACCTGGACAGGCTTACTTATAATGAATACTCCTCCTTTGTAAGCACTGAAGGAACATCTAAAGATATTTACCAGTTGATGCTTACCATGGATCGCCAGTTCATGGCAGGGATGGCTTATTATTCCGGCATCAGGAAGCTGGG
>CAYTQB010000012.1:0-7261 GCA_964439615.1 uncultured Ferruginibacter sp. | reverse complement strand
ATTGTTGAATTACTTGATGAATTGAATAAACCGGTCGCAGCCGGGCAGCCGGGAGAAGTAACCATTACAACTTTAGGTGTGGAAGGTATGCCGTTATTGCGTTACAAAACAGGAGACATTTGTGTATATGATGATACTCCCTGTTCCTGCGGAAGAAACACACTCAGGTTATCTCCCATTGTTGGTCGTAAGAAACAGATGATCAAATTCAAGGGAACTACGCTATATCCCCCATCTTTATTTGATATGCTGAATGAAATGGAAGAGGTAAGGGATTTTGTAGCCGAAGTGTATTCCAATGATATCGGTATGGATGAAGTGAAACTTCACCTGCTGCCGGCAAACGAATCTGAGGACTGCGACCGGAAGATACGCTCCAATTTACAGGCTCGCCTGCGGGTAAGCCCCTATATCCATTATGTATCCAGGGAAGAGATGCATAAGATGCAATTTCCTGAAACAGGAAGAAAAGCGGTACGGTTTATTGACAGGAGGAATTAAAAGAATGTCATTGCGAGCGGAGCGAAGCAATCTCCTGATTAGCAGATTGCTTCGTCGTACCTCCTCGCAATGACGTTAGTAAACGAAAGTTTAATCACCACCCTTTACGATAAACTTTCCAACTTTCTGCCCGGATAAGTAGTATGCATCTGCAATTCTTGATCCTGCATCAAATGCTGCTCCACGCCATTTATTTTCGCCGGGCCTTTCAACAGAAAGAACAATTAATTTTTTATCCCGGTTGGCAGTTTCCACGATGGTAACGGCTCCGTCAATACCGGCATTTCTTTTGGCAACACCCACACTATATCCGGGTTCCAAGGCCTTGGTATTAAAGATGAGGGTGTACTTTGCATCCGTACTTACTGTCATCTTGCTCAGGTTGGTAAAACCAAGGATGAACTTAGGCTCATACTTTTGCTTCTTGTCTTCCTCCCATTTACGGGCCCATATTTCACCACTGCCCTTTTCCTTATCATTCATCTCGGTCCTTTTTCTTTTGATATAGTCTGCTTCCTTACCATCATCACCCACGGTCATCTTCTCATAAGTGAATTCGATATTGATCGATTTCTCGTCTTTTAAAATGGAAAGGTCGCCTTTATTAAGGTTAACTTCCTGTGCATTGACACAAACGCAGAATAATAAAATGGCAACAGGCAGGATTGTTTTGATCATGTTCATCTGGTAAAAATTTTTGGACAAAAATAAAGGCTTCCTGCAAAGGAAGCCTTTTCAATAAGGTTAAATTTTTTATTTCAGATACTTGCCTAATCTTTTACCAGCAACTGCATAACACTCCTGTATCCTTGTTCCTGTATCATAGTCATATCCGCCATATATTCTGCCCGGGGCATTCGATATGGTCAGCTCCACCAGTTTTTTTGTTTTGTCTGCTGTTTCAACTACCCATGCTTCTGCATCAATCTCTGCATTTTTCCTGCTGATAACAATATTATATCCAGGTTCGATACTAGTAGTCTTGAAAACGAGGGTGTATTTAGAATCTTTTTTTACGGTCATTCCTGTAGCATCCTGGAATTCATTGATGAACCTGGGTTCAAATCTTGCCTCCCTGTCGTTAACCCAACTTGCCGCCCATGAATCACCACGGCCTGGTTCTTTTTTATTGTATTCATCAGTTTTAGCCTTAATGTAGTCTGCTTCTTTATCATATTTACCTACGCTCAACGGGCCGTAAACGAATTCAATATTAACTGTCGTTTCATTTTTTAAAATATCATTATTACCATTTGTTGTTTTTATTTTTTGCGCATTTGCTGTTAGTGAAGCAAGGGCTAAAGCCATAATGACAAAAGACCGGTTTAAAATTTTCATATAAAAGTCTGTTTTAAGGTGATTGTTGAATAAAAGTATACAAAAATACCACAACAAAAATACCCAATAACCACAAATTTGCTGTGTTCTCTTTTTTATAACTTCATCATATCAATAGGCAAAAAATCAAAATTTGAAATCTTTATTCTATTTTTACCCTAATAGTTATTAACACTAAATCGCAGATAAAATTCGGATCATGGTACATGTAGGAGACATGGCTCTTTCTTTGGCAGATTTTTCAGGTATTCTTTATAAGGATAAGAAGCTTTCTATAGACAGGCCGGCTGTTGAAAAAGTGGATGTGAATTTCAGTTTTTTAAAGAAATTCTCCTCAAATAAGCTGATTTATGGCATAAATACCGGCTTTGGCCCCATGGCCCAGTATAAGGTGAGCGAGGAAAACATGCTACAGCTCCAGTATAACCTTATCAGAAGCCATAGCTCGGGAGGGGGTAATTTAATGAACCCAATAATGGTTAAGGCGGTCATGTTGGCCCGGTTAAACAGTTTGGCCAAGGGTTATTCGGGGGTGCACCCCGAGGTGGTGGAATTGCTTAAAGAACTCATCAATAAAGATGTTACACCCTGCATTTATGAGCATGGAGGTGTTGGGGCAAGCGGTGACCTCGTTCAACTGGCACACCTGGGACTGGTTTTGATTGGTGAAGGGGAAGTGATTTATGAGGGAGAAGTAAGGCCGACGACTGAAGTGTTTTCCAAACTAAAAATAAAACCACTAACCATTCATATCCGTGAAGGGTTGGCTATACTCAATGGTACTTCGGCTATGACGGGCATTGGGATGGTTAATATTATCCAGGCTCAAAAATTACTGGAATGGTCGGTTATGCTGTCGGCTATGATTAATGAAATAGTGGAAGCTTTTGATGACCATTATTCCTACGAGTTGAACGTGGTGAAACATCACAAGGGGCAAAACAAAATTGCAGCACAGCTTCGTGATATCCTGAAGGACAGTAAAATGATCCGCAACCGGTCTGAACATTTATATAACCCTGAGAAGCTTGATCATGAAGTTTTCCAGGATAAGGTACAGGAATATTATTCCCTGCGCTGTGTTACTCAGGTGCTGGGCCCCATCTATGATACTATTTGCCAGTCAGAAAAAGTAGTGGTGGATGAATTGAATTCGGTTAACGATAACCCGGTGATCGATCATGAGAACCAGAATATATTTCATGGAGGGAATTTTCACGGCGATTATGTTTCGCTGGAGATGGATAAATTAAAAATTGCTGTTACCAAATTGTCTATGCTTTCCGAAAGGCAATTGAATTATTTGCTGAACGAGAAACTGAACCAGAAATTCCCGCCATTTGTAAACCTGGGAGTACTAGGATTTAATTTCGGTATGCAGGGTATGCAGTTTACAGCCACATCAACAGTAGCCGAAAATCAAACCATGTCTTTCCCCATGTATGTACACAGCATACCCAACAATAACGATAACCAGGATATTGTAAGCATGGGTTGTAACGCTGCACTGATGACAAAACGGGTTATAGATAATTCGTTTGAAGTGCTGGCTATACAAATGATGACGGTTCTGCAAGCCATAGATTATTTGAAATGTACCGACAGGTTATCTTCCGAAACACATCATATTTATACAGAGATAAGAAAAATATTTCCAAAGTTTATTGAAGACAAACCTAAATACAAAGACCTGGAAGGGATCAGAAAATATTTTGAAAAATCAGACCCTGTTATTTCTTTCAAATTGGGAAAAATTCCCCAGCAGGTCAATTCCTGATTCATCATCAGTTAAAGGGTTGCCGGAAAATTGTAAAGACACATGAAGTTTGCATTAGTTACAGGAGGATCAAGGGGTATTGGCAGGGCCGTTTGTATTAAAATGGCAGAGATGGGGTATAATGTATTGATCAATTATAAATCGAATGAAGAAGAAGCGAACAAAACACTTGCTTTAATAAGAGAAAAAGGCGTTGACGGAGAAACGATCCAGTTTGATGTTGCGGATAAAGAGCAGATAAAAAGTAAACTGGGTGATTGGATGGAAGCCAATGGGGACAAAGTTATTGAGGTGTTGGTAAATAATGCCGGTATAAGAGAAGACGGACTGATGATGTGGATGAAAGACGAGCAATGGGATGCTGTATTAAAGACCAGCCTTGATGGATTTTTTTATGTGACTCGTTTAGTGGTCAACAGTATGCTGATGAAAAAATATGGCAGAATCATTAATATCGTTTCGCTTTCGGGCTTAAAAGGAATGCCTGGGCAAACGAATTATTCTGCAGCAAAAGCAGGGGTAATTGGTGCAACAAAAGCATTAGCGCAGGAAATAGGTAGAAAAGGAATCACTGTAAATGCAGTGGCTCCAGGTTTTATAAAAACAGACATGACAGAAGGGTTGAATGAAGCCGAATTAAAAAATATGGTTCCTTTAAAACGTTTTGGTACGCCGGAAGAAGTAGCACATACGGTTGCGTTTTTAGCAAGCGAAGGAGCGGCTTATATTACGGGGGAGGTGATTTCGGTGAATGGAGGATTGTACTCTTAAGTAAAAGGTCAAAAGGCAAAAATCAAAAGAAGCCGGTTTTGACTTTTTAATTTTGAATTCTTAATTTATGAAAAGAGTAGTTATAACCGGAATGGGAATTTATTCCTGTATAGGAAAAAACCTGGATGAGGTGAGGGACTCTTTATATAAAGGAAGGTCGGGCATCATCCTGGACCCTGTACGTAAAGAATACGGCTACCGTTCTGGCTTAACAGGATTTGTAGAGAAACCTGATCTGAAAGGCGTGTTAGACAGGAGGGCCCGTGTCATGCTGCCGGAACAAGGTGAGTATGCTTATTTAGCTACAGTAGAAGCCCTGCAAAATGCTGGCATCGATGCCGATTATATTCAAGCAAACGAAATAGGAATTCTGTATGGTAATGACAGTTCCGGAAAAGCGGTGATAGAAGCTGATAATATCATTCGTGAAAAAAAGGACACAATGCTCGTTGGTTCAGGAGCAGTATTTCAAACCATGAACTCAACCGTAACCATGAACCTAGCCACCATTTTTAAATTAAGGGGCGTCAACTTTACAATAAGCGCTGCCTGTGCAAGCGGTTCTCATTCAATTGGACTTGGTTACCATTTTATTAAGACAGGCTTACAGGATTGTGTTGTTTGCGGAGGTGCCCAGGAGATCAATCATTTGTCTATGGGAACCTTTGATGCCTTATCTGCTTTTTCGATTCGTGAATCAGCACCACAAAAAGCATCCAGGCCCTTCGATCGTGACCGTGACGGACTGATTCCCAGCGGCGGAGCAGCAACCGTTATCCTGGAAAGCCTGGAATCGGCACAAAAAAGAGGGGCAAAGATCTTGGGTGAGGTAATAGGGTATGGCTTTTCTTCCAATGGAGGGCATATTTCAAATCCTACAGTGGATGGGCCTGTCCGGTCATTACACATGGCCATGAAGGATGCAGGCATACAGGCTAATGATGTAGACTATATCAATGCCCATGCTACTTCTACACCGGCAGGCGATGCCAGCGAAGCAAGGGCTATTCATGAAGTATTTGGAGAACAAAGGCCATTGGTAAGTTCTACAAAATCAATGACCGGCCATGAATGCTGGATGGCAGGAGCCAGCGAGATCATATATTCTGTATTAATGATGCAAAATAGTTTTGTGGCACCCAATATCAATTTCGAAAACCCTGATGAAGACTCGGCAAAATTGAATATCGCAAAAAGTGCAATAGAAAAAGATATAGTTGTATTTTTGTCCAACTCATTCGGGTTTGGCGGAACCAACTCATCCCTGATAGTAAGAAAACTGAAATAATTGAACTGCTTATGACGAATAATGAAATAATTGAGAAAATACACGAATTCCTGATAGAGGAATTTGAGGTAAAAGCAGAAAAACTGACTCCCGAAGCTAACCTGAAAGAAACGCTCGGACTAGACAGCCTGGATTATATTGACCTGGTAGTGGTTATTGAAAGCAACTTTGCCTTCAAAGTAAAACCCGAAGACTTTACCAATATCGCTACTTTCCAGGATTTTTGTGACTACGTGATCTCCCGGGTAAATTCAAAAGAACTGGCATAATGTCTTTATGGCAAGGAAAATCCAAAGGCACCCCACTGGGGTATCGCATATTTGTGTGGGTATTAAAGAACTTTGGGGTTTTGCCCGCCTATTTCCTGCTCAGGTTTGTTGTTTTGTATTATTTCCTGTTTTCCTTTAAAGCTTCCCGTCAAATTTATAATGTATACCACCACAGGTTGGGTTATGGCAAGCTGAGTGCTATTAGAAAACTATATAAAAATTATTATTTGCTGGGGCAAAGCATTATTGATAAAGTAGTGGTAATGTCGGGTATCAAAAATAATTTCAGCTTTGTTTTTGATGGGGAAGAGAACCTGCGTAAAATAACGGCATTACAAAGAGGAGGAATACTCTTAAGCGCCCACATTGGTAATTGGGATGTAGCAGGTCATTTGTTCAGGCGCCTGGAAACCCCTATCAATATTGTGTTGTATGATGGGGAACATGAACAAATAAAAGAATATCTTGAGAGTGTGACCGGTAAAAGAAATGTGAATCTCATTATTATAAAAAATGACCTTTCACATATCTATGCCATAAGTGAAGCCCTTACCAACAATGAATTGGTATGTATGCATGCCGACAGGTTCATAGAGGGCAATAAAACCCTATCGGCTGATTTTTTAGGAGAAAAAGCCAGGTTTCCGATGGGCCCTTTTTTACTGGCAGCAAAATTTAAAGTACCGGTTTCTTTTGTATTTGCCGTTAAAGAAAGTAAACTGCATTATCATTTTTTTGCAAGCGAAATAAAAGAATACACAGCTGCAAATAAAGATGCGGTGATGCAGGAGATGCTGAATGATTATGCAGCAGAAATGGAAAAGAAACTGAAACAATACCCCGAACAATGGTTCAATTATTATAATTTCTGGCACTAGAATGATACTGGTAGAAAACATACAGGATTTAATTCCGCAAAGGCCACCCTTTGTAATGGTTGATAAGTTATTGTCTTTCAGTGAAGCAACGACCAGCACGTCCTTTAGTATAAAAGCGGATAATATATTTGTGGAGAACGGAGAATTTAAAGAACCGGGCCTTGTGGAGAATATTGCACAAACTGCCGCTGCCAGGGCGGGCTATATTTCCAAAACAGAAAATAAACCCGTTGCTGTGGGTTATATTGGGGCAGTTAATAACCTGGAGGTAAATTATTTGCCCAAACCGGGCGACGAATTAATTACGGAAATTGCCATAAAAAATCAGATTTTTGATGTAACATTAATATCCGGAAAGATCATATGCAATGGAAAGCCGGTTGCCCAGTGCAACATGAAAATATTTATTAATCAAACTAAAACTTCCTGATCATGAAAC
>CAYTQB010000011.1:63877-69862 GCA_964439615.1 uncultured Ferruginibacter sp. | reverse complement strand
CCCGCCATGTCGGTTACTATCACCATTATCTTATCCTTTGCCGGTGCACCAACCAACATATTGATGGTGGTGGTTGCCGGGTTGGGGAAGAACCCATCAAGCGTAATGAGAGTTGGCTTATCGGACTTGAGTAGCACAATATTGCTGATCTTGCTGCGGCCATCAAAGTCAACCTGGCGCAGGCGGTAGTATTGCCTTAAGCCGGTTACATTATTATCGGTGAATGCATAATTCAATTCAAGAGAACTGCTTCCTCCGGGGGCCAGTGAATTTACAAAACCAATTGGGTCATAATTTACCCCGTCCAATGAGCGCTGTACTTCAAAGCCTTTGTTATTCTGCTCAGTTGCTGTTTTCCAGCGCAACTGGTTACGGCTGCCATCCTTATACCCGCTGAATGAAAGCAGGTCAACAGGTAAAACAATGAAAGCTGCATTGGTGAGTTGGTTTGTACCACTCATCAGCAAAGCGGTAAAAGTAGGCGCTCCAAAAACCGTAGAGATGAACGCATTATTGGTCTGGTCAATCGGCACTAACTGGTTGTATTGTGCCGGGGTTTTGGCAGGCGTAAAGTTTATCGTGTAGGCAAAAGACCATGCATTGCTAACGGCATTCAGCGAACTAAGGTTCATGCCTGCTGCAGCATTCAGGGCTAATCCTCCATATAAATAGAGTGGATCTCCCAGGTCAAATATACCCTGGAATAGCATAGTACCTGTAGCACCAAAAATAGCCGTGTTGGTCTGTACAATATTAACGATATCCGTTTCGGCAAAATCGCTCTTAGGCAATCTTATATAGAAGATAAAGTCCTCAGCAGCAGGTACAGCAGTATAGCTGCCACCGGTTGGTTTTATCCGCAGTGCAAATTCCAGGTTGGCTCCGGATGCGCCGTTACTACCATTCGATCCATTGGCAAAAAGTCCAAGGTCTATATTATTAGGCTGCGATTGACTAAAGCTAACAAGCCCAGCGGTTGCAATGGCGATAATTAGCAGGATTGTTTTTTTCATATTATGTTCTTTAATAAACTTTATTAATTATTTACTTTATGTTCCTGACGGGTTGCGTTACTGTTTCCTCCCAGCGGTGCAGATAATATCACAGCACCATCAGATGGTTTGGTTGGTGGTGGTATTGTCTGCGTGGTAGCCCTGGTATATCCATCCATGTTCACGTCTCCAGGAGTATACCCGCCTGTAGCATTAGGATTACCTCCCAAAATGGTCAATATGGCCGCAACATCCGATGGCTTGGTTGGTGGTGGTATCGTTTGAGTAGTTGCTCTCACATAAACATCCTGGTTAACATTACCTGCCCACAACCCAAACACACCTGCACTAACCTGTGCCATCGCTGCATTTGTGGTTATCGCTCCATCCTGTAATGCTTGCGACTGTCCAGTTGTAAAGTCGTATGTTGTTGGCGTAGCTGCATTTCCATCAATCAATTGTGTTGTACCTGTGCGTACACCAAGATGGTTCCTGTGGCGGATAACCACAAAATGAATACCTGAATCAATACCTCTGAAAGATACAGGTGATACACCATCAAGATCAACTATCTGTCCGTCTTCACGTATAATGGCTGCTCTCCTGGAAATAACAGTAGTAGGTGTAGTTGCATCTCTCAATTCTAGCAATACCCAATCCATAGGATCAGTTGTTGATACCGTATTGGCAAAGAAGCCTGATGCTACTGTTTCGGTGCCTGTGTAACTGTATGGAGCAGCTCCGTAAGGATGGCTCAATGCTCCGGCATTGGTAGCTGTAGTCCACTGTGCAGTATTGGCCCTGTGTGATGTACCTGAGTAGGCTCCCTGCAGGAATATTTTTGTAGAGAATACAACCCTGTCTTCATAAGCGCCAATTGATGGCGTACCGTTCCTTGTTGAGTTGGTATAATCTTTAGTAATACCTGCCACAGTAACACCTGCTCCTATCAAAGTTGAAGTTGACAACAAGTTAAGGTTTGTGGCTGTTGTAAACAACGGATCTACTGCCAGGCTGTTTGCATCCTGCCCGGTGGCCGACTGCCAGTTGGCCAGTGTTGCCCGGTTTGAACCCAGGAAGCCGATAAGGCCTGATGTAGAATAATAATCGTTGTTATTGATGGTTCCGAAAACTGTATTGGCAGCGCCGCTGTAAATGGCAAACCTGTCGGTACCACTGGTAGCGGTTTGAGTGTTGGCAAAAACATTATTGCGCAAATTAATAGCGCCTGCTGTGGTTACGGCCGACGTTACATTAAAGGCAGCAGGGTTACCGGCTACAGACTGGTCGGTATTCATGTGTACCGAGTTGTAGTCAATATTATAACCGGCGCCTGCGGTCACTATAATTCCGTACCCGTTATCGGCAGAACCTCCACCTACAAATCCATAACTGGCAATATCCCATATCACGTTATTATAGGCCTTGATGTTGGCAGTTGTAGAAGATGAACTTAACAGCAGACCGTTTGAGCCCCATCCACCGGTATTGGTGTTCTTGATATTTGAGATCTTGTTCCCGAATATATTAACCCCTGTACTTACTCCCTGTACATTTAAACCACTGGAAGTGCCGGTGCCTGCAGTGGTTAAGCCACTGATGGTATTACCCGAGATGTTGGCACTGGTGCTACCGGATGATACAATACCCCAGTAAGCAGCAGATGCAACCTGGGTTAAACCGCTAACAGTGTTATTGGTAATATTGGTATTAGGTGTAAATGTTAAGATACCAGCAAAAGAGAGCGTGGTGCCCGAATTAGACAGGTTGCTGATGGTATTATTGCTTATGTTCATATTGGTACCCGTGCTTCCGGAAAGCATGATACCTGTCAAGGCAAATGCGCCGGTATTGGTAAGTGATAAATCTGAAATGGTATTACCGGAAACCGTAGCATTACTTACACCGTTGCCCAACCAAATACCCCTCGGCGATTCGGCATTGGCATTTACTATGTTGGCAATATTGTTGTTCGAAACAGTTATACCATCTGTACCCTGTGCAAAAATACCCACCAGCCTGATTGAATTGGCACCGGCTGTATTCATATCATTACCCGTTACCAGGGTACCGCTTCCATTACCTGTTACCGCGGCTGCGTTAATAAAGCAACCATATAAGGACTGCTGCACACTGTTGTTCTGTATGGTGATGTTATTGAAATACCCGGCACTTCCTGTGGTATCTGCTACCGCCAACGCAGTAGCCGAGTTTATTCCGTTTATCAGTATGCTGTTCTTAACTGTGGTGTTTGTTACCGGGGTGGTTCCTATAGAACCTATCAGTAGTGTTGTAGGACCCGTAACACTGGTATTGGTCATGGTCAGGTTCCTGCTTGTTGATCCGTTATTGGAACCATCAATAGTTACGCCGCTGCTCACTACCCGTATCAGCGCTCTGCTGTCTAATGCACCCGTCAGGGTTGTAGTAACGCCGGCATCCGGTTTTATTACCAGGGTAAAGGCACCTGCACTGCAACCACCAGACTGTATCTGTTTCAGGGCGATGGCTCCGGTTTCGGTAACTGATGCATCCAGGATGTTTACTGTAGTATTTCCTGTTAAGCCGTTTGTATTAATAGCGTTGAATAAACCTGAAGTACCGGTCAATGAAGTATAATCACCTGCAGCGCCAATGGTGAGTGTGGTATTCAGGCCGGTTACAATATTATAACTGTTGATCGTTCCGCCAATAGGGAATGCAGCCCCGGTAAGCGCTACGCTGGCCGGTGTTGCAGCAAATGTTCCGCTGTTGATGGCCACGTTAGGTGTACCAGCAAGATCCTGCGCTACTACAAAATACTCTACGGTATTTCCCACAATAACCCCGGTACCGCCATTCAGTAATGAATAGTCAATGTTGAAACTGAACGGATTTACCGCATTTGTTGCTTCTGCATATTTCCATCCGTCTGTTCCGTTTGTATTATCATTCCAAACGTTACCATCGGTGCTGCGTTTGTAATATATCCTTGGTTTGGTACCCGCTGTAATATTAACACCGCTGTTATCCGTTACATTCGCTGCAAATGACTGAACTGATGTACAATTGGAATTCGTGGGTACTGAATAAGTGATCGTTGGTACAAAGAGATCCAGCACCACCCCATCAAATTCATCAGCTCCCATATCGGGCGCTAAAGCGCCACCGTTCACTGAACCTGCAGGGCCTGGCCTTACATCATTATCATAATCATTGGTTAAACCTGTAATTACAGTACCTCCACTTTCCAACTGTGTTGGAGTAACACCCATATTCAAATGAAGGTCGGCGGTAGCAGTATTTGTAAACGTAACCGTAACACCCGAAACAGAAAGACCATCACCTCCTGATGCTGTTTTCCAGCCTGCAAAGTTCTGCGTTGTATTCCAGTATCCCACTCCGCCTGAACCATTCAACGCATTGTAATTGGATGCGCCTGCTGCCCAACCTGTGGCGGATGAAGCGGCATTACCATAGTTATTACCGATGGCATAATGGATACCGGTGCCTCCGGTACGGGTATTGTTGAAAATATTATTACGGATATCAACCGGTGAGGTAATTGCAGATGCAGCGCTGTTATCTCCCCTTAAGAAACAGAAGGATGGCAAAGCGCCTGCAGCAGCAGTACCTTCAATATGTACTGTATTGTAGTAAACAAAATTACTTACGTTGTTGAATGAGTTGATCATTCCTATAAACTCCGTATTGGTGGTTTGCCCGTTGCCCAGCGAAATCATATTGTTACTGATGGTAACACCTGTGCCGAGCGCTGCCCTTATCAATAAACCAATAGCAGTAGGCGGTGTGGTAGCCACAGCCATAGTAGAAGCATTGGTGATATCGTATATTCTGTTTCTTGTAATAACACCGCCAGATGGATTAGAATAACCGATACCTGTCGGGTTGTTTTGCACTGCTCCTGTATTGGTAGCCCTGATGGCATACACCGTATTCAGTGATATAGTTGCCCCGGCAGGTGAAGTACCAGTGTAACAGATACCTTCCACAGCCGTTGCGCCGCCAGCTACAGTTGTGTTGGCACTGGCGCCGGTAATATCGTGTATGGTATTGGATGAAATATTAGCCAGTACGGTACCGCTGTATATAATACCCCGTATTACTGCACTTGTACCTGTAGAGGACTGGTTCATATTGGCAATGGTATTGCCGGTGATGGCTACCGAAGTGCCGGTAGTTACCCCAGAGGTAACCTGAATTCCGTGTAAACTTTGTGTTACGGTAGCTGCAGTAAGCGAGTTGATGCTGTTAGCAGTTCCGTTACTTCCGATAGTATTCCCAATGATGGTGGGGGTTCCGCCACTCACATAGATACCATTGATACCCTGGCCGATACTGGTTGTAGTACCTACCAGGTTTATTGAACCGATTGTATTATTCCGGATATCGGCTGTACCGGCACCTGAATAAGAAATCATGTTTGCGTTACCCCCCGTATTGGTTTGCAGGGTAACTGTAATGGAACCTGTTCCGGTACCGGATCCAATGGTATTACCGGTAGTGGTTCCAATATTGGCATTACCGCCCGATACCCATATACCTGAGAAATTACCATTGGCTGTAGCTGCGCTTGAATTCGTATTCGTAACAAAGTTAGCAATGGTATTACCCTGTATACTGGTGGTAGCTGTTGAAGCTGCACTTACTGAAATACCCACAAACCTGTTGGTAAATGCCCCGGCAATGGTCCATGCCGTACCGCCTGCACCGGTTGTGCTTCCGCCGATATTATTATTGGAAATGGTATATCCTGTTCCGGCATTACTGATAAATATACCCGAATGCTGATTGCTCACTGTAGAAGTTCTGGTTGCTGTCTGGTAAAAATTATTACCGGTGATTGTCCAGCCGCTGCTGAATGAGTTAATGTTCATGCCTGCTGATGCTGAACCGGCACTAAAGAAATCAAAGATATTATTATTGGTTACGGTTATACTGCTGTTATCTGCAGTAAGACTTTGACCCAGGGAATAGATACCGAATATGGGTG
>CAYTQB010000011.1:55915-63777 GCA_964439615.1 uncultured Ferruginibacter sp. | reverse complement strand
CTGCTGTTATCTGCAGTAAGACTTTGACCCAGGGAATAGATACCGAATATGGGTGTACCGGCATTGGGCCCGATATTACAATTATCAATAGTGATCATATCATTACCGGCTGTTCCTGAAGTACCCAGCAGGTTCACTACACCGGTTGCGGTATTATCGCTCTTCAGTATGCTGTACCGCACTGTATCATTATTTGCATCGTTGTTGAATAATACAGCCGGGGCTGTGGTTGTTGTGTTTGTAATTGTCAGGTCACGGGTGGTTCCTGTACTGCCGATACGGCCATCAATGATCACATGCCTTGCACCGTTGAATGTAATGATAGAAGTGGCGCTGCTGCCGGTTATTACTGTTGAAGGCAAGGTTGGCCTGATGGTAAGTGTATTGGTTACACTGGCGGTAGCATTCAGGTTAATGGACATTGGGAATGTTTCACCTGCAGATTCCACCAATGTATTATAAGAAGCGTCTAACAATTCAAAAACAACCGGGCCGGCCAAACATCCGTTATTATAAGCCGTAATGGCTGCGCTAAGCGTAGCAAAAGCTCCTGCTGTACCTACAGTATAAGTACCGCTCATGGTAGTTCCCACTACATCGGTATTTGGAGTTGTAGGAGCAACAGTAACCGTATTTACATCAGTGGCAACCAACCCTGCTGAAGGGCTTGAACCGATATTTACCGGAAATGCCACATCCTGCGCAATCACGTAGTATTGTATAGCATCACCGCCGGTCAATCCACCCATGGTAGCTGCTGAAATGGTAAAGTCCCAGGTACCGTTGATACCTGTACCGGTTGCCAACACACCTTGCGATGAGAACCAGGTACCTGCATTCTTCCTGAAATAAACCCTTGGCTGTAATGCTCCAGCGGTTGGAACACCGGTAACATCAGCAATGGTAACGCCATTCAATAACCTGTCGCCTGTTAAACAACTTGAAGTTAAAGGAGTATAGGTAATGGAAGGAGCAAGCCCATCTGCACCTAGTTCATAAGCGCCGATACTTGGAGTAGTTATATTACGGCTAACACAAAGTATGTCTTCGGTTATACCGCCGGCAGGAATACCGGCATTTACTAATGGTGAGCCTATTTGCGGGCGGAGGTTAGTTGTACTGTTGAACATCGGGTCTACAGAAATGCTGGTTGCGTCGGCACCGGTTTCTGTTGTCCATGCCGCCAATGTAGCTAAGGTTGTACCCGTTCCCTGGCTAAGGCTGCCCACTTTTGCCAACAAAGCAGAAGTACCGGAAGTATCCAGGTCGTTCTTCATTGAGGTGAGGTTCAGGTAACTACCCGTAGTGCTGGTATAAGCTAAACCAATGGCATAGCTTTGGCCCGCACCAGTGCTTGTCTGGCTGTTGAATAATACATTATCCTTTATGTCCAGCACCGGTGTAGTTCCCCCAATAGCAAGGGCATAACTTGAATAGGAGGCTGATCCCCTTGTACCCGACATAGATACAGAGTTGAAATGAATTTGTGTAGCAGCCGCACCACCCAATGCATAGATACCTGCAGCAAGGTCGCCGCTGGTTGATGGCGCAGTAACACCGGAGATCACGTTGTTCAGTATCCTGGTAGTGCCCGAAGCTGCAGAGGCAACTATTATACCCGCAGCCGAGAACCCGGTTGCACTGGTTGAAATAACTGAACCGATAACATTATTGCTTATTAATGCATTGGTTACTTCATTACCGGTTGAACTGGTAGTAGAGATACTTACCGGTGATATTCCCACCGCAATGGCAGAAAGGTCATTGGCTGTGGTAAGGTTCGAAATATTGTTACCAGATATGGTAGTACCATCATCAAAACCTACCCAGATACCGTTAAACTGCACATTGTCCGGTGCCGCTGTGTTGATGAGGTTCTGGTTGATGACCGTGCCTGTATTCTTGGTACCAATACTTGCCCCCTGACTGTAAATACCATATTGGGTCTTACTGATATTATTGTTTACAATTGAGTTGTTGTTATTGCTGGTTCCCAGCGATGTGGTACTGATGGTTGAAGAACCACTGCCCACTGCAAAAAGTGTTTGTGTATTCCCGCTTCCCACAATATTAGCATTCTTGATCGTGTTGTTGGTTGCGGCGTCTGAGCCCGCAGTCTGTAACCATATTACAGCGCTGCTTGTACCTGCATTACTGTTTGTAATAGTCAGGTTACGACTTGCTACACTGGCAGGGCAAACAGTATTGGCCGTTGAGCCTATTGAACCATCAATGGTAACATAATCGGCGCCATTCAGAATAAATATGGCCGTTGTGCTTCCGCCGGTCACTGATATGTTGGTTACAGACAGTGTTGGCTTGATGGTCAATGTATTGGTTGCACTTGCATCCGGGTTGGCGTTGATGGTCATGGCGGCGGCTTCTGTGTAATTAGCATCGGTCAACAGGAAGGTGACAGCACCACCCAGGCAGGAAGTATTGTAAGCTGTAATGGCAGCAGTTAATGTAGTATAGGTTTGCCCTGTTCCTACATTATATGAACCGCTTAAAGTTGCACCTATAACATAGTTGTTAGGTGTAGTTGGTGCTGTGGTAACCGTATTTACATCGGTAGCTACCAGGCCTGTACCCGGGTTGGCGCTGATATTTGGCGTGCCTGCAATATCCTGGGCTATTACATAATAATAAACCACATCACCTGTTGTTAAACCACCCATATCGGCAGCAACGATGGTGAAATTCCAGGTACCGTTGGTACCTGTACCAGAAGCCAGGGTTCCCTGTGAGGAGAACCAGGTGCCACCAATGCCTTTCTTATAATAAACACGGGGCTGTAATGAACCGCTGGTTGGAACACCCGAAGCATCTGTAATGGTAACGCCATTCAATGCCCTGTCGCCTGTGGAACAGGTAACTAAAAGCGGGGTATAAGTAATAACAGGAGCGGCTGCATCTGCCCCCTGTTCATAAGCACCCATTGTGGGTGGATTAGCACGGGTGAAGCCGGTGATATCTGTTGTAACTCCGGTTCCGGTTACACCAGCTGCAATTACAGGAGAGCCGGTTTGGGGTACCAGGTTGGTAGCAGAATTATATTGCGGATCTGCATTTAAAGAGTTTACATTCTGGCCAAAACCGGTTTGTATATCCCCCAGTGTCAACAGGTCTGAAGTAAGGAAACCCAACACACCCTGCGTACCACTCACATAATAATCATTATAGTTTATTGTTGTGTAGGCAGTATTGGCCGATTGAGAATAAATGGAATAGGATTTCGAAGCAGTTCCTGAAGCATTCACATTCACTATAGAATTCGAAAGAATATTATTCCTGAAGTCAACACTTGTTACGGCAGATCCTACAAACATCCCATACTCAGTAGTAGCTGCATTTCTATCCACATTGCCATAAAGGTTTACACTGTTGAAAAATAAATTTATTCCACCGGTTACGATGGAGTAGGTTGTTCCAACTCCTGTTGCACCTAACATAATACCGGCGCAGTTAGAGCCCACATTCGTGGTTGCATAGGCTGCTATAACATTATAAATAACATTGTTTGAAATGGTTAAGGCACTTCCTGTCTGTCCAGTTCCTATTACAATTCCCCTTACAACCGGAATGGTTGCCGGAGCGGTTGACTTGACCTTGCTGATCAAATTAGCATTTACCGTTGAACTGACAAAGCCTGTTTCAAGTGAAATACCGGCGATGAGGGCATTGGATGTTTCAATATTAATGGTATTATTTGAAACTGTGGAATTAAGAGAATTACCAACCCTCATCCCAAATACTGAATTGACGGTAGTGGTAAAATCAATTGAATTTTGGGAGATCACAAGATTATCGTTACCTCCAGTACTGGTTGCCGCAGTTCCGATGGCATAGATACCAACAGGCACTATGGTAATGGTATTATTCTGAATGGTTGTATTATCATTATCGGCTCCGCTTGTACCCGGAGTAGCGCCGCCCACAGATATTCCATAACCAATTGTGGTTGCAGCACCGGTATTGATGTTACAATTTTTGATGGTATTATTGGTAGCGCCTAAACCTGTACCCAAGCTGATCAAAGATATCACGGAAGGCGCTGTAGTGTTAGAATTGGTGATGGTAAGGTCTTTTGTTGAACCACCGCTATTTGACCCATCAATGGTCACATAATCGGCTCCGTTAAGTTTTATCAGGGCATCTGACGCTACACTACCTGTAAGTGTAGCCGTTGTATTCGGCTTGATGGTAACAGTATAAGGCCCTGCAGCACATCCGTTATAATTGATGGTATTTAAAGCAACGGCTCCTGTTTCAGTAACACTGGCATCAATGATATTAGCCGTTACGTTACCCGATATACCACCGGTGTTTATCACATCAAACAAACCGCCGGTTCCAGTAATAGAAGTATATGTCTGGGCTGCGCCAATGGTAACTGTACCGCTCAGGCCTGCTGCAATTATCTTATACCCATTAACGGTACCCGTCAATGGGAATTCAGCGGCGCTAAGCACTACACTGGTCGGGGCCAATGTAAAGGTTCCGCTGTTGATACCCACGTTTGGTGTACCTGCATTATCCTGTGCCACTACAAAATAAGAGAGGCTGTCACCTGTTATCACAGGAGAAGTAAGTAATGTGTAATCTGTGGTGAAGCTGAAAGGTGAAGAAGCATTGGTTGCTTCCACATATTTCCATCCATTATCGGCATTGGTATTACCTGCATAGGTATTTGCGTCGGTTGACTTCTTATAGTACAACCTTGGCTTGGTACCGGGGGTGGTATTTACACCGCTTGCATCGGTGATGGTGGAAGACAGTGTCCTGTCGGTAGTACAGGAAGTATTTGGAATTGCCGTATATGAAATAGCCGGGCCTGACAGATCAGAACCTACACCCTCCAGCTCCCATGCACCCATATCAGGTGCAGTACCGGTTCCTGTATAACCACCATTGCCCTGGCGTATGGTACCGATATAGTCGTCGGTGATACCGGCAACGTTGGCGGCGCCGCTTTCAATTTGCTTGGCAACATCAACCCTGTATTTCAGGAAGTCTGCACTGGAACCAGTCGTACTCTGGAATTCCGGGTCTTCCGAAATAGAAGAGGCATCCCTGGGAGCAATTGTACCGGCAGTAAAAATGCCGGCTTTATATGCGGCAATGGTTTGTGCTGTACTTGTTCCATCGCTGTAAATGAGGTTAGTGGCAGATGGGGTGCCGGCATAAAAATCATTGTGATTGGAAGTACTGGCATAGTTAGCAAGTGTACCTGCTGTACCCACACTCCTTCTATACGCAACTGTAAATCCTGTACCTGCGGCAGTTGAAGTGTTATAAATAATATTGTTTCTCAGGTTTAGTGCTGCAGTAGTTGCTGTTGCGTTTGCTTCATGGAAAATACCTGTGGTACCGAAATTTGCCCCGGTTGAAGTTGCATTCAGGTAAACGCTGTTGTAATAAACATTATAGGTTGTTGAAGTGGTGGTAGAAGTAACGCTGATTCCCCTGATGGCATCAGTTAAGCTTGCCAAAGGTGCTCTCAGGTCTCCAACAAGGTTATTATAAGCAGAAACCGTTGTTCCTGCGGATATACGAATACCGTTTACTGCCGGAGAAGTTGTGGATATCGCCCCGCTTTGTGAAATATCATAAACTTTGTTTTTGTAAACATTAACTGCTGTACCACCACTTACGGAAATACCGTTGGCTACCGGTGAGGTAGCACCTGACCCTGATAAGGTGTTTATTGTGTTTTGAAATACGTTGGTTGTTGCAGCTCCAGTTATTGCTAAACCATTTACCGTAGATGACGCACCGGTTGAAGAAAGAGTATTGATAGTATTGCTGTTAATATTTATACCGGAAGATGTGTTTGAGCAAGTCAAAGCAGTAACAGTTCCTCCAGTACCTGTAGAACTTAAATTCGTAACAGTATTAGAGCTTATAGCAAGGCTGGTGGCAGCATTTGCAGAGCTGTTTATAGAAATTCCGGTTATAGTACTCTGACCAGTAAGATTTGTAAGTGTATTTGACGACACAGAATGAGTTCCCGTATGAAAGTAACTGATATTAATTCCCAAAAGTGTACTCGTCCCTCCTGTCCATGCATTAAAAGTATTTCCGGTAACCGTTTTAACACTTGTCCCACCAGAAAGCCCATCAGTGCTGTTAATACCTGTAATACCGGTTGCACCAGTAACAGTAACGTTAGAAAAATTGTTACTGGTATAGTTAGCGGTTGTTCCGTTGGGAGAACTTGCTCCTGTTGTGGAAAATGTTACCGTACCACCGGCACCGGTCTTATTGAAAGCTGTAACAACTGAATTAGAATTAATATTGGTAGTACCTCCGGCAGGCATGGTGAAACTATGACCAATAAATGTGAAGCTGCCTGTAGTATTAGTAGTAATATTTGTAAGAGTATTATTATTGATACTTACAGTCAGGTGTGGCGCAACAGCTGAGATTGCAGTTATAGCAACACTACTGGCGATTGAAGCTGTTAATGTAGTAAAGTTGTTATTATTGATACTTTGAATTGATGTTGTTGTCGCATTGGTTGCTTCAACAGTAATCCCCTGCATTGTTCCGGTAGCAACACCGTATGTTAATGCTATAGTATTATTATTGATGGTATTGGTATAAGTTCCAGTTGGAGTAGCACTTGCTGACACGTTATAGATGCCACGCAAAGTACCTGAAGTAGTTCCGCCGACAGAACTTGTAATACTATTATATGAAATATTGTAGCCAACACTATTTCTCATCAATATTCCATACACTGTACCGGATACATTTGCATATGTTGAAAAAGTTCCGGTTGTACCAAAATTGGTTATGGTATTGGCAGTAGCCCCGCTTGCTCCACCAATATCAATCCCGGTATTCATGTCAGCAGCAGCTGTAGGTCCAACTACAACGATTCCCTGGTTAACATCTGTGATGTTGTTACTGTAAACCTTCAATTCGCTATTTGCACCGGCTGTAGTTGTTGCTGATGCCGATGTTGATACAACAGTTGCAGTATGTGTTGAGTTGGAATATATACCGAAAGTATTCTGGTATGTTCTGTTAAGGTCAATTGTGTTATTCTGGATGGTGATATTCTGAGCCCCGTTTGTTGTTGATGCATAAAACAATGCAACGCCAAATTCAGTCATATTATTTGATCCGGCTGTTGTAGTAGTATTGGCTGCATTCTCCTGCATGGTAAAATTCTGTATGGTAATATAGTCACTGCCGATTATTTCAAAAATGGCATCATGCAAAACACCGGCTGTTAAAGCAGCAGAAGCTGTAATGGTATTAGCATTACCTTCAAATGTTACGGTATTGGTAGATGAAGCTCCGGTAAGCAATGCTGTTATGGTATAACCTCCGTTGGGAGCAGTTTGCGGATTTCCGGGATCCACTGCAATAATTACCGGGCCTGAAATTGCTGTCTGTGCATTTAAAGCTGTTACAGCAGAAGCTAAGTCTGTATAAGTAGCGGCAAGGCCTGGAGTAGTATTGCCTGGATTTGTAACTGTAATCTGTGCATTCACACTCACGGTTGCAAAAAATAATAAAAGCCCCACCAGGAGCTTAGAATAGATATTACGCATAAAGTTGGTTGTTGTAGTGATAGTGTTGGATGTAACGTTGGTCATAAAAGCAGTAATTGGTATAAAAAAATTTAATGGTGTTATGGTAAACAACAAAACATAATCCATGACATACCTGATGAACCAGGTAATCAAAAGGATTACTGCTGACAAAGGGGTCGGTATAATTCTACAAAAGTCTTAAAAGAGAACAGGATCATTCATTCAGTCAATATAAGCTGACCGGATGGGGGTTGGTAAAATACAGGAACAGAAGGATTTATTGAGCTTAAATAAGGTAGGGAAAAGTACTTACAA
>CAYTQB010000011.1:50643-55815 GCA_964439615.1 uncultured Ferruginibacter sp. | reverse complement strand
ATCCTGGTAAGCCTGTGCCTGTGCAGTGGTGAAATTATATGATGTAGGCGAAGCCAAAGTTCCATTTACTAACTGTGCTGTAGATGACCGCACACCCAAATGGTTGCGGTGGCGGATGACAATAAAATAATTACCGGCGCCTGTGCCTGCAAAAGATACTGCCGATGAACCATCCAGGTCAACGATCATTCCGTCTTCACGGATGAATGCTGCACGGCGTGCTATAATGGTTGCCGGTGTTGTTGCATCCCGCAATTCAAGTAATATCCAATCTACAATATCTGTTGCGCCGCCAGTTGAAACAAAGAACCCGGGGTTCACCGATTCGGTGCCGGCATAGTTTCCAAAAGCAGCGGTGTTGTAAGGATGGTTCAGTGCATTGCTGTTGAGTACAGCAGACCATGCAGCCGTAACATCTTTATGCCTTGATAAACCGGCACTATATGCACCCTGTAAGAATACCTGTGCGGCCAGGTACACCACTTTGTATTCATAAGCTCCAATGGTTGGCGGTGCAGCTCTTGTAAACCCGGTAATATCGGTGCTGATACCGGCAATGGTGGTTCCTGCATTTATCATAGGCGTTCCCACCTGTAGTGCAAGGTTTGTTGGGCTGATAAATAATGGATCAACGGCCACACTATTCACATCCTGGCCGGTAGCAGTTTGCCAGGCGGCTATTGTAGTCCGTGAGGTACCCAGGTAACCGAGCAAACCAGCGGAATAATAGTCATTGTGATTGATGGTACTGAATGCTGTGTTATCAGCGCTGCTGTATATGGCATAGCGGTTACCCTTTGTTTGTGTGCCGGCAAAAATATTATTGCGTACTTCAATGGTATTGGCCGGCGACATATTGCCTGAAATATTTATGGCGGCAGTGGTGGCCAGGGTATCGGTTTGATCGGTGGTAAGCCTTATACTGTTGAACCGTATATTATACCCCCCACCCGATTGCACCATGATACCATACCCGTTATCAATGGATGTAGCAGCGGCAAATCCATATCCTGCCACATCATAAATGGCATTATTATATACATTCAGGTTTGATGCAGGCGTTGATGCTGCCAGGAAAATACCATTGCTTCCCCATCCCTGTGTATTGGTTTGTTTGACATCGCTGATGATATTATTACTGATGCTTCCGCCACTTATGGCATAACCTACCTGTATGCCCGACATGGTTGAGCTGCAATCAAACGTGGAAGCCACACCCATGATGGTATTACCATTCACATTCATGTTCTGCACGCTGCCAATGAATATGCCACGATAAGCCATTTTTTCTGCAGCAACTGCAGAACCTATTGTGTTGGCAGTTACTGACCAGTTCTGATCCAAAGCTGCACTAAGGCCTGATATATATATACCATTCTGTGCAGTCCTGATGGTATTGCCCTGTATGGTATTGTTTGAATTAGCAGCTTCGGCAGGATCGCCCAAAAACATTCCGCTACCTGCAACCATTCCGGCAAGTGTTGTGCTGTTTGTTGCGCCGCTGATGGTACAATTCTTTATCGTATTATTTGTTGCTCCATCCGATGAAGATGCGCTGGCCAGCCATATAACTGCTGCTGTTTTTGTAGCGCTTGTGTTTATAATACTGAGACTACTTCCTCCACTGTTTAAACCATCAATGGTCACCTGGTCGGCGCCATTTAATTTTATAATAGCCCCGTTGGGATTTGTTCCTGTTAATACAGCCGCTATCCCTGCATCGGGTTTAATAGTAAGCGTAAAGGGCCCGGCACCGCAGGTATAATTAATAGTATTTAGCGCAAAAGTTCCCGGCTCTGCAATGGCTGTGCTGATGATCTTTGCATTGATATTTGCAGAAAGGCCACTATTGTTGATGGCTTCAAAAAGGCCACCGGTTCCCGTTAGTGTGATATAAGTACCGCCGCTGCCAATGGTAACATCGGTTCCTATTCCAACGGGCAGGCTGTATTGATTGATTGTTCCGGTAAGTGGAAATGCTGCTGCAGTCAATGCCACAGTTGTAGGTGCTGTATTAAATGTTCCGCTGCTGATGGATATATTGGGGGTGCCTGCAAGGTCCTGTGCCACTACAAAATACTGGATAATATCGCCTGAAGCCACGCCTCCGAAAATATTTGCATACACCGTAGTAAAGCTGAATGGTGAGCCACCAGCGCCGGTAGCCTCCACATATTTCCAACCATTTGTAGCATTACTATTATCTACGTAAGTATTGGCGTTAGTTGATTTTTTATAGTACAGCCTCGGCCTTGTTCCGGCTGTTACATTTACTCCTGCAGCATCAGTAATAGTTACGGGTGAAAGTGTTACATTAGTTAAACACAAACTGTTATTTAAAAGCGCATAAGTAATGGTTGGGCCGCTCAGGTCGCCTGCCTGTTCATAAGCGCCGATGGTTGGTGTGGTAATGCTTCTTGTAAGGCCTGTAATATCTGTAGTTACCGAAATCGCATTACCTGCATTCACAAGAGGAGAACCCAAAGCCGGACGCAACTCGGTAGCCGTAGCAAATAAAGGATTGGCAGCAATGCTGTTAACATCCTGGCCGGTGGCTGAGCGCCATGCAGCAATGGTAGTCAGATCTGTTGCATTCAGCGAACCCAGTACACCGGTTGGCGCTACCGCAAAGTAGTCGTTGTAATCAATAAAAAGAAAACCAGATCCCGAGGCAGCTGTTGAATAAACCGCATAGGATTTGTCATTGGCAGATGAACTGTTATCATAGGAATTATAAAATGCATTGTTGCGGATATCAAGGCTACCCCCGGTGGTATTAACAAACAATGCTGCTGATGCACCACCGGTTGATGTATATCCCGGATGTGACCCCGATAAATTAACGGAGTTGTAATACACATGTGCCCCGGTGGAAGAACCGTCAATATTAATACCAACAGGCCAGTATAACCGGGCAGTGTCCTGGTAACAATAAATATCAGAGATCACATTGTTTGAAACGGTAACCATTCCACCCATTACAATGATACCCCTTGCCCCATAGCCATTTGGATTTGTATTTGAAATGCCTGTTATGGTATTTGCATTCACATTGGCAGAACTGCTTGCCCCTCCGATATACACCGCACAAATGCTTGCATTACCTCCTGATGAGGCACTGGAAGAAATATTCCTGATGGTGTTATTTGCAATTGTAACAGCAGTTGATGAACCCGGTAAGATGATACCACCCGAGCCTGCTGTTGCGTTGACACTGGCCACATACTGTACCGTATTGCCGGTAATAATGGTACCGGCTTCATTGTTTACACTGATGCCCCTGAAACCAATGGTACCTGATGCTGCGCCAATAGTATTTTGGGTAATAACGGTACCACTCTGTAAAGCAATCGGTCCATTTATAGCAATACCATACTGAGCACGGGTTATTGTATTAGCCTGGTAGGTATTATTTGAATTAGCCACAGCTGCCACCGAACTGATGGTGGCACCACTGGATACGATACCGGCCAATGTAGTGGTAGCCGAATTACCTGTAATGGTACAATTCTTAATGGTATTGTTTGTAGCGCCATTGGTTGTACTCACAGATGCAAGCCATATCACTGCCGAAGAAGTCCCTGTATTTGTATTGGTAATGCTGAGACTGCTTCCACCGCTATTCAAGCCATCAAATATCACGTTATCGGTGCCATTTAGTTTTATAAGCGCTGATGATGAACTGCCGGTAATATTTACAGCCAGGCCTGCAGCAGGTTTTATAGTAAGTGTGTATGGGCCACCGGTACAACCATAATCAATGGAATTTAAAGCATTGGCGCCGTCTTCGGTAAGTGTTGCATCTAATATAACCGCATTTATATTTGCAGTTATTCCACCCGAATTTATCGCAGCAAACAATCCGCCTGCTTTGGTAAGGCTTGTATATGTGCCGGCTGCACCAACAGTAACATCAACAGTAAATGCACCTGTTTTTAATGTATATTGATTTATTGTTCCTGTTAATGGAAATGCAGCAGCGGTTAAGACAACACTGGTGGGTGCTGAAGCAAATGTTCCGCTGTTAATGGTTACATTGGCAGCGCCTGCAAGGTCCTGTGCCACTACAAAATATTGAATGATATCCCCCGGAGCCACACCCCCGAAAATATTTGCATATACCGTGGTAAAACTGAATGGTGAATCGCCGGCACCGGTTGCTTCCACATATTTCCAACCATCGGTAACATTGGTATTGTCAACATAGGTGTTGGCATTAGTTGATTTTTTATAATAAAGTCTTGGCCTTGTGCCTGCAGTTATATTTATTCCGCCTGCATCAGTTATGGTTACAGGCGAAAGTGTCCTTTCGGCAGTACAAAGCAAATCACCCATTGCAGTATAGGTAATTACAGGCCCGGTAAAGTCGCCGGCCTGTTCGTATGCACCAATAGTTGGTGTGGTAACGCTTCTTGTTAAACCGGTAATATCTACAGTCACCGAAACCGGTGTTCCGGCGCCAACACATGGCGAACCAATGGAAAGCTGAAGATTGGTAGGCGATGCAAATAATGGATCAGCAGAAATAGAATTGGTCTCTTTATTAGTTGCGGTTCGCCAGTCCGTCAATTGAAAATAATCCGTGTTATTAATATGGCCAAGGCCCCAAAATGCAGCGCCGCCAGGCCCTCCTTCCAGGTTATTATAATTCAAGGTACTTCCTGAATAGTTTGAAAGTGTTGTATAATGAACAAATAATAATGACGGGACAGTGGATGAGCCCTTCATGTAAAACAGGTTATTCCGTATATCTGTTACCGGGCAGTTTGCCGTAGTAGCTGCATTACCATTACTGAAAGTTGCTGAAGATCCTGTACCTGTACTACTCATTTGCCCGGTCAGATACACAGAGTTATAATAGTATTTGTCGTTGTATCCACCATTATTATTGATTCCGCTTACATTCCATACTGAACTTGTACCGTTTGATACAAGGTCATACACCGCATTGTTTGCATAGGTATTGGCCGATTGATTACCTGCTGTGTTGAAAGCAGCAGTTGAAGTAGTGATACCATAAAGCCGGGTAGTTGATGCTCCCGAATAATTCATGAAATGAACTTTGTTTGCAGAAACAGCAGATGACTTTGAATCCTGCAGGTTTATGCCCTGCATAGTTACCGTTCCTGCCCCGGTAATATTTTGTACATCATTGTTGGAGATGGTTGCCCC
>CAYTQB010000011.1:35783-50543 GCA_964439615.1 uncultured Ferruginibacter sp. | reverse complement strand
ATAACTATTTACCGATCCGCTTATAGGAAAAGCTGCTGAAGTTAATGCAACACTTGAAGGTGCTGCAGCAAATGTGCCGCTGCCGATGCCTACATTTGGTGTTGCAGCAAGATCCTGTGCCACAACAAAATACCGGATCACATCAGTAAGAACCGGAGCGCCCCCAAACAATAAACTATAATTGAGTGTAAAACTAAATGGTGAACCCCCTGCTCCATTTGCTTCAACATACTTCCATCCGTTGGTTGCATTGGTATTGTCAACATACGTATCGGCGTGTGTTAATTTTTTATAATACAGCCTTGGCCTTGTTCCCGCAGTAATATTTATCCCACTTGCATCGGTCATTGAAACCGAAGTAATAGTTCTGTCTGTTAAACAGGAAGTATTACCAACCGGGCTGTAAGAAATAACAGGATTGGTTACATCTGCCGGTACTTCATACGCACCAATGGTTGGTGTGGTTATATTACGGCTAGTACAAAGTATATCATTGTTTATTGACCCGGCCGGAACACCAATTGATGTAAGTGGTGAACCTATCAATGGCCGAAGGTTCGACAAAGAGTTGAATAAAGGGTCTGTAGAAATACTTACTGACTCCTGCCCGGTGGCGGTACGTAAAGCAACAAGTGTAGAAATATCAGTACCACTTCCTGTAACCAGGCTTCCTGTTTTCGCAAATTTGGCCTCGGCGCCGGCTGTAAAGAAATCATTATTATTAGAACTAAGGTTCGTGAAGGTATTATATCCAAAGCCAATTGCATATTCTCCCAGGCCCAATGTGGTTGCACTGCCGGTTATTGCTCTGGCAGATAATACGTTGTTTTTAATATTAACTACCGGGTTGTTGCTACCTATTGCCAGCGAAAAGTTAGGTTGTGTTCCGCCGGAAAATGTACCCGACATACTAACACTGTTGAAATAAATATTTGTAGTAACTGCTCCACCGCCAATAAATATACCTGAACCAAATTCACCCGAAGTACCATTAGTGCCTAAATTGGTAAGTGTATTATTCGAAATTAAATTGGTACCGGTATTGGTTGCCGTAACAACATAAATTCCCGAAGCCGATAAAGTACCTGCAGATTTTATACTGTCTATTTTATTATAACTGATCACGGCATCAGTAACTTCATTTCCTGCAAAAGCAGAAGTGGAAGTATTAATACTTCCGCAGGCAATGCCAAATACATCAGTGGTTAACCCACCCACGCTTCCTATGGTATTCCCTGAAATCGTTATGTTGTTTTCAAACCCTGCAAATATCCCGGCGGTATTTATGTGCTGAGCAGAACCCGTTGGGAAATTCATTACGTTCTGGTTAATGATATTTCCTGTGTTTTTATTTGATGCACTTGCCCCCTGGCTATAGATACCGATCTGTACTGCTTTAATATTATTATTCTCAAACCTGTTATTATTATTACCTGTACCCAAACTATTGGTACCGATGGTTGATGAACCGCTGCCTATACCAACCAAGGTGGTGTTACTTGCATTACCACTGATGTTACAGTTCCTGATCACATTGTTTGTGGCACCATCACCTGCAGCAGTTTGCAGCCACACTACTGCACTCGATGTTCCTGTATTTGTATTGATGATGGTAAGATCTCTTGATGCAGTTGCCGGCGGACAAATACTATTGGTTGTATAGCCAACCGAACCATCAATGATCACATTGTCTGCACCATTGATGGTAATAAGACCTGATGAGGATGACCCTGTAAGGGTGGCTGGAAGTAAAGGTTGAATGGTAAGTGTGTATGGTCCTGCTGTACAGCCATTGTAGGTAATGTTATTTAAAGCAACGGCGCCGCTCTCCACTATATTTGCAGCCAGTATATAAGCAAATACATTTCCAGACAATCCACCCGTATTTATCGCACTGAAAAGACCCGCTGGACCTGCCTCTGTAAGGCTATGATAAACCTGGTTAGGAGCAAGCAGTATAACTCCACTAAGCCCGGGATTAATTATGGTAAAACTATTGCTTCCCGTGATGGGGAAATTAGCAGCAGTTAATACCACACTCGCAGGCTGCAAGGTAAATGTTCCGGTACTGATACTTACATTGGGTGTACCGGCAAGGTCTTGTGCAGTTACAAAATAATAGATCACATCACCAACAACCGGTACTCCGCCAAATAATAAACTATAATCAGCAGTAAAGCTGAATGGCGAACCGCCTCCTCCTGTTGCTTCCACATATTTCCATCCGTCGGTTGCATTAGTATTGTCAACATAGGTATCAGCATTAGTTGATTTCCTGTAATACAAACGTGGTCTTGTGCCTGCAGTTATATTCACACCGCTGGCATCCATTATTGTTACTGATGAAAGTATCCTGCCTGTCAAACATGAATTGTTACCAAGTGAAGTATAAGAAATATAAGGGCCTGTCAGGTCAGAAGCAATGCCGCTCAGTTCCCATGCGCCAATATCAGGTGCAGTACCTGTTCCGGTATAGCCGGGATTTCCCTGGCGGATCGTTCCGGTATAGTCATCAGTGAATGTCGCAATGTTAACAGCACCACTTTCAATCTGTGAGGCAGAACCAATATTATATCTAAGAAAATCAGCGCTACTTCCTGCCGTACTCTGCCATGAAATATTTTCCTGGACAGAAATCTGGTCCCTGTTGATGAAAAAAGATTTCATGTTGGCAAGCGTATTCTGCGGATTGGTTATCGTTGAAGTTCCTTCTACATAAGTCAAATGATTATTGGTTCCCGCTGCCGGGTTAGCCCAGTAAGCATTATTATTGGAAGTGGCTGCATAGTTGGTAGGTACAACAGCTGTAGTTCCACCGGTTCTTCTTAAACATGCACTGATACCATTAGCAGCAAGATTGGTTCCTTCCTGTGCAGGGACTGATGCATTGAAAAGAATATTATTCCTGCTGTTGAATGAAGCTATAGTAGTACTGAATGTAATACATGATGTACCAAAAGTGGTTATTGATGTGCTGGCAGCATTCAGGTAAACCGTATTATAATATACATTGTATGAAGATGTACCGTTTGCATTGATACCGCTGATGGCATTTAAGCCCGTTGCTGCTGTTGCACGCAGGTCACCAACCAGGTTATTAAAAATATTAAAACTGGTTCCTGCAGTTATACTTATTCCATTAACTGTTGTTGCAGTTTGGTTACCCGATATATCGTAGATCTTATTCTTAGAAATATTGACGGCAGTTGCAGCTGTTATTAATATTCCGTTCATGGCAGCGGCAACGCCGGTACTTGATAAGGTATTTATCGTATTGTTAGTTATATTTATTACTGGAGAAGTATTTGAGCTCCTGATACCGGTAACACTTCCTCCGGTAGATGAAAGGTTATTAATGATGTTATTGGAAATGCTAAGCGATGTTGCTGTATTGACTGTTGACCCAATGGTAATACCCGTAATATTTCCTCCACCGGTAATATTTGTTACTGTATTACTGGAAAGTACCGACACGCCATTCAGGTGTGTAAAATTCATTGCATTCACAGTACCAGTACCTGCGGTCCAATTGTTTAAAATATTTCCTGTCACTGTTCTGGATGGAGCCGTTCCACCATCGGAATAATTTAAACCGGTAATTGAAGATGACCCGGAGATACTGATATTCGAAAAGTTATTATTCAGGCAGTTTGAAACTGAACCGCTGACAGAGGATGCATTATCCAGTATCAGCGTAACAGTACCGCTTGAACCTCCCCGTACATAGCCTGTAACTATTGAATTGTTATTTGTATTCTTGGTTCCCGTAGAAGGAGCATTATAATTCTGTGAAATAAATGTTGTTGTTCCGCTCGTATTAACATTAAGATTGGTGAACGTATTACCTGCAATGGTGGCCACAGTATTTGCAGCAGTAACACCTGTAAGGTTAATATAGGTATGATTCCCTGTTCCAGCTATACTATGTGTGATGCCCCTGAAATCATTGTTTTGTATAGAAGCTGTGGCTGAAGCTCCAAGTGTTCCGCTCGACACAATACCTGTAACATTTCCTGATGTGGCGGCGCTAAAACTAATAGCCCCTCCGCCTGCATTACCCACCTGGTTATTATTTATTGTAACCGAGTTAACCACAGCGCCGGTATTGGATATGCCGGTAAAGCCACCCGTAGTTGATGCAGATGTATTGCCGCTGATGATATTATTGCCTATACTTAAAGTACCCGGTGCCGAGGTATTGGAAATGCATACCATGGAACTGGAAGAAGAAGCACCGCTGACAACACTGTTAAGAATGGAGTTATTATTAATATTCACAGTCGCAGT
The DNA here is from genome assembly GCA_964439615.1 of uncultured Ferruginibacter sp. Lineage (GTDB taxonomy): Bacteria > Bacteroidota > Bacteroidia > Chitinophagales > Chitinophagaceae > Ferruginibacter. Next base: position 46,256 of record CAYTQB010000011.1, on the reverse strand, counting down.
GCTTAAAGCAGTCATTCCCTGGTTGCGGATACATTCAAAAGTTCCGCTTGTGGCAGCGCTATTGTTTGTGATGGTATTATTGGTAATTGAATTGGTAAAAGTGCCCGACGGAGTAGCCGCAGAATAGTCAATGAATATTCCACGAAATGTAGAAGTAATTATACCGATTGAACTGGTCAGTGAATTATAGGATACATTAACACCTGTTTGATGATTTAAATAGATACCATACATTGTAGTTGATACCGATGCAAAAGCGCCGCTGTTAACCGTATTGGTTCCCCAATCGGTCAAGATATTTCCGGTAGCCAATGAATTTCCGCCTATATCATTTCCTATGTCCATATTGGCCGCTATACCTGAGCCCACGAAAACAATACCGTAGTTAACATTACTTATTGTGTTGCCGTATACTTTGTTATTGTTATTTGCGCCGGCAGGGGAACTGATCTCTGATGTTGTAGCCGGTGTTGTGGCATCATGCCGCACATTGCTGTATATTCCAAATGAATTGGCATATGATTTATTTAACGAAATAATATTATTCTGAATAGTGTTGTTCCGGGCACCGTCTGTACTTGTTGCTCTCAGGAGTGCAACACCCCATTCCGTCATGGTATTGGTAGCGCCTGTTGCAGTTACAGTATTTCCCGTGTTCTCCTGTAAAGTAAAGTTTCGGATGGTTACATAATCACTTCCTGTAATTTTAAATACAGCATCAGCACCGCCGCCTGCTGTTTGAAGTCCTGCCGTTATGATACTTGATGCCCCATCAATTATCACATTGTTTACTGAACTGGTAGATGCTGTAAAATTTATAGAATATCCACCTACCGGTGCAGTCTCTGCACCCGATGCAGCACAAGTAAGCGTGACCGATCCTGAAATTGATGTGATCAGGTTAAGGTCAGTTATGGCAAGTGCCAGTGAAGTATATGTAGGTTGAAGATTGGGACTAGTATTGGTTGGGTTTGTTACAGTAACAGCTACCTGGGCATTGGTAGTCATTGTTCCTGAAATGAATATGAATACAAAAAACAGCTTAGAGAGTGCTCTTAGCATATAATTAATTGCTGCAGTAAAAGTATAGCTTGTAGATATGTTCATAACTGCATACAAAAAATAGTATGGTATTAACTAATTAAATGGTAAAACACAGGACTTACTGATCTTAAAAATCAGGTGGTTAAACAGCAACAAAATTAGCAACCAGCCGAATGAAATTTGGGAAAAAGGACCCCGGGTAATTTTAAAAGAATAGGTGGATTTACAATAAAAGGGGCGGATGAAATATAATTATCAAATAGCAGCGTGAACATAACCTGAACAGGTATTAAAAGCCACCACAAATTTTTTAAAATTATACCTGACAAAGAAAGACAAAACTTTTTAAATTTTTGAATTTTCAGGCCTCTTTTTGTTCAAAAACGAAGCAAAAAATCAATATTAAGAGGTTGGTTTACTGCTATTTAAAAAAAAGGAGCCAAAATCAGCAGGCGCAAAAGGCCACCTTAATATCTGGAGGACCCTTGAGAAGGATTTGTCATTAATAATTATCTGGCCATTAATCGGAGGAAATAATGACCATGCGAATAGTTAGTTCTACATTGAATTTTCGGTGTACTGGCTCCTAAAAAGAAGCCTTTGACCATAAAAAAATCCTTCCGTTATTCACGGAAGGACCTCTTTAAGAGAAATAGTATGATTAATGCTTTACAGCTTCTTTTACCTTTTCTACAACTTTTCCGGCTGAGTCAGCAGCATTAGTCATTACTTTGCCGGCAGAATCAGCGGCATTGGTCATTACTTTGCCGGCAGAATCAGCAGCATTAACAGCTTCAGTAACTGGGTTCTCGGTTTTCGGTGAATCAGTAGTAGCAGCTTTTTCTTCACCACCATTGTTACAAGCTGTCATGATTGAAGCAACAGCTAAAATTGCAAATAATTTTTTCATTTGTTTCTTAATTTTTGGTTTTTAATTGTGGGCGCAAATATAAACGGCGTTTTTTACATACGCAAGTATAGATTCAGCTTTTTTTAAATAGTCCTTCGGAAATTACCATCCCCTTGTTATAACTACTTCTTTCTGAAAAACAGCCTCACCGGAACCCCGCTGAACCTGAACTTTTCACGCAACTGGTTTTCCAGGTAGTTTTTATACGGGGTCTTGATTTCATCAGGATAGTTACAGAAAAAAGCAAAGGTTGGCGTGGCAGTTGGCAACTGGGTGATGTATTTTATTTTAATAGCATTGCCTCTTACTACAGGCGGATGATATGCTTCCACAGCTTTCAACATCACATCGTTCAATTGCGAAGTAGGTATTTTTCGTTTGCGGTTTTCAAAGACCTCCAATGCCAGTTCAATGCTTTTAAATATGCGTTGTTTTTCGGTGACGGAAATAAAAACAATGGGCACATCAGAAAAGGGGGCCAGTCTCTTTTTTAATTCCTTTTCATAGTCTTTGATCGTATTGGTCTTTTTCTCCTCAACCAGGTCCCATTTATTTACCAACACCACAATACCCTTACCTTTCTTTACAGCTAATGCAAAAATGGCCAGGTCTTGTGCGGTGATACCTTTACCTGCATCCAGCATCAGCAAACAGATATCGGCTTCATCCACTGCCTTAATAGCCCGTATCACAGAATAAAACTCCAGGTCTTCGTGTACTTTTGTTTTGCGGCGTATACCGGCTGTATCTATCAGTATAAATTCTTTGTTGAAAAGATTGTAGTGCGTATGAATGGTATCCCTTGTAGTTCCAGCTATGTCACTTACAATAGTTCGTTCCTGCCCTATAAGTGCATTTAATAACGATGACTTGCCCACATTGGGTTGACCGATGATCGCAAATTTTGGAAGATCATTTTCTGTTGAAGTTGCATCAGAATCTTTATCGCTAATCAAAGCAGTAACAGCATCTAAAATTTCGCCGGTGCCGGTGCCACTTAATGAAGAGATGAAAAAGATATTCTCAAATCCAAGACTGTAAAATTCACTGGCTTCCAAAAGCCTTTCATGATTATCTACCTTATTCACTACCAAAAAAACGGTTTTGGTACTGCGGCGCAAAACATCGGCCATTGAATTGTCAAGTTCAGTAATACCCGTTGCAGCATCCACCATAAAGATAATGGCATTGGCTTCCTGCACGGCTATCATTACCTGTTTGCGTATCTCCCTTTCAAACACATCGTCGCTGTCGGATACAAAACCTCCTGTATCAATTACGTTGAAAGTCTTTCCTGCCCATTCGGCTACACCGTATTGCCGGTCACGGGTTACACCACTTACATCATCAACTATTGCTTTACGTTGTTCCAGCAAACGGTTAAAGAATGTGCTCTTCCCTACATTGGGTCTGCCTGTTATTGCTACTGTGAAACTCATGACGTAATCAGCAACGGGCAATTTGCAATAAGCAAACCAGCCCATTTTTTTATATAATTATTAATTTGGCCAAAGCAATTGCAAATTGCTTATTGCCTATTGTCCATTAATACCCATACTCCTTCAACTGCATCTCATTATCCCTCCACTTAGGCCGCACTTTTACAAACAATTCCAAAAACACCTTTCGGCCTAAAAATAATTCAATATCCTTTCTTGCTTCGGTGCCTAATTTCTTTATCATGCTGCCACCCCCACCGAGTATAATGCCTTTTTGTGTTTCCCGCTGCACAATGATCTCCGCAGCAATTTTTATGAGTGTTGCCTTTTCTTTAAACTCCTGCACCAGTACTGTAGCATGATAAGGTATCTCTTCCCCGTAAAGCAAAAATATTTTTTCCCTGATGATCTCTCCTACAAAAAACTTAGTAGGCATATCACTCAGATCATCACCTTCATAAAACGGTTGCCCTTCGGGCAAATATTTCAGGATGCTTTTCAATAATTCATCAATCCCGTTTTTTTTCAAAGCTGATACCGCAACAACTTCCTTGCAGTAGGGTTGTTGCACAAAGAACCTAGTGGTTGTTTTAAGCTGTTCATCATTAACCGTATCGGCTTTGTTTAAAATAACAATAGCCGGCGCTTTTAGACGCAGCGAAGAAAAAACAACATGACTGTCCTCCGCATTTTCCCTTACATCTGTTATCAGCAATGCCACATCTGCATCTTCAAGACTACTTCTTACAGCTTCCATCATTTTCTCATGCAGCTTGTATTTTGGTTCGATGATACCTGGCGTATCTGAAAAAATGATCTGGTAATCTTTTTCGGTGAGAATAGTTTTTATACGGTGGCGGGTTGTTTGCACTTTATGTGATACGATTGCCATTTTCTCTCCCATCAGCGCATTGAGCAATGTACTTTTACCTGCATTAGGCTTGCCAAATATGTTTACAAAACCCGATTTCATTGAATGTGATCTTTATGAATACCTTGATTATCACAAACATGCTGTAGAGATGGAGGAGATAATCAAATTCATCAGTTGTTCTTACCGAGAATAAAAAAGGCTCTGTCGAGCCTTAGATATTGTTGCGAAGACTGGGATCGAACCAGTGTCCACCTGCCGGCGGATATGAGCCACATTACATCGCTTTTATAATAGTCCAGATAAAGTTTCTTCCTGTTGCTGTTTTAAGTTGCTTTTCTCTTTCCATGGCGCCTGATTTTTCACTGTATTCCTCTTTATAAATCAATTGCCATGGCCTGAATTTGATAGTCCAACCCTTCTTTCCTAATTCATTATGAGAAAGCAGTCTTTGCTTCATATCTGATGTAAATCCAATATAGATCTTATTATAGCCTTTACTATATAGAACATAAACAGTAAACATCGAACAAATTTAATTAAAAGAACTATCTGCCGGTAATGAAAGAAAGGCTCAACCGAGCCCCTTTCGTTTTTGTTGCGAAGACTGGGATCGAACCAGTGACCTTCGGGTTATGAGCCCGACGAGCTACCGCTGCTCTACTTCGCGGCGCAAAGATAATGTTTTGAGGCTTCCATGCCAAATAATAAACATTGATCAGTAGATTTGGACATGATAAGAAAATATTTGCCCTCACTCAGTCTGGCTTTGCTGCTTTTTTGTGGCTTTGGCTGCAAAAGCAAAAATAAAGCAGCAGGAAGATGAAATATACAGCCGCCACCTGCAAAGGCATGTAAAACTTACCATCATCAACACGCCTATGCCCGATGAAAAAACAGAACTTAACTTGCTTTTACTAAACGATGGACAAGAAATGGGGCAATTCAGAATAAGAGAAATAGTTGACAGTTTGTACAGGAAAAAATTAATTAAACCTTTGCTTGTAGTTGGCATACATGCCGGTGAGCGGGCAAAAGAATATGGTGTAGCAGATTATCCTGATTTTATGAACCGGGGGGATAAAGCGGTTTACTATGATAAATTCATCAATGATGAATTGTATTTTTTTGCAAAGAAGAAAGCTACGGTACGCAAATTCAACTCGGTAGTAATTGCCGGATGTTCGCTAGGTGGCTTATCTGCTTTTGATATTGCCTGGAACCATGCCGATAAGATCGACAAAGTGGGTGTTTTTTCGGGATCATTCTGGTGGCGTGACAAGGATGATAAGGCTGGAGATTATTCGGATGATAAAAACAGGATCATCATTAACAAGATAAGGTCATCAAAGAAAAAGCCTGGTTTAAAATATTGGTTCTTTACCGGCGGCAAGGAAGAAGATGGTGACAGGGATAAGGACGGTATCATTGATGTAACGGATGATACTAAAGATCTTATTGAATTGCTTAAGAATAAAAATGTTTTACCCGATGCTATTGTTTATTCTGAAGATGTTAATGGAAAGCATGATTATGCAACGTGGAGTAAACAACTGCCTGCTTTTTTAATATGGGCTTTCGGTAAATAAGTTAATAGTTAATTGTTATCCATGAACAGATTTTGCTATTAATGATGGCTACAATTAGCAATTAACTATTAACTTTTACTATTAACTTTTTCTTGAAACAGTACTGGCTCCGCTGCTGTGTATATCTTTTATCAGGGCAGTCCCTTTAAAATAGATATCGCTGGCACCACTGGCACGGGCATTCAATTCTTTATTTACGGTGATATTAATATCCGATGCACCGGTTGCTTTGGCATTGCAAACATCTGTTACCAGTTCGTACCCTTTAACATCGCTGGCACCGCTGCTTTCAATATCAACGGTGGTGGCCGTACCGGATATCTTTACATCAGAAGCACCACTCAGGTTAAGTTTTAATGTATTTACTTTTACCATGCCTTTAAAATCGCAGGCGCCTGATAACTGCATATCCAGGGATTCAACAGAGATATTGCCAGATACAAGTACATCACAGGCTCCGGAAGCATTTAATTTTTCCAGGTTTTTAAAAGATACATAGACTCTCAGTTTTTTATTTTTCAAACTCCAGTTTTTATCCCCGTCGTAATAGATCTTCAGCGTACCATTATCAATTTCAGTCTTGATGGCTTCTTTGAACTTTTCTTCAGAAGCACTTACAGCAACAGCTTCATTATCTGACTGTGACAGGAAAAGATCAATACCACCTGAAATTTTTATCTTATTAAAACTTCCATTCACTGTCCTCGTTGTGGCATTCGGGTCAACTACTATTTCATTTTGAGCCGTCGCCATGTTTGCTGTTGCGAAAACTAGCAGGAACAAAAAAATCTTTTTCATCTTTGTTGTTTTAAAGTTTGATTATTTACCTCTTTTAACAGCGCCACCGCTGCTGATATTGATATCCCTGATGAGCGCTTCACCTTTATACCGGATGCCGCCACCACTGTTTGCTTTTGCACTAAGTTCTTTATTGATGGTGATCTTTACTTCTGCTCCACTGCTGGCTTCTGCATTGCAATAATCAACAGTAAGCCCGTAACCTTTAAAACTTGATCCGCTGTTTACGTCAATTGTAAGTTTATCTGCCTTGCCGGAAATGCTGATATCGGATCCGCTGTTTTGTTCTACGTTAAGCAGCTTTGCACTTATCTCTCCTTCAAAACCTGAACCACTGGTAAATTTCATATCGAGGTTATCGGCCGAAATGCTACCTTTCACAGTAACTTCAGAACCCGAAGATCCGTGCAGCTTCTGCAAAGTTTTAAAAGAGACATAGGCTTTTAATTTCCGGTTTTCATGAGCCGTCCAGGTAACGCCTTTATTATCGTAATAGATCTTTAAGGTACCATTTTCAACTTCGGTTTTAAAACGGGTCATATACTTTTCATCAGAGGCACTCACCGCAATGGACTCCTCGCTGCCCTGGGTAAGGTAAAGGTCAATGCCACTGGAAACCGATATGGCTGTAAAGCTGCCGTTGAGGGTTCGAACTTTGGCATTTGGGTCGGATATTACCTTACTGTCCTGTGCAAAAGCTACAAATGAAATGAAGGTGACCAGGGAAAGAAACAATTTTTTCATCTTATTAAATTTTATGGTTAATGAAAGATGAAACTTCCAGACCAAAGCAATCGAACCGGGGTGGCAGGATTGCTTTAGTGAGGCAGTTTCATGGCTATATGGTAATGATACGGTAAAGGGTCATCATTTGTTACACTACACTAAAAAAATATCCGAAACTGCCCTATCTTTGCCTCAGTAAAGTTCTTATTAACCGCCTGAATTTCCGGGGTGCTTTCTTCCAATTGGCTGAAGGCTGAGATTATACCCGTATAACCTGCTCAGGATAATACCTGCGAAGGGAGAAAGCCCCTCCTAACCTCTCCGCCAACCGGCGGAAGGAATCCCAGCAGATATACTTCATATTCCTCCGGATGTTCAGCACAAATTTTACAGGGATGAAGAAATTGTTTTTTGTTGCATTGCTATGCACCTGCGTAACAGAGTTATATGCACAAAGAGAAAAGAAATTCAATGATACGGCTTTGTTGCAGCCTGTTGAGGTACAAGCCATCAGGGCAGCCGGGAAAGCGCCATTCGCAAAGACCAATCTTACCAAAAAAGAAATGGCTAAAACAAATCTTGGGCAAGACCTTCCTTTTCTTTTGAATGAAACTCCTTCTGTTGTTGTTAATTCCGACGCCGGCAATGGTGTAGGTTATACCGGCATACGCATACGTGGTACAGATGCCAGCAGGATAAATGTTACGCTCAATGGTATCCCTTATAACGATGCAGAAAGCCAGGGTACATTCTTTGTTGACCTTCCGGACATTGCTTCATCTGCAAGTAGTATCCAGGTGCAACGTGGTATAGGCACTTCTTCAAACGGGGCCGGGGCTTTTGGGGGCACTATCAATTTATTCACCAACGAAGTGAATAAAACCTTTTATGTGGCAACCAATAACAGTTATGGTTCATTCAATACGCATAAAAATAATATCCAGTTTGGCAGCGGTATCATAGGAAAACATTTTACCATTGATGGCAGGTTGAGCAGCATCCGGAGCAATGGATATATTGACCGGGCTAATAGCAACCTGAAGTCATTTTATGTAAGTACTGCTTTTGTAAATGAAAAGAACTCTTTGAGGTTAAATATTTTTTCGGGCAAAGAAAAAACTTACCAGGCATGGAATGGTGTAGCAGAAAATCTGTTGGCCACTCACAGAACTTATAATCCCAGCGGAACTGAAAAACCCGGTGAGCCCTACGATAACGAAACTGATAATTATGTACAAACCCATTACCAGCTTTTTTACAACCGGAAATTCAATAACTACTTGAAAGGAAATGTGGCTGTTTTCTTAACACGTGGCAAGGGTTATTATGAACAATATAAAGCCAATAAAAAACTGGCAGATTATAACCTGCCAGATTATTATGACGGCACAAACACAATCAAACGAACCGACCTCGTCAGAAGGCTTTGGCTTGATAATTATTTTTACGGAAGCATATTTTCCTTACAATACCAGGAAAAAAAGACACAGTTGATTTTTGGTGGTAGTTATAATGCCTATGATGGAAAACATTATGGCGAGATCATTTGGGCAAAAGTTCAAGGCGCTGTTTCTGCCAATTACCGCTGGTACAACCTACCAGCATATAAAAAAGACCTGTCGCTTTATAGTAAATGGACACAACAATGGAGTGGGCACTGGCAGAGTTTTGTGGATGTACAGGTAAGAAATATCAATTACACAATTCATGGATTTCGTGATAACCCCACTCTACATGTGGATGAGTATTACATATTTTTAAATCCTAAACTAGGTATCACCTATAACAAAAATGGCTGGCAAGCTTATATGTCCTATGCCCGGGCCGGCAAAGAGCCAAACCGGGATGACTTTGAAGCTGGCTCCACACAGCGACCTAAACCAGAGATACTAAATGACCTTGAGCTTGGTTTTGAAAAGAAGAAAGCGAATTGTACTTTCGGGTTCAATCTCTACTACATGCATTATCATGACCAACTGGTGTTAACAGGTAGGATAAATGATGTAGGCGCTTATACCAGGACCAATATTCCAAAAAGTTATCGTGCCGGAATTGAGTTGCAGGGAAAAACAAAGGTCGCCAGCTGGTTAAATATTTCTGCAAACATGACCTTTAGTGAAAATAAAATAAAAGATTTCACCGAATACATTGATGACTATGACAATGGTGGACAGCAGACAAAATTTTATAGCAAGACAAACATTTCATTTTCGCCATCAGTTATTGCCGGGGGAAGCATAAATTTTATACCTGTTAAAAACGGGGAGATAAGTTTGCTAAGCAAATATGTGGGCAGGCAATACCTTGACAACACAGCACAAAGGTCAAGAAGCCTGAATCCATATTATGTACAGGATATACGACTAAGCTATTTGCTGGAGAAAAAAATATTCAAAGAAACCAATATCATAGTTCAGTTCAACAATGTATTCAACAAAAAGTATGAACCCAACGGCTACAGTTTCAGTTATATTTATGGAGGAGAGTTAACTACCGAGAATTATTATTTCCCGATGGCCGGGTTTAATTTTATGCTTGGTTTGAATTTGAGATTTTAAACAGCCACAAGGGATAAAGCTGCAAGGAATAAGCATATTAACCAGAAATACTTTGAAAGATTAAAGAACCCTTTATTCATAAGACTTGCCCCTTGAAGCCTGAGGCTTGCAACTCATGAATACTTCTCTCTCCAGGCATTCATTCCGCCTTGCAGGTTCTTGACATTGCTAAACCCAAAAGTTTCCAGCATCAGGGATGCCTGCATACTACGGTTACCGCTACGGCAATAGCAGATCACTTCTTCATTTTTTAAATGTTCAATATCATCTACCTGCATCATCTGGATATTTCCCAACGGCAGAAAGGTTCCGCCAATATTGAATTCAGCACGTTCATCAGCCTCCCTCACATCAACTAAATTGAGTTTATCGCCTGCATCCAAACGGGATTTAACTTCATCAACGTTAATACTAGTCATAGCAATTAGTTTTATTGTTTTGCTGCCACGCTGTCCACAGGAAATTTCATTACCTGCGATATCCAGATATCCATAAGCTGTCCAGATTGTATGAACATGGCTTTTTGATCAGCATCAAA
>CAYTQB010000011.1:24330-35683 GCA_964439615.1 uncultured Ferruginibacter sp. | reverse complement strand
TGTATCAGTAAAAACCGAATCCTGGATATACACATCGAAGCCCTGCTTTTCGAGCAGCTTTACAGCTTCATCAGTTTTCATCCCGGTAACGGCAGGAACTTTTAAATAGGCCCCGTGCCGGGTGATGAGTCCCAGCATTTTCAAAAACAAAAACAAAAAAAGAAAAGCAATGACAACAGCTGCCAGGAGGTTTACCCAAAAAGGCCGGTTTGTAATGAATTTAAACACGCTGTGAATTTATAATATTAATTTGATCAGGCTTTATAAAAACATTCCTCGATCAGGGCCGAATAAAATTGTTTCAATGTCCAGCCCATGGCTACAACCTGCTGGGGAACAAGACTGGCATCGCTTTGCCCTGGCACTGTGTTTATTTCCAACATGTACGGATTACCAGAAGCTTCATCATAAATAAAATCGATACGCACTATGCCCCTGCAATTAAAAATAGCATAAGCCTTCCTCGCTTCAGTCCTTACCTTTTCAGCAATGGACTCATCAACTACTGCCGGTGTTATCTCATCACTGGCGCCTTCATACTTGGCTTCAAAATCAAAAAACTCATTCTTAGCAATGATCTCTGTTATAGGTAAAGCTATTATTTCACCTTTTGATTTAAAAACACCGATCGTTAATTCCCTTCCTTTAATGAATTCCTCCACCAATACCTGGTCGTCTTCTTTAAATGCTTTATCCAGGGCTGCCTTTAATTCACCGGCTTGTTTTACTTTACTCATTCCAATACTGCTACCTCCATTATTTGGTTTTACAAAAACAGGGAGTTTCAATTCTTTTAAGATATCGTCTGTTGTAACTGGTATATGTTTAAACAGGTGAATCGATTTTGCTACATGCATTCCGGCAAAAGACGCAACAGCAACGGTATATCGTTTATTAAAGGTAAGTGCCGAAGTTGCCGTATCGCAACTGCTGTACGGAATATTCAGGGTATCAAAATAGCCTTGTAGTTTTCCATCCTCGCCGGGGGTACCATGCAGGCTTACCAATACAGCATCAAAGTTTACCTTATTCCCCTTGATGGTAACAGAGAAATCATTTTTATCTACCGGTATTTTTTTCCCATCAGGCGAAAGATAATTCCATCCGTGGGGGTTGATGTCGATTTTATAACAATCCCACTTAGCATCATCTATATTTTTTTCAATGGAAGAGGCGCTTTTGTAGGATATGACAGCTTCACCGGAATAGCCCCCGGTAATAAGTGCTATTTTTCTCTTCATTCTGATATAATGGATTGTTTTAACAAAGAAACGAAAAAATGTTGGCCGTATTTTAGTTTGAGCGCCATTGTATTATAAATTCCGGTAGTTTAACTTAATTGCAACGATTTATCGATATTTTAGGCCGACCTTCAAACTTACTGATCTTCTCCAATCCCCTCATTGCCCGAATCCAGAACATACTTCCAATTGCCTTCTGAATCTTTTTTCCAGATACTTACATAGGTTCCGTAAATGATCGTGTCTTTATCAGTTGGCTTCAATGCGTAAATGCCATAAGTATAGCCCAGTTCGCCGGAATGAGCTACGGTACCGTTCCGGGGCTCCCATTTTAAGGTATAAGTAGAGTCATTTTGCTGAATAAGATAATCTATGGCATCAGCGCCAACAATGGGCAAGTGATTAGGTCGAAGCAAAACGCCATTACTATCAATATATTCCAGGAAGGCATTTTTCATTCCCTTTTCCTCGCTCATTTTTGAGAAAGCCCTGTCGGCATCCATCATATTCAGTTTATCCAGGGCGGTTCCGGTGGCCACCGGTTCTTTTTTTGGAAAAAAATTACAGGAAGATGATAATAACAGCACTCCGGTGAAAAATAAAAGCTTATTCATAGAACAATTTAATAAAAATCAATTGAAACAAAAAGGCGAAAGTATTTTTCAATACCCTCGCCACGTTGCAGGAAATATCACCTGCCTGTAGTTCCGCCAAACGGCGGATAGTAAAACGTTGATAGTAAAAAGTAAATGGTGAGGGAAATTAGTTTAAACGTTTTCGATAACGATTAACAGTTCACAACTAACTATTTACTAAATATGCATCCTATCCTTCTTAGCCAGCAAGTCATCAACGGTCTCTTTATACATTTCATCAGGTACACAACAGTCAACCGGGCAAACGGCTGCACATTGTGGCTCTTCATGAAATCCCTGGCACTCGGTACACTTATTAGGTGTAATATAATAAATATCCATACTAACGGGTGCATTGCGCTGGTCGGCATCAACCTGTGTTCCATCCATCAGGGTAAACATCCCCTTAACGGTTGTTCCATCGGCCGCAGCCCACTCTACACCACCTTCATAAATAGCATTGTTAGGACATTCGGGCTCACAGGCGCCGCAGTTTATACATTCTTCTGTAATCTTTATAGCCATCTGTTGTAATTTTGTTTTTTAAACTTACCAGTGAAAGGCAAGTGCAATTTAATGATAACAATATGAATTTACAAAATCGAATTGAATTATTACAACACTTGCAAAAATATTTGATGGAGGGAGGAGAGGAATGGCAAAATACCAGGGCAAGAGCTTTTGCTCACAATGGCTGGTTTACCCCGGAATTCATTGACCTGGCTGTACAAAATATCTGCACCGAATTTTTACAAAAAGAAAAACTGGAGCAATGGGCAACACATTATCACCTGGATGATAATGTAGGTGGCAAAAACATTGGCATTGTGATGGCAGGGAATATGCCATTGGTTGGATTTCATGATTTTTTATGTGTATTCATCAGTGGCCACAAACAAACGGTAAAACTTTCCTCGAAAGATGATATACTGTTTAAACACCTGGCAGAAAAATTAGCCAAATGGGAGCCAGAAACAGAAAAGAAGATACAGTTTGCAGAAATACTCAAAGGATGCGATGCCTATATCGCCACCGGCAGTAATAATTCAGCAAGGTATTTTGAGCTATACTTTTCCAAATACCCGAATATTATCCGCCGTAACAGAACATCTGTGGGTATTTTAACAGGCAATGAGACCGCTGAAGAATTAGATAACCTTTCGGACGATGTACACCAGTACTTTGGCCTGGGCTGCAGGAATGTGACCCAGTTATTTGTTCCTGAAGGATACGATTTTGTCCCGCTGCTTAATTCTTTTAATAAATACAATCATTTTACAGATCATCATAAATACAAGAACAATTACGATTACCAGCTTTCCATTGCCCTGCTGAATAACATGTATTACATGACTAACGGGAGTACCTTGATGATAGAAGATAATACCATTTTTTCAGCAATAAGCCGGCTGAATTACAGTTATTATAAGGACCATGAAGAGCTGACCAAAGTGTTATCAGGCAATGACGATATACAGTGCATTACCGGAAAAAAAGGAATTCCATTTGGCATTGCCCAAAAACCGGGATTGCTGGATTATGCAGATGGGGTTGACAGTATGCAATTTTTGTTAACTTTATGACCCCACCCCTCCCTCTTAGAGGGGGATAAGCGGAGATTGTAGCAAGGATGAAAAAGGAAGAATTATTGTTGAAAAAATGATCTACGAAATCCTTCCTAATTAATTGTTAAAGATGGCAGTTGGTAAAACGCATTTTGACAGGGCTTCGTTATTTTGTACCGGCAGGCACGGGAGTTGATAAGTAAAAGCAAGCCTTTAAAAACCATAAAATTTTTGAATTAAACAAAACCTTAAGAAAATGAAATTGAAACAAATTTTATTTACAGTTGTACTTAGTGTGGCAACCACCCTTGCAGTCATTTGGGGTTATGGAACTTTTTTTAAAAAGGATATATCTTATGCAGGGCAGCAACCGGGAGTAATTCCGGCCAACTATAAATATGCCGGTTTACTTGACGGTAACAATACCCCAAATGGTGTTGCCGATTTCACTATTCCTGCAGAAACAGCCACGCCTGCCGTAGTGCATATCAAAACAAAAACAAATGCAAAGCAGGTAAATAACAGCTTGCCCCGCAAACAGCAACCTAATAATCCATTCAGTGATCTTTTTGATGATGATATGTTCAGCCAGTTATTTGGCGGCAGGGGCCGTAATATCATACCTGAGCAAAGAGCAAGTGGTTCAGGTGTTATCATCAGTGATGATGGATATATTGTTACCAACAACCACGTAGTGGAAAATGCTGATGAAATAACAGTGACCCTCAACAATAAAAAATCGTATAAAGCAAAAATTGTAGGTACTGATCCTTCATATGACCTGTCGGTGATCAAAGTAGAAGCTGCCGGATTACCTTTCCTGTTGTATGGTAACTCTGATGACGTTAAAATAGGCCAATGGGTTCTGGCTATTGGTTATCCATTGAACCTGGAAACAACCGTTACCGCAGGTATCGTAAGTGCTAAAGCAAGAACGCTTGGTTTAAATAAAGATAAAAACGGAGATACTAGGACCGGAGTGGAATCCTTTATACAAACAGATGCTGCAGTGAATATGGGTAATAGTGGCGGCGCCCTTATCAATACTGATGGCAAACTGATCGGTGTTAATTCCGCTATTGCTTCACCAACCGGTTATTATTCAGGTTACTCTTATGCAATCCCGGTGAACATAGTAAAAAAAGTGGTTGATGACCTGATCAAATTCGGTAGTGTGCAAAGAGGGTTTTTAGGCGTAAGTTTTGTGAACGCAGGCGATCTTTCAGAAGAAGAAAAGAAGAGGCAGGGTATTCCTGAAGGAGTGGAAGGTATCTATGCATCTGATGTTCCGACAGATGGCGGAGCATATGCTGCCGGGATACGCAAAGGTGACGTACTTAAAAAAATAAATGGCACAGAAGTAACAAGTGGCGCCGAAATGCAGGGGTTGATAAGCCGCTACAAGCCGGGTGATAAATTGCCCGTTACCTATGTTCGTAATGGCAAAGAGAACACCGTGGTTGTTACACTCAAAAACAAAGCAGGCAACTATGAAATCGTAAAAGCTGATGCTGTATTGGAAACCCTTGGTGCCGACCTGGTAGCTTTGGATTCAAAGAAAGCCCGGGAATATGGTGTACCAGGCGGTGTGGTTGTAAAGAAAATAAATGAAGGAGCCTTGAACGACCAGACAAGAATGAAAGATGGTTTTATCATTTTAAAAGTAAATGATAAAGATGTAAAGAGTGTTGATGAAATGAAAGCTGCCGTTGGTACGAATAAGAATATAACCATCAGCGGATTTTACCCGGGTTATGATGGTGTATATGAATACCCCATCTCCTTAGGTTCTAATTAACTCTGAGTTTCAGCAA
Source organism: uncultured Ferruginibacter sp. (assembly GCA_964439615.1). Lineage (GTDB taxonomy): Bacteria > Bacteroidota > Bacteroidia > Chitinophagales > Chitinophagaceae > Ferruginibacter. Next base: position 30,428 of record CAYTQB010000011.1, on the reverse strand, counting down.
TACATTAATAAGGGCGGCAGGTTGTCGCCCTTATTATTTTGAGTTGATTATTTTCTCATATACTAAAAAATCCCAGGGTTGCATTTCAATAAATGTATCGGCTGTAAAATAATTTTCAACCCCGGTAAATACATTTATAAACTTTCCCTTCACGAATTGATCTTTAATAGAAAAAACTACCTTCTCTGCGCTTAAGTTAAGTAAGACTAAAACCTCATCATTTTTATTTCTTCTCAAATAGGCCATTATACTTCTATCATTATTGGTTGCAATAATTTGGGTTGTAGACTCATGATCAGCGCTATGTAGTGCAGGATTTCTTTTCCGGAGTCTAAAAAGTGTTTTATAAAAGTCATGCAACACATATTCACCCTTCCAGTCAATTGGATCTTTTTCAAAAAAGGCCAATCGTTTTAAATTCGGCATTTCCTGGCCACTATAGATCATAGGTATTCCATTCCACGTAACGCTAAATACTGCAAGAGCCCTTGCCATATCTCCATATTTTTCATACTCGGTACCATTCCAGGTATTTTCGTCATGATTGCTTGTGAAATACATTCGGTGGGCAAAAGTCGGAAAAGCACTTTCATATTTCTGCAACACATGATATAGGCTTCCCAAACCAGTTTGCTTTTTATAATAATCCTCAGTGCAGTGCATCCATTCCCAGGTAAAGGAGGCATCGAATACTTCATGGTAACTTACTTCTTCCGTTTCTGCAAGCCAAAATAAACCTGGTTTTATCGGTTCAATTTCCATTCTTGCTTTTTTCCAGAATTCAAGAGGAGTAAGATGGGCAAGGTCGGCACGGAAACCATCAATATCAAAATTAATGACCCAGTATTTCATGGCATCAATCATTGCATCCTGTTCTGCAATACTTGAATGGTCTATTTGAATAACGTCTGTCCAGTCGTAAGGCGGTTTAAAATTTCCGGCGCTGTCTCTTTCAAAATATTCAGGATGATCAATTGTCCATACATTGTCCCAGGAAGCATGGTTTGCTACCCAGTCCATAATTATTTTCATTCCCAAATGATGGGCTTGGGTAACAAGATTTTTAAATTCGTCCGCTAAACCAAATTCAGGATTAGTTGCCTTATAATCCCTGATGGAATAATAACTCCCCAATCTTCCTTTTCGCTTAATAACTCCAATAGGATGTATGGGCATAAACCAGAGAACCTCCACTCCCATATCTTTCAGCCTGGGTAATTCTTTTGCAAAAGCATTAAAGGTGCCCCCGGCACTATACTGCCTGATATTAACTTCATAAATATTGGTGGTAGCTAACCAGTCTGCCCTTATAAAAGATGTTTTACTCATATTTGTTGTTTGCCATTCAAATGTAAGACTGCTTTCTAAAAAGCAAGGAATGTTATTTTCAGGTTCAACAATGTACCTTTGCAGTTGTTATACTTTACGATGAAGACATTTAATGTTCCCATAATCTACCGCAGCCCTTTGATTGCCGCAATAAAAAGCAAACGAAGGCAGCAGGACAAGATGAAAAAAGATTTTAGCCCTACCCTGCTGGATTTTGGCCCACTGCAAATCTACCTGGCCCGGCATTTTGGATTTTGCTATGGTGTTGAAAATGCCATCGAAATCGCTTTTAGAACAATTGAAGAAAATCCCGGTAAACGGATCTTTTTACTGAGTGAAATGATCCATAACCCACAGGTGAATGCCGACCTGCTGGAAAAAGGTGCACAGTTTTTACAGGATACCAATGGCAAACAGGTTATTCCTTTTGAATCTTTGACCAAAAATGATATCGTGATCATCCCTGCATTTGGTACTACTTTGGCGATTGAAAAGAAACTTGAAGATATTGGTATACCCACGCATAAGTATAATACAACCTGTCCTTTTGTAGAAAAAGTATGGAACAGGAGTGAGCAGATAGCGAAAAATAATTACACAGTTATTGTACATGGCAAACCCACACACGAAGAGACCAGGGCAACTTTCTCCCATACCTCAGTGCATACCCCTACTGTTATTGTAAATGATATGGCTGATGCCATTAATTTGAGTAAGTATATTACAGGTGAAAATAGTGCTGATCATTTTGAGAAAGAATTCGCTGGAAAATTTTCTGCCGGTTTTAATGTCACAAAAGATCTGCAGCGCATCGGCGTAGTAAATCAAACAACCATGCTGGCAAGTGATACGCAGGCTATCTCTGACTTTTTGAAACAGGTAATGTTACTGAAATATGGGTTGGATGAAACTACAATTGAGGAACGGTTTGCTGATACCAGGGATACCCTCTGCTATGCAACCAACGATAATCAGTCTGCTGTTTATGGTTTGTTAGAAACCAAAGCGGACTTTGCCATTGTAGTTGGAGGTTACAACAGCAGTAATACCTCTCATTTGGTGGAATTGTGCGAAGAAAAGCTGCCAACCTATTTTATCAACTCAGAAGAGAAAATTATTTCATCCAAAAAAATACTGCATTACAACCTGCATACCCGGCAAGAAAAATTAACAGAGAATTTTTTATCGCAAACTGAAGGTCTAAAAATTCTGATCACCAGCGGGGCAAGTTGTCCTGATGCACTGGTAGAAGAAGTAATAAATAAGATCGTTTCTTTTTTCCCGGTTACTTCAGGCAGCATGGAACTGATTCATAGTTTTTCCTGACCCCCATTAATAAAAGAGCCCCCGTTTAGGAAACGGGGGGCATCTTTGTTTGTGCTTGGTTATCTATATCTTTTAATTATTTTATTATTCTTTTCGTAACTACTACATCGCCCGCCTGCACCTTAATGATATACATCCCCGTTGCCAGCCTGTCGAGATTATCGATAGATAAATTGGTGACTCCTTTACTTAAAACAGACCGCTGACTAATTAATAATTTACCTGTGTTGTCAAATAAATCAATATTGCTTTGCGCCCTGGCCTCACTTGAAACAACCACATTAACCTTATCTGTGAAAGGAGCCGGGTATATGGCAGTAATATTAATTCCCTCAATATTCACAGTCAACAGTTCAATATTACTGTACTGAAACTTCCCGTCCTTATCCAATAATTTAAGCCTGTAATAATTAAATCCTGCATTTGCCCTGATGTCCTCATAGCCATAATTAACTTCTTTGTCGCTGCTGCCTTTAGCAATTACCTTACCCACTATTTCAAACTCAATTCCATCACTACTGCGTTCAATTTCAAAATGACTACTGTTGCTTTCCTGCAGACTTTTCCAGTATAAATGCGACACCCCTTTTGAATAATATCCTTTTAAAGGTGTTAAAACAACCGGTAATATACTTGTCATTAACGAAATTTCACCATGACTATAACAAACATCACCTATGCTCAAACTCTGTTTCTCATAAGCACCTGATGTTTTACTGATACCAACAAAAAAAGTAACCAGGAAAATAATCAGGCTTAATGATACGCCTGTATGCGGAGTAGAGGTCTTTTTCATCTTGTGTTCGGTTTAATTAGAAATAAGCATTGTCAAACTGACAATTAAAGACCCTTCAGTGGTATTGGAAGATTATATAGAGGTATTAAAAAATGGTTCCTGTTAAAAGGTATTCTAAGGCGTGGATTCAGGAGTTTTTCTTAAGGATATACTTGTCACACAATGCATTATACAGCATTTATCTTCAGATAATTAATAGGAAATAAAATTCTTCAGCTGGATATTAAATGAAAAAAATAATCCTGTAATATATCAGGATTTTCATTGGAGGAGCTGTAAAAGTAGGTATTGAGGTTTAATTATGCAAGTGTTTTCAAATTTTTTTTCTCAACTTCCCTATATTAGTATAGTCAAACTACTTTTTACTTAGTTCGTATTATCTATTTCCACATTATTTTACGTTCAGTATCGAACCTATTCCCGGCAAAATCCCCGTATTTAAGATTTATTTCATTAGTTTTTGAGCTATACTGTTTCTGCTGCTTGAACTTCAGCTGTAAGTCCGGGTGAAATAAAAGCTGCTGAATAAACTACATAGCTGTGGGTATTGTGTTTTACCGGGAAATTTTCTTTTTAGCCAGCTCGAGTGCAATCTTTAGCTGCTCATCCATGCTCATATTAGTATTATCTATTTCTATGGCATCCTTTGCTTTTCGCAGGGGGCTTACCTCCCTGTTCGAATCTATATAGTCACGCATTTCAAGATTACTTTTTACTTCTTCAATACTAACGTTTGGATTCTTACTATACAGTTCTTTAAAGCGCCTTTCTACTCTTATGGCAGTATCAGCGGTCATAAATATTTTCAATTCTGCTTTAGGAAATACAGTTGTTCCGATATCCCTTCCGTCCATAACTATCCCCTTTTTTTTTCCCAATTTCTGCTGTTGTGCAACTGCAAATTTTCTTACCGCCTTAATTGCCGCCACATCGCTCACTTTTTCTGCTATCACCAGGTCACGTATCACATATTCTACATTCTCTCCGTTCAATATAACCTCCGATTGTTGAGATGTTTCATTATACTGAAATTCAATAACTATATCCTTTAATGCATTGTTCACTTCCTTTGCATCTGTCCAATCTATATGGTTCCTTAAAAAGTATAATGTAATAGCCCGGTACATGGCCCCGCTGTCGATATACACATAGCCCAGTTCCTTAGCCAGTTGCTTCGCCAGCGTACTTTTTCCGCAGGATGACCAACCGTCAATTGTTACTGTAATCTTCCTATTCATGATATCGCAAAAATGGCTTAAAAAAAAACCAATTCAAAATGAATTTAAAATAAAAATACCACCCGGCGAGACCGGGTGGCATCTGTTCAAATCATGGTAAAAGTTATTACTTAAACTTCCGATTTCTTTTCTTTCTTTTTTTCTTCCTGCTTTAAACTGAATTTTATTTTTTCGCCCGATTCATCCAACCCGGCAACCATCACATCCCCGTTTTTGATATTCATATTCAGTATCTCTTCAGCCAGCGGATCTTCCAGGTATTTCTGAATGGCACGGTGAAGCGGTCTTGCGCCAAATTGAGGGTCATGCCCCTTCTCTGCAATAAAACTCTTAGCAGCTTCGGCCAATTCCATAGTAAATCCAAGATTAGTTAATCTCTTCATTACACCCTGCATTAAAATATCAATGATCTCAAAAATGTTTTCTTTGGTCAATGAATTGAAGACAACCACATCATCTATCCTGTTTAAAAACTCAGGACTAAAAGTACGCTTGAGCGCTTTTTCAATTACCGCTTTATTATTTTCATCAGCATTCTCCATCCGGTTGGCAGTAGCAAAACCAACTCCGTCACCAAAATCCTTCAACTGGCGGGCGCCAATATTTGATGTCATAATAATAAGCGTGTTCTTAAAGTCAACTCTACGGCCCATACCATCTGTCAATTGCCCATCATCCAGCACCTGCAATAAAATATTATAGATATCAGGATGTGCTTTTTCTATTTCATCAAGCAGAATGACACAATATGGCTTACGGCGTACTCTTTCTGTCAATTGTCCGCCTTCTTCATAGCCTACATAACCCGGAGGAGCACCAATTAAACGGCTTACGGTAAACTTTTCCATATATTCACTCATGTCAATCCGTATGAGCGCATCATCACTATCGAACATATGCCTTGCCAATGCCCTGGCCAGCTCTGTTTTACCAACGCCTGTTGGCCCCAGAAAAATAAATGTCCCAATTGGTTTTTTCGGGTCTTTCAGGCCTACCCTGTTACGCTGAATTGCTTTAACTACTTTCGAAATAGCATCTTGTTGCCCAACCACGGCTCCCTGCAGATCGTTTGCCATGCGGCGAAGCTTTTCAGTTTCTGCCTGCACCATACGCTTCACGGGAATACCTGTCATCATGCAAACCACTTCGGCAATATCTTCTTCTTCAATCGGGAAACGTTTGTGCTTGCTCTCTTCTTCCCACGCATTTTTTGCATTTTCCAATTCCTCCTGCAAACGTTTTTCAGTATCCCTTAATGAAGCCGCTTCTTCGAACCGCTGGCTTTTTACAACCTTGTTCTTTTCCAGCTTGATATCTTCAATCTTTTTTTCAAGCTCAATGATCTCAGGTGGTACATTGATATTCTTGATATGCTTTCTTGCTCCCACTTCATCCAATACATCAATAGC
>CAYTQB010000011.1:6650-24230 GCA_964439615.1 uncultured Ferruginibacter sp. | reverse complement strand
CATTGATATTCTTGATATGCTTTCTTGCTCCCACTTCATCCAATACATCAATAGCTTTATCTGGCAGCAGACGATCAGTCATGTAACGATCACTCAGTTTTACACAGGCATCAATGGCGTCTTCGCTGTATGTAACGTTATGGTAATCTTCGTACTTATTTTTTATGTTGTTTAAAATCTCAATTGTTTCTTCAACCGAAGGCTGTTCAACAATTACTTTTTGGAACCGACGGTCCAATGCTCCGTCTTTTTCAATATGCATACGGTATTCATCCAGTGTAGATGCACCAATGCATTGCAGTTCGCCCCTGGCCAATGCCGGTTTAAAAATATTAGATGCATCAAGTGAGCCACTGGCGCCACCTGCACCAACAATGGTATGTATCTCATCAATAAATAAGATTACATCCCTGTTCTTTTCCAGTTCATTCATTATCGCTTTCATCCTTTCTTCAAACTGTCCACGATATTTGGTTCCGGCAACAAGCGCTGCCAGGTCTAGGCTTACTACTCTTTTATCAAATAAAACACGGGATACTTTACGCTGAACGATCCGCAGTGCCAAACCCTCTACTATAGCTGTTTTACCTACACCCGGCTCACCGATCAGAATGGGATTATTTTTTTTACGGCGTGAAAGTATCTGGGATACCCTTTCGATTTCTGTTTCTCTTCCCACAATCGGGTCCAGGGAACCATTCTCGGCAAGGCGTGTAATATCTCTACCGAAATTATCAAGCACGGGGGTTTTTGTTTTGGGCTGGTTGGCTGTACCGGCACGCTGAGATTTTTGCTGACCGTATTGTTTTCTTTCTTCATCAAAATCATCATCGCCTTCATCACTGAATTCAGCCTGCGGTGGATTGCTCGTTACAAATCCCAACTCATTTTTAAATACATCATAATCCACATCAAACTGGTTCAATATCTGGGTAGCAATATTTTCTTTATTCTTTAAGATCGAAAGCATGAGGTGCTCACTTTCCACCAGGGCGCTTTTTTGTGCTTTAGCCTCCAAAACAGTGATACGAATTACTTTTTCGGCCTGCTTGGTTAGTGGAAGTGAATTGATGTTGGCGATATTCTTACCGGTTTTGTCCTTTACGGCAATTTCTATCTCTTTACGCAGTTCAAAGAGATCGATATTGAGGGATTTTAAAATTTTAACAGCTGTATTTTCCCCGTCCCTGATCAACCCCAGTACCAAATGTTCTGTTCCAATAAAATCGTTTCCCAACCTGAGTGCCTCCTCCCGGCTATAGGAGATTATTTCTTTTACCTGTGCTGAAAAATTATTATCCATCTTATATTGAATTTAGCTTGTACAATGATAACGATAATTTCAAAGATATAGTTTGTCGCAAGCAGGAAATGTTAATATGTTAAAAAGTTAAAACCAGCCTTTTTATCCGTTTCCAACACCAAAATCCTGTGGGTATTTTTTTCTTTGAACCCCTATTTTCTAAACGGACAATAACAAAATTTCCTTTACTTTACAAAGAACAGTTGACTATAAACTTCTCTATAGGATCATGAATGTCAAAATAGATACCAAAGAAAGATTTACTGTTATTACGCCGGAAGAAGCGCATTTGTCTGTTAATATGACAGAAGAACTTAGCCATTTGTTGCTTGGTTACCTGCAAAAAGACATACCACATATTGTTTTTAATATGCATACCGTTCAATCTGTTGATGAGTCAGTGGCAGAAAATATTGCCGGTATTCAACAACAATTTTATGAAAAGAATGTTTCCTTTGTTATCTGCAGCCTGCAACCTGCCGTGCAACAGTTGCTGGATAAGAAAGAACTTTTAGAAGTAATGAATACCACGCCTTCGGAAAGCGAAGCATGGGACATTGTGCAAATGGAAGAAATTGAAAGAGAATTATTAGGAGATGAATAAGCAGTTTGAAGTTTAAGGTTTAAGGTTGAAACTTCTCTGAATCATAACCCCAACTTCAAACCTCAAACATCAAACCTTAAATTTTTAAACATACCGCTTTGCTTGCATTAACTATACTTGGAAACAATTCTGCCATCCCTGCTTTTGACAGGAACCCCACTGCCCAGGTTTTACAAACCATGGAAGAGAATTTTTTGATCGATTGTGGAGAAGGAACGCAAATGCAGCTTTCCAAATACAAGATAAAGCGCAGCAAAATAAATCATATCTTCATTTCTCACCTGCATGGCGATCACTATTTTGGTTTAATTGGTTTACTTACCAGTATGAGCCTGCTCAACCGTACACAGGACCTGCATTTGCATGCTCCTCCCGAACTGGAGCAACTAATCAGGCTACAGTTGAATTTTGCAGCCACACATTTATCCTATCCCCTGCATTTTCATCCCCTGGAAAATGAAGGCCTGATCGTTGATGAAAAAAAAATAATGGTCAGGTGCTTTAAAGTGCAACATAGAATTCCTTGCTGGGGGTTTTTGTTCCAGGAAAAAAGAAACCTGAGAAAAGTAAATGCCGAAAGGGCTAAGATCTATGAAATACCTGCAGCCTTTTATGAAAAACTTCAGCAGGGTTTTGACTACGCAAATAAAAAAGGTACTATTGTACCCAATGATGAAGTGACAATACCCGGACCAAAACCAAAATCTTATGCATACTGTGCAGATACTATATATGATGAAAACATTTGTGAAAAGATAAAGGGTGTTGACCTGCTCTACCACGAAACTACTTATTTGAAAGACCTGCACGAAAGAGCGGCTGCCCGTTATCACAGCACTACCATACAAGCAGGCGCTATTGCGCAAAGGGCCGAAGCCAAAAGATTATTGATAGGCCACTTCTCCTCGAAGTATGAAAACCTGGATGAGTTCTTAAGTGAAGCTTCGGGCATTTTTGCAAATACTGAGTTGGCCATCCAGGGAAGTTGTTATATCATCTGATCAATCCTTCAGTTTAATCACCGTGTTGAAACCATCTGCCATCATCCACACATAGAATTCAGCAAACCATTTACGCCAGTATCTTGTATTGTGTTCACCTTCGGGATCAATAACTGAATAGATCATCGCTGAAGATCCTTCTCCCAAAACTTCCTGAACAGCTTTTATATCAGCGATCATGTTATCGCTTTCCTTCGTCCCTGCATAAAAAAAGAATTTACTGCTGATCCGACCTGCCAGTGAATCGGTAAAAGACCTAATGGAAGGATTGGTCCAGAATGAAGGAGAAAAAATGCCGGCCTTGCCAAAAATATGCGGCTCAAGTAAAGCAGCATAATAACTAATGAGCCCTCCCATCGAACTTCCGGCAATGATCGTATTTACAGGGCCGGTTGCCGTCCTGTATTTTTTATCAATATAAGGTTTGAGTGTATTTACAAGGAAATCGATATACGCATTCCCTTCGGGCAAGAATTCTTTAGATCCACTGTCGGAACCATTCAGAACAAGTTCACGCAGGTTATATTCACTCAGTCTCGAATCACTTCCATTATCAATACCAATTACAATGCAAGCCTGCTTACCTTTTGCAATAAGGCTGTCAAGTATCTCATCTACCCCCCATTCATCCAGGTCGGATGTATGATAATCAAACAGGTTCTGTCCATCATTCATATACAGAACGGGGTACCTTTTTTTGCTTGTAGAATAATCTTCGGGTAAGTAGGCCCAGATACGCCTTGTCCGGTTGAGCTGGGGAATATAAAATGCGGTATCAATTATATGTACCTGTTTACTGGCTGTATGTTCTTTTGGTACTGTTGCAAAATCATCTTTCCACCCCTCAATACTAACCTCAATAGTTGAATCGCTTTGTATATTAATATACCTGTTCGCCATATCTTTTCCACCATGCATACATTCCACCCTCTCCCATGTTCCTCTTGTGAATTTATATTCATACTCACCTTTGGGTAATTGAAATGACAACTCAAGGATATTATCCCAGTTAGCCGATAACCGGTAAGCCGTATTTTGAGGCTCCCATCCATTAAAGTTTCCGGCAATAAAAACATTATCGCCCCTGTGACCGGCAGGATTCTTTTTTATTTTGAATACAACAGTATGCTGCGCCTCAACGAATGAGAAAGCAAGTAGAAAGATGCCGAGGCAGAAAAAGTATTTCATGAGGACTTATTTACCCAGATAGGCTTTCACCTTCTGATGAATGGAAGCGCTCAATGGAACCAATGGCAGCCTTAATTCATTTTTGATGATACCCATCTCGTATAAGAACGCTTTTACGCCTGCAGGATTGTTCTCGGCAAATAAAAGATCATTCCCTTCCAGGCATTTATTATGTAAAGGCCTTGCCGATGCAAAATCCCCCTTTAAACAATGCCTCACTATATTTGAAAAATCTTTGGGGAAACAATTAGCTGCAACACTGATGACCCCATCCATTCCACAGGCAATTAACGGCAGGGTTATATGATCATCGCCACTCACAACCAGGAAATCATCCGGCCTGTCACGTAAGATATGCATGCACTGTATCATATTACTACTGGCTTCTTTTATACCTGCAATATTCTCTACTTCCTTTGCCAGTCTTAAAGTTGTTTCGGCTGTAATATTACTTCCTGTTCTTCCAGGCACATTATATAATATAACAGGCTTTGGACTGGCGCTGGCCAGATTTTTATAATGCTGAAAAATTCCTTCCTGGGATGGTTTATTGTAATAAGGACTTGCACTTAAAACAGCCGTGGCTTTTTCCAAAGGATAACTCTGCAGGTTTTCCATTACCTCTTTAGTATTGTTACCACCAACACCAACTACTACCGGCACTCTTTTATTTACTTTTTCAAACGTAAAATTTATGATGTCCAGCTTTTCTTCGGTATCAAGCGTGGGGGTTTCGCCGGTTGTACCTAATGTAACAATGTACTCCACACCGTTCTGTATAATAAAATCAATTAATTTTCCCAGGGCATCAAAATCAACTTCCATAGTTGATTTAAATGGTGTAATTATCGCCACACCAGTGCCCTGCAATTGTTTACGCAAACTCATACATCAAATTTTTGTGAAGGTATTGAGAAGTGGTGAAAATATCGAAAACTAACCTGCCGAATAAAGAAAGTACAATAGACTCAACCTCTTGAATTAAGTATCTTCGATTTCTTCAGGTACGCCCTATCCGGGCTATAGATAAAAAGGCAGGTGCCGTTCTTGATTGTGCTGATGATGGGTTTATGTATTTTTTCTGGCAATGCAGGACAACCCTGGCTGCGGCCTATATAACCCTGCGATCGGGCCAGGGCCTCACTTACATAAGCAGCGCCATGTATTACAATATCCCGGCGGTTAGCATTGTCATTGATTCCTCTTTCCAATCCCTCCAGTTTCAATGAATACCCATGACCCCCTATATAAGTATTGAGCGTTTTATAAAACCCTAAGCTGCTCTTATTGCTTTGGGGAATGTTGGAGAATCGGTTGGCGTATTCCAGCCCTGATCCATTACCATGCGCCACATAGGTACAAAACAATAATTTATTATTGGCAAGATCGATCACGAACAGTCGTTTTGCAGAAGAAGGCAAACTAAAATCAACAATAGAAATTACATCATCATTTTGAATATGCCCTTTCTGTATAAGTTGTTCCAACCCATTTATTGCATATTCAAAAGCCCGGCGGCTGAGCCCCATGCTTGCCAGCTCCAGGCCCTCATACAAAGAATAAAAGCTATTGTTTCTCGTATCAGTGGTATTAGTAAGGGAATCTTTGTCTGGCGATTCAGGAGATATCCTGCTTATTGACGCATAGGCGGGTAATGATTGCAACTGCAGGAAGATGGCAGAGAACAACAACAGGACAAGTACGGATATTTTCATTCCGGTATTTTTCTTCATGATTTGTTTGAACGCTGCAAAGGTCGTCTGCATTATGTTTTGGATTTGTTAAAAAACAGTCATTTTTTCTTGATGCCATTTAGTTGAGACCACCTCTATGATATCTGTCACATCTACCACCTACAACCCTCATTTGAAGGATGAGATAAAAAATCATACTTTGCCGGCATGGAAAGAAAAAGCGCTTTCTCCGGAAGAACAGTGGAATGGCTGCTGGTTGCAGCCATCAGTGTGTTATTGCTTTATTACGGCCGCACGTTATTCATTCCTATGTTTTACGGGTTATTTATAGCCGTAGTACTATATCCTGTATGCCGCAGGTTGGAGAGCCGGGGTTTTCCGAAAAGCCTGGCAATTACAACGGGATTGCTCATTGTATTTTTGATATTCGTAGTTTTGATCTGGTTGCTGATTGCACAATTCAATGCTTTTTTGAAAGACCTGCCTGAGTTGAAAGCAAAACTTCAGCCGGCACTTGGCAATTTGCAGCACTGGCTGGAAAATAATTTCAATATATCTATTGCCGCACAGGATGAATGGTGGCAGAAGGAATCAAACCAGCTATCCGGTAATACACCGGGGCTGATCAGCAGGCTATTCAGCCAAACCGTTTCCGGCCTTTTTACCCTTTTCATCACACCGGTATTTGCCGCACTTTTTTTGTATAACCGTAAAGACTTTGTTCTCGTCCTTGAAAAAATTCTTGGTGAAAGATACAAGTACCGGTTACACCAGGTGCTTGGACAAACCATCATCACTTATTTTCATTTCGTTAAAGGGATGGTTTTTGTTTACCTGATCGTCGGCGTACTCAACAGCATCGGCCTGCTGGCACTAGGCATCAAACACGCCATTCTCTTCGGTTTTCTCACCGCCATCATGACCATCATTCCTTACATCGGTATTTTTATCAGTGCATTGCTCCCCATCACTATTGCATGGATAACAAAAGACAGCATTTGGTACCCGCTGGGTGTGGTGGGTGTGTTTGTATTTGTGCAGTACCTCGAAGCCAATGTTATCTTTCCACGGGTAGTGGCCACTCAACTCAATGTCAGTACATGGGCCACGCTTGTTGCCATCATTGCCGGGGGCATATTATGGGGAATGAGTGGTATGATCTTGTTCATCCCCTTCCTGGGAATGCTTAAACTGGTTACAGATAATGTACCGGAGTGGGAAGCAGTGAATGTGTTGATCAGGAGAAATGAAGTGAAGAAAAAATAATGCACGTTGCCCGATCAGAAAAATGCCTTCCCTTTCAACTGGTAAGCTATCAGTATCATTAATATACCAATACCCAGGTAAACAAACTGCAACCAGAAAAAAGTATTGATCAGTAGCATCTGCGCCAGTACCCAGCCGCAAGTCACTACACCACCCGCCAATGCCCAATCATACCGGTTGGCATTTCTTTGCATGTTAAAGAATACAGCCAGCAGGTTAATGCCGCCAACAAGTATGGTAAGTACAATACCGGGTATCAGAAAATTTTTGAACGGGGATGTTTTCAGCAGGTCTACCGACATCTGCAGTACACTCCCATCGGGGTAACTGATAAGGATCAATCCCGAAATAAGCGATGTAAACGCCACAAATGATATCAATATGAATAAAAGTGTTCTCAATTTTTAATTAATAATTCCCCTTACGGCCCCTCTCCTGGCTCCGGCACTTCAAAAGGCGGTGGATTCTCAAACGGGTCTTCATCGGGAATGACTTCCGGATCCTCATCCGGCAAAACCGGCAGATCTGGAACTGCATCGGGATGTATCTCCGGATCTTTTACCGGAGGAATTTCATGCGGCTTATGTTTTGGGTCGTCTTGCATATACATTCATTTCAAAAATAAGATACCCTGCCGCCCTGTACGGCAGGGTATAAATAAACTGGACAGTAGCCTGCTTACTTAACGGCTATGTGTTTAGCCTCCAATTTCCTGGTTTCTTCAGTTTTGGGGATCATCAGTTTCAATACACCGTCTTCGTAACGGGCATCGATCTTATCTGTCCTCGTGCCATCCGGAATTGTAAAAGTCCGGCTGAAAGAAGAATAGCTATACTCCTTACGGGTATATCTCTTATCCTTCTCTTCTTTTTCTTCCTTTGTCTCAGCACTGATGGTAAGCATATCGCCTTCCACATCAATCTTGAAATCATCCTTCTTCATTCCCGGCACAGCAAGCGAAATTTTAAACTCATTCTTCTCTTCCTCAATGTTAACTGCAGGGGTTGTAAGCATATTACCCCACAAACTTCCGCCGTTGTTCATATCAAACCAGTTATTCCACGGTTTGAAGAAATCATTAAAGACAGATGGCATCAGGTCACCGGTTCTTATCAAAGTTTTAGTTGACATAACACCTCCTTTGTTTTATTTGTTAGTAATTTTTTTAACAATTTGAAGCTACGATCAACAGCACCCCGAAAACAACGACATCCGTCAACAAAAAAAATGACGCTTATCAGCAAACCGGTTTATCCTTCATCATGCAGCACCAGCAACGGAACCTTCACCTGGTAAACCATGTTACGGCTATGCTCAGTACCAAACCAGCGTTGAAAAATGTTATGGTGATGGGCAACCATTACCAGCAGATCGGTCCTGTTCGTTGCAATAAAATCAGTGATGCCTCTTTCCACATTTTCATCCACCATGGTATGAAAACTGTGTTTCAGCCTGCTGAAATTCACCTCTGCAGCAATTTTACCCGCCACCTCAGCGCCATGCATCACTGCCTCATTTTTCTGCACATGCAGCACCTGAAGATCGGCATTGAAATGATTGATGAACTCCTCAAGTAACCCATAAGGCCTCTGCCCTGCTTTTTCCACAAAATCGGCGGCAAATGTGATGTGCCTGATGAAACTAAATCCCGAATCTTCCGGAATAACCAGCAAGGGGATTTTCATTTTCCGGATGGCCGACACAACGGTGCTGCCGAATATCCCTCCTGTTTTACCGGCACCCTTCATTCCCATTATCAGCAGGTCGGTCCTGAGCTCTTTCACCAGTTCTTTTACAACACTGATAGTAGTTCCGTTCCTCACAAAACCATCAACCCTGATGGTATAGTTGGCGGCCAGGTATTCGATCTCCCGTTGCATCATCGCTTCATTTTCCTGGTGCACTTCTTCCAAAGAAAGGGGGATATAACCAGGCGCATCTCCTACAGGCACCGGTATATAATAGGCATGTATCAATTGCATCTTAGCATTGAAAGAACTGGCTAATGCGGCAGCGTATTCGGTTGCCTTACGTGATGCTGCTGAAAAATCCACTGCTACTAGAATATTTTTCATGATCTTTTATTTTATGTTGAACAAATCGGTTAATAATACTGTATCAGCGCAATGCGATCATAGTCAGACAGGCTTCCGTCATCCACAAACTCCACATCGCCTCCGTTCTCCAGCACTTTTTGTATCACGTCATCCACTGCATCTTTAATATAGAATGGGTATTCACTTGGTAGTTCTTCCTTGTAAATGATACCCGGTTCTGCTCCTTGCCTGGCAGCATACACAAAGCTCTTCTCAACCAGCAACAACCGGGAGTTCTTATGTGTGGCCGCTTGCCATACTTCCTCCATGCCATAAGCCAGTTTTCTTACATTCATCGCTTTATCCAGTTGCTTGAGAAGGCCAACCTGTTTTACCTGGCGCCAATTGCTTACGTGGGGCTGCACTACATTGAATATTTCGGGCACGGGCAACTCTTCGTAATTACCGGTGATGTATTCGGTGATGTCGTGGTGATGTTTGCTGAGTTTTTTAAAATGCCCGATCACCCGTTGGGCACCAAGCACAAAAACAGGTAACGGGTATGCTTTCAGCATCAGGGTAAGGTCTTCATCCATCTGGTGCAGGAATTTTTCAAGCAGTACCTCGGCCCTCGCTTCCGGGTCGGAGAAACTGGCCACCCTTTCGGCAATATCAGCAACATACAAATGTTCAGAAAGGTTGGACTTGACCAGTTTCATATCTGCTTCATTGGCCAGGAACATCAGCGACTTTTTCGCACTCAGCATCAGCACTAAGTATTCTATCTCCTGCTTCTTCTGGTAAACCAGGTCACGGATCTCGAAGGATTCATCCACGATCAGTTTTTCTTCAACCGGTATATCCAGGTAGAACATTTTTTCTACCATTGGTGAAAGGAAAATGGCCAGGCTCTTTTTATGTGTGGTATAATCAATACCTGCCACAAGGTTCTGTAGCCGGTCAAGCAGCGGCAACACTTTATCAGCAGGATAATTGGCCATCAGTTCTTTCTCCGTTTTGTTAATCGCCATCTTCAGGCGATATTCCAGTTCCGGTCTCGGGTTGATCTTTGGTTCAAACGGAAGTATTAAGGAAACCGCAGGCAGGTATTTAACTGCATTTAATACGGCTTTTTCGTTAGGAGAGAATACATGTGTCATAGCATAAAATTTATATAATAAAGTTATTTTTATACACAGTATCTTTTTATAACCGCTGTCAGAATTAATCATGATTTTACTCATCAAAAACCTGGCAGGCCCGGGATAGTTTTATAAAAGCAGATGCCGGAAAAAATGAAGAAGATCGTATCCCTGCAGCATAATGCTGAACTGGCGCATATCTTCCGCCAGATGGCAGATTGTTATGATTATCTTGGAACAGAACACCGGTTCAGGGCGAGGGCCTACGAAAACGCTGCATCGGTGCTTGCAAACATGAAAGAGCCGGTGGATATCTATGGCGATGATGTAAAAGCGCTGGATAAACTCAAAGCTGTAGGCGAAAGCATTGCGAAAAAGATCATAGAATACATTCATACAGGAAAGATCGCCACGTATGAAGAACTGAAGAAACAGGTGCCGGTTCTTTTACTCGAATTGGTGCAGGCGGAAGGCATTGGCCCGGCAACGATCCGGCAACTGCACGATACACTTCATGTTGACAGCCCGGCACAATTGGCTAAAGCCATAGAACAAGGAAGACTGAATAAGATAAAAGGCTTTGCCGCAAAGAAGATAGAAAAACTGAGAGAAATTCTAAAATCAGATAAGGAGAAGAAAAGAATTCCTTTGGCTGAGGCTGAACAGATCGCAAAAAATATCCTGCGTGAAATAAACAAAATTCCCTTCGTTGAGAAAGCAACTATTGCCGGAAGCATACGACGAAAGAAAGAAACGATCGGCGATATTGACATCATCATTCTTGCACAAAAAAAATATCACCAACGCATTATTGATCAGTTCACCCGGCTGCCATTGATCGAAAAAGTGATTGTAGCCGGAACCACCAAAGCCAGTGTGTTGCTATATAACCACCATATTCAGGTTGATATACGGGTGGTGGAAAAAGACCAGTACGGATCCGCACTTTTTTATTTCACCGGAAGTAAAGAACACAATATTAAATTGCGGATAATGGCCAAACAGCGAGGCTGGAAAATGAATGAATATGGGGTATTCGATATCAAAACGGGTAAAAGGCTGGCCGGGGATACCGAACACGGGATTTATAAACTCTTTGGCTTATCTTATATTCCGCCCGAAGAGCGCCTTGGCGGTAATGAACTGGAAAATGCTGTCTTGAAAAAAAATCCTGATGCCGTCCGATAAAAATACATTCAGTCTGCAAAACAAAGTAACACTCATACGTGGTGGCGCCGGGTATTTTAATACACTGCTGGAATTAATAAACAATGCTACTGAAAGTATTCACATACAAACCTACATCTATGACGAAGACGAAACAGGCATACAGGTTGCAGAAGCCCTTAAGCAAGCCATACAAAGAAAAGTAGAAGTGCACCTGATGGCAGATGGTTATGCTTCAAAAAAAATATCCAAAGAGTTTATTGCAGAACTGAAAGCCATCGGCATCCGCTTCCGTTTTTTTGAGCCTCTGTTCCGCAGCAGGGATTTTTATTTCGGCCGCAGGATGCACCACAAGGTTACTGTTATAGATACAAAATATGTATTGGTAGGTGGTATCAACATCAGCAACCGGTACAATGATATGCCCGATGCACCTGCCTGGCTTGACTTTGCTTTATACGCCGAGGGTGAGATTGCCAAAGAGCTCTGTGTACTATGCTGGAAATCCTGGAACGGCTATCCCATGAATATGGGCCTTACCCCTTGCGAACAAAAAGGACTTCATTTTGA
Organism: uncultured Ferruginibacter sp.; assembly: GCA_964439615.1. Taxonomy (GTDB): domain Bacteria; phylum Bacteroidota; class Bacteroidia; order Chitinophagales; family Chitinophagaceae; genus Ferruginibacter. The sequence goes on along the minus strand of CAYTQB010000011.1, from coordinate 12,259 downwards.
TTTTCCACCCGAAAAAAGAAGTGCAGTCCGAATGCGGCGCAACGACTGGGTGAGGCGTAAGAACCAGATATCTTCCACGTATGTTGAGATACTGCGCAGTTCCAAAAAAGAAGTAACAATTCTTTGTAGTTATTTTTTACCAAGTGGTTTTATCCGGAAGCAAATGATTGATGCGGTCAAACGGGGCGTAAAGATAAGGGTGATCACTGCAGGTGTTTCCGATGTGAAAGTTGCCAAAAGCGCCGAACGTTGGTTGTACGACTGGCTCCTGCGTAACAAAATTGAGCTGTACGAATACCAGGAAAATATACTCCACGGAAAAATGGCCGTATGCGACAGTGAATGGATGACGATCGGCTCATACAATATCAATAACATAAGCGCCTACGCAAGTATTGAACTGAACCTGGATGTATACAACTCTTCTTTTGTTTCAAATGTCCGTGACACCCTGCAACAAATTATTGAAGAAGATTGCATTCCCATCAGCATGGAAGAACACCTTCGCACAAAGAATATGTTTAAACAATTCGGCCGCTGGCTATCCTACGGGTTCATAAGAGTTGTGTTCCACCTTTTTACTTTTTATTTTAAGCGCCGGGCTTGAACATTTATTCTTCAATTCCCTTTTATCCTTCGCAGAAAATTCTTTACTACATTCCAATCCCAGCCCGTGAACCGTCCACGCTGTACCACCATTTTATTATCGTCGGGATACTGCAGGTAAAAATGAAATACAAACCGCTCCTTCGGTTTTTCCCAACCAATGATCTGGCCAAAACGAAGGTCGTTGAACACAAGGGTATCATTCCATTTCTCCACCGTATAAAACTGTTGTGAGAACCGGAGTAGTTTATTAAGTTCTTCATCACCGGCCACAGGTCTAAGTAAAGAATCATTTCGTGGGAAATAAGTGAAATCAATTTCTTTCCTGCTATCGAATAAAGAACGGAACCCCACATGGTAACCATTTTCGTTACCAGCCACTACGTACCAAAGCCAGTTTTGCAAAGGCGCCGGTGTGGTGAAATATCGTTCGTGTGGAATGTGCTGTTTGGAAAATATCTCTTTCACATCACTGTTGATCTTTGCTTTGTTGATGCTGCAATAGCCGAGATAAAGAAAGGGGATTATCAACCCAAACCGCCACCAGAACCTCCGCCTTGGGCTATACCTGTTTAGTAAGATGAGGGCCATTAGGGCAATGCCTGGCCATAGAGAAAAGAACAGGTCAGCAACATAAATGATATTGAATGAAAAGCGGGTATGGCTGAACGGCTCGAACCAGCCGATACCATAGTTATTAAATGCATCAATGAACAGGTGCATGAAAACTTCAGTTGCAAAGAACAACAGCCAGGTTCGGAAAGCGATATTATGCGGCTTGTGTATCTTATCAGCCGACAAGGCGAATACCGGGATGATGAGCAATGCAAAAAGAATAGAATGGGTGAATCCACGGTGGGCCAGCAGGTCTCCTGCAGGGCTTGCCCATATACCGGCAATAAAATCAATGTCGGGAATACTTTGTGCCAGCGCTCCCCAAACCATGGCTTTCTTTCCAAAACCACGTTCAAAGAATGCTTCGCCAACGCAGGCGCCAAGCGCTATATGAGTGATAGAATCCAAAACTATTACCCGTTTGTTGCTAACCTGAATATAAGGATCAAAATTACAATCCCAAGTAAACTGGTATATATCTTCTTATTATATTTTGCCAGCCACTCGGGAAGGTAAATATCAAAATTATCTTTTGTTGAATTGGAATACCTGCGTGCAATTAAAGTAAGCGGACAAAAATTCTTAAAGATCAGCAATACGATCCCCTCTGCTAAAAAACATCCCAACCCAATCCAAACCCATTTATTGATCCTGTTTGTAACAACTGCATATAACAGGTAGAACAGTACTGCATTGAAAAAAAGCCAAACCGTGCTGTGAATAATTTTGATGAGAACAAGTTTCAAACGGGGATTCATAACATGCGGTCATTTACTGTGCGCAATAAATAAAGGAGCGTCTAATTCAAGCATAAGTTCATCGGCCATACTGGCTTTGAACCAGCGGGAAACAGCTCCCCTCCGATAAGCGCCTAAAACCACCAGTGGATTTTTATTGGTGCTGTGCAGGTACTTTACGATCTCAATTTCAGGTAATCCTTTCAACACTTTAAATGTAGCCCGTGGAAAATGATATCTAATGAATTCCCGCATCAGGTTATTGTCGGGTAAATGTTTATCCCTGCTCATCCCTTTTACCGAAAGCACTTCAACAGGAACTTTATCGGTAACCGGGTACATATAGCTGAACATGCGTATGGCATGAACTGCTGAAGGCCCACCGTCGAACAACAGTACGATTTGTTTAACAGGCTGGTATTTCTTTGGCACCAGCAAAACAGGACATTGCACTTCTGTTAGCAGGTCCCGGATGAAACGGGTGGGCAGGGTTTCTTTATAGTGCGTAAGTGTCTCACTACTGTCGATAATGAGCAGGTCGGCATAAATACTTTCATGCAACAATTCTTTCAAAGCTATCTTTTTGTCGTGATGAACATTGTATTTGATACCGGCCTTCCGGCAGGTATTTTCTATATCAGCTGCTGCTTTTTTCCTGGTGTCAGCATCTTTTTGGGCCAGCTCTTTCAGTTTTTTTTCCGAAACACCATCTTTGGTAATCAGTTCATACACTTTATAACTGGTATAAGTAAAATCATCCAGGAAAACCGCTGTCAGGTGCATATCGGTTCCCTTCGCCAATGCAATGGCATAGTCACGGGTACTGGTTGAGTATTTAAGCCCGTCGAATGCAGCAATGATCCGTTTCATGATTACTTTTCTGTAAACTTATTACCGGGCCTATCCGGGCACAATGATGGCTATCAAAACATCCTATGACAGTTGTCATTGCTTTTACAGGCAAAATTTGTAACTTTTGTACCCCGGTAAAATAAAGCCGGTAATCATCATGAACAAGAATAGCAAAGTATTGGTAGCCCTGGCTGCGGGTATTGCTGCCGGTGCTGTATTGGGTGTACTCTTTGCCCCCGGTAAAGGATCCGATACAAGAAAGAAGATCAAAGACGAAGGCAGGAAAATGGCTGACGAGGTAAAGGACAAGTTCAATAAAGGAATGGATAAATTCAATGAAGTAAAAGAAGGGTTGAAAGAAAAGATAGAGGAATTTGCATAACCTGGCCTGTTAATCAAAAAATATCAGCAATGGAAAAAACATTCGCCAAAGTAGAAGAAATGGCCGATCATGTGAAGGAGTATGTAAACAACCACATCAGTTCCGCCAAGATCAGCGTGGCAGAAAAAACCTCCGGCATCCTGGCCAATATTATTGCCGTGGCAATAGTGCTTACCGTATTTCTGTTCTTCATCATATTCAGCAGTGTGGCCCTGGCTTTTGCGTTTGCAAAACTTACCGGTGAGTATTACTGGGGATTTTTGACCGTGGCAGGTATTTATTTACTCATGGGAATACTGGTGTGGGCGTTGAAAGAAAAACTGCTGCGAATGCCCATCATGAATTCCATTCTGCAACAATTATTCAAAGACGAAGAAGAAGCCGATGAAAAAGTTTAAAAATACCAAAGCGTTGAACGAAGAAAAGAAGCGGTTGAAAATGCGCCGGGCAGAACTGGAGAAAGCCATCAAATACGACTGGCGTGATGTGAAGGACAGCCTGAAGCCGAAGAATATTGCCGGACAAGTTTTTTCAGGTATGGGTGGGGAGAAAGATGCAGAGAACAAAACAAGCTCTGGTGTGCTGTCGGAGATGGCTGCTACATTCGCTTCAAAACTGGCGGGCAAGGCAGAGGATAAACTGAAAGACAAGTTCGGCAAGTGGTTTAAGAAATAAGTGATAACCTAAAAACAAATTTTATGACACCGAAATTATTTTGCCAGAGTTGCACCATGCCCATCGACAATGAAGCCGACCGGGGAACAGAAAAGGATGGATCAAAGAACAGTGAGTATTGTAAATACTGTTATACCAATGGAGCCCTCATTGAACCAGGCATGACCCTTGACCAGATGAAGGACATCGTCACTACCCAAATGCACAAGATGAACATTCCGGAAAGTATCATTCAGCATTCACTGCAAACATTACCGGGTTTAAAAAGATGGCGTAAAGAAGCAGTGTAATGTTCTATAGATCCAAATTATTCCTTGCCCTGTTGTTTATTCTTGGTTCGCTAAACTCATTTGCACAACCTTTCAGCGAAAGGTTGAAACAATATCTTAGTTCCGTTTCAACCCCACTTTCATACCTGGAAGAAGTAAAAGAATTTTATAGCCCGGACAACTATAATTTCTCCTGGTTTTCCAAACAACATGTTGGCGACCTTACTATCCTTGCTAACTATATTAACGATGCAGATATGCTGGGATTGATGAAAGATGATTATCACCCGGCATTATTCAAAACATACATGGCTTCGCAGCCACCAGGCGATTCTTTATCGGCCGAATTACAATTCATTGATGCTGCCATTCATTGGCTGCATGATGTACTCCTGGGTAATACCAGTCCTTCACTTGGGTACAATGGATTGAAATACGATCCGGCCTGTTACGACATCCCTGTATTACTCAACAATTATCTTACTTCCGGTAGGTTTTCCATGTTGCTCACCGAACAGGAATCGAAACAACCAGAGTACCTCGCTGTAAAGTCAAAACTGATTGCTTTTAAAAAGATGAGTTCTATAAACGGGTTTAAAGATGCGATTATCCCTGCATCAAAACCCGTCATTACAAATAAGCCATTACTCACCCGGTTATACCAGTTAGGCTTTCTTGCATCCGATACCACAATGCTGACAGAAAAAATGCTCGGTTCAAAATTAAAAGAAGCGCAAAAGATGTTCAATGTATTAAACGATGGTGAATTGCGCAGCACCACGTTACAGGCATTGAATGTTCCTTTGCAAACAAGGATAACTGAACTGAAGAATACACTCAACACAATGCGTTGGCTCAATTGCATCAAAAAAGAACAGCATGTAGTCATCGTAAATATTCCCTCTGCCAACCTGCTGTTGTATGAACATGAAAAGCTGGTAATGGAATCGGGGGTGATCGTTGGCAAACGGTCCACACCTACCCCTACGCTTTCTTCCACCATCACCGAAGTAATATTGTATCCTTACTGGAACGTTCCTTACAAGATAGCCACTCAGGAATTATTACCTGCCATCAAACGCAATCCCGGTTATATCAACGCAAATAATTACCAGGTGCTTAACAGCAGTGGTAAAGTAGTTGATCCGTCAAAAGTGAACTGGCGTTCGTTAAGCGCCGGCAATTTTCCTTACACCATCCGCCAGTCAACCGGTTGCGATAATGCACTCGGTCTCATCAAGCTGAATTTCTATAATCCCTTTAGTGTTTACCTGCACGATACACCCAACAAATACCTGTTTAGTTTGAACAAACGGTATTTCAGTCATGGTTGTATGCGCCTGCAAAAAGCGATGGAGCTGGGGCGATATACCATGCGAGGCAATACCATTGCACTGGATACACTTAGTGAAAAAGGTTGCCTGAAGAACCAGTCGCCCATAACTGTTCCTGCAACAGAGAAGATACCCGTAT
>CAYTQB010000011.1:0-6550 GCA_964439615.1 uncultured Ferruginibacter sp. | reverse complement strand
TGCCTGAAGAACCAGTCGCCCATAACTGTTCCTGCAACAGAGAAGATACCCGTATTTGTTTTATACCAAACCGCCTGGGTAGATGGAAGCGGATCCGTATTTTTTTATGACGATGTGTATGACAGGGTGAGGAATAAATGATGAAATTTTGAGCCCTTATTTAGACAATTTTTATCTGGTTATTCTTCCAGATAAACCAGTTGATGATATAAACATTATATGGCATAAAAAACAAAGGCCCTGCATTTTGCAGGGCTTTTAGCGTACCGGACGGGACTCGAAGCCGCAATTCGGTGGGGATGACTGGGCAGCAGCATCTTCGCCCTGACTCGTGGCACACGAAACAATTTAGATTTCTTTCGCTTAGTGTGTCACGAACCGAGGCATAATCGATGTTTCAACATAATACTGAAATTGGACAATTTCGAATCGTTGAATATGTTTTTAACCTAAATCGCCTTATTTATCAATATTTTAAAAGGCCCTTAATTTCGTTTTTAGGACGCTAATGATTTAAAGTCAAAATTAAGTCAGGCAAAAGAAGCCCGAAACTCCAACCCCTATGTCCGGAGCTAATGTGCTGTTAACTCCACTTCTATTTATTCAGCTTTCATTCTTTACTGCTGACGGCAACATTAAAAATTTCCTCAAAACTTCTTCTTAAAAAGACATGTATCATTTCTCTCCGGTAATTTCTTGAAAACATTTCATTATCAATTGCCCTTGATCCTTTTAATGCCTGTTTGATCAACTCTTCCCTATCACTTTTATTAGTTCCTTCTACAACGACAGGTTTGGGATCAACACCACCTAAAACAATTTTTACTTTCCCGTTTTTATTAACTGAAACTGCTGTGGTGAGTGAAGTGAAGTCCATACTTTCTCTTTGCCGGAGTTTATTGAAGACAGAACGGAATTCCTGGTTTAGTGGCAACAGAATTGATTTAATGATCGCAGTTTTGTCAAGGCTTCGTGGATGAACACCTTCGCCGGTATAAATTTCTTCCAGCTTCATTTTTCGTTCACCTTTCTTATCAAGTACTTCAACCAAAGCATCCATACTTATCAGTGCGGGAGCTGTATCAGACACAAACTCAGAATAACAATGTTTTTTGCTTCCGGTTGCAATACAGATATTTCCTTCGCATTTCAAACAAAATCCAACTGCATTGCGCCACCACTCTGACTGATTATAGTAGATGCACCTGTTCTCACATAAAATATTCCCTCCAAGAGTGGCCGATTTCCGTATCAGTGGCGAACCGACTGCATCAGCCGCTTCGATCAGCGCCGGAAATTCAGTAACGATGGAAGAATGGAATTTCAATTCTTCCAGTTTAACCAATGAACCGATGGACAGATAATCATCCCGCTTAACCACCTGCTTTAACTCATCAATCCCACTCAAATCAATCAGGCAGGAGGAAGTTTCATTTCCCTGCCAGCGGTTTACCATCACATCTGTCCCGCCTGCCAGGAAACGAAAATCATTTTCAAATTCATCCGCCATGGCCAATGCTTCCTGGATTGAACCCGGTTGTAAATATTTATTTTCTGCAATCATAATTTTTCTCTTACATACTTTCCTGTGCAGTGTATGAAATTTTACTGCTTTTTATTTTCTTTAAAACATCTTCAGCGCTGATCGGCAATTTCGTTATCCGTACACCTACAGCATTGAAAATAGCATTGGCAATAGCCGGAATCACGGGGTGCAAAGCTCCTTCGCCACATTCTTTGGCGCCAAAAGGCCCTTCCGGGTCTGCTGTTTCAATAATATTGGTATATATAGGCGGTGTATCCAATGATGTTGGAATCTTATAATCCAGAAAATTGCTGTTCAGAATTAAGCCATTAAAATATTTAACCTGTTCACTCATTGCCTGCCCCATACCCATATGCCATGAACCTTCCAGTTGTCCTTCCACTGCAAGCGGATTAATCGCCTTTCCGCAATCATGGGCGCCCCATATATTCAATACTTCTACAGCGCCGGTTTCAGTATCCACTTTCACTTCAGCTGCTACGGCTCCAAAACTGTAAGAGGGACTCAACCCCGCCCCTGCTCCTTTAAAATCACCCCCCAGTTTTGGAGAAATATATTTCCCGCTGACACTGATGGCCCCGCGGTTAGCTGTTGCTATATCAATGGCTTCGTTCCAGCTTATATCGGTTGTTTTGTCATTGGTAAAAACTCTGTCATCCGAAAAATTCAATTCACCTGGCGGAATATTTTTACTTGCCACTACTGCATTGATGATTTCTTTTTTAAGATTTTCTGCAGCCATTTTTGCTGCATTGCCGGCCATAAATGTAACCCGGCTTGAATAACTTCCCATGTCAACCGGTGTAAGCAATGTATCAGCAGCCAGCACAAAAATTTTTTCCAGGGATATACCCAGCACTTCAGCTACAATCATCGCCAGCATGGTATCACTACCTTGACCAATATCGCTGGCGCCGGAACTTACCAGCACCCTGCCATCAAAATCCACTTTTAGATGTACAACAGATTGGGGCAATTCATTACGAATGATCGGCAATGCACTACCGCTGATAAAGAATCCGCAACCCACACCAAGCCCATGTCCGTAAGGAAGTTTACCGTGAAGATTCTCCCATTGCGATTGTTCCATCACCTTCATTAATGATTCACGGCTGCCATTCGAAGTGATGCGATACTGACCAACAGTTAACGTATTGGATGACAAAAAATTTTTAAGACGCAACTCACATGGATCCATCTTCAGTTGGTGAGCCAGATCATCTATTAAAGTTTCTACCGCAAAACGGGAATTCACAGCTCCATGTCCCCGCATAGCGCCGCACTGCGGTTTATTGGTGTAAACCCTGTAGGTTTTGAATCCAAAATTTTCAATGTTATATGGCGCCTGTAACAAAACGCCATTATAATATGAAGTAACCACTCCAAAACTTCCGTAAGCCCCGCCGTCAATGGCAATATCGGCATCCAAAACCTGGAAATGACCTTTTTCATCTGTTCCAAGTTCCATTGTCATTTTGGTCGGGTGACGTCCGTGATTACTGATAAAAACTTCTTCGCGGCTGAAACGGACTTTTACCGGCCGCAGGGTTTTCATGGCGAGATATGAGACAATTATTTCATGAGGAAACGGATCGCTTTTACCGCCAAAACCACCACCCACATATGGTTTAATAACACGAACTCTGCTTAATGGCAACTTCAGCACTTTTGCCAAAGCCCGGTGCAGATAATGCGGAACCTGTGTGGCTGTAATAATGGTCAGTCCGTTTTCATCCCAATAAGCTGTGGCAGCATGTGGTTCGGTAAAAGCATGGGTCACTCCATCAAATTCAAAATTCATTTTACTTCTGTACGAAGAATGATGGAATCCTTCTGCCTGGTTGCCAAACCGTAGTTCTGCTTTCTTATGAACATTGTTATTGAATTTTACATGTTCATGAATCTTTTCATCAACACCGATATCATTGAGTGATTCATCTATTTCAAAAAAAGGCCGGAGCGGTTTATATTTTACGTTAATGAGTTTACAGGCTGCTTTGGCGATTTCTTCTGTTTCTGCAGCCACGGCAGCCACTGCTTCCCCGATATATCTTACTTTATCAACAGCCAGTGCCGTTTCATCCTGTGAAATGGGAAGTACTCCGAATTTTTCAGGCAGTTCTTTTCCGGTTAGTACATATTTTACCCCTTCCAGTTCACAGGCAGTTGTTGTGTCAATATGTTCGATGACAGCATGAGGGAAAGGGCTTCTTAAAAAACTGCAGTGTAAAACATTTTTCACCCGGATATCATCGGCATATTCCGCTTTGCCCTGCACTTTTTTTGTTGCCTCAATATATGGCTGGCTGGTTCCTATTATTTTTTTGTCAGATGATTTAAATTCTTCTCCTTTACCTGAACTACTTTCCGGATGTATCGTTTCCGCAACGGCCTCAATAATTTTCTTATACCCTGTGCAGCGACAAAGGTTACCGGACAATGCTTCCTTAATTTCATCAACAGATGCATCCGGATTTTTCCTTACAAAATCCAGCGATGTCATCACCATACCCGGTGTACAAAACCCGCATTGAATAGCTCCCTTTTCTACAAATTTTTTTTGCAGTAAATGTAATTCGCCATTTTCAGTTACACCTTCAATAGTGGTTATCTCACACCGGTCGCAACGCATAGCCGGTGTAATACAACTAAGCACAGGTTCATCATTTAGCAATACAGTGCAGGCGCCGCAGCTCCCCTGCTCACAGCCAATTTTGGTACCGGTCAACCCGATTTTTTCCCGTAAAACATGGGCAAGGGTTTCATGTTCATCAACCAGCACTTCATGCTGATGGTTATTGACTTTTATCTTAATGGATTTCATTCTTCAAAATTATTTTTACATCAACAGTTAAATCCCCGACCCTATACTTTTACCTCCATCCACATAAATAGTTTGCCCGGTGATGAAGCTTGTTTTTTCTGACGCTAAAAAAGAAACCATATTGGCCACATCTTCAGGTTTGCCCATTGTTTTGGTGGGTTGAGCCATTATGAGTTTCTCCAGAATATCTTTGCTCAATTTTTGGGTCAGCGGTGTATCAATCAGTCCCGGCGCAACAGCATTTACAGCAATATTGTATTTGCCCAGTTCCAAAGCCAATGCCCTTGTCAGTCCAATCACGCCTGCTTTTGATGCTGAATAGTTTGTTTGTCCCGCATTACCCAGCCATGCACGGGAAGAGATGTTAATGATGCGCCCTGAATTCTGCTGTTTCATTTTTTTGGCCGCTTCCCGGCACATCAGCCATGTGCCTTTCAGGTTTATATTTATCACTGCATCAAAATCGGCAGCCTCCATATTCCAGATCATATTGTCCCGGATGATACCGGCATTATTTATCAATACATCAATACTTCCATATTTTTTTTCAATGGAATCAAATAATGATTTTACCTGAATCTCATCAGTAATGTCAGTCAGATAAAAAGCTGCTTTATCTGTTCCAATGGCAGCAGTTGTCGCCTCACCACTTATTTTGTCGATATCAACCAGCAATACAAAGAATCCATCTTTAGCAAGACGTTCTGCAATAGCTTTACCGATTCCTTTACCTGCTCCTGTTATTATCGCTGTACGGTTCTGCATAAGTAAGTTTTATTTTTTCCGCATCATTTCCTGCCTGCAATAGCCGGCCGTTCATAACGGCCACCAGTTTTGCCACGATGCTGATACCAATTTCTGCGGGTGTATTTCCACCGATATTAAATCCCATAGGCATATCTACTTTTGAAAGTTCCTGCTCAGTTGCCAGTCCCTGACTAAGAAAAGCCTTTCTTGTAATAGCAATTTTCCGTTTACTGCCAATCATTCCAAGATAGGCTAATGGCCTTTTGATGCAACGGGCCAGAATTTCCCTGTCGTACTGGTGCAGGTGCGTACAGATGACGACGTAAGTATTTTCATCCATTACAACCTGAGATAAAAATTGCCGGTGGTGCATGTGAAAAATTTTTACATCTTCCATCTGCAACCCGCTTAACATTGCTTCTCTTTCATCCACCAGGCTGATTTGAAAATTAAGAGACCGGGCAAACTTCACCACTTCCTTACCAACATGCCCGGCGCCAAATACAACCAGCTTATTCCTTTTTTTTATGGGCTCAATAAAAATAAAAACGGTTCCGCCGCAGCACATCTCATGGTCACGGACCAGCTGGTGCTCGAACAACTGTGCTGTGTTATTCTGCATCACAGTTAATGCGTCATTTATCACCTTGTGCTCCAGGTTTCCGCCGCCAATGGTTCCGAAAATCTTTTTATCCTGCCACACAATCATTTTGGCGCCCGTCTTCAATGGAGTGGAGCCACGGGTTTCTGTAATGATGCAAAGCGCCGCTGCTTCTCCACTTTGCTCAATCCCGGCTATTATTTCATAAACACTTCGCATGGCTGAAAATATTGTTGGTATAATCCTGTTGTATTGATATTAGCTAAAATTTTTTCATCCGCCCAGTTCACCTTTATTTCCGTAAAATTCATCAACTCCTGCCGGAAATTAAAATCATCTCCATTTAGCGACCGGCAATGATTCATCACTTCAGCGCTTATCAGTACCGGGTGCCCGTTTTGATTTTTATAAACAGGAACTACATAAGTTCCCCGCTGTTTCACCCGTATCATTTCAACCAATAGTTCTTCGGTGACGAAAGGGTTGTCAATATTCTGTATAAAACAAAAAGAAGAACTCGTTTTCTCCAGCCCCAGTTGCAGTGAAAAAAATCTGCCCCTATCCGGAAATGAATTTACAATGATCCTGACTGGCTGATCGGGATAGTTCTTTGCTAAAATCCTTCTTACTTCATCTTCAATTGCCGGACTGATTACTAAAATTAAATCCTTTATACCGGCTGATATATAAGTGCCGGCTATTTTATCAAAAAAATTTCTTTTCTCATCAAATGGCAGGAAAGGTTTGGGCCTGTTCATCCGGGATGAATTGCCCGCAGCCAGTATTATGACTGAAACTGAGTTGTTCATTTTCCTTCATATTGAACTTTCTT
>CAYTQB010000010.1:71317-73581 GCA_964439615.1 uncultured Ferruginibacter sp. | reverse complement strand
AATTCTTTGATGCATCACCTGCAAAAGGATTGAATTTCTACCGTCTGAAACAATATGATAAGGATGGTTATTTTAAATACTCCGACATCATACCTGTAATGTTCGAGAGGTCAATTGTAAACACAATCAGGATCAATCCCAACCCGGTTAGCAGCAATCTGAATATCAGGTTAACCGTTTCAGAAAACGCAAACGTTCTTTGCAAAATTTATAATGCAGATGGAAGAGAAGTAAGGTCATTGACCGCAACAGTGGCCCCCGGTAACAATATCATTGCAACAGATGTTTCGGCCTTAGCCAATGGAAACTACATTGTTGTACTCATCAGCAATAACGAAAGGATTGCAGAGACTAAATTTATAAAGCAATAAACATCATTTCATATCTCCTTCGTGAGCTTTGTGTATTTTCCTTCGTGCCCTTTGTGGTTAATTCTTACCACTAAGAACACAAAGAAATCCTTTTTTTATTTCACTACTTCAGTTATCACCTTCCCCACATTACCACTGGGCATTTGAATCTGCAGCATTGCCGCAATGGTTGGCGCAATATCTGTCATATAAGTTTCCCGGTAGGTTTTACCCGGTTTTACACCCCATCCAAAAAACACACAGGGAATATGTGCATCATATGGATTCCATAAGCCATGAGTGGTGCCTTTATTACCTCCATCAAAATAACCCGGCTTTAGTGTAAACTGTATATCGCCGCTGCGCTTTGGATTATAACCATTTACCATCATTGTTTTAAGAGGCTCAGCTAAGGTAGTTGCTGCCAATTTATCAGTTTCAAAAACAGAGATGATGAATGGCTTTGACTGCAATGCTTTTATTACTGCTTTTTTAACGGCCGCTATATCTTTACCCTGCTTTTCCAATTCATTGCTGTTAAGATATACCTGGTAGTTCTGTAAACTTTGCACTACGTCCTTTATGCCAAAATCTGTTTCAATCATCTTATTAAGTTCTTTTCTTAAATCGCCATCTTCAAAATTGCCTCCGGGAATTTTATGTTCTGCTGAAAAAGCAGGAATATGTGCCACCCCATGATCAGACGATAAAAAAACGGTATAATTTCCCTTACCCAGTTTACTATCGAGGTAGTGTAAGAAATCTGCAATGTCTTTATCAAGTCTTAAATACATATCCTCAACCTCTACCGAATTGGGTCCGAATGCATGACCAACATAGTCGGTAGAAGAAATACTTACCGCCAGAAAATCAGTTACCGTATTACTACCCAGCTTTTCATTTTCCATCGCTGCTTTTGCAAAATCAAAAGTAAAAGTATTTGCAAAAGGCGTTGTGCGGAATGATTCATATTTTATGCTGTCGGGCATTGAGGAAAGTTTATGTGGAAAGGTCGCCGTCTTCTCTCCTTTTATGGTACCCTCATAAGACCGGTCATCTTCCGTACTCAGTCCATACCTGTTCAAAGGCAACAAAGTAGTCCAGTCATTTCTCATATATTTTCCGGGAAGGTCTTTGCGGTTAAATTGCTCAACCCATGTTGGCAGAGCATTCATGTAATGTGTACTTGTTATCCATTTCCCGGCATCGTACCAATAGGCTGCATTGGCGCTATGGCCTGCCGGTAAAATAGCGCCCCGGTCTTTTAATGCAATACCTATCACTTTACTTTTAAAATTATTGCTCAGCCGCAGTTCATCTGTTATAGTGGTTACCCACATATTAGCCGGGCTCATTTTACCTCCCTTTCCGCTGTTACCAACAGCAGAAACAGTAGAATCATCTGTACAATAAATACCCTTGCCGGTGGTTTTATCAAACCAGTTATTACCAATAATACCACTGATGGCTGGCATACTCCCTGTGTAGATACAGGTATGGCCTACAGCCGTATAAGTAGGTACATAAGGAATGAAATTATTCTCGGAACTGAACCCTTCTTTCAACATCCGCTTAAACCCTCCTTCTCCATACAGCGCTTTAAACCGGTACAGATAATCCCAGCGCATCTGGTCAATTACCAGGCCCACTACAAGTTTAGGACGCTTTACCTGGGCGTTTATTAATGAGGAAGTAAAAAGTAAAAAGTAAAAAATCAAAAGGGCTTTACGCTGCATGTGGTTGTTTTGTCCAAAGATAATTATTAGGCACCTATTTATGCTCTGGGTAATGTTAAGGTAATGTATCGGTTTGTTTTGTCATGCTGAGCGAAAGCGAAGGATCTGTCAGGCATTAGTACTAGTAGCCCGGCAGATTCCTCTCTCCGTTCGGAATGACAAATGGCCAGCCAATGTT
>CAYTQB010000010.1:35177-71217 GCA_964439615.1 uncultured Ferruginibacter sp. | reverse complement strand
TTCCGCCTGCTGGTAGATGATGCACATGGTTTTGGCACATTGGGTAAAACAGGAGCCGGCGCCGGCGAAGAGCAGGGTTGCCAGGATGCGATAGATCTTTACTTCTCCACCTTTGCCAAATCAATGGCATCTATTGGTGCATTCATTGCCGGCGACAGGCAGATCATTGATTATATCCGCTATAATATCCGCTCACAAATATTTGCAAAGAGCTTACCCATGCCCTTGGTGGTTGGTAACCTCAAAAGGTTGGAGTTACTCCGCAATCATCCAGAGCTGAAAGAAAAACTCTGGAGCAATGCATTGAAATTGCAGAACGGTTTAAAGAAAAGAGGATTTGATATTGGCAAGACTGACAGCGTGGTAACACCCGTGTACATGACAGGCGGCGTGGAAGAAGCCACTGCCATGGTGATGGACCTTCGGGAGAACTACAGCATATTTGCTTCTATTGTTGTTTACCCCGTGATACCGAAAGGGCATATCATTTACCGCCTCATTCCCTCTGCCATACATACCGATGAGGACATTGAATTAACCTTAAATGCCTTTGAAGCAACCAAGAAAAAATTAGATGCCGGTGAATATAAAGTTGATGCCATACCCGATATGGCCGAAGTAAGCGGCAAGCGCTTTGATTATATGCGTGACCGGCCGAAGAATAAGTAAGCAGGAATTAGTAATAAGGAATTAGTATCCCGTTTGCCGGTTGGTGAACGGGATTTTTATTTGAAGGAAGTTTTATTATTTTTAGATTGGCGCAACTGGATTTGTACAGTTTAGATTTGATTATCAACTACAAACTGTACAAGGGGTTGCGCCAATACAATCGTTGTATGATATGCTAATGAACCCTAAAATACTAAGATGAACTTAAAAGAAATCAGCATTAAAAATTTTAGAAGTATTGCAGACATGACTTTTAAAATTGAACAAATTGACAATAGCTATACCTACACACTCATTGGTATCAATGAATCAGGCAAAAGTAGTTTTTTGATGGCGATTGACCTGCTCAATAAAGAAAGCATATCATATCCATTTGATTACTTCAATGACACAGAAATTGTATCTGTATCGCTAAAATATGAATTGACTGAAGATGATGAAAAGGAACTAAAAGATGTTTTACTGACAAAATTCAAATTTGACAAATCCTTAGTTTCAAAAATTGATATAAAAGATATTAGCATTTATGTAGAATTTGAGCCAGAGTTAAATGCTGAACAAGCAATTTCTGAAAATATTACATTTACTGAGACAATTTTCCCGTCTTATACATTGGTTGAAACATTCCCTGTTAAAAAAGACAAAGCAGTAGAAAATCAACCGGATTTTGATTTAAATCAATTCTTTCAGAATAACCTCTCTGACTATTTTTGGAAAATTTCTCATTATGTGACATTTTGGAAGTCAACACCAGAATATTTAATAATTGATGAAATTGATTTAGTGAAATTTTCAGCCGAACCAAAAAAAACATCAATACCGCTTAAAAATTGTTTCGACCTTGCAGGAATAAGTAACATCAGTACAGAAATTACAAAACTCACTTCTCCTGTTGCCATACAAAATTTGGAGGAACTTTTAGGCGACAAGGTAACAACTCATATAAATAAAATATGGCTTGAGCATCCTGTAAAACTGAAATTCAAAATCAACAATAATAAGTTGACATTTTTAGTTGAAGATAAAGGCGTTAAATTCAAAAATAAAACTACAAGTCAACGTAGTGATGGATTTAGACAATTAATATCCTTTTTATTGACACTTTCTGCAGAAAATATTTCACAAGAATTGACGAATACTATCCTGTTGCTTGATGAGCCTGAAACACATTTACATCCAACAGCACAAATCAATCTGAAAAATGAAATAATTAAACTTTCCCAAAATGATAATAATAATATAGTGTTCTTTGCGACACATTCAAACTATATGATTGACAAAACAAGTATTGAGCGTTGCTACAAGGTTTTTAAAGAAAAAAACAATATTACCAAATTCGAGCAAATTAGAATGGGCAACACCTCATATTCTGAAGTTAATTACGAAGTTTTTGATATCCCAACAAATGATTATCACAATGAACTATATGGATATCTAGAGGATACAAATAGGCCAAAACTCACTTCACTTCCAAAAACTAAAAAATGGAAAAATGAAAAGAAAGGAATTACAGAAGATGTATCATTGTCGACATACATAAGACATTCAATCCATCATCCAGAGAATACCAAAAATGCAAAATTTAGCGATAAAGAGTTAAAGGAATCGATTGAGATTTTAAAAACGTTAAAGAAAAATCCGTAACAGCACATCATACAACAGGTTTTGTGCAATTGGGGCTTGACGTTGCAGCAATCATCGGCAGTGCATATCCAAGCTTTATATTCGGCGGACGTAATTCTGTTGGGCAGTAGTTCTAAACTTCGGCTTTTAGTTATAAATTTAGCTTCAGTTCCGGGCGGACAGTTGGCCAATTCCCCAACTGCACAAAGCCTCGAACGTTGTGTGGCATAATAAAAATTAGACAAAATGGAAACAATTAATCGAAGTTTTAGAAACTATTTAAGAGCATTAAGAGACATTTATCAATCTTTTAAGCAATCATCCCCTGAAGAAAGAAGAGAGTTTTTCAGACGTATTGAAAGACGATTCCCATTCCCTTTCTATGAAGAACATGAGTACTTTTTCGAAAAATATTACAAAAGGGGGTATTTCCCATTTCCGTTTTTCTTCTTTCCACCTCACCCTAAATATTGGGACTTATTAGAAGAAGAATGGAAATTCCCTTTCGAAAAAGTAATGCGAGAATTTGAAAGAGAATTTGAAGTTGGAGACAATGATAATCAAGAATTTTCACTAGGGGAAAGACAAATCTCAAGAGATGTCCAATACCTTTCTAATCAATTTATGAAACTTTCGGAAACTTCGGCAAAGTTAGAACAAGAAGTATTTAAGATTTCATTTATCAAAGACTTGCCAAAGAATGTAGTTGGGCATATTACCGAAGATGGTAAACTTAAACTTGTTGAACCAAAAACCAACAATGAATGGGAAATAGCAAACCTAAGTTCAAAGGAAAAATCCTTGAAAGAAAAAATAAATGAGCTAATTGAAAATAATAAAGGTCACAAGAAATCATTCATTGAAGAACTTAAACAATTATTAAATGAAAATACACTTGAAATATAAATTCTGGTTCATTTGGAAGCGAATTCTGAATTTGGATTTTTCAGAACTTACGGCAGTAATTGTTGCTATTATCCTCACATTTAGTATAGCCTACCCACAATTTGAAAACATAACTAAAAATCAAAAAACGACTACAATTGAATTCAAATCGAAAACAGGAGAACTCATTTCCGGTGAACTTACTACTAAAGAAGAGCATGATAAAACACTGGGTATTTTGAGTTTGATAGGACTAATACTTGGTCCAATAATTTTACTTTGGAAGTTTTTAATTGAATCGAAAAACATCGAAAAATTTTATAACAAGTTGTATGATTTGATTAAAGAAGAATATGAAGCACTACTAAAAATAGACAAGTTTCAAAAATCAGAACAAGCTAGTATAAGACGAATTAATGGGCTTTTTACAGCTATCAATGACAAAGGAAAGATAACAAAACAGGATTTGCTAAAACTTAAGAATGAAATTACGCCACACAACAAAGTGTATGTGCCATAAGGGTTTTAGGGGGTACTCAAGGGTTGTAGCCCGCTCAAACTTTTCCTGCCGCCGTGGGTAGTTGCCCCGTCTGGTCTGTGACCACAGGTGTTCGGAAGAATTTAAAAAGAACAAAATTGGCATAAAACATACTCCGGCTAAGTATGGTTTTCGTGATTTTTATAACCAAATTTGGTTATAAATGAATCTTCCGAACAGTTGTGGTCTGTGACCAACGGGCAGCATACTTCATAAAAAAAAGCAGTTCAATTCAAATCGCCGTTGACCGGGAGGCCAGACGGCGGCAGTTTAAAAGAATAAACCGTTTCGGCTCAGCGGGGTTTGGCAAAAGAGGCTATTTTTGTTCCCGGGCGAGTATCTGGCACTGCACCCCCCGTAGTACGGAGCATTTAATTCAATACCGGAGAGTCCCACAGCCATACACAAATCCAACGTGGAGACTCGCCTGAGAATGGGGATTGGGCCTGTAAAAACAGTTTTAAGTATCCTCCAAATTTTGATAACTTCTAAAATCAGTATTATGCAGTTCAGGTTATTTGAACCAACAGTTTATATAAACAGGCGGTCTGTTTTAAAGAAGAAAATAAAAAAAGGCCTAATTATCCTGATGGGCAATGAAGAAAGCGGTATGAATTATAAAGACAATTGGTATCCTTTTCGCCAGGACAGTAATTATTTATACTATTTTGGAATAAATACAGCAGGGCTTGCTGCCATTATAGATGCAGATTCGGGGGATGAGATCATCTTCGGCAATGAATTAACAGTAGAAGATATTGTATGGACGGGCCCGCTACCCTCCCTTCTGGAAATGGCTGCTGCAGTTGGTGTTTCTGAAATCCAGCCATATAAAAATATGGAATCAATTATCAGCCAGGCAATTGCCGGCAACAGGCAAATTCATTTCATTCCACCTTATCGTCCCGAAAATAAAATTAAACTGGCACAATGGTTTCAGGTTTCTGTAAATGCTGTTAGTGAAATGATTTCTGTTCCTTTAATAAAAGCCATTGTAAGTCAGCGCTCATATAAAGAAAGTTGTGAGGTGGAGGAAATGGATAAAGCAGCTGTCATCAGTGCTGATATGCACCTGGCAGCCATGCGTTATGCTAAACCCGGAATGAAGGAATTTGAAGTGATGGCGAAAGTGAAAGAAACTGCTTATGCCCATAATGCCAGCCTTTCCTTTCACCCTATTGTTACCATTCATGGAGAAACGCTTCATAATGTTTATAGCGGCAATACAATTAAAGAAGGCCAGATGGTATTGTGCGATGCTGGTGCTGCTACCGATATGAATTATGCAGGCGACCTTACCTGTACATTTCCGGTTGGTAAAAATTTTACCTCAAAACAAAAAGAAGTTTATGAAATTGTTTTAAATGCTCACCATAGTTCAGTGGCCATGCTTAAACCGGGCATATTATTCAGAGATGTGTACTTGAATGCTGCACAAAAAATTGTTGAAGGCATGCAGTCGCTGGGTGTAATGAAGGGGAATGCAAGCGACGCTGTAGCTGCCGGTGCACATGCCATGTTTTTTCAATGCGGGCTTGGACATATGATCGGGTTGGACGTACATGATATGGAAGACCTGGGCGAACCGTATGTTGGTTATACCGATGTGCTTAAAAAAAGTACACAGTTTGGAATGAAATCACTGCGACTTGGCCGGGCACTGGAACCGGGATTTACTTTAACAGTTGAGCCCGGTATTTATATGATCCCGCAATTAATGGATAAATGGAAAGGGGAGCATAAATTTACTGAGTTCATTAATTACAGTGCATTGGAGCAGTTTCGGGATTTCAGCGGTATTCGTGTGGAAGAAGATTACCTGATCACAGAAAACGGTTACAGGTTATTGGGAAAAAAATTACCCATGTCTGTAAATGAAGTGGAAGCCTTACGGGCAGAGAGTCTGGCTTAACATATAAAGGATGAGTAATTTTCGGCCCAGTGGGGTTTTCACAAAGTATCTCTTCCCACCTTCGACAAACTAAACCTGACAACATTTTTAAAGAACCCTTCGTCCCAGCGGGGTTTTCACAATGTACTCAATAATTAAAAAGCCACATTCGTGAAACCCCGATGAGTAATACTCCTGCCCCGAAAAACCGCCACTCTATAAATCCCTGAAATGTACAGGCAAGAAATGACTTGCAATCCCCTCTTCATAAAATGAAGCACTGCTGTGTTCATAAGCAACAAAGTCCTTAGCCAGTTGCCATTTATCACTTACCGGGTTGTGGTGGATATAATCCAGTTTTTGCATTAAAAACTTATCAGAAAATATCGGCCTGGCATCAAAGGATTCTTTAAATACTTTATGCAACCGGCCTTTCTTTTTTTCTCTTTCGGTAACTCATGCCGCTAATAATTCCGGCAAGCCTGTTTCTTTTATTTCTTTTAGCCGTTCAACTATCTCATAGGCCATAAACCGCTTTGCATTTCCAATAATATTATTCAGATTAAACCCCGCTTTTGGAAAATGCAGGATACAATGAAGATGATCCGGCATTATAACATAAGCAACAGTATTTATTTTTTCATCTTTCAAAATATCAAACCAGTTATAAACCAGATCATAGCCATTTGTTATTTCTATTAACCGGAGCCAGTTAAAGCAGGTAAACGTACAGAAGTACATGGAATAAACATCAGAGTGTTTATATTTAACTGACATTGTATTAAAGATAAAGATTTGGGAGAATTATTAAGCAAGGGCCCGCAAACATCGGGGTTTCGCATAAAGGCTGCTATACAATTGAGAATCCGGTTGCGAAAACCCCGCTGAGACACAAGCCTGAAAACATTGCCTTACTTTTGGTTAAAATAAGATCACATGATCTCATACAATCCCAAAGACTGGTTCACTTTTATATTTCGTTTTCATAAGGCCGATACTTTTCGCCAGCTTGCCCCGCTTATTGCCGGCATCTGTATTTATTCGGGCCTAATTGCTTACCTGGAGATGGAGTACTGGAGCCTTTCTGAAAAGAGTTATGTCCGCAATCTACCCGTGATGCATTCCTTACTTGGCTTTGCTATTTCGATGCTGCTGGTTTTCCGAACCAATACCGCTTACGACCGCTGGTGGGAAGGCCGCAAGCTTTGGGGAAGCCTGGTGAACAACAGCCGTAACCTGGCCATGAAACTGAACGTGATCTTACCAAAAGAAGAAACCGGGCAACGTTCTTTTTTCAGGAAAGTGATCCCTGCCTATGCGTATGCGCTACACAATCACCTGCACAAGGAAAAGACAAGGGTGGAACTATTTGAGGATGAAGAGCACAAACATGTGTTTGATGGTATTGATCATGCCAAACATGTCCCCAACCAGGTAGCACTGATCATGTATCAGCATATCCAGCAATTATACAATGAAAAGAAGATCACCGGAGAGCAACTGATATTCCTGAATGCGGAACTGCAGTCCTTCACCGATATCTGCGGCGCCTGCGAAAGAATAAAGAATACTCCTATCCCCTTTTCCTACAGTGTATTCATCAAGAAGTTCATTTTCTTTTATATCATGACCCTGCCTTTCGGTTATGTTTTCCAACTGGGTTATTATGTAATTCCTGTAGTGGCATTCATCTTTTATGTGCTGGCCAGCCTGGAACTGATTGCCGAAGAGATAGAAGACCCGTTTGGCGGAGATTCGAACGATGTGCCCACAGAGTTGCTTTCACAGAATATACACCGGCATATAGCGGAGATCATATGATTGTCTTAACTGGGATTTGGGTGGATGGATTGATTAGGTTGATTGGCAAAACTCTTTCAAAAAAGGATTTGTGTATATTTAGTGCACAGCTCATTTTATGACCGATCAGAATAAAACAATAAGACTGGTATTCAGGAGGGAGGATTTTGAAGATATTTATTTCAAAGAAGATAATGGGAATATTTTCTGGGGCAAGTCTGTCAAACAGTATTTTATTGCTGTTCTGATATTTATAAGCACCACATTGATCTCCCTTGCTTATTCACTTTACAAAAATGAATTCTGGGGTTCTTCGATTGCTTTTATATTCATGTTTATCATAGCTTTCTTCTTATACGCCAGGCAAGCTGCTGTAATTCTTAAATGGAAAAAGCAAGTGGTAGCTTATTTGGATCAGTTAAGTAAAGCAAAAAAACATGAGATCATTTTATCAAATGAGGCTTTCACCTTTGTTCAGGATGATGAAGCATTCATAGCTAAATGGGTAACCTTTACAAAGGCAATACTTGCCAGCGAATCAATATCTTTAATTGGAAGCGATACTTATCTTTTACCAAAGAAGTCTATGCATCTCAACGATTATGAATTTTTGAAGCAATTTATTTCAGATAAAGTACAAAATGGAATATAATATGCTTAACCGGAATCCGTTGGCTCAAAGTTTTTAAATATGATAAAAGCATTTCTCTGCATTTTATTTTTTTTGTCAACACATGCATTTGCACAAACAGAAAGAATATTTCGCATAACATCTGCGTATACTTCCTTCCCCGATTCAGTAAGAGCAAAAGGCCACACTTACGATAAGGTTTTATATACCGCTGCTGAACATTATAGCGACAGTTCTGTACTCATCATCGTTCCAACAGGATTAAAAGCAAAGAAGCTGGTTGATCTTGTCTTCTGGTTTCATGGCTGGAGGAATACCATCGACAGTTCTGCAAGTTATTTTGAACTGGTAAAACAATTCATAGCATCGGGACGCAATGCTGTTTTGGTGATACCTGAAACGGCAAAGAACTCGCCGGACAGTTATGGGGGCAAGCTGGAGAAGAAAGATATTTTCAAAGGCCTGGTAAAGGATGTTATTGATAAACTGAAAAAAGAAAAAGTGATTGGTAAAAAGGCCGACGCCGGTAATATTATACTGGCCGGGCATAGCGGCGCTTTTCGTGTGATGGCCCATATTCTGCAGAACGGCGGAATGGAAGTGAAACAGGTCTTATTGTTTGACGGGCTTTACAGCCAGGTTGATAAATACACGGCATGGATACAGGCTGATGAGGCTCACCGTTTCCTCCATATATACACCAACCGTGGCGGCGGTACCGATGAGGTTTCTATACAAATGATGAAAGGACTGGGTGAAAAGAATATTCCTTTTATCAACCCAGAAGAAAAAGAATTGAATGCAGGCATGCTGAAGACGAACCGGGTCATTTTTGTGCACAGCCTGAAAGAACACAATGATGTAATAAACCGCCCCGATCATAATTTCCGACTTTACCTGGAGAGCAGCCATGTGCTAAAAACGACATACTATAAATAATGAACCAACACATAGCCCATATTGCCCTTGTTGTAAAAGATTATGATGAAGCCATCAGTTTCTACACAGGTAAGCTTGGCTTTACGCTGGTTGAAGACACCAGGCTGAGTGAAATAAAAAGATGGGTGATGGTAAAACCAAGAGGCGAAGGCCAATGTTGTTTATTGCTTGCCCGTGCTGCCAATGAAGAACAGGAAAGCAGGATCGGCAATCAAACCGGTGGAAGGGTGTTCTTATTCTTATACACCGATGATTTCTGGAGAGATTATAATGACCTCCTTGCAAAACAAATAAATTTTGTGCGGCCACCCTCAACCGAGCCCTATGGTACTGTTGCTGTTTTTGAAGACCTCTATGGCAACCTGTGGGATCTTATAGAACCGAAACAGCCTTAATAATTTCTCAACACCTGCATTTGTACATCATACCATCCATCACTCCAAACCTTTTGCCAGGAGGCATTACATTATTTTACAGAGTTTTTGGATAATTCAATTTCCTATTATGGGAAAATACCCAGCTCGCTGTAACTGATAGCCACTTTGTTGATGGCGCTTACATAAGCAGCCGTACGCATATCAGGAATATCCGGGTTGTTCTTCCATATCTCCATGATCTCCCTGGTTGCAGATATCATGGTCTCTTCCAGGCCGCTATGCACCAGGTCAACTTCTTCGGGGCCATGCATGATAAATTCTTTTTCTTTCTGGCTCACTTTTTTACCACTCAGTTCTTCTATCTGTCCTAAAATGTGTGAGTTCAGGTTTTCGGTAAAGCGTTTTTCCATACGTCCGTAACGAACATGACTTAAATTTTTCAGCCATTCGAAATAACTTACGGTAACACCACCTGCATTCAGGTACATATCGGGTACACATAAAATGCCTTTTTGTGTAAACACTTCATCTGCTTCAGGTGTACAAGGGCCGTTGGCAGCTTCTCCAATAATCTTTGCTTTTACCCTTGGTGCATTATCCCCATTGATAACATTTTCCAATGCCGCAGGGATCAGGATATCACACTCCAGTTCCAATGCATCGGTATTTTTAGCCAGGTTAGTAGCGCCAGGAAAATTTAAGATAGAGCCTGTTGCTTTACGGTGTGCAAAAACCTCTTCTTCATTCAAACCTTCTGCTTTAAATATGGCTCCTTCGTATTCAGCAATGGCAACCACTTTGGCGCCATGCTCACGGAAAAACTTAGCGCAATAAAAACCCACATTACCCATACCCTGCACCACTACGGTTTTGTCTTTGATACCAACACTCAGTCCCTGCTCCTTCATTACATCGGCCATATTACACACTTCACGTATGCCGTAAAAAACACCAAGTCCTGTTGCTTCTGTACGCCCACGTACGCCTCCCTGTGTTACAGGCTTACCGGTAACACATCCGGCAGCATCAATTTCACCGGGCTTCAACGATGCATAAGTGTCCACGATCCAGGCCATTTCTCTTGAACCTGTTCCGTAATCCGGTGCAGGAACATCTATACCCGGGCCAATGAAATTCTTCTTAACCAATTCGGATGTATAACGACGTGTGATCTTTTCCAGTTCATATTCGCTGTATTTACGTGGGTTTATTTTTATACCGCCTTTACCTCCGCCGAATGGTACATTCACAATAGCGCATTTATAGGTCATCAAACTGGCCAATGCCATTACTTCATCCTGGTTCACTTCATCGCTGAAACGGATACCACCCTTACATGGTGCTTTATGCTGGCTGTGCTGTACACGGTAAGCTTCAATTACTTCAATGCTTCCGTCATCACGCTTAACAGGAAAACGCATCTGGTAAACACTGTTACATGCCTTGATCTGTTCTAAAATTCCCAAATCCCATTTGGTGAATTTGGCTGCTTTGTCGAAGCTCCTTTCCACGCTATGAAAGAAACTGTAAGGTTGTGTAGCACTCATAAATCTTGGTTTTATATATTTAGCAATCGTAGTTTTAAAATGGGCAATCGGCAATCAGCAATTGGCAAAATTGCCAAATGCCTGTTACCTATTGCTAATTATTTCTCTTTCTCCAGCCTGCTTATCCTCCTGTCCAATAAAAAAACATAAATAAACAACCCGATGAGAATAGTAAGACAAACAGCAACCACCACATAGATCTTTCCATTACTACGCATCATGTCTGCCATTTCGGGTTTGGCGTCCTGTGCAAAAGCAGCTGCATTAATCAGTATCCCACAAACGAGAAACGAGAAACGAAAAACAAGATACAAGAAACGTTTATTCATTTATCAATGATTTATCTTTAATTAATTGTAACCTTATTTTCAGGGTGGCGATCCAAACACCCAACAGGGTCCAGCCGATAACAGCCGGGTAAAAAACCATCCGCAACCTGCTGTCTATATCCTTAAAGTTCAACGCAGGATTACCGCTCTCACTGCCGGGGGCGCCGGGGTGTAAACTTCCGACTAACCTCGGAATTATCCAAATACTTGGAAAGAGCATGGCAAAAGCAAAAATATTATACACTGCGCTGATCCGGGCTCTCTTATCTATATCGGTAAATGAACCTCGTAAAACAAAATAAGCCCCATAGATCAATAAAGCAATGGCGGCGCCTATCAGTTTGGGTTCTTTCAAAATACTTCCCAGCGACTGGCTTTGGTCGGTGACCCATGTATAGTTGGCCCAGATAGTGCCCGTGGCATATCCCAGTATCCCGAAAAAAGAGCCCGCAGCAGCAAAATGGTTTGCAGAAATATCATGTCTTAAATTGAATCCACGCAGGTACCTGATACTGTAAATAAAACTGATGGTAAACAGTATCATCATACCAAACCACATACATACATGAAAGTAAAGATTACGGATGGTTTCATTAAGAATAAACAACCGGGGCACATCCATTAAAAAACCACCCACCACCGTGTAGACCAACAAAAGAAAGGACAATATTTTCCACCAGTTCTTCTTCAAGAGAGATTTTTATCGGGAGGGCAAAGATAGGGGAGAGTTTTGAGTTTTCAGTTTCTGGTTCGGGGTTATTTTGAAGCCTTTAGTCTTTCCACAAATAAGGGAATAATATAACAGCTAAAGCGATAACCAATACATCCAAACCAACTATCAACCCTGCAAGTTGTAACAGGGCCCCTTCTTTAAAAACCTCGGCAAAGGCTGCCTTACTAAAACGCATCAGCAATAAAAGTTGCGGCAGTATTACCGGGAATCCGAGAATAGCAATTAATGCCGCATTTTGTTGCGCCTTAGCAGCAATGGCGCTCATCAATGTAAAAACAATACTGATACTTGCACCACCCAATATTACAATGCCGGTAAACCGCAGGCTGTTATCAACCGGGTTATTTAAGAAGATAAAGAACAGGAAAAGACTGATCAGGCTCATGAGGATCATGAGCACTACGTTATACAATATTTTTGCTACAATAAATTCCACCGGTGAAGCAATGGAATAAAAATAAAGCATCCGCCCCCGGCTTTCCTGCAAAAAACTCTTTGCCACCGCATTCACACAAATAAATAACTGAATTACCCAGAATAAACCATTCCACACATTGGCATCGGGTTTATCAATAGAGAGATAGAGTACAAAGATGGTGGATGCAATGTATAACAGTATACCATAAAAAGTATGCTTCTGCCTGAATTCAAGCAAAACATCTTTTTGTAACAGTGCATATATACGTTTTATCATTGCTGCAAATTACTAAGATTAAGGAAAAACCTGGTTTAATTTGCTTCAAATGCCTAATTGTTTTTATTTTTTCAATTATCTTCACTACCTGACTTTTACCGTTATGACAAAACAACTCTATCCTTTTTCATTGGGAATCCTATGTATCAGTTTTCTTTATTCCTGTACAAAAGAACAACCTACGCCTATACCTCCACCCAATACAGGCAACACAGTTATAGCCCCGCCACCGCCATTTGGTTTTTATGTAGTTGGATATTTTCCATCATACAGGTCTGTAGCATCTGTACCCGATGTAAAATTCAGGATGTGCAATGTTGTCAACTATGCATTTGCAACAGTTAACAGCAGCGGTAATGCGGTATTGGGCAGCAGTAGTCATTTACTTGAAGTAAAAACAAAATCCAAAGCAAACGGCGCTAAGGTTTTTTTAAGTATCAGTGGTGTTGCCTCGGATTTTAAAAACATGGCAGCAACAGCAGCGGTCAGAACTTCTTTTATTAACCAGATAATGAATTTAGTAAGGACTTATGGCCTGGATGGCGTGGATGTGGATTGGGAATTTCCCCGTACAGATGATGGAACGGATATTACTTATACCGCACTCATGAAACAATTCAGTGACAGTTGTCATATGGGAAGTAAATACTACCTGACGGCCGCCATTACTGCCGGAAAATATGCCGGTGCAATAAGAGATGCAATAAAAAGTGAATTGTGGCAGGGGAATTATGTTGACTGGTTCAATATTATGTCTTATGACGATTTCAGTACAACTTTGCCATACAAACAGCATTGTGATTATGCACTGGCAACCACCAGCATCAACTATTGGATAAATACCCGGGGGCTTCCGGCTGCAAAGGCTGTGCTGGGCATTGCGGGTTACGGAAGGCCCAGTGGCATTACACAAACCGGCACGGTACTCAGTTATAATGACATATTATTACAAGGGGCCAATCCACAATCAGATTCGGCAATAGTAACTGCCGGTGGCTTTACCAACTACACAATATATTATAACGGGCTTGCTACGGTTAAAAAGAAAGCAATGCTTGCAAAGCAGTCAGCCAACGGAATAATGATCTGGGAAAAAAGTCATGATGCACATGATAATAATTCATTGCTGAAAGCGGTATGTGATACGGTGGGCAGGAGTTATTAAAAACCAGTTGTTAATGCTGGGCGCAAATGCGGCACCTGGGTTCATACACATCTTTTTCGCCCAATAATACCTGCCCTCCTTCATTTACTTTACGATAACTGATATTGGCGATATTACCGCATACCTGGCAAATGGCGTGAAGTTTGGTAATATAATCGGCCCTGGCCAAAAGGTTGGGCATCTGGCCAAATGGGTTGCCTAAATAATCCATATCCAACCCGGCTACAATAACACGTATGCCCCGTAGCGCCAGTTGCTCACAAACAACAGCTATCTGGTCGTCAAAAAACTGGGCTTCGTCAATACCAACCACATCCACTTCCTGGGCAAGCAATAAAATAGTTTGCGAATTATCAACCGGGGTAGATAGTATGGCATTGGTATCGTGGCTTACAATTTTCTGTTCATCATAGCGGGTATCAATTGCCGGTTTGAATATCTCCACTTTTAAATTGGCGATCTTGACACGCTTCAGGCGGCGGATCAACTCTTCTGTTTTGCCACTGAACATGCTGCCGCAGATCACTTCAATCCAGCCACGCCGCTCACCTTTTAAATTGGGTTCTATGAACATTTAGCTACATTTTTTAAAAATCAGTTTGTAACTTGGGGGCCGCAAGTTATTCTTTAAAGCCGCCCCTGGTCAGGGCATCAAAAGTATACTAATATCATGGAAAGAGTGGAAACACTCCTGAAAAAATTACAGGAACAGTTTGCTGAAAAAGTTCCCCCGGAACAAATGCTGCTTACTGTTCAGATGTTACAGGCAGAATTGCTGCACCTGCAGACCATTCATGCCCCGTCTTCAACAAATGATAATGTGGCGATAACGGTTGTACAAGTTGCCGATCCGAAAAGTAATCCTGAAAAAAATAATATCCCCGAAGAAAAAATTGTAGAAGTTTTAAAAGTGGATGAAGCCGAAATTGAGGCCGAACTGGAAGAAATAAAAAGGAATGCCGAGGCTATGCAAAAGATCAGCGTACAAAACAAACCGCATATACTTTACCAGGAAGAAGAAGATATACCCACTCTTAGTCATCAAAATCAATTAAAAGCCGGAGATACGGCAGGCAAACCCGGAGAAAATAAAAAAGAGATCAATGAAACTGTTGCAACCAATGTTTCTTCCATAAATGAACGGCTTAAACAATCAAAGATCGACCTGGGAGATGCATTGACCGAAGTGCCGATACGTGACCTGCGAAAAGCCATTGCGGTAAATGATCGCTTTTTGTTCATCAATGAATTGTTCAGGGGAGATGAAGCGATGTATGAAAGAAGCATAAAAACCATCAACGGTTTTTCCATTTATCCCGAAGCCGAATACTGGATACAGCGGGAACTAAAAGTAAAGAATGGCTGGAATGACAGCGATGAAATGGTAAAGCAGTTTTATCAACTCGTCAAGAGGCGGTTTTCCTGAATGAACCTGATTATTTTTTGAGAAGCCCCTGCATGGGCAAGCACATAATTTCTTGCAGCCTCTCCTCTCCTTTTTCTTTCTGTTTCATTATTCAACAGATCATTCAATACGCCCTCCAGTTTAAGCGGCCCGTTAATACTTATTCCTCCTTCTTCATGGATCAAACCTGTTGCTTCTTCATATTTTTCATATACCGGGCCAAACACCACCGGCTTACCATAAACCGCAGCTTCCAAAACATTGTGCACCCCTTCATCGCCGAAACCACCGCCCACATAGGCTATCGTGGCATATTTGTATAAACGGGAAAGCATGCCAATATTGTCAATTATGAGGACATTTGAGGTTTCAGGTTTGAGGTTTGAGGTTTGTTCAAACGCAGAGAGGAATATAGAATTTCTAAACTCTTCCTTCACATCATTTAAATTCTCTTCATCAATTTCATGGGGAGCTATAATGAATTTTATTTCGGGATGGGCTTTTACAAAATGAAGCAACTCTATCTCATCCTCTTCCCAGGTACTCCCTGCAACGATCACTTTACTGTCGCCGCAAAATTCATCAATAAGGGGTAAGGGTTCAAATGTATTGGCGATCTCAAGCACCCGGTCAAACCGGGTATCGCCATTTACCGATATATTACTGGCAAACCCAATTGTTTTCAATAAGTCTTTGGATTCTTCATTCTGCACAAAAAAATGGGTGAACGATCCAAGCATTTTTCTCCAGATGGCTCCATACCAAGTAAAGAACGGTTGGTTTTGCCTGAATATGCCAGAAACAAGAATTGTTGGAATTTTCCTCCGGTTTAATTCCTGCAGGTAATAAAACCAGTATTCATATTTTACCCAAAGCACCAGTGAGGGATTCAGGATATCCAAAAATTGTTTTGCATTAACAAGTGAATCCATAGGCAGGTAAAAAACATGATCGGCACCTTTATAATCCTTCATCACCTCATATCCCGAGGGAGAAAAGAAGGTAAGCACAATTCTTAACTCTTTATTCGTCATTTTTAATCCTTCCAGCAAGGGCCTGCCCTGTTCAAATTCGCCCAGGCTGGCGCAGTGCATCCACAGCAATTTTAAATTTTGTCCCGCCTTGGGCGTGATGAATTTTGAATTAATTGAAGTGAAGATATTTTTTCTTCCCTCCAGCCATTTTTTTGCCTTGGGACTCCATAATGATGCAACTCGTACTCCTACTGAATATAAAAACAGGAATGTATCGTACAAAAATTTACTCAAGGCATATTTTGTAACAAATCTAAAGGCAATTTTTTAATCTGAACCCTGGCAATTGCAAATTCTTATTTCCTGTTGCAATCCTTATCTTTGCGCCTCGTAAAATTATACTTATGAGGCCTTTACAAATGGTGGATACCAGGACACAATACCTGAAAATAAAAAAGGAAGTGGACGCTGCGGTAGTGGAGGTAATGGAGAGTTCAATTTTTATTGGTGGTAAAGTAGTGACTGAGTTTGCAGAAAATCTTGCCAGGTATCATAAAAGCAAACATTGTATTCCCTGTGCCAACGGAACCGATGCTTTACAAGTTGCCATGATGGCCCTTGGCCTGCAACCGGGTGATGAAGTTATTACTCCTTCCTTTACCTACATAGCCACCGTAGAAGTAGCTGCATTGCTTAATATAAAACCAGTATTTGTTGAAGTTGATCCAAAGACCTTTTGTATTGATCCTGCAGCCATCGAAAAAGCGATCACATCCAGGACAAAGGCGATAGTACCTGTTCACCTATACGGCCATGCTGCCGATATGGAAAAGATAATGGCTATTGCGGCAAAGCATAATTTATTTGTAATAGAAGATAATGCTCAGGCCATTGGCTCCGATTATACTTTCAGCAACGGTACGGTTAAAAAAACCGGGTCAATCGGTCATATCGGCTGTACTTCATTTTACCCTTCCAAAAACCTGGGTGCTTTTGGAGATGGAGGCGCCATATTTACTGATAACGATGAACTGGCCAATAAACTAAAAATGATTGCTTCGCACGGGCAAAGCAAACGCTATTACCATGATGTGGTAGGATGCAATTCCAGGCTGGATGCTATGCAGGCGGCTATACTGAACATCAAGCTGAAACACCTGGATGAGTACATTGCTGCCAGGAGAAAAGCAGCCGGTTTTTATGATAAGGCATTCGCAGAAAATAAAAAGATAACTATTCCGTTTAGAGATAGCAATAACAAGCACGTATTTCATCAGTACACCTTGATATTGAATGGAGTTGACAGGGATGGACTGAACCAATTCTTAACTGAACAGGGCGTTCCCAATATGATCTATTACCCGGTGCCGGCACACAGGCAAAAAATGTTTGATGCCTTTGGCGGAAGCAGCTACCAGTTGCCTCTCACAGACTGGCTTACCGAAAGGGTGATCTCACTCCCCATTCACACCGAACTGGATGAAGAACAACAGACATTTATTGTGAATAAGGTACTCGAATTCGTGAATCGTTAATGGTTATCAGTTAATAGTCATCAGTTAATGGAGCCGTTAAAATCATTTGAAGAATTGAATTGCTGGAAAGAAGCTGTTTTGCTGAGAAAGAATTTAATCCCACTGATTGATTCGCTACCAAAACAGGAAGAATACAGGTTGAAAGACCAGATGATAAGATGCCTGAGATCGGTTACAAATAATATTGCAGAAGGCTATGGAAGGTTTAATTACCAGGAGAATATTCAGTTTTGTCGTATCAGCAGAGGTTCACTATATGAGATCATTGATCATTTGATCATTGCAACTGAACAAAATTATATAACCGAAGTTGAATTGACCAGTGGAAAGAACAAATAAATAAGTGCCTGGCGACCTTGAACGGGTAATCAACTACCTGAAAAAAGCTAAAGAGCCCGGAAGTACGAATAACAGATAACTATTAACAGATAACAGAAATGAAAATTGCAGTTATTGGAACAGGATATGTAGGACTGGTAACCGGTACCTGCTTTGCAGAAACCGGTAATACAGTTACCTGCGTTGATATTGATACAAACAAGATCGTAAAATTGTCTTCGGGTGAATTAACTATTTACGAACCCGGGCTTGAAAAATTATTTCTCCGAAATCAGAAAGAAGGCCGTCTTCATTTCACCACTTCACTCCAGGAAGGTATATCAAATGCACAGGTCATTTTCCTGGCATTACCTACTCCCCAGGGTGAAAATGGCAGTGCAGATCTTAAATATATTCTTGGTGTTGCTGACGACTTAGGTAAACTGATAACTGACTATGTGGTGATCATTGATAAAAGCACCGTGCCTGTGGGCACTGCTGAAAAAGTTCATGCAGCCATTGCAAAAAACCTGACTACCGGACAGGCAGGTTCAAAGATCGAATTTGATGTGGTTTCAAATCCCGAATTCCTGAGAGAAGGAGTTGCAGTTGATGATTTCATGAAACCCGACAGGGTAATTATCGGCACTTCATCAGAAAGAGCAAAAAAAATAATGAATGAGCTCTATGTTCCTTTTGTCCGCCAGGGCAACCCAATAATTTATATGGATGAGAAAAGTGCAGAACTTACAAAGTATGCTGCTAATTCTTTTTTAGCCATGAAGATCACTTTTATGAATGAGATAGCCCATCTATGCGAACGTATGGGTGCTGATGTGGATATGGTACGCAAGGGCATTGGAAGCGATGAACGTATTGGAAGACGTTTCCTGTTCCCCGGCATAGGTTATGGGGGCAGTTGTTTTCCAAAAGATGTGCAGGCCCTGGTTAAATCATCCGACGATGTGGACTATGATTTTAAGATACTGGATGCGGTGATGGAAGTAAATGAAAGACAAAAACTGCATTTGATCCCAAAGATCATGGCCTACTTTAAAAATAATATCAAAGGCAAAAAGATAGCTATCTGGGGACTGGCGTTCAAACCGAATACTGATGATATAAGAGAAGCACCTGCTTTAGTTATCATCGATGCACTGCTTGCTGCCGGTGCTTTAATTACTGCCTACGACCCCGAAGCCATGAACAATGTGAAAGAATTGCTTGGAAATAAGATAAAATTTGCAGAGCATCAGTATGACGCACTTACTGATGCCGATGCCCTGGTAATTGCAACTGAATGGAGTGAATTCAGGACACCTGACTTTGCCAAAATGACCACTTTATTGAAAAATAAGGTAATTTTCGATGGAAGAAATCTTTTCGACCTGGCAAAAATGGAAGAGCTTGGGTTTCATTATCAAAGTGTAGGAAGGAAAACCGTAAACAGTTAATCAGTTAATACGTGGCTACTAAAAAAGTTCTCATAACAGGTGCAGCCGGCTTTTTGGGTTCTCATCTTTGCGACCGTTTTATTAAAGAGGGTTTCCATGTAATTGGCATGGATAACCTCATCACCGGTGACCTTAAGAACATTGAACATCTTTTTAAACTAAAAGAGTTTGAATTTTATCATCACGATGTATCAAAATTCATTCATGTTACCGGGAGCCTTGATTATATACTGCATTTTGCATCACCCGCCAGCCCGATAGATTATTTGAAAATACCCATTCAAACTTTAAAAGTGGGTTCGTTGGGCACACATAATTGCCTTGGACTTGCCAAAGCAAAGAATGCCAGAATTTTAGTTGCTTCTACCAGCGAGGTATATGGCGACCCATTGGTGCATCCGCAAAACGAAGAATACTGGGGCAACGTTAATCCTGTAGGGCCACGTGGTGTATATGACGAAGCCAAACGTTTCCAGGAAGCCATTACCATGGCTTATCATACTTTTCATAAAGTAGAGACAAGGATCGTAAGGATATTCAATACTTATGGACCGAGAATGCGGCTCAATGACGGAAGGGCATTACCTGCTTTTATAGGCCAGGCCCTGCGTGGCGAAGACCTTACTGTTTTTGGTGATGGCAGCCAGACCCGTAGTTTCTGTTATGTTGATGACCTGGTAGAAGGTATTTACAGGTTGTTGCTGAGTGATTATGCCATGCCGGTGAATATCGGCAATCCCGATGAGATCTCTTTGCTTGATTTTGCCAACGAGATCATCAAACTCACCGGCACCAAACAAAAGATTATATTCAAAGAGTTACCTACCGATGACCCCAAACAAAGGCAGCCTGATATTACCAGGGCAAAGAAGTTATTAGGATGGGAGCCCAGGGTTTCGAGAGCAGATGGATTGAAGATCACTTATGAATATTTCAAGAATTTACCGAAAGAGGAATTGAATAAATTGCCGAAAGAGTTCGAGAGCAAAAAATAATTTACCCCTAAATCCCCTAAAGGGGACTTGGGATATGAATATAAGTAACTCTATTTTTTAACCTAAAAATTAAGCCCCTTCAGGGGCATAGGTATGTACCAGGAATTATTAGATAAGAAAAAAAAACTGGCTGTCATCGGCCTCGGTTATGTTGGCCTGCCTATTGCTCTGGAATTTGCAAAAAAGATCAAGGTCATTGGCTTTGATATTAATGCAGAACGGGTGCAGATGATGCGGAACAATATCGACCCCAGCCAGGAACTGGAATCTTCAGCATTTGAAGGTTGTGATATTGAATTCACCAATGAACTTGATGTTTTACGGCAGGCGAATTTTTTTATAGTGGCTGTCCCCACTCCTGTTGACGAACACAATGTTCCTGACCTGGTTCCGGTGCAGCGTGCCAGTGAAACAATCGGCAAAGTAATCAAGAAAGGCGACTATGTGGTTTTTGAAAGTACCGTTTACCCCGGCTGTACCGAAGAAGATTGCGTACCCATCATTGAAAAATTATCGGGGCTAAAGATGGTGGAAGATTATAAGATCGGTTATTCACCTGAAAGAATAAACCCGGGCGATAAACTACATACTATCAGCACTATTATAAAAGTAGTGAGCGGTTGCGATGATGAAAGCCTGGATACTATTGCCAAAGTGTATGAAATGGTAGTAAAGGCCGGCGTTCACAGAGCTTCTTCCATTAAAGTGGCTGAAGCGGCAAAAATTATCGAGAATACCCAACGTGACCTGAATATTGCATTGATGAATGAGCTTTCCATCATCTTCAATAAAATGAATATAAATACATATGAAGTTCTGGAAGCCGCAGGTACCAAATGGAACTTCCTGAAATTCCAGCCGGGACTGGTGGGAGGACACTGTATAGGTGTTGATCCGTATTATCTCACTTACAAGTCAAAGAAATTAGGTTATAACTCGCAGGTGATACTGGCGGGCCGTTTTATCAATGATGCCATGGCCGGTTATGTGGCGAGGAAGATGTTGCAGCATATTATACGCAACAACGGCAATGTAAGAGAGGCCAAAGTGCTGGTGATGGGCGCCACCTTTAAGGAAAATGTAAGCGATATCCGAAACAGCAAAGTAGCCGATGTGGTAAAAGAACTGAAAGCTTTTTCACTCAATGTTGATGTGACCGATCCTTATGCCGAAAGTGCTGACCTAAAACATGAGTATGGTTTTGAGCTGGCGCCATCATTAAGCAAGGATTATGACGCCGTTATTATTACCGTGCCTCATAATGATTACAAAAAGTTTGATGATGCGTATTTTGCTTCTATTACCAAACCCCATGCGATCATTGCCGACCTGAAAGGGAGCTACAGGGGTAAGATAAGCTCACGCAAATACTGGAGTTTATAAATAATTTTGAACCCGCCTGCCGTCTGGCAGGTTATAAATTTTGAATTTTGAATTTTCACCAGGCAGACCTGAGCAATAGTAATTTTTTAATTACCGGTGGCGCCGGGTTCATTGGCAGCCATATTGCCGAATATTTATTAAAGAACGGTGCAAAGAAAGTAAGGGTGCTTGATAATCTTGCCAATGGTTTTCAATCCAATCTTAATATTCTCAGGCAATACAAAGGGTTTGAATTCCAGGAAGGTGATATCCGCAATATTGAGGTATGCCAGAAAGCCTGTGCCGGGATAGATTATGTAAGTCATCAGGCAGCACTTGGTTCCGTTCCCCGCAGCATCCGGGAACCGCTTTACTTCAATGAAGTGAATGTGAGTGGATTTATAAATATACTGACCGCAGCAGTTGACAATAAAGTGAAACAATTTGTATATGCTTCTTCCTCTTCAGTATACGGCGATGAGCCCACACTCCCAAAGCTGGAAGACCGCATTGGCAAGTGCCTCTCTCCTTATGCTGCCACCAAAAAAACCAATGAACTGTATGCCCAGGTTTTTGCCGATGTGTATGGAATCAAATTGATGGGCTTCCGCTATTTCAATATTTTCGGGCCCCGCCAGGACCCGGACGGAGCTTATGCTGCTGTGATCCCCTTATTCGTAAAAAGTATTCTCAAAAATACGCCTGCCTACATTAATGGCGATGGTGAACAGACCCGTGACTTTACTTTTGTTGACAATGCTGTGCAGATAAATATAAAAGGAATGCTTACAGACAACCCTGATGCGCTGAATACGGTTTACAATGTAGCGGTAGGGGAAAGTTTTTCTGTCAACTATTTATATAATGCCTGCTGCAAACACCTGGAAAGCAGTCTTGCCGCTATTTACCGTGAACCCAGGGAAGGTGATATCCGCAATTCGCTTGCTGATATCACAAGAGCGAAAGAATTACTGGGTTATCAGCCTACAAAAAGTTTTGCAGAAGGACTTGCAGAAACCATAGAGTTTTTTAAAAAAAGATATTCTTAAATGAATAACTGACTAATGGATAATTCTTTAACCATATAGAGTATTAGGATATTCTGCCAGTTTATATTCAGCATAAATTATCCATTATCAATTAACTAATTATCAATTAAAATGCCATTCATTAAAACTAACTTACCGGGCCTGCTCATTTTTGAGCCGGTTGTTTTTGAAGACAGCCGTGGATATTTTTTTGAAAGCTATAACGAAGAACGATTCTCAAAAGAAGGCATTCATATAAAATTTGTACAGGATAACCAGTCAAGATCTTCTTACGGGGTGATACGTGGTTTGCATTTCCAGGCCGAGCCATTTGCACAGACAAAATTAGTAAGGGTTTTAAGTGGGAATATACTGGATGTAGTTGTTGATATACGCAAAGGATCCCCTACATATGGGGGGGTGTTTTCGCTGGAATTATCGGCTGACAATAAAAAGCAACTATTGATCCCAAAAGGTTTTGCCCATGGATTTTCGGTGCTGAGTGAAACGGCAGAAGTTTTATATAAATGCGATACGCTTTATCACAAACAATCAGAAGGTGGGATCGCTTATAATGACCCGGCGTTGAATATTGACTGGAAAATTCCTGCTGATAAGGCAATCATTTCGGACAAAGACACGCAATACCCTACTTTACTGAATTATACAAACAGTTTTGTTTTTGAAAAATAATCACCAGACGATTGTAGTTACCGGGGCAAACGGTCAACTGGGCAATGAATTAAAAGTCATTGCACCACAGTTTGGGGAATACCGTTTTTTATTTGTTACAAAAGAAGAACTGGCCATTGAAAATGCTGATGCTGTAAAAAAATATTTTTCATCAAATACTCCCGCCTTTTGTATCAATTGTGCTGCTTACACAGCTGTTGACAAAGCAGAGACAGAAAAAGACAAATCTTTTTTAATTAATGCAGAAGCAGTCGGCCATCTTGCAACTGTTTGCAGACAATATGATGTTCAGCTTATACATATTTCCACCGACTATGTTTTTGACGGCACCGCAAAACGACCGCATAAAGAAACAGATCACACCTGCCCGATAAATACTTACGGCGAATCGAAATTAAAAGGTGAAGAGCTGGCTTTGCAAAATGATTCTTCCACTATTATCATCCGCACTTCATGGGTTTACTCATCTTTCAAAAGCAATTTCGTAAAGACCATGTTGCGCCTGATGAAGGAAAAAGATTCCATCAATGTGGTGAATGATCAATACGGCTCCCCTACTTATGCAGCAGACATTGCCATTGTGATCATGAAGATCATTTCATCGGGCAAGAGCCGGAAAATGCCGGGCATTTATAATTATACCAATGCAGGTATAACCAACTGGTATGAATTTGCATTGGCCATTAAGGAACTAAGCCGAAGTAATTGTATCGTCAACCCAGTCACAACTGCTCAATACCCAACCGCAGCAAAACGGCCACTGTACTCTGCGCTGGATACAGAAAAGATATGCCAGGCATTTAATATTGTTATCCCTGCATGGAAA
The DNA here is from genome assembly GCA_964439615.1 of uncultured Ferruginibacter sp. Classification (GTDB taxonomy): domain Bacteria; phylum Bacteroidota; class Bacteroidia; order Chitinophagales; family Chitinophagaceae; genus Ferruginibacter. The sequence continues at coordinate 46,806 of CAYTQB010000010.1, read as the reverse complement.
GACAGCCTGGAGCGTTGCCTGAACATGTTGAAATAAAAAAGCAACCCGTCAGGGTTGCCTGTTCATATTTTTAATCCTGTTTCACTGAAGTGTAAACCCTTCCAGGAATTTGGTAGTAAAGTTTCCGCTTTTAAAATTTTTATCCCTCATTAATTGCTGGTGAAAGGGTATGGTTGTTTTAACGCCCTCTATCACATACTCACTCAACGCCCTGCTCATGGTATCAATAGCTTCTTCACGGGTTTGTGCCACGGCAATCAGTTTAGCGATCATACTATCATAGTAAGGCGGAATGACATAGCCTGCATACACATGGCTGTCAACCCTTACTCCATGACCCCCGGGTTGATGTAATACAGTAATTTTTCCCGGAGAGGGGCGGAAATCATTGTATGGGTCCTCTGCATTAATGCGGCATTCAATAGCATGCATCTGGGGATAGTAAGCTTTACCAACTATTTTTTCACCGGCTGCAATCTTTATTTGCTCTTTTATAAGGTCATAATTGATCACTTCTTCCGTTACACAATGCTCCACCTGTATCCTTGTGTTCATCTCCATGAAGTAAAAGTTACGGTGCTTATCTACCAGGAATTCTACTGTACCCACACTTTCATAATTTATAGCCTGCGCTGCTTTTATAGCAGCCGTACCCATTCTTTCCCTCAGTTCATCAGTCATGAAAGGCGATGGAGACTCTTCCACCAGTTTTTGATGGCGGCGCTGAATGGAACAATCCCTTTCGCTCAGGTGACAAACATTTCCGTATTGGTCTCCGGCAATTTGTATTTCAATATGGCGTGGCTCTTCCACAAATTTTTCCATATAGATACCGTCATTTTTAAAAGAGGCTGCCGCTTCTGTCCTGGCATTTTCAAATGCTTTTTCAATCTCCCCTTCTTCCCAAACTACTCTCATACCTTTACCACCACCGCCTGCAGTAGCTTTTAAAATAACAGGATAACCTACCTCTTTTGCAGATTTTTTTGCATGAGCAACACTTTCCAAAAGCCCTTCAACACCAGGCACCACAGGAACACCAGCAGCTATCATGGTATTTTTTGCAGTAATCTTATCTCCCATTGAATTGATCATCTCGGGTGTGGGGCCAATAAATTTTATCCCGTGATCGGTACATATTTTTGCGAACTTGGCATTCTCAGCCAAAAAACCATAGCCAGGGTGAATGCCATCGGCATTGGTAATTTCGGCAGCAGCCATAATATGGGCCATATTTAAATAGCTATCGGCACTGGCAGGTTTACCAATACAAACGGCTTCGTCGGCAAATTTTACATGCAGGCTATCTTTATCAGCAGTCGAATAAACAGCAACGGTCTTAATACCCATCTCCCTGCAGGTACGTATCACACGAAGTGCAATTTCTCCACGATTAGCAATCAGTATTTTTTTGAACACGATGATCTGAATTAAAAATTAAAAAATCAAAATTAAAAAATCAAAAGTGCGTATATATTTTGCCTTATGAATTTTGAATTTTTACTTAGGAAGGGTCAACTAAAAACAGGGGTTGGTCATATTCTACCGGGCTGGCATCTTCAACCAATACTTTTACTATTTTACCTTTTACTTCGCTTTCAATCTCATTGAAAAGTTTCATGGCCTCAATAATACAAACCACTTTGCCCGGGGTAACTTCATCTCCCACGCTGGCAAATATGGGTTTACCGGGCCCGGCCTGGCGATAGAAAGTTCCGATCATCGGGCTTTTAATGGTAACCAGGTTATCAGTCTTGGGACTGGCAGCAGGTTTTGAAGCTGCAGCCGCAGGGGCTGCTGCCGGAGTTGGCTGTGCTGCAGGTGCTGCATATGCCGGAGCAGAGGACCCACCGGCAATTATATGCTGAACGGGATCTTTTTTCTGTTTCACTGTAATTTTTACTCCTTCCTCTTCAATGGTTATTTCGCCGATATTTGTTTTATTGATGAGCTTTACTAACTCCTGGATTTGCTTGATGTCCATGTGGATGGTTTAAGTAGTTAAGTTTTGAGATGAAACGGACTGCTAAGATAGGGTAAGATTAATCATAACTCCAATCAAAAATTTAAAAATATGGGAAAAACTGCCATTTTTTGGGCAAAAACAGGGAAAATTGGCCCAAAAATGCCCGAAAATCGCAAATTCCCGGGTAAACAAAAATGGGTAACTGACTAAGCAATTACCCATTTTTAAAAACTATTTCCAGGTTATTCTTTAACCCTTTCCACATAATCTCCTGTCTTGGTATTCACCCTTATCAATTCTCCTTCATTAACAAATAAAGGAACGTTAACAGTAGCTCCAGTTTCAACTGTTGCCGGTTTAAGTGTCCGGGTTGCTGTATCGCCTTTCATACCGGGTTCGCTATAAGTAACCAGTAATACGATCTTATCTGGGAGTTCAACACCCATTGGAAGGTCGGTTTCGCCGTTGATCAATACAGATACCTCTTGTCCGTCTTTCAAAAAACGGGGGGCATCAACCATTGCTTCAGGAACAGTGATCTGTTCAAAGGTCTCGGTATCCATAAAACTGTAACCGGTATCGTCTTTATACAAGTATTGGTATGGTTTTTTTTCAACCCTTACCGGGAAGATGGTCTCCCCACTGTTCCAGGTCAGTTCAATGGTACGGTTATTATCCACGCCCTTCAACTTTGCCCAAACCTTTGCTGCTGCACGGGCTGTTTTGTTCTGTCCAAATTCTATAACGGTGTACAGGCTTCCATCTACTTTGATGATAAGCCCTGAACGCATGTCTGCTGTTGTTGCCATAATAATGTTTTTTAAACCCGATAGCTATCGGGAGGCGCAAAAGTAGGAATAGTCAGGCTAAATCCGAAATCCGGTATCAGGTAGCAGCAGCCTGTCCTTAACATGCTATTGTGGAGCAAAGGATTTAGCTTTATCAAAATTTAGAGCATGAAGAAGATCATTTTCCTGGCTCTTTGTAGTTGTTTATTTGTTTCGGCCAAGGCCCAGGCAGACAGTACCTTAATTTATCTCAGGTTCCCTACAATACCGCCATTTAGTATTATAAAAGTACCAGACAGCACTAAATTCACAAAAGATGACCTACAGAAAAAGAAAGCTACCGTAATTATCATTTTCAGTCCCGATTGTGACCACTGCCAGCATGCAACAAAAGAACTCACAGCCAACATCGGGCTATTCAAAAAAGCACAGATCATAATGGCATCATCATTGGAATATGCTTATGTAAAAAAATTTTACGAGGAATATAAAATTGCGGACTACCCCAATATTATCATGGGCAGGGATCCTTCTTATTTTTTTGGAACCTTTTTCCGTGTTCGTTCTTTCCCTGCCATATTTGTGTATGATAAGAAGGGTAATTTCGTACAGTCATTCGATGGGTCTGTACCTGTTGAAAAGATCGCTGAAGTTTTGTAATCCAAAAAAAGTAATGAAGTTATTTTACGAAACGCTGGTTCCATATAATTTCGTCCTCCACAATAATGCGTACATCATAAATACCGGCGCCCAGATTACTCACCGGTATCCGGATGATCTTTGTTAATGAAGCGCTTCGTATCCTCGTTATGATATTACCGGAACTGCTCTGTATTAAAACCGTTATCACCCCCTTGATCGTTTCTGAACCCCTGTACTGAAGTGTAAGTATATCCTTTACAGGTACCGGGTACATTACCCAGTTATATCCTACCGATGCAGTAATAAGCATTACGGCCTGGCTGTATTCTATTTTGTTATCACTGTTAATGTACTTCAGGCGATAATAATTATCACCCGTAACCGGTTTGCCGTCTTCAAAATAATATGCTTTGTTCGCAGTATTACTGTTTACCTGTCGTAGTGCAATATCGGCCCAGGCCTTATTATCCGAACTCCGCTGAATGATGAATGCTTTTACATCGGGTGACCTGCTTTGCCAGTTGATCTTAACTACATGTTTCCGGCTATCGTAAACCGCAGTAAATTCAATATCGGCATTTTTACAAAGGGCTGAATATTGTACCAGAAGAAAGGTAATTACGGAAAGGGTTTTCAACATGGGCGAACTTACTATTTACCGGGTAACGCCAAAACTTTTCCAAAATTCCACAGCAAAACGTTAAAAAGTATGTAAACTAAAAGATAAAAGACCTAAAAATCCAGTAGTGTCTCAGTTTGAAAAAATTCTGTCAGACTGAGCTTGTCGAAGGCGATTATGAAACCGGTTTCGACAAGCTCAACCTGACAATTCGTTTTGAAGAAGGATCCTTTTTCAAACTGAGACACTACCAAAAATCCATTTTCCCTGACACGGTAATTAATTACCTTTGTGCCCTAAATAATTTTTTCAACAATAAACATATTTACATGAAAGTAACTGTAGTTGGAGCCGGTGCCGTTGGTGCAACCTGTGCCGATAATATTGCCCGTAAAGAACTTTGTAATGAACTTGTTTTGCTCGACATTAAAGAAGGCGTTGCCGAAGGTAAGGCAATGGACATGATGCAGACCGCCACTTTGCTTGGATTTGATACCAATATCATCGGCAGTACAAACGATTATTCCAAAACAGCAGGTACCGATGTAGCTGTAATTACTTCAGGTATTCCCCGTAAACCCGGAATGACAAGGGAGGAACTGATCGGCATAAATGCAGGAATTGTAAAAACAGTTACTCAGAATATTTTGCAGTATTCACCCAATGCTATCATTATTGTTATCAGTAACCCAATGGATACAATGACCTACCTGGCCTTAAAATCAAGTGGGTTACCCAAGAATCGCATTATTGGAATGGGTGGAATTTTAGATAGCAGCCGTTTTAAATATTACCTGTCAACAGCCATGGGCTGCACGGCAACAGACCTACAGGCAGTAGTTGTTGGCGGCCATGGAGATACTACTATGATTCCCTTGGCAAGGTTAGCTACCTACCAGGGAACACCGGTTTCAAATTATTTAGACGCCGCTACTCTGAAAAAAGTTGTGGCAGATACAATGGTTGGCGGCGCCACGCTTACAGGCCTATTAGGTACTTCGGCATGGTATGCACCGGGAGCAGCGGGAGCAGCCCTTGTTGAAGCGATTGTAAGAGATGAAAAGAAATTATTTCCTTGTTGTGTTTCCCTGGATGGTGAATACGGACAAAAGGATATTTGCATAGGTGTGCCTGTGGTTGTTGGTAAAAATGGCTGGGAAAAGATCGTTGATTACAAACTAAATGTAGAAGAGCAGGCTGCCTTTACCAAAAGCGCTGATGCTGTGCGGAATATGAACGATGTACTAAGCACATTAAGTTTATAATCAGTACACTAAGTTTATAAATTATCCGTTATAATCCGTAAAGGCTTCTTATTCAGTTAAGGAGCCTTTATTGTAAAATATAGTACTATCTTTATTGAGCTAGACCTCGCTATCATGAAAACGCAGCGCAGAAGGTCAGGAACTAAATTCCTGAAGCTATGCACATTTTTATTACCTCTTTTTATCACATGGGGCAGTTCCATTGCCCAGGTGGGGAACCTCAATACCAAAACTCAAACAACTTCTTCTTTACATGCTGTTGCCGGCAATAATGCAGACCTGTTTGGCACAAGAACGAGGTATATCGAAAATATTGGCCAATACGGAGATACTTTATCCAAATACGGCACTATGGGCAGTATCCTCTATGGCTATGAAGGACTGAACATGCCCGTGCTTTTTACTTCGAAAGGAGTGATTTATCTGCAACGCAAAACAGTAAAAGCAGCTAACGAAGAATTAAAAAGGCCCGGAGGAAACAATTCAAAAACAGAAAGCAGAATAACAACCATTGACCGCACCATCACCATGGAATGGTTAAATGCAAATACTAACCCCCAGGTGATTGCTGAAGATATATGTCACGACCATTTTACTTACGGACTTTTGAGAACCAAGGCAAGGGCATATAAAAAAATAACTTATAAAGAACTGTACCCGGGTATTGACCTTGTTTATTCATTTACCGAAAATAAAAAAGCGGGATTTGAATATAGCTTGCTGGTAAGTCCTGGAGCCGACATCAGTAAAATAAAAATGAAATACGGAGGCGATGTAAAAAACATCAGGCAGGATAAGAATGGTACCCTGGTCATAGAGTCAGGTATTGATGAAATTTCTGTTTCCACTGCAGAATGTTATTATGCCGACAACAACTCACAAAAGTTTTCATCCGCTTTCAAAATAAATAACAACAGTGTATTTTTTGAACTACCTGCAAATTATAACAAGAAGAAAACACTTATAATTGATCCTTTTGTTTCTGCTACTGCTGCACTATCAGGAACAGATGCAGGCAAGGCCAAAGACATTGATTTTGATTATAGCGGTAACATTTATACCGTTGGTGGCGGTGACGGAACAGTTCAGATGCTTTCAAAATACAATGCCTCAGGAGGATTGGAATGGACATTCAATGGCTCTTTAAGTATCCCCTGCTGGGAGTTTGGTGGCTCACGTGGCGGATGGGTTGTAGATAAAGTAAGCAGTAAGATCTATTTAGGCCAGGGCATACAGCAAGCTGGTTTCCGTGTTATTCGCCTGGATGCTGACGGCCTGTATGATAATTACATAACAAATGCAGACCGTGACTTTACACAAAACTGGAAAATGACCTGGAACTGTAACGGAGGCATGCCGGAAATGTATATTGCCGGTGAGGCAAGTACCGGGCAGGAACCTACGTCAAATATCCAGTTATTCAAATTTTCTCCAACAACTAATACCATAACTCCTATTCATCTTACTGAGATCAATACAAGTAATACCGATATTTCCGACCTGGTCATTGATCCTGTATCAAACCAGTTATATAGCATACTGTCTACCTCTATTCTTGATCCCAATCTTAATAACAAGATATATAAGCATAAGCCTCCTTATGCACTTGAAAATATGGCATGGAGTAATTCTACCGGCAGCAACGCTTTGCACGTGCCTGTTAACAGGCCGTATTTATCCGGAATTGATAATTCAAGCAACACCATAGCACTCAACTCAACTCATTTATTTTATTGGGATGGGAAAAACCTGAGAGCTTTTAACAAATCAGATGGCCAGCAAACATGTTCGCTCCTTTCTGTTTCCGGGAACCAACTGCTAATGCAGGGCGGAATTGTTGCAGACGATTGTAACAATGTCTTTGTAGGTTCCCGCAATGGCACCATTAAAGTATATCATTTTACCGGTTCAACTTTTGATGATGATGCGGCTGCCGATATTACCATTGCAGGTTTTTCTTCCAGCTCGGTTTATGACCTGGTGTATGATAAGGACCGTGGATATTTATATGCCTGTGGCGATGGTTTTGTTGCATCAATCGATGTTTCCCGTTATTGTGCAGTCCCGGTTTATTCTGTGAATGTAACTACCGGTTGTTCTTTATCTGCCAATGCGTCCATCAGCCCTGCGCCACCAGCCGGTTCAATAGTTACTTACAATTTATTTAACGGCACCACATTAGTGGCAACTAATACCACAGGAAATTTCACTGGTTTAGTTGCAGGTATCAATTATACAATTGTTGCTATGCCTAACCAGGTATGTGGCGGTACACAGGCAATTGCCAATTTTTCTGTTGTGGCGCCACCGGTAATAAAGATCAGTAACCCACCTGCAATATGTGCTGATAATACAACTGACCTTAGCATGGCTTCAATAACTGCCGGATCAACATCTGGTTTAGTATTTACTTACTGGTCAGATGCTGCTGCAACAATTCCTTGCCTGAATGCATCCAATGTAAAGCCCGGAACTTATTATATAAAAGGAACCGCTTCAACTGGATGTTCTGTTGTGGCCCCGGTTACTGTAACAGCATTGCCTTCGCCAAAGGCAAATGCAGGTCCTGATGCAATTATTTGTTTTGGAAGCAACGGTCAGCTTAACGGAAGCGGCGGATCAACTTATTACTGGAGCCCGTCAACAAACCTCAGTAATGGAAGAATTGCGAACCCGGTAGTAACAAACCCAGGCGCCGGTACGATGATCTATCATTTAAAAGTAAAAGATGCATTGGGTTGCACATCCATTGCCGATGATGAAGTAAAGATCAGCTTTGCCCTTCCTGCTAAAATTTCTATTACTACTGATACGGTTGTTTCCATTAACCAACCGCTCCAATTAAATGCCATAGATATAAACAACAGTGGTTTTACGGATTTCACCTGGACACCTTCTTATGGCCTGAATAATCCGTTTATAGCAAACCCTGTTGTTATTGCAGACAAGGACATCACCTATACTTTACATGCCGGCACTGTAAATCATTGTACAGATGATGTGCAGGTAAGAATAAAAGTTTTCAGAGGTCCGGATATTTATGTACCTAATTCTTTCACACCTAATGGCGATGGTACCAATGATCTTTTAAAACCTGTTCCGGTAGGTGTAAGGGAATTTCACTACTTCAATGTATTTAACCGCTTCGGGCAATTATTATTCTCCACTACCAATGCCTCCCAGGGCTGGGATGGAAAAATACAGGGCAAAGAACAAGTGAATGGAACTTATGTGTGGATAGCTGAAGCTGTAGATTACAAAGGCAATATCATCCAGCAAAAGGGGTATTCAACACTGATAAGATAATTTACTAACCTGTAGCATTTTCTGTTTTTTTGGCTTATTTTGCAGCCCACTTAACTACTTCCCCCAAACAAATAGCTGGCAACCCATATCCTGTCTCAAACCATGTGATTTTTTGAGAAAGCGGGAAGTCGTTTTCGTATTATTTTTGACGTCAATTTTTAACTATGGGATCTTTTTACAGGTTAGTGATTTTATTGGTTATCGGTTTGCTGAGCTTCTCTTCTTCGGAAGCCCAGTTGCAAATTGTATCCCAAAGCAATGGTATGGCATTGGCCCAACGATTAGTAGGAACCGGTGTGGTCATCAGTAATGTTAATTTGATAGCAGCCCCATCGGCCACAGGTTTTTTCAATAATATTTCTGGTACTTCAATTGGCATTGACAGTGGTATTGTGCTTACAAATGGTATGGCTAAATCAGTAGGTGCTAATTGGGGCTTAGACGGTAATGGCACCACCCTTGCTCAAAATGCCCTGGCCGATACAGACAATGGTCTGCTTGGTGATGGTGACCTGGCTGCTTCTATTGGGGTCAACCGGGATGACACACATGATGCAACTGTGCTTGAATTTGATTTTGTTCCACTGGGAGACAGTATCAAATTCAACTATGTCTTCAGTTCCGAAGAATATACACCTGCCTGGGTTTGCAACTTCAATGACGCATTTGCATTTTTTATTTCGGGGCCGGGTATTGTTGGCCTTAAGAATATTGCCTTGGTTCCCAACACTACGCTTCCTGTTTCAATCTTTAATGTAAACCAGGTACCTGGTGGCGGCTGTCCAAATAATGTAGCATATTACGTAAACAACCTGCTCAATCCATTTTTTACCCATGATGGACATACCTTGCGATTTACTGCAGTAGCACAGGTGCAGCCCTGTCAAACCTATCATTTAAAATTAGTGATAGCAGACGTTATAGATCATGCTGTTGACAGTGGTGTTTTTCTTGAAGCAAAAAGCCTTTCATCCAACACCATCAGCATTATTAACAATACGCAAACCGATCCGCAGAGTAACAGTTACCTGGTAGAGGGATGTTCTGCAGGATCATTCAAGATAAAAAGACCTGAGGCAGATGCAAACTCACTTACTGTTTCCCTTTCATACGCCGGCACAGCAACCAATGGGGTGGATATGCAGCCATTGCCTTTAACCGTCACCATTCCGGCCAATCAAACTGAAGTGACCGTAAATGTTTTACCGATCATTGATAATATGCCTGAGGGGATTGAGACCATAAAAGTTTATGCATTGGCAGGCGGGGGTTGTGGAGCCGGTACTCCCACTGACAGCACTACTATACAAATAAGAGATTATGATACCCTGGGTATCAATCCCGATACAGCGATCATCTGTAAAAATACCGTGATACAGTTGACGGCATCGTCAGGCTATTCTGTTTATCAATGGGATGCCAACCCTACATTAAGCAATACTACAATAAGAAATCCTTTTGCTTCGCCTGTCAACAACGCTACCACTTATTATTGTACAGCAACAGAAGGAACATGTAATGGAAGGGACTCTTCGCTGATCATACTTAAAATACTCGACTTTGTCTCAAAGACCGAAATAAATTGTAAGGGCTATGCAACCGGGGAGATAAGAGTATCGGGTGGATGGGAATGGACTGCCCCTGTTGAATATTCCATCAATAATGGCGCATATCAAAACGACAGTACGTTCAGCAACTTACCCGTTGGGGTTTATACCATAAAAATAAAAGACGCAACAGGTTGTATTGATAGTCTTGTTATCTCCATTACACAACTGTATCCTGATTTTTTAATTACAAGTATCCCGGTAGTACCTGCATCCTGCACAGGCGGTGCTGATGGTACTGCAACAATAAATGCAACAGGTGGTAAAAATCCTTACCTGTTCTCAACAGATGGAATTAATTTTCAAACCAATAATGTATTCACCCTTGCACAGGGGAATTATATAGTTACGGTAAAGGATGATAATAATTGCACAGCTTCGCAAAACATTTTTATTCCGCTGGATAATATAGTAACGCTTGACGCCGGATTGGACCCAACGATTTGTGAAGGAAAAACTGCCCAGTTATTTGCGGTGTCAAATGCAGCAGGTTTTAGCTGGACACCAACCGGCTCACTTGACAACAGCGCCATCCATAACCCTGTTGCTTCACCAGTAATAACAACAAAATACTTTGTTACTGCCACAACCGGTATTTGTTCGCAAAAAGATTCTGTTACTGTTTTTGTAAACCCTGCACCAACTGCAAATGCAGGTCCCGATCATACTATTTGTTTTGGACAGAATGCACAACTTACCGGGTCTGGTGGAGTTTCTTATTTCTGGTATCCCGCTTCTTTTTTAAATAATGCCCGTATTGCAAACCCAACTGCTTATAATTTATCAGGCTCCATGACCTACTCTTTGAATGTTATTGATGCGAATGGTTGTATGTCTTTGAAAAGAGATACTTCAGTAGTTACAGTTACACGTCTGGCAATAGTCTTTGCAGGAAGAGACACAACTTTAGCAATTGGCCAGCCTTTACCACTGTTAGCCGCCGATGTGAACAATATAGGTTTTGTACAATACCAATGGTCGCCTTCCTATGGATTAAGTAATCCTTTTATTGCTAACCCAACTGCTATTCTTGACAGGGATATGGTTTATACAGTTACAGCCCGTAACAGTATCGGCTGTGTAGCAAGTGATGACATAAGAATAAAAGTGTACAAAGGCCCCGATATTTATGTGCCCAATGCATTTACACCGGATGGCAATGGGGTGAATGATATTTTAAGGGCAATCCCTGTTGGAATCAAAGACTTCCGTTATTTCCGCATCTATAACAGGTGGGGTACTTTAATATTCACTACCAACACTCCTTTAACAGGATGGGATGGAACTATCAGGGGTAACCGGCAAACAACAGAAACTTATGTTTGGATGGCAGAAGGTGTAGATTACAAGGGCTATATTGTTCAGCGTAAAGGGACGGTGACTATTATAAAGTAAGAAAAAAATTATCATTTTTTAATTACTGCCCTTAATTGATT
>CAYTQB010000010.1:20925-35077 GCA_964439615.1 uncultured Ferruginibacter sp. | reverse complement strand
ACTTTACCGAAATTGTTCTGTGGAATTAATATCTCTGCATAATAATTACTGTTCTCCGGATTAATAAAACAAATAGTCTGGTTATTTTGCAATTGCTGGTTTTCCTGTATAAAACCTGCGTAGGCAACCTTGCCATCAACGGGTGCAATCAATAAGTATTTGCTCTTCCAGTCATCCAACTGCGCTTTGATGGTATTAAGTGCCTGTGAGAAAATCCCTTTTTGCTGTGCTATTTCATTCTCCAACTGCAGTATTTCTTTTCGTTTTTCGTGCTGACTGTTTTCATTGCTGATAATGGCTGAATTTACCTGTGGGATGGTCATTGCCTTTCCGATATATTTGCTCTTTTCATTGCGGTAATCTAATGGAGAAATTACTTTTTGCTCCTTTAGTGTTGTATTGGCATTAAAGGTTTCCCTGGCCAGGCCAAGGTCTTGCTGCTGCATTTCCTTTTGCTCCGTTAAATTGGCATGAAGGCGCTGCAGATAAATGATATCAGCTTGCAGCATGGCCTTTTTCTTTAAATAATAGCCTGTTGCCAGGTATTGCTTAAACAAAATAAACTGCTGCATAAAAGCCTGATAGGCCTGCTGCACTTCCCCGATATGTTGGTATGGCTGTAAAAAGTATTTTGGTATTTCTTCAGTTTGATCGTTATTCATTAATACCTGGGCAGAATCAATAGTTTGTGAGAGCATCATTACTTCGTATGGATTGGCCCTACTCTCCATAAATCCCAGCAACTGGCCCCCTTGCACAAATCTCCCCTCAATAGCATTCAGTTTTATTAATTTCCCTTCCGTTTTTGTCTTTACTTCTTTAGGCGCATTGATAGAAGTAAGTCTTGCCCTTGCCTGCACCACATCAGGATAATGGATAAAAAATGTTGAAGCCACAATCAACAGCAGTACCATAAAGAAAATAGTAATCCCCCAGCGGATAAGCAAGCCGGGTTTATTGGAAATGATCTCAGCTACTTCGCTGCTACGTAACAAATTATTATTATTATTCATCCCGGCATTAGCCGAAAAACCAGCTATCCCTTTTTCCTGAAAAGTATTTTCAATTGGCATAAAATATATCTTTGTAAAAAATATTAAAAATGAAAGCACAGACCATTACCATTGAAAAAAAGCGTTTTGCCATAATTCCTGAAAAAGAATACCTTGGATTGCTGGAAGATATTAATGACATTAAGAAGGTATTTAAACGCAAGAATGAAACAGGCATGGAAGCAGGTTTGTTTTTTACGAGATTGAGAAATAAAAAAAAGGCTAAATAAAAGCAATGGCTTATACGGTAATTATTAAAAAAAGTGCTCAGAAACAAATTACTGCCATCCCGGGTATTTATATTCCGGCTATAGAAAAATCTATTCTTGCACTTGCCAATAATCCCCGCCCTGCAGGCTGCAAAAAACTTGCCGGCAGTAAAAATATTTACCGGGTAAGGGTTGGTATTTACCGAATTGTTTATGAAGTACATGACAAAATCGTTACTGTTTTTATTTTTGATGTTGACCACCGTAAGCAGGTTTATCGTTAAACATACCCAGCCGGGAACATAAAAACCAATTTAATTCCCTAACTCCAATTGATTCCTCACCAGTTCAAAATACCTCCCCTTCTTCATTGCCAGTTCGCCATGTGTGCCGCATTCGGTTATCTCGCCATTGTGCAACACTACAATATTATCTGCATGCTTAACCGTACTTAAACGATGCGCTACCACCACCACTGTCTTACCCTTAAAAAACTGATTCATATTTTCCATTATCGCTCTTTCATTATTGGCATCTAAGGAGTTTGTGGCCTCATCAAAAAAGACAAATTCAGGGTTTTTATATACGGCCCTTGCAATCAATATCCTTTGTTTCTGCCCTGCACTAATGCCATTTCCTTCTGCGCCGATCTTTGTATTAAACCCTAAGGGCAACGATTCGATAAATGTTTGAATATTGGCAACCTTACAGGCATGCAGCAGTTTATTATAATCAGGCCGTTCATCGCTTACTGCTATATTTTTTGCAATGCTGTCATTAAAAATATAGCCTTCCTGCATTACACTTCCGCAGCGGGTACGCCAGTATTTTGGGCTGATGTAATTCAAATTACTCTCTCCGATCTTTATTTCACCCGTATAGTTTTCGTAAAATTTTAAAAGCAGCTTTACCAAAGTAGTTTTTCCACTACCGCTCATGCCAACTATGGCGGTTGTCTTTCCCTCCGGAATGGCGAGGTTAATATTCTTTAAAACTGGTTCATTACCGGCCCCGGCATAGGTAAATGAAAGATTATTTAAACAGATGGATTTATGTTGTGGCAGATGTTTGGAGTATTCTCTCTTATCGCTTTCCTCTTCTTCCATCTGGTGAATTTCATTCAAGCGCTCCAGGCTTATTTTTGCATCCTGTGCCTGCTGGGCAAAACCAATCAATTGTTCTACCGGGCTGTTTAATTGCCCAATGATATATTGTACCGCCAGCATGGCCCCCAGTGTGAGCTGCCCGTCAAGTACCGATTTGGCAACAAAAAAAGTAATTAGAATGTTTTTCCCTTCATTTATAAAAAAAGCGCCTGCCTGCTGGTACTGGCTAAGTGATAAACTTTTAAAACTAAGTTTGAACAAAGCCGCTTGCAAACCTTCCCATTCCCAACGGCGCATATGCTCAGCGCTGTTCAGCTTAATTTCCTGCATACCATATATCAACTGCATGGTGGCGGTGTTTTCTTTACTGGCTATGGCAAAGCGTTTATAATCCAGGTTGCGGCGATAACGCAGGAAAAGCTTTATCCATAAAAAATATAAAATGCTGCCAATACAGAAAATGGCAAACACATAAGTATTATACTGAAGCAGTACAATAGAAAAAATAACCAGGTTGAACATAGAGAATAATGTGCTCAGCGCCGAGCCGGTTAAAAAACTTTCAATGCGTTTATGATCACCAATTCGTTGAATGATATCTCCCGTCTTTTTGGTATCAAAATAACTAAGTGGTAGTTTCATTAGCTTTATCCAGAAATCGGATAAGATGGCAAGATTTATTTTTGTACTTATATAAAGCAATATCCTGCTACGGATAAATTCCACTACCGTGCGGCCAAAAAATAACATGAATTGTGCAACAAGTATTAAATAGATAAAGGACAGATTATGCTGGTTAATACCAGTATCAACAATACTTTGGGTAAGAAAAGGAAAAATAAGTTGTAGTAAACTGCCCAGCAACAAGCCAACAAACAATTGAACGATGTATCTCTTTTGCTGTGCAAAATAACCAAGCAGCATACCCCAGCCCAGTTTGTTTTCTTTTTCGCTTTGCTGTTTGTAAAAGTCAGGGGTGGGTTCAAGTAGTAAGGCAATACCAGCCTGTTCTGACCTCACCCCCGGCCTCTCTCCATCCTTCGACAAGCTCAGGAGAGAGGGGTGTGGCGAAGATTGATTGGGAGATTGTGGAGAAGTTATAGTACTGCTTATCCAGCCTTGTTTGAACTCCTTTCTTGATAATTTAATAATGCCTTGCCCAGGGTCTGCAATTATCATCCTGTCATCTCGACGAAGGAGAGATCTGGCAGGCTTAAGCAGCACCACAAAATGATTTTGACCCCAATGTAAAATGCAGGGCAGTGGCGCATCATTTATTAATTGTGTAAATGTTAGCTGCACACCCTGGGTGCGGAAACCAATACTTTCAGCAGCATTACTGATACCTAATAGATTTACTCCCTCTTTACCTATTTCTGTTTTATCCCTTAAAGTTTGAATATTGAAACTTTTACCATAATACCTGCATATCATGGCGAGGCAGGTGGGGCCGCAGTCCATTCTATCATATTGTTTTAAAAAATGGAATTGGTACATGAAAACCAGGGTAAAAGAAAATTACTATATCAAAACAGTTCGTATGTGTCAACTATTAATTTTATTTCTAAAATGGTTCTTTAATTTCCATTTTATCATAAATATCCTTTGAAAAAAAAGTCTTTTTAAGGAAAAGTTCCAATTCGGAGGGTGCCAAATTTTTAGCAAGGATCTTTCCCTTCTCATCCACAAGAAAATTTGTCGGAAAAGACTTTATAAATACAGAGTTCGAAAAATCTCCATTCTCATCCAGGTAGTGACTCCAGGTTAATTTTAGATCCGAAATTATTTTCTCCCATTCTTTTATGTTGCGTGTAATGTCTGTCGAAATTCCAACTATTGAAAATCCTAAATCTTTATATCTTTCATGTAACTCTTTATATTTAGGAAATTCTCTTAAGCAAGGGTAGCAATGACTAAACCAAAAATCAATAAACGTAATTTTATTACCGATCGATTTCACATTGAAAATTGAATCCTTTAGTCTGATATTCTTAAGTTTTACGGCGGGAAAATCATTATCTAATGACAGTAAACTAGCTGCTTCCAATTCAGTTTTCAAAAGTAGTCCAGCTTTGCTATTTTTCATTTCTTTCGAAAGTAAGGTGTAAATATTTTTGTACTCTTTTTTATACCCATATGAGTTGAATCGTTCAATTAATTTCCAAAGACTAACAAGTGAATTAGGATGTTTAGCAACGTAACTAAGCAGTAACGTATCTCCAATAAGTGACAATTTTTTTGATAGCACTCTTAAACTGTCATTTAAATTGAAAGAAACATCTTTCCCGTATTTTTCATATATGCTGTCGGAAAAATAGTACAGTTTATTTGCCTCTTTTACCAGTTTGCTGAAAAAGGGGTTATAATCATTCCTGATTTCAATTTGAACCTTACAGTTTGATATAATTGGTGCAATGTATTCATTAAGAGTGTCTATAAAGAGGTATTGATTGCCGGGAGCAATAAATACTAAGTCCGTAAATCCACTTTCAAGATCACTTTCAACATAAATTCTGTAGCCATAGGTATAAGAATTAATGGGCTGTCTTACAAAACTGAACTTACCATCAATAATTTTTGCTGAATCAAAAAGTTTTTCCTTGTTGAAAAATTCACTTTCGATATTCCCCTGAGTCAGATAGATATTTCCCGTTGAAATATTTTTGATTCGCCCCGATATTATATATTTTGAACCTTGCGCAAAACTCTGTACAGTTGTTATTACAAATAGCAGTACAGTGACAATTTTATACATTGTATTCTATGTTTTTGGAGTGATAGTATTTTGTGTAAAAAGTAGTAACCACGAAAGAATAACTTTCAGCAGTTACTACTTTAATTAATTTACTAATTCAAATTTCAACATATTACTGTACGTTTACAAACTTTAACGTACTGTGGACATGAATATGAATTTCCACAATAGAGGTTTGGTTTGTAGTTGCATCCAGAATCTGAGGAACACTCTACACATAGTACTTCTTGTGCATAATTCAGTTCTTCACACGTTTCCTCTCCTCCTTTAATCAAGCGCATTTCTAGCTCAGAAAGCCGCTTAAAATCTTTATATTTTAGTATCATAATAGTCCTGCAGTTTTATAAAATTTAAAAGCTGCCAAAAACTTTAATAGTTAAAAATATACCTACTCTGTTATACTCCATGTTAGAAAACACGGAAAAGGTTTTCAGTTATCCCTTTTAAGGCTTTATAAGTTGTAATAAAACCTGCTTGTTTGCAAACAAATATTTAAAAAATATGCTTTAATTCATTTAAGTGATAATCAGAAGGCAGTTTTTTGCCATTAATAAAAAAAGTAGGGGTTCCTATTATCTCTGCACTTAGATACCAATTGTGCATTGCCTCAATTTTCGAATCTTGAAGTTGTAATTCATCATTCATTGGATATTTCTCAGCAAATACTTTATACTCCTTTTCTTTGGTTATATACCAATCGTCTAAAGCTCTTTCTGTTAGTGTTGAGTTGCCTTTTCCCGCAATTGCTAAAAAATGTCTTAAAACTTCGCTCCCTTTATCATTCTCATCGTTAGTGGTGTTAAAAATTATTTTGAGTTTCACACTTGTATTATGTTCTATTATTTCTTTTATCACAGGATGAGCCTGAGCACAGGGGGGACAATATGGATTACAAACCTTAATAATAGTATTTGTAGCATTGGGATTGCCAATATCAATTCCCAAGTCCTGCCAGCCTTCTGGTGCAGAAGTTTGATGCTGTAATAAACTATTAAAGATCTCGGGGTTATACAAAAGGCGTTTATATGCCGCAATATAACCAGGCGATGCTTTGGCTGCAAGGAGAACGGGTTTTAAAAGATCCCAAGTAACCATAATAAGCAATAAGCAACCAGCAATGTATAACAGCGCATTTAGATCAGTAAAGGGGTTTTGCATCTTAAACGTAAAAAAGTAAACAATGGCCCAGATTAATTCCATTGCCAGCACTACCTGTACAGCCACGCATAGCGGGCACCATTGTTTTACCACCTTCCACTGGTAATAAATACTGAATACTATATAGGGTGCAGCTAAAGAAGAGGCAAGGGCAAGCCAGGGTAGTTTATCGATAAAAGCTAAACCGGGCAATAATAAAAACAAAGTGGTAGAGGCAAAGTAAAAAAAGCCGATCTCTCCCCAGCCCACACCTAATATTTTGCCTGCTTTGCTTTTTAACACGGCATCGCAATTCGTTTGCTTATTTACACTACAGATATTTTTTACAAAGCTATTGGTTTTATCAACCTCATAGATCAATAGCAGTACCGTGGCCGCTATACCCAATAGCTTTATAACTATAAGGGCTACCGCTCCAATAATATTACCTGTACCTGTATTACTAATTAACCAATAAACCATTAACCCAATTAACACTACAATACCTGCATATAATACAGACTGCTTCCTCCCTTTTGACTTTTCAATTTTTAATTTTGAATTGTAATCCTTTTCCCCGCTTTCAGCATTTATCTTAGCTACGAAAACAATTTTTTGCCATTGCTTCAAAAAATCTTCCCTGCTTAATTGTTTACGCTTATTATTTTCAGCAATATAACTTACCTGCGTGCCTGTTATATTTGTTACCAGCACAAAATCTTTTCCGGTACTCTGCCTGTTACAATAGGTGATAAAAGGAGGGTCAAGCCGGTTTAAACTTTCTTCATCAACCGTATATGCTTCATTGGCCAGGTTAAATTTGTCAAACACTTTGCTCAGGCTGTACAGGCTTGGGTAGTAAGCGTTTTGTTCCAGGCTTTCTTTTAATGTTGTTTGTGTAACCTTCAGTTTAAGCGCCTGCACATAATGCTTTGCAACATTGAAAAGATTTGTATTAAAGCTTTGTGCCATGGCCGGGGATTAACTCTTTGTAGAAATTTTTCTACTAAAGCCTTTATTGATTATAAAGCTTAGCCATTTAAATCAAAAATACAAGAAACAGGTGGTTGTAAATTACAACCTGATAGTTTTTTAACATTTATACCCGGTTTGTGGTATTGCTGCTTTTAAATGAATTATCTAACTTCATTTAGTTAAAACAATAAATCGCCATGCACCCCGATAAAAACGATGACCAGCCCGGAGAACTGTTAAAATTATTGAGGAATTTAAAAGGTATAAAACAGGATGATGCCGCCAGCAAATTAGGTGTAAGGCAACAGGCCATTTCCAAATTGGAGCACTGTAAAAAAATAAGCGCTAAAAAGTTTGACAAAATAATTATGGCTTTCAATTTTTCGGAAGAAGAAATTGAAGCTGCTAAAAAATATTTACCCCCCCCCCGATAGTATTTAATAAAGCGCTCTTCCCGGCTTCCCTATACTTACTCCATACCTAAGCCATAATAACGCCATACTTAGTTCATCAGAAGCCATGGAAAGCCACCTCAACTCACCCCGTCAACTGTCATTGTTTTATTTATTTTCAAAACCAGTCCCTGTAATACTTTTCCCGGGCCGGCTTCTGTAAAATGGGTGGCACCACCTGCTATCATCGCTTCCACGCTTTGTGTCCACCGTACTGCACCAGTTAACTGGTCAATTAAATTTCGTTTTATCTCGGCGGCATCACTTACGGCTTTTGCAACCACATTTTGATAAACAGGGCAATCGGGATCATTGAAATGAGTGGCGTCAATTGCTGCAGCTAGTTCTTCCTTGGCAGGCATCATCAATGGTGAATGAAAGGCCCCACCTACCGGTAAGACCAGGGCCCGCTTTGCACCAGCTGCTTTCATTCTTTCGCAGGCAATATCAATACCTTTGATAGTACCGCTGATGACCAGTTGCCCGGGGCAATTATAATTAGCAGGCACAACCACTTCTCCAGTTTCTGAGGTGACGGCAGCACATATCTCTTCCACCTTATCATCAGCAAGCGCCAGCACGGCAGCCATTGTTGACGGGTTCATTTCACAGGCTCTTTGCATGGCCTGTGCCCTTATGGAAACAAGCATCAGTGCATTTTCGAAACTCAATGTATTATTTGCAACCAGTGCGGAGAATTCGCCCAAAGAATGGCCGGCTACCATATCCGGTTTAACATCGGGCAGAGTTTTAAACGCTATCACAGAATGTAAGAAAACGGCGGGCTGCGTAACATTGGTTTGCTTCAGGTCTTCATCACTGCCGCTGAACATAATATCAGATATCCTGAAACCTAAAATTTCATTGGCCTGTTCAAATAATTCTTTTGAACCGGCATTGGTTTCGTACAAATGTTTTCCCATCCCGCTGAATTGCGATCCCTGGCCGGGGAAAATATAAGCATGCGACATTTTGTTTGGTTTATTGGTTTATTGGTTTTGAAATCAGTCCTTCTTTTGTTTCTTCAAATTCTCTTTTAATACTTTAATATACCCATTTAATTTTTTATGAATTATTTCTAATTGAGTTACCAGCATTTGATGTTCATCTTTAGTTATTAAATTTCTTCTAACAGATTTTTGCAACCAGTTTTTTGTTTCTAATATAGAGCCTCTGCTGTAAAAACAAAAATTAATATTCTCTTTAATAAAAAAACGACCATACCCCTCTGCTATATTTGAAGAGATAGAATCTGCGGCAGCTGTTATTTGCTTACCTAATCCAAACTTCGGAAAATTATCCCATTTCTCCACCATATGCCAGATTTTATCACTAAACTCCTGAGAGAGATTATATACATCCAGGTCTTCCAGCGTATGCATAAAAAATGTTTACTTGAAGTTAAAAAGTTCTAACGACAAATAAACAGGTAAACTAATAAACCAATAAACTCAATGTAATTTGGAACTGATCAGTTTCACAAACTCGCCACGGGTCTCATTTTTTTCAAACTCTCCCCAAAAGGCTGAAGTGGTGGTTACAGAATTTTGTTTTTCAACTCCCCTCATCATCATACATAAATGCGATGCTTCAATAACTACAGCAACGCCCAGCGGGTTGAGTGTTTCTTTAATTGAATTTAATATCTGGTGCGTTAACCGCTCCTGCACCTGCAGGCGGTGGCTATACACGTCAACAACCCTCGCTATTTTACTAAGCCCTGTTATATACCCGTTTGGAATATAGGCCACATGAGCCTTTCCGTAAAACGGTAACATGTGATGTTCGCACATACTGTATATTTCAATATCCTTTACAAGGATCATTTCACTCACCTCTTCATGAAATTTGGCTGAGTTCAATATTTCATTCGCATCCATCTGATACCCTTGTGTGAGAAACTGCATTGCCTTGGCCAAACGTTCGGGGGTTTTTTGCAATCCTTCCCTGTCAGGATCTTCTCCCAATTGCAGTAAAGCATTCCGGTAACTTTTCATAAGCTCAGCAGTAACTTTCTCATCGTACTGTTCTGTTTTTTTATACGCCATTTATTTTTCTTTTATTGCTCTTTAAACAATCAGCAGTTCTCAGTTAACCGGGTAGTCCACAAAATTCCTTTCTGTCTCATACAAACGGATCTGCAGGTCAAATTTGGATTCAATTTTTTTTCTTAAAATATTATAGATCACAATTGCAATATTCTCGGCAGTTGGGTTTAGTGTTTTAAATTCCGCTGTATCCTCATTCAGGTTCCTGTGATCAAAACGTTCAATCACATTTTCCTGTACGATATCGCTTAATACTTTCATGTCCATCACGTAGCCAGTAGCAGGGTCAGGTTCACCCGTTACTTTAATGACCAACTCATAATTATGCCCGTGAAAATGGGGATTGTTGCATTTGCCAAATACCTTTTCATTGGTAGCTTCGTCCCAGGCAGGGTTATTGAGCCGGTGGGCTGCATTAAAATTTTCTTTGCGATAAACGGCTACTCTATTACTCATGACTTATGATATAACATGCTGTGATCAGGATTTGTTTAAAATGGTCAGAACAATTTTTGATGGCCAAAACAGAAGTCTGCTGTTCAAAAACATCAACTATTGAAAGTTATTTGCAAATAAAGTTAGGACTTGTTTACCTGAAACTGAAATTAATTCCCGTAGTATTCAACAAAGATCTTCGGTGTTTCATAGAGCTTGAGGCAATGCAACTGAACGCCTGAAGGAAGATGCGGACTCAATTCATTCCAGATACCTATGACCAGGTTTTCAATAGAACAGAGTTTTCCTTTCATGAAATCAACATCCACATTCAGGTTCTTATGGTCAAGTTTATCAATTACATATTCTTTTACGATAATACTCAGTTTTTTTACATCAAAAACAAATCCGGTATCAGGATCAGGCTCTCCTTTCAGCGTTACGTATAGTTCAAAATTATGTCCATGCCAGTTTTCGTTGGCGCATTTGCCAAATACTTCCTCATTTTTCTCCCGGCTCCAGGCAGGGTTAAATAATTTGTGAGCAGCATTAAAATGTTCTATCCTGGTAATATAAACCATTGATGGTTGAAAAATTTTCGCAAAGGTAGCCTCAAATTACTGAAATATGAAGGGTAAACACGAAATTTGTGCCATGCAAATTCTATTGATAGTTGCCACAGAACAGGAGATTCAACCCTTTATAGCTACCAATCCGGGAATTGACATGCTGGTAACAGGTGCAGGCGTTCCTTCTACAATATATCACCTGCAAAAAAGAGTGCACCAGATCGATTATGATCTCATCATCCAGGCTGGAATAGCCGGGACATATAACGGAAATATAAAACCCGGGCAAACAGTTTTGGTAAAGCAGGATTCTTTTGCTGACTTGGGGATGGAAGAAAAGGAAAACTTCACGCCCCTTTTTGAATCGGGACTGGCTGATAAAAACGAATTTCCATTTACCAACGGCTGGCTGGTGAACCCCCATGAAATATTTAAAAGATCTTCTTTACCGGCGGTTTATGCAATTACAGTAAATAAAGTAAGTGATAGCGAATTACAAAAAAACCAGTTCGTAAAACAATTCAATGCCGACATAGAATCAATGGAAGGAGCCGCACTACATTTTGTTTGCCTGCAGGAAAATGTTGCTTTCATCCAGGTCAGGTCAATCTCCAATTATGTTGGAGAAAGAGATAAAACAAAATGGATGATGAAAGAAGCCATTGATAGTTTGAATACTGAATTATCAAAACTGATTAACCAATTAAAGAATTAAAGAACAACATGAAACTCTCACTGGGGTTTTCTCCCTGCCCCAACGATACTTTTATTTTTGACGCATTGGTGAACAATAAAATTGACACAGGGGGGCTTTCCTTCGATGTGTTGATGGAAGATGTGGAAACACTTAACCAATGGGCATTAAGCGGAAAACTGGACATTACAAAACTCAGTTATGGTGTTTTACCAATGGTATTGGATAAATATGTTGTACTACATAATGGTAGTGCGTTGGGCAGTGGTGTAGGGCCTATACTAATTAAAAATGAAAAAGTAAAAACCCAAAATGTTGAAGATCTACTGGTCGCAATTCCCGGTGAACATACTACTGCACATTTACTTTTTTCATTGGCTTATCCCAAAGCAAAGAGCAAAATTTTCATACGCTATGATGAAATAGAAAATTTTGTATTGACCGGCAAAGGCCTGGGTGTGATCATTCACGAAAACCGTTTTACTTACGAAGCAAAGGGATTACAAAAAATTACAGACCTGGGAGATTACTGGGAAAGGAAAACAGGAAACCCCATCCCCTTGGGGGGAATTGTTGCAAAGCGTTCAATGGACAAATCATTAAGTTCACAAGTGGATAAGTTAATACGACAGAGTATTGAGTATGCAAATCAACATCATTACACTGAATTGACCGGATATGTAAAAAAACATTCGCAGGAAATGAGTGAGGAAGTAATGAAGAAACACATTGATCTCTATGTTAATAATTATTCGGTTGACCTGGGCAGTGCCGGCCAGGCTGCGGTGGAGAAACTGTTAAATATTTATCAATTACTTCATAAGACAGAACTCCCGCCATCTAATAAGATATTTTTGACTCCCTATTAATCCCAATAATTGTTACATGAGAAAACAGGTTTTTGTACTCATCCCCCTTCTGGTAATTCAGTATGCCTCTTTGGCTCAAACAAAACCAAAAGATAATGGCGATGTAAGGGTCTTTGTTGATTGCAACACCTGGTGTGATATGAGTTATATTAAAACAGAGATCAATTACGTAGATTTTGTTCCTGATCGTTTTACTGCCAATGTTTTTATTATGGTCACCTCACAATCAACCGGCTCTGGTGGAAGGGAGATCAGTGTATTCCTGACAGGACAGGAGAATTTTAAAGGGATGCAGGACACCATAAAATTTTACTGGACCAGTGTGGATACCGATGCAGAATACAGGGATAACCTGGTGAGGTATTTAAAGATCGGGCTAACAAGATTCATTGCCCAGACTTCTTTAGCCAAAAAAATAAATATTACTGCAACTGTTTCAAAAAATGAATCAGCTGTGAATTCATTGACCAATAAAAAGGACAAATGGAATTTTTGGGTATTCAATGTTGGTATAAACGGCAATATTAACGCAGATGATTACAGCAAGTCGAATAGTATATCGGGAAGGGTCAGCGCCAACAGGGTAACTGAAAAATTAAAAGTGGGTTTGAGTGCAAATATTTCCAAGAATGTGAGAACGATTGACTTTAATGGCGAAAAAACCAGGTTCACCAATAACAACTCCGGCTTCTATACTAACGTAGTAAGTAGTATAAACAAGCATTGGTCAATCGGAGGGTTTGGTTCTGTTAGCCACAGCACGTATAGTAATTATGATGTTCAATGGATCCTCCACCCGGCTATTGAGTACAGTTTCTTTCCCTATAAAGATGCCGTAAAAAAATCCATTACTCTTTTTTACCGCATAGGGCCTTCTTATAATAACTATATTGACTCGGGCTATTACGATACCCCGGAAAACTGGCTATTCCAGCAAAATCTGTCATTAAATACTGGCTTTATTCAAAAATGGGGCAATTTCAATTTGAACGCATCCTGGGATAATTTTTTGAACTCATTTACATTAGGTAGTGCAAAGATCAAAGGCAGAAGCATCAATACATTTTCGATTGGTGGTAATATTGATATCAGGATAGTGAAAGGTTTATCGGTAGGTATATCAAGTTATGCCAACTTCACAAAAGGTATCTATCCAAATATTCCACGAAAGTTCTTTTCCAGGGATGACTTGCTAACCAATACAAGGCAATATCCAACACAAAAAGGTTTATACACTTATTTTGGAATAAACTACCGTTTTGGTTCTATTTACAATAATGTAGTAAATCCAAGGTTCAGCAACAATAGTTTTTAAACACTATTTCTTCAATGCCTTTGCATAAACTTCCAGGCATCTTTTCCTGGCAAACTCATGTTCAACAATTGGTTTAGGGTAATTGAATTCGTTCAACTCAGGCACCCATTTGTTTATGTACTCCAGCTTGGGGTCAAACTTTCGTGTTTGCAGGTAAGGATTAAATATCCTGAAGTACGGGGCTGCATCACAACCACTGCCGGCAGCCCATTGCCAACCTCCGTTATTGGAAGCCAGGTCAAAGTCCAGTAATTTTTCGGCAAAATAAACTTCACCCAATCTCCAATCCAGTAATAAATGCTTGGTTAAAAAAGAAGCAACGATCATACGTACTCTGTTGTGCATAAATCCGGTCGCATTTAATTCTCTCATCCCTGCATCCACGATCGGGTAACCCGTTTGGCCGGTACACCACAATTCAAATTCACCCTCATCCCTGCGCCATTCAATAGTATCATATTCCGGTTTAAAGGCTTTCCCTTGTCCAACTTGAGGAAAATGCCAAAGTATCATCTGGTAAAAGTCACGCCATATTA
>CAYTQB010000010.1:0-20825 GCA_964439615.1 uncultured Ferruginibacter sp. | reverse complement strand
GCAGATGAAAATCTTTGAGAACAGCCTTCCACTTCCTGCTATAGGGTGTAAAGACCGTATATGGCTGCCCATCATCTTTTATCACTTCATCTTTTTCAAATATCACCTGGTCTTTAAAAGTATGCAGGGATGCTCCATGGTTATTAAGTAATTTAGCTATCGAGCTATCCCTCTCCCTGGCATAAGGTTCATAATCATGGTTCGTAAATACCTTTTCTATTTTATACTTACTAATAAGCTCCAAAAATGCCTGTAATGGTGTGGAGTAAAATACTTCAAGTGTTGTACCCATCTTTGCTAAAGACAATTGTAGTTCTTCTAGTGCAGCATAAATAAATTCTACCCTCCTGTCTGTCTTATTTTCAAGCTTATCCAGGATGTTTTTATCAAAGATGAAAATTGGCAGAACAGGGTTGTTGCTTTTCAAAGCACGATAAAGTCCGGCATTATCATATAGCCGGAGATCCCGGCGGAACCAAAAGATATTTAGTGGCTGCATACTCTTTTCTGCTTCCTTTTAACAGGAAACATCTATAAACAAAAAGATCAGGAAATGGTTGAATGAAAAGAAGAAAATATTTTCTGAGTATACTTGTTATCATATTTTTTATTGCCTACAGACTTTACCCAACGAATATTATGAATTGAGTTAGATAAAAAAACTTCATCTGCATTTTCCAGGTTCTCAATAGTTATTTCACCTTCTACAAAAGGGAGTTTATTCACTGAAAATTGCAGTAACAGGTTTTTCCGCATTACGCCGGCAATACAGCCCTCCCCTAGAGATGGTGTATAGATCACATTATCCTTTATTAAAAAAATATTGGCAACTGTAGTGTCACAAACTCTTCCCTGATTATTGAGTAAAATGGCATCGTTCCATTTTTGTTTTTTTGCATGGAGTGCAGCCATTGCATAAGGTAAAAAATTATTGTGCTTGAGATTACTGAGTATGTCGCAACTCTTTTTAACATCATTGTAAATACCCAGCAATAAGCCGTTTCTCAGCCATTTTCCGGTATCACCTGGCAAGGGCCAGGTTTGTATAAGATAATGAGGAGGATGGTTAATATTATCATACAGGCCACCATCTCCCCTGAAAACGGTTAATCTTATCCTTGCAATACTATTATGGGCGTTCTTGTTTAACAGTTCCTGAATCTGTCGTTGCAGGTCTTCCGCAGTAAAGTGTACAGGTATTTTGAATTGCAGGAGGTTCATCCCTTTCCACAGGCGTTCAAAATGATTATCAGCAAACTGAAGGATATTATTACTGCTTTTCAGTGTTTCAAATAAGCCATCACCAAAGCGTAATCCCCGGCTATTAATACTGATTATATCAGTATCATTCTTGTATATTTTACCGTCATAAATAAAATATTCCATCTGTCAAATATACTATTAAGCCTTATTTGGTAATTGGCAAAATAAAGTCCCCCGGTTTAACAGGGGACAATTCTTCATTACAGTTTTAGAGACCAAAGTTTAAATAACTGAGCTTTAAAGCTCTTCATTTAAAATATTATGTTTTACAGCGTACATTATTAACCCAGCCGTGCTTTTGGCGCCTGTTTTTACTTTTAGTTTGTCTCGGATAGCTTCTACGGTACGTGGACTAAGGTCAACCATATCGGCAATCTCCTTAGTACTCTTTTCTTCACACATTAATCTAAGAATAAGCATTTCTTTCTCACTAAGGTGCGCCTCCTGCTGCATTAACTTTTGAGGAGTCATGTCATTGCGTTGTTTCAGATTGGTAAGTAAGGCCTTATTAGTTAAAGAATTGAAATAATATTCCTGTTCGAAACAGGTTTTAATTGCTTCATAAATTATTTCACTGTCGCTGGTTTTAGTAAGATAGCTGTTTGCTCCTATCTCCATAAGCTTGGTGATCATGCTATGATCATCCATCATGGTCAGCATAATGATTTTAATATGAGGATACAGTTTTTTTATTTCAGGTAGTGCGGTAATACCATCCATAATGGGCATTTGAATGTCCAAAAGGATTACATCAGCCGGTATCATTTTAAGCATATTCAATAAGTGCATGCCATTATCTGCCTCAGCTATAACTTTTACATCTTTTTTTACACTTAGAGCAGTTTTTACACCGGCCCGATAAAGCACATGATCATCTGCAATTATCACTTTTATAGGTTCACCCGTATTTTCATTCGACATCATAATAACTTTTATTTTTTTTAAGGGCTTGAATTCTAACCTTATAACGTTGGCCGCAAGTTCAAATTATATTCAAAGATAATAAAGAGGGTAATTACCCTTTGTTGGGAATGGGGTTTTTACGCAGAAGTTCCGGGGTTATTCGCAAACCACCGGGGTTTTATAAAAGAAAAGCGTTAAGAAGCTATTCTATCAGTTTATTCCGCATACCATACATGATAAGACCGCCAATCGTTTTGGCATCTACCTTGGTTTTCATGTTTTGCCTGATAGTCTCAATGGTCCTGGGGCTTAGAAAGATGATCTTAGATATTTCTTCGGTGGTTTTGTCTTCGGAAAGGAGCTGTAAAATCTTGAGTTCTTTTTCATTAAAATGTACAGGGGTATTGCTACCGTAGTGCTGGCGAACATTTTTTTTCTGCATCAACTTGCCCATCACTGCCTTGTTTACTAACTCGTTGAAATAGAAATCGTCATTCATACAGGTAAGTATGGCTTCGTATATTTCTTCAGGATCAGTGGTTTTAGTTAAATAGGCATTGGCCCCCATCTCCATCATTTTGCTGATCATTTGCTGATCATCGTACATGGTGAGAACAATTATTTTTATGTCCTCATATTCTTTACGGATAAGCTGAATTCCATTAATTCCGTCAATCTCGGGCATTCTTATGTCCATTAAAAGCACTTCGGGTTTTTTGATGGCAATTTTGTGCATCATATCCTTGCCATCCTCAGCCTCCCACAACATTTTAAGATTTGATTTGCCTGCGAGGGCCATTTTGATTCCGTCTCGGAAGATCTTGTGATCATCGGCTATTGCGATCTTAATTAACTGGTCGGTACTCATAGTATTAGGTAATGGTATTAGTATAAAACTTGCTCAAGTTACAATTTTTCATTTTAATATATCAATTCCCGTACCTGAAAGGGTGTCTGTTCCATCATAGGTCATTGGTTTTCACGTAACCAGAAAATTATACTTAGTAATTTTACGGTTAGTTGCATCCGTTAATTTACGAGCCAAAATTGCACTATTACTCGTATAAAAGTAAATCTTACAAAACTAAAATAGGGCATTAATGCTCTTTTACAGGGGCTATACCTGTTATACTTTTGTTCCAGTTGATTGACATTGGTTCACTAAATGTTCCATATCCAAATATCCAATAGAAATTAAGAAAATTTCCAATTATCCTGAAGAGCCTGTTTGTGCTTGTGTTGCCGGTGTCAATCAACTTACCTTTTGAGATCCCGTTTTAAATCCAATATATTCCCCTGAGAAACAATACTTAAGTGTTTTTTATAATAAGAAAGCGCTTTGGGGTTTTAACCCTGTACTTTAAAATCCATTATCCTGCCCCAGATATACCTGGGCATTTGATATCCACAAGGGTCACTACCTTTTTTGATAGTAAAATTGCTATGGGAAAGGTACGATTTACTCCATAGTAATTTTACTATGTTTATTTAGTATATTTACCCTAAAATTGTACGTTATTTTACTAACAATTTCTCCCCAAATGCTTTGTGGTATTGAATTCGGTCAAAATTAACTGCTTTATTCTATGTTCAGGGGGGTTGCTAAGGTTTTACGTTTGATGCAAGTTTACATCTCACAAATTACTTAGAAACCTTAAAACTAAATTATCATGATGAGTGGAATTATCGATTTACTGGTTGAGTGTTTTGCTTAATGAGTTAAATCAATTTATATTTTTGATTTTAAGAACCAATGGTTATTTTTGATTAAATAATCATTTTTTATCTTACAAAATCTTAAATATCTTACTTACGTTACCGAACTTTTACCTTTTTTCTTTTGCATTATTTTCCTTAACAGGATTGTAACCAAAGAGAAAAAGGTATTTTTTTTATATACCATACTTATTGCTATTCTGGTAATTGTTGGCTTTAGCCTCTTATATCTTTTTAAATCGCCGGAAAATTATTATCTCGTTGTCAGAGTATATATTGCAATTGAATACTCCCTACTTGCCTATTTTTTTTCACTGTATATCAGAAACAGGTTTGTAAAAAATATCCTGCTGTTTTCTCAAGTTGCATTTTTCCTGTTTTGTATTTATGACTTTATAATTGAAAAAGTGCCAGGATTGCCTTTTGTGCCAGCAAGTGTCGAGCATATGATTTTACTATGTTTTATTGTTTATTACTTTTTTGAAGTAATGCAGGAAACAGTTATTGAGCCAATCTACCAAAAAGCTATTTTTTGGATATCTGTTGCATTTATTATTAACTCTTCCGGTAATTTCTTTTTGTTTTTATATTCAAAAAATAGTTATAATGATGATGTTTTTAAAAGACAGTATACCATTATATATACTACTGTTACTGTACTCAAAAATTTACTCCTGTGCATTTCTATTCTCATTAAAGAAAGCCGTCAAGATAATATATCTTCCCATGATCCTATAGATATAGATTTAGATTCCTTTCACCCTATTAAGAATAAACCATAACAGTAAATCTTACGATGTTTTTTTTACAGGCTAATACTAATTCAACAGGAATAAACACAGCCATGTTTCTAGGAACATTGGGCATGCTTACGCTTGCTATTGCCATTGTTGGTTTTGTAATTTTTCATCAGCGAAAAGTTATCAGGTACAACAACCAGTTAAAAAAACTTGAAGAAGAAAAGCAACAGATATTATTGAATGCATCTATCCGCTTCCAGGAAGAAGAGCGTAACCGGATTGCAGCCGACTTGCATGATGATGCAGGACCGTTATTAGCTACTGCCCGACTGTACCTGAACGAAAACCTTGTTAACCAGGAAAAGGCGCAACAGTTACAAAGCATTTTCAGTGCCAAGCAAATATTGGATGATGCGATTTTATTAATCAGGAATATCAGCCACAGCCTGATGCCGCCCACTTTGAAGAATTTTGGGCTGGAAAGCGCTGCTACCGACCTTTTCCAAAAAATCGGGGCCAGTGGAAGCCTGAATGCCAGTGCCAGGTTTCATGATTACCGTACAAGACTTAAGGTAGAACAGGAATTATTGGTGTTCCGCATCATACAGGAACTTGTCAATAATATTCTCAAACACAGCAACCCCGGTTTTATACATCTAACTCAGAATATCAGCGGTAACAAAATGTATTTCCGGATTCACCATGATGGTACAGGAATTGTGCAGGCTGATTTTGAAAAATTGAACCATAGCACCCTGGGCCTGGGTTTAAAAAATATCGCAAGCCGTATTAAGGTACTTAATGGCAGAATATTCTTTGAAATTGACCCAAGCAAGACTTATTATAAAGTAACGATAGAAATTCCGAGAGAACCAGCAATATAAGATGGCACTTTTTTGGAAAAAATAATCCATTCACAAATGAATCTACTTTTCCGTAATTTTACTGTAGCCTATACTTATGAATGAAATAAAAGTTGCTATTGCCGACGATCATAAGATCTTCAGGAAAGGAGTGATTCTTTCCATGCGGTCGTACACCAATATAAAATTTGTAATGGAAGCCGATAATGGCGAGGATCTTCTTGCCAAAATACCCGAATCGGAACCTGATGTAATTTTATGCGACCTTAAAATGCCGGTAAAAGACGGTATTGATACTACCAAACTCATCACAAAAAACTTTCCCAACATACGTGTAATCATTCTCACTATGTACGAGGATGAAAGATTTGTGGGGCATTTGATGGACTGTGGAGCAGCCGGCTACCTTTTAAAAAGCACCGAACCGGCAGAGATTAAAAAGGCTATCATGGATGTTGTCAGAACGGGTTTCTACCTCAATCCCTTCGTTAATAAAGTACTTATCAAGAAAAATTACTCCAAGCAAAAATTTAACCCTACCCTTACTACTGAAGTGGTTTTAAGCGAACGTGAAAAAGAAGTGCTTACCCTTGTCTGCATGGAGTTTACAGCTTCGGAAATAGCTGCAAAAATGGACATCAGTTCCCGGACTGTGGAAGCAATTAAAGATAGGTTAATGGAGAGATTTGGAGTTAAAAACTCAGTGGGACTGGTGTTTTATGCAATGAAAAACTCATTGATCGATTAAGCAAATTCCATCTTAAAACAACCCGAATAGCTTAGCATCAATACTATTGATTATCTGGCCCAGGTGTTCTTCATTTTCTGCAAATTTATTTTTATCGGCATCTATTATTAACAGTGGCCCTTCCTTATAATTATCAATCCAGGTATTATAGAATTCGTTCAGCTTCTTTAAATAATCAAGTCGTATATTTTCCTCATATTCTCTTCCTCTTTTCTGTATCTGCGAAACTAATGTTGGTACAGATGCTTTTAAATAGATGATCAGGTCGGGCGGCTGCACCATACTTTTCAGCGTTTCGAAGAATTTGTAATAATTATCAAAATCCCGTTTACCCATCAAGCCCATATCGTGAAGGTTTGGGGCAAAAATATTGGCATCTTCATAAATGGTCCTGTCCTGGATCACTGTTTCTGTACCCCGGTGGATTTCGAGCAATTGATTCAGGCGACTGTTCAAAAAATAAATCTGCAGGTTGAAGCTCCACCTCGGCATATCCTCATAAAAATCATTTAGGTAAGGGTTATGATCCACATCTTCAAACTGTGGTATCCACTTGTAATGCTTACTCAGCATTTCTGTTAAGGTGGTTTTGCCGGCGCCAATATTTCCGGCCACAGCAATATGCTTTGGTTTTTTTGTCTTTGCCATTGTACTTACTTTGAACCCCGTAAAAAACGCCAGCCCATCACTGACGTATGCACAAAATAATAAATAATTGTTTCAAAAAATCAATTCCTCAATAATACTTTAACCCAATGGCCTGCCGCACCAGTTCCATGGTAGCGGCGGCGCTTCTATTGGCTTTTTCAGCCCCCTGTTCCATTATCTGCCTCAATTTCTTTTCATCATGCAGAATGGCATCCACTTTTTCCCTGATTGGGGCAATGAAACTAACCATATCATCTGCAAGCTGCTTCTTTAGTTCGCCATATCGAATAGTACAGTTATTATAATCTGCTTCAAACTTTTGTATAACATCATCAGCACTAACTAATTTCATCAGTAAAAATACATTTTCAATATAATCAGGCTTTGGTGAATTCTTTTCCGCCGGGCCGCTGTCCGTCTTGGCCTTCATTACTTTTTTCCGGATCATATCATCACTATCTGCCAAATACAAAGTAGCCATCTGGTTCTCGCTTTTACTCATCTTGCCAGACCCATCAAGGCTGGGGACTTTAATAAGGCTTTGGTTATAATTGAAAGCCTGTGGTTCGGGAAACACTTCGCCATAACGATGATTGAAACGATTGGCAAATGCTCTTGCCATCTCCAGGTGTTGTTCCTGATCTTTACCAACCGGTACATATTTAGCACGGTGAAGGATAATATCAGCAGTCATCAATACAGGATAGGTTAACAGGCCTGCATTCACATTATTCGGATTCTGTCTTACTTTGTCTTTGAATGTGGTGGTCTTCTCAAGTTCTCCTTTGTAGGCAAGCATATTCAGGTACAGGTACAGTTCAGCAGTTGCAGGGACCTGGCTCTGGCAATACAAAGCCACTTTATCGGGATCAAGTCCACAGGCAATATTTTCCGCCATCACCCGGTGAACATTCGACCTCAGTTCTTTAGTATCCGGGTGTGTGGTTAGGGAATGGAGATCGGCAACCATAAAAAAACAGTCAAAGTCTTCCTGCATTTTTACGTAGTTGCGTATAGCCCCAAAATAATTGCCTAAATGCAAAAACCCGGTGGGGCGAATACCACTCATTACTATTTCCTTTTTCTTTTCCATCAGGTGGCGAAGATAGCAAAAGTCAGTGCTCATCAGGCATTATAAGCAGAAAAATGTACATGCCGCTTAAATAAAATCCGAAAACAGCAAACACAAAACTCACCTATATTTGTTTTATGGAAGTAAATGATGAATTAGTGGA
This sequence comes from uncultured Ferruginibacter sp., assembly GCA_964439615.1. Taxonomy (GTDB): domain Bacteria; phylum Bacteroidota; class Bacteroidia; order Chitinophagales; family Chitinophagaceae; genus Ferruginibacter. Next base: position 12,709 of record CAYTQB010000010.1, on the reverse strand, counting down.
AAAGCTGGCTCACCTGGCAAGACTGAAATTTGATGCTGCTGACAAGGCTGCTATCAAAAACGACATGCAAAAGATGATACAGTTTGTTGAAAAACTGAATGAACTGGATACAACGGGTGTTGAACCCTTATTGCACATGAGCGACAATGTAAACGTACTGAGGGAAGACGAGATAAAAGGGAGCATCAGCCGGGAAGATGGTTTGAAAAATGCTGCAATGCATGACAACCGGTTTTTTAAAGTACCAAAAGTTATAAAGAAGTAATTTCAAGTTATACGTTAATTATGCAAGGCATTATACACCTGGAAAATATCCGCAAAAGTTACTACCTCGGAAAAAATGAACTCCAGGTATTGAAAGGTATCTCCCTGGATATTTTTAAGAATGAGTATGTGGCTTTGATGGGCCCCAGTGGCTCAGGCAAATCTACTTTAATGAACCTGCTGGGTTGTCTTGATACAGCATCTGCCGGTAAATATGTGTTAAATGGAAAAGATGTAAGCCGTATGCCCGACAATGACCTGGCTGAAGTACGCAATAAAGAGATAGGATTTGTATTCCAGCAATTTAATTTGCTACCCCGCTTAACTGCTGCCGAAAATGTAGCACTCCCATTGGTATATAGTGGCATAAATAGAAAAGAAAGAATAGAAAGAAGCATGCAGGTTTTGAAGACAGTGAAGTTGGATGACCGCAGCCATCATAAACCTAATGAATTGAGCGGCGGGCAGGCCCAACGGGTGGCCATTGCCCGTGCATTGATCAATAACCCATCAATCATCCTTGCAGATGAGCCTACAGGGAACCTTGATTCAAAGACTTCCTACGAAATAATGGACATTATAGGTAAGATCCATGCAGCTGGAAACACAGTTATTTTAGTAACCCACGAAGAAGATATTTCTCAATATGCCCACCGGATTATCAGGTTAAGGGATGGATTAATTGAAAGTGATAAGGTAAATGCAAACCCGGTAAAAAATGTTGTTCCTGCTTAATAATTGCTGCAGGTATAAACTAATCCCGATAATTTTGTTGCTTTACAGTACAAAACATCAATAAACCAATGGCCATAAAAATATATACAAAAACCGGCGACCTCGGTAAAACAAGCCTGATCGGTGGCACCAAGGTTCCCAAAAGTAATATCCGTATCGAAGCCTATGGTACCGTTGATGAATTGAATTCCTTTATTGGTCTTACTAGCGACTACCTCACTCACGAACATTCAAAAATTGTTTTAAAGGAAATACAGGATCGTTTATTTACTATTGGTTCCTCATTAGCCTGTGACCCTGAAAGAGAGCCTATGCTTAAAATTCCTGATTTGAAAGAAACTGATATTGTTTTTTTAGAAAAGGAAATTGACAAAATGAATGAGGAACTGACCCCAATGAAATCTTTTATACTTCCGGGCGGGCATGTCAGTATTTCCACGGCTCATGTTACCCGTTGTGTTTGTCGCCGGGCAGAACGCCTTTGCGTAAACATGCAGGAGAATAATTTATTTGTGGATCCTCTTGTTATAAAATATCTGAACCGTTTAAGTGATTACTTCTTCGTATTAGCAAGATATATTGGGCACCTCTTAAACGTAAAAGACATCCTTTGGAAACCGAGGGTTAATGGGTAATGATATAATTAATAATGGATAATTGTGGCCTTAAAGAAATGGGAGTTATTCTGTTTTAAAACCATTATAAATTATCCATTAACCAATTATTCATTAATGATTTTCCCGTCCTTCATGTGCAGTATCCTGTCACTCATCCCTGCCAATTCCTCATTGTGTGTTACAATTAAGAAAGTCTGATTGAATTGATTGCGCAGGTCAATAAACAGCTGGTGTAATTCTTTTGCATTGGCACTGTCGAGGTTGCCTGTAGGTTCATCAGCCATTACAATTGAGGGGCCGTTAATTAAAGCTCTTGCCACTGCTACCCGCTGTTGTTCTCCGCCTGAAAGTTGCTGAGGTTTGTTATCCAGCCGATCAGCGAGGCCTAAAGTTTTCAACAATCCCGAGGCTTTTATAACCACTTCTTTTTTCTTTTCCCCCGCAATCCAACCGGGGATACAAACATTCTCCAATGCTGTAAACTCCGGCAGCAGGTGATGGAATTGAAAAACAAATCCAATATGCCTGTTTCTGAAAGCAGATAATTTCGTGCCTTTGAGGGTTTCAATATGCTGGCCATTTAATATTATTTCGCCTTTATCGGCTTTATCCAAAGTGCCCAAAATGTGCAGCAGTGTGCTTTTCCCGGCGCCAGATGAACCAACGATACTAACGATCTCTCCTTTACTTACAGCAATATCAACTCCTTTTAAAACCGTAAGATGGCCATATTGTTTATAGATATTTGCTGCACTTAACATGCACCGAAAATAGTTAATAATTATAAGTTTTAGCCCCAATTACACAGACTTTGGTCTTTTATTCCATCACCCAAAATAAATCCTGAATTTTCCCGTTTAAAAAACACTTTTGGTTATTTCGTACGAACTTATACATTTGCAAAAAATTAAACCCTTTTAGAAGATGTTCTGGACACTAGAATTAGCCTCTCACCTCGAAGATGCGCCATGGCCTGCGACAAAAGATGAATTAATTGATTACTCGATCCGTAGCGGCGCTCCTATTGAAGTTGTAGAAAATTTACAGGAGCTGGAAGACGAAGGTGAAATATATGAAGGCCTGGAAGACATATGGCCCGACTATCCAAGCCAGGAAGATTTCTTTTTTAATGAAGACGAGTATTAAGAAAGCCACCCCTAAAGGCGGAACCAGACTCTACAATATATTAAAGAGCCTCTCAAAAATGAGAGGCTCTTTTTTTATATCCAATGATTTTAAAAATTCTATTTAGGGGAAGTGGTACCTTCCATTTTATTAATAACAGCTTCTGTTACACCAGTAAAAGAAAACCCTCCATCATGAAAAAGATTCTGCATGGTAACCATCCTGGTCATGTCGCTGAACATCATCACACAGTAATTGGCACAATCATCCGAACTGGCATTACCCAATGGACTCATTTTTTCTGCATAATCTATAAATCCATCAAATCCTTTTACACCACTCCCGGCAGTAGTACGTACCGGCGATTGTGAAATGGTATTGATCCTTACATGTTTTTTTACGCCGTAATGATATCCAAAACTCCTGGCAACACTTTCCAATAAAGCTTTGGCATCGGCCATTTCATTATAATCGGGGAATACACGTTGTGCAGCTATATAAGTTAAGGCCACCACACTACCCCATTCATTTATTGCATCCATCTTCATGGCTGTTGCCAAAACACGGTGCAAACTCATAGCCGAAATATCAAGTGACTTGGTATTGAATCCGTAATCAATCTCAGTATAATGCTTTCCCTTACGAACATTGATGCTCATTCCAACAGAATGTAAAATAAAATCAACCTTCCCGCCAAAATGCTCCATAGCCTTAGTGATCAGATTTGTTACATCTTCGTTACTGCTTACATCACATGGAATAACCGGTGCTTTAACTGCTTCTGCCAGTTTGTTTATCTCTCCCATTCGCATGGCCACGGGTGCATTGGTCAAAACAAGTTCAGCGCCCTCTTCATGGCATTTTAAAGCCGTTCTCCAGGCAATGGACCTGTCATCCAGCGCTCCAAATATGATTCCCTTTTTCCCTTTCAGCAGATTGTAGGACATAATAGATCTTTTAGTAATTGAGGTGGTAAAAATAGCACTCTTATCTTTTAAAGAAAAACTCTTTATATGAATTATCAAAAAACTAATTGCCAACCATTTCTCTCGCATTTTGTAACGCAGCAGCAGTAGGTTTTTCGCCACTCAGCATTTGCGCTATCGTGGTTATTCGTTCATCATTATTTAAAAGGCGGATGGAGGTGATGATCTTGTCTTTATCAATGGCTTTAAAGACAAAATAATGGGTATCGGCCCTGGCGGCGATCTGCGGTTGATGGGTTATGGATATCAACTGGTGTGAAGCCGAAAGCTCTTTCATGATATTACCCACTTGTTTGGCTGCTTCGCCACTGATGCCGGTATCAATTTCATCAAATATTAAGGTAGGCAATTGCAGTTTTTTTGCAACCAGCGATTTAATGCACAACATTAACCGGCTTAACTCACCACCACTGGCAACTTTACGCAAAGGTTCAAAACGAATGCTCTTGTTGGCATCAAATAAAAACTCGATGCTATCCTTTCCATATTCTCCCAAAGTTTCCAAAGGCCTTGCCTCGGCCATAAATCTTGCATTAGGCATACCCACACGGGCAAGTAAACTATTTACATTTTCTACAAAAGGCCCAATTATTTTTTTACGGTTATTTGATATGGTCGATGCAAATTCTTCAGATTGTTGCAGCAACTCTTTGGTTTTTTTTTCTTTTTTCAGTATGGCTTCGCTGATATTCAGGATGTCATTCAATTTTTTCTGCAGTTCATCTTTCAACTTTAATAATTCATTGGTGGAATTTACCCCATGTTTCTTTTGTAATTTATACCCCAGGGAGATACGGTCATTTATAAACTGGATACGTTCGGCGCTATAATGCACGCTGTCATTAATAAGCTCCAGTTCATCAGCGATATCCTGCAATTCAAGTTGTGCGCTCTGCAAACGTTTTGCCAGCTCAGCAATACCTGTATGGTATTGGTCAAGTGTATGCAGTTTACCAAACAATATTTTTAATTGCTGAACTAAGGGTTGATCACTTTCTTTTAATTCAAAACTAATGGATGAAAGCTGTTGCTTCACAGACTCTGCATTGCTTAACAGCTTTAATTCGGTGTCCAGGTCTTCCAGTTCATTTTCTTTGAAGCCAGCTTCATCCAGTTCATCAAATAAAAACTGGTTGTAGTCCAATGCCGCATTTGCTGCAGATTGTTCGGCCTGCAATTCGGTCAATTCTTTTTTAGATTGCCTGTAATTATGAAAAACCTCCCTGTACTGTTGCAAGATTTCTGCATTGCCTGCAAGTGCGTCCAAAACCTCCTGCTGAAAATCGGATGAACCTAATTCCAATGTATCAAACTGCTGGTGCAGGTCAACCAGTAAGGAACTGAGGGTCTTAAGCTGGTTAAGATTTACGGGAGTATCATTAACAAATGCTCTCGATTTGCCATTAGTTCCAATCTCACGCCTGATCGTTAATTCATCTTCGGCATCCAGGTCATTCTCTTTCAAAAACTCCCGTATGGCAGTTTTATTCATGGCCTTAAATAAGCCTTCTACCACACATTTTTTTTCTTTTTGCTGCAGCATAGTACTGTCTGCTCTTTCACCCAAAATCAGGCTCAATGCACCCATTAAAATGCTTTTCCCGGCACCGGTTTCACCGGTAATGATATTTAGTTTATCCGAAAAGTCAATTTCCAGTTCATTGATGATGGCGTAATTCTGTATCTGTAATCTCTGGAGCATATATGCAATTAACAGGCAGGCAAATTAGGAAATAAAAGCTATTTGACCTCACCCCAACCCCTCTCCAAAGGAGAGGGGCTTACAGCCCATTACTTTTATTAGCTTTTGATATAGCTACTATTAAAAGAGCCCACAATTGTGAGCTCCGGTATCTTGTATTCAGTAAGGGTCTTTTATTTTACTACCACAGAGTCATTCAGGTCTGCATCCACTAAAATGCGTCCGCAGTTTTCGCAAACCATGATCTTCTTACGCAATTTGATCTCACTTTGTTTTTGAGGAGGAATGGCGTGGAAGCATCCGCCGCAACTGTCTCTTTCCACTGCAACCACAGCTAAACCATTACGGTAATTTTTACGAATGCGGTCATAACTCATCAGCAGACGTTCATCCACATGTTTGCGGGCAGACTCTGCATCTTTATTGTAGTGTTTTTCTTCTTTTTCTGTTTCGCCGATGATCTTTTCCAATTCACCTTTTTTCCCTGAAAGGTTGCCCTCTTTGCTGCTTACAGCTTTCTTTGCTACTTCCAGTTGTTTTGCTTTTTCAGCAATTTCTTCTGTAGCATCTTTGATATGCTTTTCGCAAAGCTTTATTTCCAGCGTCTGCATTTCAATTTCTTTATTGATCGCCTCAAATTCACGGTTGTTCTTTACATTATCACTTTGCTTTTCATATTTCTTAACCAGGGCCTCCGCTTCTTTGATGCCGTTCTTCTTTTGCTCAATAAATTCCTGGATACCGTTTATTTCTTCTTCTACACGGGTTTGCCTTGCATGCAATCCTTCAATTTCGTCTTCCAGGTCTTTAACCTCCATAGGTAATTCGCCTTTCAGGATCTGAATTTCATCAAGCTTACAATCTATCTTTTGCAAGAGTACCAGTGAGCTTAATTTTTCTTCGATTGAGAATTCTTTAACTGCAGCCATTTTCTGTTTGAAGTTTACTTTTTGAAATTACAGGAAGTAATGTACCGGGTTGGTTTTTACGCCTGTTTTTAGGACGGCAAAGGTAGGGAATTTCTGCCTCAAAATATCAAACAAAAGGTCTATTGTGAACTGTTCACTCTCAAAATGACCAATATCGGCTATAACCAGCCTCCCATTGGCATCAAAAAACTCGTGGTACTTGATATCGGCCGAAACGTAAAAGTCGGCTCCCGCAGCAATTGCAGCCCCCGTAAGGAAGCTTCCGGCACCCCCGCAAAGGGCTACTTTTTTAACAGGTTTTCCCCTCAACGGGGTATGCCGCACTACCGTAAGGTTGAATTTTTCCCTGAGGAGGGCCAGAAATTCGGCCTCATTAATTGGCTTTGTCAGGTCTCCCACCATGCCACTCCCTACCTGCTGGTTTTTATTTTCCAGCGAAACTATATCATAGGCAACCTCCTCATATGGATGAGCAGCAATCATGGCGGTCAGTATGTTATTTTCCAGCCAGCCGGGGAATATCATTTCCAGTTTTATCTCCTCTTCGGTATGCCTTTCCCCGATCTTCCCTATAAAAGGGTTGGTTCCTTTTCCGGCTTTAAACGTGCCCTCACCCTTTGTGTTGAAACTACATTCGCTATAATTGCTGACATGGCCTGCACCAGCAGCAAAAATTGCCGACATCACCCTTTCTGCATGTTCAACGGGAACAAAAGTGAACAGCTTTTTAAGCGTATTGTTTTTAGCCTGGAGAATAGCCCGGTTTATCAGTCCCAGTTTATCGGCAATGGCTGCATTAACTCCGTCCAATACATTGTCAAGGTTTGTATGTATGGCATAGATGGCAATATCATTTTTAATGGCTGTGATCACTGTTCTCTCTACATAATTCTTTCCGGTTATTTTTTTGAGACCTCCAAAAATAATGGGGTGATGTGCAACAACCAGGTTAGCCTTTTTTTCAATTGCTTCCAGCACTACTTCCTCGGTTGCATCAAGCGTAGTAATAACACCTGTACAATCCCAACCGGCATTACCGGTGAGCAGTCCAGCATTATCATAACTTTCCTGCAAAACAGGTGGTGCAACCGACTCTAAAAAATTGGTGATATCCTGAATCTTCATTTTAGTTTTTTTATTGTATGAATTCAGCAGAACTACATAATGATCACAAAACAAAGATGCAAAAAATTGCCGACGTTAAATATGGAACAGCCGATTTACAATGAAGCCAGGAAATGGCTACTGGCTATAACCTGAATTTATTGCAATAACCCGGGCAACATATTCACGGGCATGGGCGTTATTATACATCGGAAGAACTGTGTAAACATGCCACAGGTGGGGTTTTAACCAGTAACTCTTTTATGGATAACGCCAATAAAATACAGGTGATGAAAAGCTCAATATACAGGCTGACCACCGTTTTAATTACTGTGCTTGCAATAACACTGCTTTTAAACAGTTGTAAAAAAGTGGAGGCTGTTATAGAAGCTCAACAACAAACAGCATTGGAAAAGCAGTTCGAAGATAATATCCTCAATAAGAATTTCAGGGTGCAGCTTGCTACTGATAATGGTACTGACCTTACCCCGCAATTTGCAGGGTACACTTTCATACTATACAAGTCAACTTACTACAACGGTCCGTTGACTGCAACGAAAAATTCCCTTACATATAACGGTACCTGGGGTTGCAATGAAGATTACAGTAAGCTCACGATCGTTTTACCCTCAGTTCCCTCAGAATTTCTTTTTTTGATACGTGACTGGAAGTTTACCAAAAAGTCTCTGCCTGTTATGGAATTTGCGCCCTGGGGCACTTTAGACCCCCAGGTATTGCATATGGAAAGGTTTTGATCAGCCCTTTAGTTTATTTACCAACTCCACATATTGATGCATAGCCTCTGCCGATGGCTTACCCTTTAAAGATAACCATGCGTCATATTTGGCTTTATTTACAAAATCAAACGGATTGGATGGGGCTTCGCCACTAACATCACCTTCGGTTGACTGCTTGTATAAAGAATACAATTGCAGCAACACTTCGTTGGAGGGTTTTTCGCTCAGTGATTTACTTTCCGTCACTGCTTTTTCAAATTGTTCTTTAAGTTCCATGTGTTTTTTGAGCGAATCTACTTAAAAATAAGAGCTTGCAGAATCGTATATTTATGCATAGCCAAATATTTCTTTATGGAAAAAGTATTATTCATTTTATCATGCCTGTTTTTACCGTTCAACCTGCCGGCGCAGAGAACAGAGACCATCTATCTTGCCAAAGGGGATTCCACTTATAATTATTACACAGCCTTGATTCCGGATTCTGCATCAAAAGGACTCATCGTGGTGATTGGCGGCTTTTGCACAGATCCGCAGGAAGTGATGATGGAAACAAAACTCCCTGTAACAGCATCTAAAGCCGGTTATACCGTTGTAGTTCCTTTTATGGTGAATGATTGCGAAACGATAGATGTGAACAATAATTATCAAAAAAGGCTGGAGACACTGATACCTGAGCTCATCATGAAATACAAGGTACCTGCAAACAAATTCATCATCGGCGGACAATCTTTGGGCGGGCACCGGGCATTGTTCTATGCCGAACAGGCATACAAAATGAATAATGGAACTATCGTAAAACCTAACCTTGTTTTCGGGGTTGATCCGCCATTGAATATGAAAAGGCTTTGGAACAGTTTTACTTACGGAGTGAGTATTAAATTTTCGGAAGTGAGTATTGCCGAAGGCACCGAAATGCTGAGAAGGTTTACAATCATGTATGGCGGAAGTCCTGCACAGAACCCAAAAAAATACGAGGAGGTATCTTCCTTTTATCCTGAAGCCAAAGACGGCGGCAATGCAAAATATTTAAAGAGGGTGCCGGTGAGGCTTTACTGTGATCCTGACATCAACTGGATCATTGAGAACCGCAGGGGTTCGTTTGAAACTATGAATGCAACTGATCTTGCAGGCTGTATTTCGAGGCTTAAGTTACTGGGTAATAAAAATGCCGAGTTTATAAATTGCCTGGGCAAAGGATTTAAGCCCGATGGCAGCAGGCACCCGCATTATTTTTCGATGCTGGATGCAGATGAATTTGTAAGCTGGGCAACTAAAATGCTGTACCCAAAATAGTTTTTTTAATATGGCAAAGGCTATCAAACCCAAAAAAAACGAAGAGGCACAATCCGCAAAACAATTCATCGAAAGGTTGAAGAAACATCAATCGGATAAAGAACTGGAAAAGATCCAGCGATACTTTAAATCGGGCGAAGGACAATATGGAGCAGGCGATAAATTCATGGGAGTAAAAATGGGTACCCTGTTTGCGTTAGCTAAAGAATTCAGTGGTATGCCTATCACTGAAATTGAAAAACTGCTGGAAAGCCCTATTCATGAAATAAGGGCCGGGGCCATAAGCATCATGGATAAAGAATCACGTGGTAAAAAGATCACTGAAGAAAGGAAAAAAGAATTTTATGAATTATACATGCGTCGCCACGACCGGGTGAATAACTGGGACCTCGTTGACCTGGGTTGCCTGTACATGACAGGCAGCTATCTCTACGACAAGCCGCATGCAGTTTTATACAAACTTGCCCGTTCAAAAAATATCTGGGAACGAAGGACAGCCATTCTTACAACCTGCTATTTTTTAAGAAAAGGCGATACAACCGACACATTCAAGATCGCAGAAATACTGGTGAACGATAAAGAAGACCTTATCCACAAAGCAACAGGCTGGATGTTGCGCTTTGCCGGCGACAAAGACAAAAAGAAACTGATAGGCTTTCTTGATAAATATGCTGCCACCATGCCCCGGACATTATTGCGTTATTCCATTGAGAAGTTAGATAAGAAACAAAAGGAACATTACATGGGTTTAAAGAAAAACAAAAGATGAAAATAATATGGCTTACCAGAAACTTTCAATAAATTTTACCGAACTTTAATCCCATGAGTTTCATCGAGAGGAAAACAAGGTTTTATTTTCTTTCTTTTCTTAAACATGATCTTAAAGCCAGCATCACTGTTTTCTTTGTGGCACTTCCGCTTTGCCTGGGCATATCGCTGGCATCCGGAGCACCTATGTATTCAGGACTATTGGCAGGCATTATCGGTGGCATTGTGGTCAGCCTGATCAGCAAATCGGAGTTAAGCGTAAGTGGCCCTGCGGCAGGCTTGACCGCTATCTGTGCCGCTGCGATCACTCAACTGGGTGCCATTGAAATATTTTTTCTTTCGGTTGCTGTAGCAGGTTTATTCCAGGTATTGCTCGGCATCTTCCGACTCGGTGGATTTACACATTTCATCCCCTCGGCTGTCATCAAAGGAATGCTGGCTGCTATTGGTATCATACTTATTTCAAAACAGGTACCTGCATTTATAGGTTATGATAAACCCGATTTCTGGTCGAATGAATTCTTCAATATCATTTCCTTCAAAAATGTTTGGAGCAATGTTGACAGCCTGTACAAACACAGTTCTGCCGGTGTTATACTGATTGCCTTATTATCTATCGTCCTGCTTTATGCCTGGAAAAGAACACTATCAAAAAAAATAAACTTCCTGCCCACTTCTTTCGTCACTGTCCTGTTTGGCATATCGCTGGCCCTTGTCTTCAGAAATTATTTTCCGCAACTGGCGCTTAAACCAACACAGTATGTTACCGTTCCGGGCAATATTATTTCACAGATAAGGTTCCCTGAATTTTCTGCCCTGTTCAGCAATATCGAAATATGGCGCTATGCCCTGGTCATTTGTTTCGTGGCCACACTCGAAACACTCCTGAGCATTGAGGCTATTGATAAGCTGGACCCCTATAACCGCATTACACCACAAAACAGGGAATTGATGGCACAGGGCACAGGAAATTTTTTAAGCGGATTGCTGGGCGGAATACCTATTACCGCAGTGATCGTACGAAGTTCTGCTAATGCAGAGGCCGGTGCAAGAACAAAACTATCTTCCCTTGCCCATGGACTTTGGTTACTGCTCGCTATTCTATTCGCTATCCCCTTAATTAACCTTATTCCCTATTGTGTACTTGCGGTTATTCTCATTCGCACAGGATACAACCTGGCCAAACCAAAAATGATTATCTCGGTGTACAAACAGGGGAGAGAACAATTCTTACCTTTTATCATTACCGTGATTTCAATACTCTTTACCGATCTGCTCATCGGCGTATTGATCGGGATCGGCTATTCCATTTATTTCCTTATCAAGCATACCTACCGTGCAGGTTTTGCAATGAAAGAAAGAACAGAGGGACATACCCGTCATTTTACCATAGAACTGGCACTGAATGTAAGTTTCCTGAACAAGAAAAAATTTATGGAAACACTCGACGGGCTTCCGGAATATTCCATTGTGGAGATCGATGGGTCCAAAAGTGTATATATAGACCGGGATGTGCTGGAGATATTCCAGGACTTCAAAGTTAAGGCCCATAACAGGCACATCGAGCTTATCCTGAAGAATATTCCCGAAGTGGAAACGATCGAACTGCATTGATCTTTGCAATCAATTACTTTTTCTCCCCTGCCTTCTTATCATAAATCTTTTGTATCACTTCCAGCTTAGCCACATAAACGCTGCGGCCGTGTGTGCCTATTAATAATTCATTCTCCCTTTGTTGTATGGCAATATCATGTACAGGAACACGGGGTAAGTTATTATCCAGCACCATAAAAGTTTTTCCCATATCAAAAGATGCGTAGAGCCCGTTATCGGTTCCTACATAAATGACATTTTCCTTTTTGGGGTCCTCTGCAACTACGTTCACCGGCTCGGCGGGCAAATCATTACCCAGTTGTGTCCAGCTTGTACCGTAATCTTCACTTACAAATAAATAAGCGCCAAAATTATCGTTGCGATAGCCGTTCAAAGATGCATATACCCTCCCCTCTTTAAAAGCAGAAGGGGTAACACGGCTTACATACATACCCTGCACAGCTTTTGGTAAAGTTGTACTTATTTTTGTCCAGGTATAACCACCATCTTTACTCACGTTAATATTGCCATCATCTGAACCAATATAGATCAATCCGAATTTTAAAGATGACTCAACTAATGTAGTGCTTGTGCCAAAAGGAACATCCCCCTCCCTGGCGCCACTGGTTAAATCTCCTGATAATGCCTCCAGCTTTTCACCTTTTTGCAAACTGCGGTGAAATTTATTAGTACCGTAATAAAAAATATCCTGGTTGTGTTTGCTTAGCCAGATGGGTGTTTGCCAGTTGAACCGCAGTTTAGGTTCTCCCAGGTCATTGCGTGGGTAAATAGAAAATCCCCTGCCACCGTCTGTATTTCTTCTGCCATAAAAACCGAACTGCGATCCTGCATAAAC
>CAYTQB010000009.1:72827-75656 GCA_964439615.1 uncultured Ferruginibacter sp. | reverse complement strand
TACAGTATCAATGGCGGTGCTTTCCAAACATCAAACACATTTACCGGATTAACATCAGGCACTAAAACCATTACCATTAAAGATGCTTATTGTGGAATCATGACCAAAACAGTAGTGGTAGATGTAAAAGCAAGCCCTTATGTGTATGCCGGTACTGATGTAACCATTGTTGATGGAGATGCAGTAACCCTTCAGGGAACTTCGACCGGAACTACCGCATCAATTGCATGGACACCAAATACAACATTGACCGGAGCCAATACATTTACTCCCGTGGCCACACCAAAAATCACTACAAACTATACTTTAACTGTAACAGAACAGAACGGTTGTGTTTCATCCGACAATGTACTGGTTACTGTAATACCTTACTGTGTGAAAGTGATGAATGCCTTTACACCCAATGGCGACGGTATAAATGACAAGTGGCTTGTTACAAATGGTGCAGCATGTACAAAACAGATAATTGCTAAAGTGTTCAACCGTTACGGGGAACTGGTGTACAGCAATGAGAACTATAATAATGACTGGGATGGAAAGTATAAAGGAAAACCGGTAGCCGATGGGACATACTATTATGTACTGCAATACCGCCTTATCAATGGTAACTCCATACCTGTTAAGGGCGATGTAACAATTTTAAGATAATTTATTTAATAAGCATATTATGAAAAATAAAATTTTAGTAGCCATTTTTGCCGGAGTCGTTTCGGTAACAAATGCTCAACAGCAGCAAACATCATCTATGTATGATCTGCAGGGGGTGATACACAACCCGTCAGTGGCCGGTACACAGGAAAACAATTTGATCGGAATCAGTTACCGCAGCCAATGGTCGGGTATCAGCGGCAGTCCCAGGACAGCTACTATATTTGGCTCTTTCGATGTTCCTAAATTCGGAATGGGTATCGGTGGTAATATCTTCCAGGATAAAACCGGCCCTACCTCAAGGACTGGTATATCTCTTTCTTTAGCCAAACATATTAAGGGTAATAATGGAAACATTTTCTCCATTGGTATAGAATCAAGGCTTCAGCAATATGCTATTGATAAAGGAAAGCTTAGTGAATCACTGGGTAACGACCCGGTATTGGGAGCAAGCGATAACCGCTTTAAGTATGATGCAGGTTTTGGTATATCTTATACAACCAAAACGATCCAGGTAGGGGCATCCGTATCGCAGTTGGTACAGTCAAAACTGGATTTTTACAGCGGTAACTTAACCCGTAATGAAGAAGCCAGGCTGTACAGGCATTATTATATGCATGCATTATACAACTGGCAGGTGGATGGTAATACAGTAATTACCCCTAATGCATTGTTCATCTACCTGCCCAATGCACCATTAAATTACCAGGTAGGGGCGAGGGTTGAATTCAATAAATTATTCTGGTTTGGTGGCGGATACAGGTCTCACCAGAGTTATATGTTATCAGCAGGGATACACCTGGGTAAAATGGTCACCATTGGTTACGCATACGACGATTATGTAACCCCCATAAGCAGTTTCGATAATGGTGCCAATGCCCACGAAGTTTTACTTCGGTATAATTTCAGGAAAAAATAGTTTCATGCGCTTTAGGTTTTGTTTTGGCGGCTTAGATTTTAAGCCGCTTTTTTTATGTCAAAAAATTTAGTTCCTAAGTTTTCAAAAATTATTGAAAACATTGTATATTTGTGGTATAAATCACGTCACATGAAACTCGTTATCGTAGGTGGGGGTTTTGGAGGACTGAGGCTGGCACGTAAACTCAGCAATAAACCGGGTTTTGATATTACTTTGATAGACCGGTTCAATTATCACCAGTTTCAGCCTTTGTTTTACCAGGTAGCCACCGCGGGCCTGGATGCAAGTAATATTTCTTTTCCGTTGCGGAAAGTGTTTCAAAAAAGCAGGAATGTGCATTTCAGAATGGCAGAAGTGCAGCAGGTGCTTACCGATTCAAAAAAGCTAATTACAGATATCGGGGAAATAGAGTTTGATGCATTGGTAATTGCAACAGGTGCCGATACCAATTTCTTCGGTAATCAGCAATTGGCAGGTAATGCCTTTCCGATGAAGAGCACCGTAGAAGCATTGCAGCTTCGCCATCGCCTGCTCCACAATTTCGAAGATGCCTTGCATGTAAAAGATAAGCTGGAGTTAGAAAGGCTGATGAATATTGTAGTAGTTGGTGCCGGGCCAACAGGGGTGGAGCTTAGCGGCGCTATTGCCGATATGAAACGTTATGTGCTGCCTAAAGATTACCCCGAACTTGACTTTAGCCAGATGAAGATCTATTTGCTGGAAGGAACGGGAAAAACACTGGCAACCATGAGCGAAAAGTCGAGCAGTCAATCAAAGAGATATTTAGAAAAATTGGGTGTTACTGTTTTAACCGATACCCTGCTGAAAGAATACGATGGAAAAACAGTCCAGTTGCAGAATGGTAATACCATTGAAACATCTATGGTGATCTGGGCTGCAGGTATCAAAGGGAATGTACCTGCAGGAATAAACAATGACCTGATTGCAAAAGGCAACCGCATAAAAGTTGACCGTCATTGCCAGGTGCTGGGGTATGAAAATATTTTTGCCATCGGCGATGTGGCGTATATGGAAGAACCGGCCTGGCCAAAGGGACACCCACAGGTAGCGCCTGTAGCTATGCAGATGGCTGATATGATTGCCAAAAACCTGCGCAGCATAGAAATGAAAAGCAATAATGCAGCCCTTGAAGAATTTGTTTACAACGATAAAGGAAGCATGGCCACTGTGGGAAGGAATTTAGCTGTTGTGGATATGCCTAAGCCCAAATTGCATTTCGGAGGTTTATTCGCCTGGATGAT
>CAYTQB010000009.1:71456-72727 GCA_964439615.1 uncultured Ferruginibacter sp. | reverse complement strand
TCACCAGGTCATTGATGTCTTTAAATTTGATACTGTTTTGGTCAATGAACTGGCTTAGTTCTTTTTCCTTATCCTTAAATATTTTTAAAAACTGGCGTCTGTTAGAAAATTTATCCATCTCGTTACCTCTTCTTAGCCAGTATTCAGTCTTATCAACGATCTTATATCCATCCGGGATACTGAGATCAACACTTCCTATAGGTCCATAAAGCTGCCTTGCGGGCCTGGCATTTGTCGTTTGTGAAGTTGCCCCGTACCCGGTTGTGGTTCCTACTGACTCCAGTTCACTTTTGTGCTGAATGAATAATGTTACGGCGCCTGTCATTACAAGTTCATAGAACCCGGTCTTGAAAGGAATGAATGTCCTGCTTCCCACATAAATGCTGTCCACTAACTGTGGATTCGAGATCACCATATACCCATCACTCTGTTTGAAAACCATTTCCTGATCAATGACGTTGTAATTGAGCACGGCAGAATTGACCTGGCCTGATTTAAGTTTGATAATACTTTTTGAAAATGCAGGAAAAAGAAAATTGGGAAGGTTTATTGCAGAATCTTCCTGTGCATTGGCTGGTATGATAACAAATGCTAAAATAGCGAGGCAAATAATTTTCTTTGTGTATTGGATTGTTCTGGTCATTGCAGTTTTGTTTTTGGTGATGGTTTATTATTTTATTTCTTTTAATACTTTTTTCGCCCTGCTTTTAAAACCTGCGGTTTGATGTGGAAGCTGCTCTTCAATGATCAGTTTCAATTCAGGCTTTATATCAGGATATATTGCTGCCAGGTTACCTAGAACACTCATTGAAAATACCTTAACAGCCAAAGCTTCTGTTGGTGATTCCAGGAACCTGAAACATATGTCCATTACATCACCATGAAACTTTTCCGGTATCTCCAGGTCCTGCATCAACCTGATGCTGTTTCGCTTTACTGCATTGTGCAGGTTTGGTTTTTTCAAATTGTTGATCAGCGCCTTCCAATGCTTACTAATGAAAGAAGGATGATCGATTACACAATAACTCAAAGGCCAGCCCGATCGTTGAACTACACGGTAATCATCATGGATGAACAGACCAAAAAGCTCATCAAAACGCTGCTGGCTACTGCCCACCCATTTAACGATCTTAGCACATTGGGCTTTGGAATGTCCTTTTAATATTTCTTGTCTTAGATTCACGGATCAATATAATTACACAAATTATACGAATTTAGCTTTTTTATGCAGGATGTTTTAGCTGAATATGGTTTTTCGAAAAGCAATTGTA
>CAYTQB010000009.1:45384-71356 GCA_964439615.1 uncultured Ferruginibacter sp. | reverse complement strand
TTTGATGATAGCAATAAAGGTCTTTGTGTAATTGACCTTGATACAGTGATGCCAGGTTATTTCATCAGCGATGTAGGTGATATGATGCGTACTTATTTATCGCCGGTGAATGAGGAAGAAAAGAATTTTTCGAAAATAGAAGTACGACAGGAGTTTTATGATGCCATAGTGAATGGATATTTATCTGAAATGGGAGAGGAACTGGATGAAGCAGAGAAAAAATATTTTCACTATGCCGGTAAGTTCATGATATATATGCAGGCCATCCGTTTTTTAACCGATCATATCAACAATGATAGATATTACGGTGCAAAATACGAAGGGCATAATTTTATCCGTGCCGGAAACCAGGTCACCTTATTAAAGCACCTGATGGAGATCAATCCCGGTTAAGATCGATCTTTTCTCCGATAGGGTGTTCAGCAACATATTGTATGCCCAGTAACGAAGCCATTGTTTGTGCAAATTGCTTCTGGTACCATTGCTGCGTTGTTTTTACTTCCCCTTTAGCTTTTATTCCCGTCCCCATGGCGGCAAACCATATCTGGTAAGCATCTTTTATATCATTACCATGACTTGTCCATTCGCTTTTAGTGGCATCACCACGTCCGTGGTCAACAGTGATAAATAAAGCTGTCTTGTTTTTATAGAAAGGGTCACTTTGAATGTAGTTCCATATATCCTGAATCCATTTGTCAACCATGTGGGCAGCATTCAGGTAGTCTTTGTATTTGCCACTATGCGCCCACTCATCTGTCTCGCCATACCCAATGTACAATACTTTTGGTTTTTTGGTTTGCAGGTAATTCATAGCAGCATAATGAGTGAATACATCAAGGCACTCTTCTTCGCCAAAAGGTTTGTATGAATCATGAGAGAGCCTGTTGATCGTTTGTTCTGTTACATCAGGGTTCGTACCGCCGATCTTATCAAACGCTGAGTAAACAGGGATTTTACTTCTTCCTTCATTTAATATCCGGTCAAAGGCATCCCATGCTCCAAAGGCGGCCACTTTATTTTTATATTTCGGTTGATTATTTAAAAACTCTGGTAATGTAGTGTGTGGATTGGGTGGATATGAATTGCTATTGATAGCTGTGTCGGGATAGCCGGTAAATATCTCACTATAGCCCGGGTATGAGAACCAGTAAGGATTGGCATTATCTACCTTGTTGCCATAATTCCTGTTACCATACAATTGGCCGTTTGCAGAAACAACGCTCCATAAGAAGGGCATCAGTTTTCTTCTTCTTGTTTCGGGGTTAGATGACCAGTAATTTTTAAATATACCTGCACTGTCACCCTGGTTATATTTTTTATTATTGGCAATAGCACTGTCCATGCCGGTAAATACTTCCTGCCAGCGAAGCCCATCGGTGGTGATGATAATGATGTTCTCTGCTTTCTGGGAAAAAGCAGAAAGGGTCATAAGGCTTAGTATAAGTAATGCAGATCTTTTCATAAATGCTGATTAATGTTTAATGTAGAAGTTTCCGTCATTGCGAACGCAGTGAAGCAATCCGCTAAATCAGTGTTAAATGGTTGAGCATTTATATCCTATTCAGCAGATGGCTTCGGCTTTAACCCCACACTCAGACCATGCGTAAAGCCTCGCCATGACGTTAGTTTTTATAATTACCATTCTTTTACCTCTTTCCACAAATCATTCCAACGTGGGTTCATTTCATGTATCAGGTCTTCCTTCTTTTTCCTGCTCCCTGCCTTTATCTGTTTTTCCCTTGTTATAGCATCTTCGATCCGGCTGAACCATTCGTACCACACTAATATATCACAATTATATTTGGCCGTAAAACTATTTTTAAATTCTTTGTTCCTGTGCTGTTCTATTCTCCTGTACAGATCAACTGTTACCCCGGTGTATAAAACGGTATGATGAAAATTTGTAACAATATAAACACAGCCGCCATATTCCATAAGCACATTCTTAGTTGAAGATGAAGTTTTCGTCATGGCGAACGAAGTGAAGCTATCCGCCGAATAAAGTTACAAATGATCAATTAGTTTTCAGCTTTGTTTGGCGGATGGCTTCGGCTTTGCCTTCACACAAACCCATGAAAAAAGCCTCGCCATGACGGTAACTTCAGCATTTGCAAATTACTTAGCATTAATAATGTAATAAAGAGTTTTGATCTTAATATCAGCCGCTGAAGCAATGGGCTTATTACAAGTAATGATCTTTGTCTTTCCTGGTTCCAGGTCAAAATAATTATCCGAGAATTCAAGTGAGTCGTCTTCTGTTGACAGGTACACATATTTTGCAGGAGCAGTAGCTCTTATGGATATCCTGTTTCCTGCTACTAATAGTACAAACTCGGGTTTCTCCAGGTTTAGGTCTTTAGGATATATTTTATCTTTTTGTGGGAGAACATCGTCACGATATGCCTCCTTTACTGCATACCATGCCGCTTTAGGCTTGCGGCTGTAATCAGTGATACTCCAGCTTGCCACAGGCCAGCAATCATTCAGTTGCCAAAGTAATGTTCCCATATTGGTTGGGTATTTGCTTCGGTGAACAGCAATACTGTTCTTTAAAATATAGTACTGTAAACATTGGGAGAGATATGTATAATTCTCCAGCGAGAGTCTGCTGAGTTTAAGCGAATCAACAAAATAACGGGTTAAGTAATGATTAAGTTTTTTAAATCCGTCATTGGCTTTTTGGTGCGACTTAATTACATCAGAATATAAAAACCTGCCTGCAGGCTCTGTAAAACTTTCAACCGTTTTCCAGTTGGGCATTGCCTGCATACCATACTCACTTATAAAACGCCCGGTCTTATTTTCAAAAACCTCCCAGTCCTGTAACCCCCACCAAACACCCCAGTAATGACTATCACCTTCAGTAAAACTTTCCTTGTGTCCCCATCCGTTTTTTGGAGAAGTGGAAATATAAGGCCTTGCTCCGTCAAATTCATCTACCCATTTTTTCAGGCTGTCTTCAAATAAACGCTTGTAATCGTTCCAGACTCTGGCAGAATCTGCTCTATATAAATTGAACTGGTTTTGCCAACCCCAGTTCTTCCAGGCTTCATCAATTTCATTATTGCCGCACCAGAGAACTATGCAAGGATGATTGCGTAACCTTTTGATCTGATACTTTACTTCTTCCCGAACGTTATTCATAAATGCATCATCACCGGGGTACATACCGCCGGCAAACATAAAATCCTGCCATACCATGATGCCGAGTGAATCGCAGAGATCATAAAAATCATCAGACTCATAAATGCCACCGCCCCATACACGCAGCATATTCATGTTGGCATCTTTTGCACTCAGCAACATTTTCCGGTAATCGTTTTTTGTTAGCCTTGGTAAAAAAACATCGCCCGGTATCCAGTTGGCGCCTTTGCAATAAACAGGGTTGCCATCTTTTTCGAAATAGAATGATGTGCCTATTGAATCTTTTTGCTGGATGAGTTTAACGCCGTTCCATCCAACAGATAAGGGAGCCTTTGAAGCGACAATGCTTAAACCTGTAGTCAGATATATATTCTTCCAAATTCCACAACCCACAAACTTCGGCCCCCAGTCCCAGCCGAATTGATATTGTGCTTTACGTATATACACCCGGTTGTTATCTGGAAGCACCAAGGGTAGTCTTGCTTTGGCGATACTATCCACTTTGTTTTGAGCTGAATAAAACTTGATTAGTAGTTCATTCGCTGTTCTCTTGATAATAGGTTTAATGTTGACAGTCCAACCTCTGAACATATTGTAAGCTTGTAAAACTAATTTGCCATTGAGGTAAACGTCAGCATAAGTATCCAAACCATCAAATACCAGGTTGATATTTTTCTGAACAAAAGTTTTAACATCTATATTAAAAATAGTTTTATACTCCCAATCTGCTTTATCTATCCATTGCAGTTTAGCTTCATTATCTCTATAGTACGGATCAGGGATGAGTTTGTTAGCTAATAAGTCAGTATGCACCGTGCCGGGTACTGTGGCTTTGTACCAAATGTTTTCTTTCTGATTTTTGAACTGCCAGTTTTTATTGAGTTCAATGGAAGTGTATTGAGCTGAAATTGTCTGAACCAGGATTAGATTGATTAAGAAGATTAAGAGGATAGCGACATTTTTCATCTTACAAACTTTTTAAGTTAGCAATGATGTTCTTTATTTCATTCTTATCAGCTAAAACTGATCTCAAATTTTCTTTCATTGCTTCATTTGTAAAATTCATTTTGCTGTCAATATTTACTCTTGCAGAAGTATGGAATTCAGTAGCGCCTGTTTTTTTTGCTAACCCGGCGATATTATCTGAGCGAACGCCACTGCCAGGCATGATGATGATCCTGTCATCTGCCTGTTTAACCAAAGCAGCAATGGTATCCATGCCTTCCAGGGCAGTTGGTCTTAATCCTGATGTGAGAACCCTTTCACAACCGATCTCAATGATATCCTCCAATGCCTGAGAGTAAATGCTCGATTCAGCAGAGTCAGGGTTCCTCCCCTTTGGGGAGGTTAGGAGGGGCTTCGTTCTGTCAAAAGCCCGGTGAAAAGTAACTCCTAAAGGGTAGGCAAGTTCAACCAATGAAGCATTTCTTTTTTTGTCAACCGTTCCATCTGCATTCAACATCCCGATCACGACTCCATCGCAACCCAATTGCTTACAGAGCCTGGTATCAGTTTTCATCATTTCAAATTCATCATCACTGTATAAAAAATCTCCGCCTCGTGGGCGGATGATGGGAAATAATGCGATCTGCAATTTTTCCCGGGCTGCTTTTATAAAACCATAGGAAGGAGTAGTACCGCCATCTTCAGGGTTATCGCATAGTTCAATCCGATGGGCACCTGCAGCCTGTGCAAAAATGCAGCTTTCTATATTAAAACCAATTACTTCTAACTTAAAGATCAAAGCAGATATTTTGATGGATGAATTTGATTTTCATTGCCGCTCTTCACACTGAATACAAAACCCTTTTGTATGGCATAGGCCCCGTATTGGCCTTTTTTGTTCAATGCCAGGAAACCAACCTGCAATGTTTTTGCTTTTGCTCTATCCCTGTTTACAATTCTTTCTACTGCTTTTTTGCATGCAAGTTCAGGTGAATATCCCTGGCGCATAAATTCTACGACCAAATGTGTTCCGCAAATACGTATCACTTCTTCGCCGGTACCGCTACTGGTGGCAGCGCCAACTTCATTATCTACAAATAAACCAGCGCCAATGATAGGGGAGTCGCCAACACGGCCATGTAATTTAAATGCCATGCCACTGGTGGTTACAGCGCCTGATAAATTCCCCAATGCATCCATGGCAACCAAACCCATAGTATCATGATTGGCTGTACCGTCTTCAAAGAAATTAGGAGCAAAGGGCCCATTCTGTTTTTTGCCTGCCTGACCGGAAGGCAGGTTTTCAATATTGATGAGTGGTTTGTATTCACTTTTCTTCAGCCAGTCTTTGTATGCCTGCTTTGCACTTTCTGATAATTCACCATTTTCTAAAGTAAATCCATTCTCTATAGCAAATTGCTGAGCACCAGCTCCAACCAATATCACGTGTGGCGTTTTTTCCATCACTTTTCTTGCAACCGAAACGGGATGTTTTATCCTTTCAATACCCGCTACTGCACCTATATTAGAATGTTCATCCATGATACAGCTATCCAATGTTACAATACCATCCCTGTCGGGATAACCACCCAGGCCTACGCAACAATCTATTTTATCTTCAATATGCCTTGCGCCTGCTTCCACTGCATCAAGTGCACGGCCATTAGTGGATAATATTTTCCATGCTTCAGCATTTACCGGCATACCACTGTCCCATGTTGAAACAACTATTGGTTTGGTAACCACATCAAAACCTGAAGCCAGTGATCTCTTTGCAGTAATCAATGGGGCAGTCAGAGCAGAGAGATGTAAGAATTTTCTACGATTCATCTTTAATTGTGTTTTTTCGTCTTCGCTAAAATCTCCTCCAAAGTTCCTCTTTAGGGGGCTGAGGGGGTTTAATAATCATCATTCAGTGCAAATATCTGTTTCCTGATATTCCATTTTCCTCTTGTAAAATCGGGGATATTCTGTATCTGCCCACCTTCCAGTATACTTTTTTCGCTAAGCGGTGTAATGGCATACCAGCTTGCATAATCATATACATCCAGCGGAAACTCCGTACCACGCTTTATACATTCTATAAAAGCATGGTCAACAAAAAAATCCATACCACCATGTCCTGCGCCCTCTGCCTGTGTACCATATTTTTTCCAAAGAGGGTGATCATGCTCTGTTAACCATTTTTCGGTATTGTCCCAACGGTGACTGTGGTTCATCTCTTTTTGAAAATAAATAAAGCCTTGTTTATTTCCGCCGCTTCCATAGTCCTGCCACAAACCTTCGGTGCCCTGCACCCTGAAACCTAAATTATAAGGCCGTGGAGAAGAAACATCATGCGTTAATAAAATGGTCTCGCCATTTGCACATTGTATTTGTGTGTTAACTATATCGCCGCATTTGAATTTTACTTTTGCATTTGGATGGTTTGCACCTCCTTTAGGATGATCAACAATATATTTATGCAGGCCCCTTGCTTTTGATGCAACAGATGAAAGTTTGGTCATCCGGTTTCCCCTGTTAATATCCATCATCACAGCAACAGGGCCAAGACCATGGGTAGGGTATAATTCGCCATTACGGTTTTTGTTATGCTCGGTACGCCACTGGGCTTCGCTGTATGCAGTAGGACCGAAGTCTACACCACTGTTATAAGCTGTTTTGCCGTCATTGAACAATACGCCACGCAGATCATGTTCATATCCACCTTGTCCATGTAATAATTCCCCGAACATTCCTTTCCTTGTCATGTTCAATACCGCCATCACATCACGGCGGTAACAAACATTTTCCATCATCATCACCGGCACTTTTGTTTTTTCTGATGTGTTCACCACATCCCAGCATTCCTGTAATTTCACAGCTCCGCAAACTTCGGCGCCTACGATCTTTCCTGCATTCATGGCATCAACGGCCTGTATGCTATGCCATTCCCAGGGCGAACAGATCACCACTGCATCAACATCATCTCTTTTCAAAAGATTTTTGTAATCCTCATTTCCGTTTTTATAAACAACCGGTTGCGGACGATTATATTTTTTAAATACAGCCATGGCTTCATCCACACTTCTCTGCTGCGGATCGGCAATAGCGGTGATCTCCACATCCTCTCTTTGTAAAAAATTACCCATGTGCTCATGGGAACGGAAGCCAACACCAATGATACCGATACGTACCTTTTCCTTTTTTGCAGGTGAATAAGCCCTGATAGAATGGGTAAACGCTACTGCGGCACCGGTTAAGGCTGATGCTTTAATAAAATTCCTGCGGTTAAATGATTTAGACATAAAGATGGGTTTAAGATATAAATGTAATTTATTTATGCATTGAAAGCTTTTGGATCATCTCTGTGGAAATACTTTCTGCATAAGTTCCATAAGCACTTGTCATCGTTCCTTTCACTTTCCCGTTTTTTGATTCAATGGTATATACCACATCCTCATCTCCCGGGTTTGTATCTCCTTCAAAGCGGTAAAACTCTGTTATTTCGAATTCGGTTGGGTTAAGCATGATCTCATTTTTGGAACAAATGATCTTATCAAAAGCAATATTAAAGTCCACAGTATATCCCCTTTGTTTCAGGTCATTTAATGCTGCTGTTACTGTGTCGTATGATCTCACCGGCATATATTTTTTAAAATTACGAAATACCTGCTACAGATCTTTTTTGGAAAGACAGGTAAATAATAACAAACCCGGTAACTGATGCAGTGATCAAAAAAGTTGCCATTGCCCCAAAATTATACCAAAGAAGGCCGCACAGGCTGCTTGCAATAAGGGCGGCAATGCTTTGAAACCCTGTATAAGTACCAATAGCCGTTGCCGTTTCGGACTTATCAACAATATTAGTTATCCATGCTTTTGAAATGCCATCTGTTGCTGCTGCATAAAAACCATACAATGCAAAAAGGGAGATAAAAACAACCAGGTTGTTATTGAATGCAAATCCGGTGTACACCGTAACAAAGGCAGCCAGGCCTAAAAGGAATATTTTTTTTAAACCCAGCTTATCGGCCATGATGCCAACAGGGTAGGCGATCATTGCATAAATGAGATTGTAAAAAATATAAATGCCAAGTATTTCCGTATCGTTTAAGCCTGTTTCTTTCATTTTTAACAGTAAAAAAACATCGCTGCTGTTGAACAGGGCAAAAAGCAATAAGCCGGTAACTAATCTTTTATATTCGGATGAACTTTGTTTCCAGTAAGAGACAAAGGCGAAGATATTTGATGTTTGATGTTTGTGGTTGGTTATTCGTGGTCTTTCTTTTATTAGCCGGGTTAGCAGGATCACCAAAATGCCCGGCACAACTGACCAAAGGAAAAGTGTTTTATAATCATTGGGGAAATAGTAAAGAAATATCAAAGCGATAGAGGGCCCGATAACCGCTCCAAAAGTATCCATGCTCCTGTTAAAACCAAATACACGGCCTTTTGTTTCAGGCGTTGCTTCATCGCTAAGCATAGCATCCCGTGCACCGGTACGAATGCCTTTACCAAGCCTGTCAAGTGTTCTTGCAAAAAATATCCATAGTGGGTAAATAAATATAGCCATCATGGGTTTGCTAACTGCACTTAATATGTATCCTAATTGAACAAAAGGCAAACGTTTGCCCGAGAGATCGCTTTGTTTACCGAAATAGCTTTTGCTTAATCCTGCAACCGCTTCCGCAATACCCTCCAGGATACCGATCCAGAGAACCGTAAAGCCGATTTGTTTAAGGAACATGGGCATTACAGGGAGCAGCATTTCACTGGCTATATCGTTGAACAGGCTTACCAATGACAGTATCCATATCGTCCTGGTAATTATCCGTTGTGGAGAATTTGTGAGTGGCTGCAACTGGCTTGATTTAACCGAATGTAGCAATTTCTTGGTACATTGCAGGACAGAAAACTGCAAACTGCCATAAAACTACAAAGGCACAAAAAATTACTCCCATTCCCGGGCTTTGAGACTTTGTAACAGAGAAAAATATGAGTAAGAAAAATAAGCCGGCCAAAAGATCATCACAGGTAGAAATTGTAAAAGGAAAACTCGATATCTCACGAAGTGGGATGGGTTTTGTTATTGTGGAAGGGATGGAGAAAGATATCGCTGTTCGTCCTAATGATTTCAACCGGGCCTTTCATGGAGATATCGTAAGGGTACAGGTCAATAAAGGAATAGCTAAGGGAAAACGACCTGAAGGAATAATAGTAGATGTGGCCGAACGTAAGCAAACAGAATTTATTGGTAATATACAGGTGAACAAGAATTTTGCTTTTTTTATCCCGGCATCGGAAAAACCCATACCTGACTTTTATATTGCCACCGACAAATTGAATGGGGCAAAAGATAAAGAAAGGGTGATCGTAAAACTCATCAGTTGGGATAAAGGAGAAAAGAAACCATTGGGAGAAGTGGTGACCATCTTAAAAGCAGAAGATGATAATGATATGGCGATGAAGGAAATCCTGATTGAAGCAGGTTTTCCACTTGCATTTGATGCAGCAGTATTGCAGGAGGTAAAGAAGTTGCAATCACATATAACAAGAGAGGAAATAAAGAAACGTAAGGACTACCGGGATATTTTAACCTTTACCATTGACCCCGTTGACGCAAAGGATTTTGATGATGCCATTTCCATCAGAAACCTGGACAATGGTAATTATGAAATAGGTGTTCATATTGCTGATGTGAGCCATTTTGTAAAACCCGGAACATTACTTGATAAGATAGCTTATGAAAGGGCAACGAGTGTGTATCTGCCTGACAGGGTTAACCCAATGCTGCCTGAAAAAATTTCAAATGAATTATGTTCTTTAAGGCCCAGGGAAGATAAATATACCTTCTCTGCCATTTTTCAGATCACCAACCGGGCTGAGATCAAACATAGCTGGATAGGTAAGACCATTATACACAGTAATCACCGCTTTACTTATGAAGAAGTACAGGAGATCATAGAAAAGAAAGACGGCCTGCATTATAAACCTATCCTGTTATTAAATGGCCTGGCGCAACAATTCAGGAAAGAAAGGTTCAATAACGGAGCTATTAATTTTTCATCGCAGGAGGTACGTTTTCAGCTGGATGAAAAGGGGAAGCCCATTGGCATTGTGATAAAAGAAAGTAAGGATGCTCATAAGCTGATCGAAGAATTTATGTTGCTGGCCAACCGTACCATTGCAGCTTATGTTTCAAAAATAAAAGTGAACAAGGAGCCTATTCCTTTTCCATACCGCATACACGATACACCTGATGATGAAAAGCTGAAACCATTTGTTGCATTCGCCAAAAAATTCGGCTATACATTTAACATGCATGATGAACGTGCTGTGGCCGCATCTTTTAATAAGATGTTGGTAGATGTTCAGGGGAAGCCAGAACAACATGTGCTGGAACAACTGGGAATAAGAACAATGGCCAAAGCGGTATATACTTCGGCCAATATTGGTCATTATGGCCTTGGCTTTGAATATTACTGTCATTTTACTTCACCAATACGTCGTTATCCCGATGTAATGGTACACCGCATTTTACAGGAATGCCTGGAAAAGAACCTGAAGCTGGATAAGAAGATGGATGAAAAATGTAAGCATTGCAGCGACAGGGAGCGCAAAGCCATGGAAGCAGAACGGGCAGGTAATAAATATAAGCAGGTTGAGTTTATGCAGAACTACGTGGGGCAGGAGTTTGACGGTATCATCAGCGGTGTTGCATCATTTGGTTTTTTTGTAGAGACTGTTACCCATAAATGCGAAGGCATGGTTACCGTAAGAGACCTGAATGTGTATGATGATTTCAGGTTGGATGAAACCGATTATGCTTTGGTAGGGTTAAGAACGAATCAAAAATTCAGGATGGGCGACATGGTAAAGATAAAAGTGGTGGCCGCCAATTTGAGCAAAAAGCAACTGGATTATGAATGGGTACCTTTAAAGAAAGGAATTAGTAATTTGGAATTAGGGAAAAAGGGCGGTGGAATTAAAAGTTCAAATCAATTAACAGGCAGGCAAAAGGATAAACACGGTCTTAAAGCATCAAATAAAAAGAAAAAATAGATCCCGGGACACTTTCCGCCATTCAGTATATTATTATTCCCTGTCTTTGTATCTTAGCGGTAATATGATGCATTCATTTATAGAACTCCTCAAACTATTCGAAGAAAAATTCAATGCCCGGCATTTCCCGGCGCAGCCTGAAACTTTATACGACCCTGCCGAATATATTTTGAGTATTGGTGGCAAAAGGATACGCCCTGTTTGTGTATTGATGGGTAACCAGCTTTTTGATGTGATAGATCCAGATGCTTACCATGCAGCCACAGCCATAGAATTATTTCACAACTTCAGTTTGATTCATGATGATATCATGGATAAAGCGCCCATGCGGCGGGGCATGCCAACGGTGCATACCAAATATGGAGAGTCAACTGCATTGCTTGCCGGCGATGTAATGTTTGTAAAAGCATATGAATACCTCAATAAAATAAAACCCTCACAACTGCAGAAAGTGTTGTTCCTGTTCAATAATACGGCCAGCGCTGTTTGCGAAGGGCAGCAGATGGATATGGATTTTGAAAAAAGAGAAACAGTGGCTATGGATGAATATGTGCAGATGATTACTTTAAAAACCTCCGTGTTGCTGGCTGCCAGTTTGCAGCTCGGCGCTATTTTAGGCGGGGCAGGCGAAGGAAACCAACAGCATTTATATGAGTTTGGTAAAAATTTAGGTGTTGCCTTCCAGGTGCAGGATGATTATCTGGATGCATTTGGTAATCCCGAAAAATTCGGGAAAAAAGTGGGGGGTGATATCGTGGCTAACAAAAAGACCTTTTTGATGATCCATGCTTTTGAAACAGCTAAGCCTGCCCAGCTAAAAGAATTAAAGGAGCTGATAAAAAGCAATCCTGCCGACAAAGTAGAAAGGGTATTAAAAATATTCAAAGACTGCAAGGTTGATGATTGGGCCCAAGAACTTAAAAATAAATACCTTCAAACTGCATTGAAGCACCTGGAAGATACTGCTGTGCTTTCCGTTCGTAAAAAACCCCTGCAGGAACTTGCTGATTATTTGATGATGAGGGAGAGCTAGGAAGATTTTTATCATTCTTCAAATCTTTACATAATGCCATCTAAAATTGAAGAGAGTGAAAAGAAAGAAAATAAAATGTCTTTCTTTGACTACGCTACAGAAGTAATTGGATGGTTACAAATTGTTGCATCGCCATTTTTATTCGGCCTCATAATTTCAGCTTTCATCTATTTCCCGAATCCAACGGTATTTCGACTTATCATTGCAATAGGAGTTGCCCTTCTTGGTCTAATTGTGGGAATCGTATTTGCTACAAAGATCTGGAAGAAGCAAGGGACCATTCATTTCGTTTCAAGGGTGATGGCTACTCCCGAACTTGACGATTTGGAAGAAGAGAAAAAATAACAGCTTATCGCTAAGGGTTTATTTACTAACCGTAATTCTTACAAATAAAAATATTTCCTTAATTTCCTTCTCTCAAAACCAAAACCGACATGGCAAATTCCTTATTCCGCACAAAAAAGATTGAAAACATTTTAGCCGAAGGAAGTGATGATTCTCACGGAGGCGGGGGCTTAAAACGGGTACTTAGTGTACGTGACCTTACTTTTTTTGGTATTGCTGCTATACTTGGTGCAGGTAGTTTCAGCAGCCTGGGGGGCGCCGTATTCAATGGAGGGCCGGGAGTTGTAGTGCTTTTTATCATTACTGCCATTGCCTGCGCATTCACTGCATTTTGTTATAGTGAATTTGCAAGCCGCATACCGGTTGCAGGCAGTGCATATACATACGCATATGCATCCTTTGGTGAATTGTTTGCCTGGATAATAGGCTGGGCCCTCATCATGGAATATTCCATCGGGAATATTTATGTGGCTTACAGCTGGAGCGATTATTTTACTTCTTTTCTGAGTAAACTGAATGTGCACATACCCGAATATCTTTCTACCAGCTATATGGAAGCCAAACACACCATAATGGATGGGGGCACCAATGCAGATGATATTGCTGCATGGAATAATGCACCCGTATTTGGCGGCCTCAGGATCATTTTCGATCTGCCTGCACTGGTCATTAACCTGCTCATTACTTACCTTGTTTATCGTGGAATTAAAGAGAGCCGCAATTTCAGTAATGTAATGGTGATATTAAAACTCAGCGTTGTATTGCTGATCATTCTTGTAGGAGGTTATCTTGTGTTTGCATACGACCTTACAGCTAACTGGGTTCCTGCCAATGATGAAGGCGTAAAGTCTTTTATGCCGAATGGCTTCTCAGGAGTGATGAAGGCCGTGGCAGGTGTATTCTTCGCCTATATCGGTTTTGATGCAGTGAGTGTGCTGGCAGAAGAAAGTAAAAACCCTCAAAGAGACCTGCCAAGAGGAATGGTGCTTTCATTGGTAATCTGTACCATTATTTATATTTTACTTACCCTTGTTTTAACCGGCGCTGTTCATTATAAAAAGTTTGATGGGGTAGGAGACCCCCTGGCTTTTATTTTTGAGCCGCAGAACCTCAGTATCGGCTGGATGCAATTCCTCGTAGCTATTTGTGCAGTTGTTGCCATGACGAGTGTGTTGCTGGTTTTCCAGATGGGACAGCCAAGAATATGGATGAGCATGAGTCGTGATGGTTTATTGCCACCGGTTTTCCAAAAGATACATCCAAAATATAAAACCCCTTCATTTGCCACTATTATAACCGGGCTTGTTGTTGGCCTTCCTATTTTATTTACCGATAAAACATTTGTGCTCGACTTTACCAGTATTGCTACCCTGTTTGCCTTTGTGCTGGTTTGTGGAGGCGTATTGTTGATACCAAGAAAAGAAAAGATCCCGGGTCGTTTCCATCTTCCTTATATCAATGGCCAGTTTATTTTTCCGGTAATAGTGATTGGCGCTATGGTAATGGCGCAGGCGTTGTCAAAAACTTATTTTGCTGACCTGTTCAATTTCGATTTCAGCGCCAACGAAGATTATAAAGCAGGTAAGGCAGGTTTTATGGAACTGGCTACACCCAATATTTCATTGATCGTTTTCTGGATAAGTGCCTTATTGCTGGCAGTGCTTGCATTTGTAAAAAAATATTCGCTCATACCGTTGATGGGGCTTATCACCTGCCTTTATCTTTTAACCGGCATGACAGCTATGAACTGGGCATGGTTCATGGTTTGGCTGGGTCTTGGCCTTATTGTATATTTTGTGTACGGGTATAAAAAAAGTAAGTTGGCAGCAGCATAGTTTTTTTCTTTTTGAACCAGCAATTCGGTCTTTATTCAACTTCATTGGCGTCGCATCCCGATGCTCATCGGGATACTGTTGTACCTTTGTACGGCGTTTTTTATGACCTGGACTATTACAGGTGTTAATCCTATTAATCCCTGTAATCAACCCAAACCTACCTGCGGGAAGCAGGTCTTTGTTCAGACAAATGAAGTACCAACCCGGCGATAAAATAATTGTACTCCTTACCGAAGAAGAAGGAAAGGTGGTAGAGATCATGAATGAAAAAATGGTGATGATAGAGGTGAAGGGTGTACAGTTTCCTGTCTATATGGACCAGATAGATTTTCCTTATTTTAAAATGTTCTCCGAAAAAAAGAAGCCAGAGAAGAAAAAAGTATTTATTGACCAACTGCAAAAAGAAAAAGCAACACCCAAATCAAAGGAAGGAAATGGCATGGTGCTTTCTTTTTTACCCGTGTTTGATAAAGATGTTTTTGATGATGATGTGGTAGAGAAACTAAAACTTTACCTCGTGAACCAGAACGATACTGCTTTTACTTTTACCTACAATTACATGATTGGCGGTGAAAGTGACTTTCAACTCAAGAACACTATTGAGCCCTTTAGCGATTTTTATCTTCATGATGTGAAGTTTGAAGATATGAGTGATAGCCCCCGGTTTGATTTTGAATTTGCATTGAAGGAAACAGACAAGAAGAAAGCCACTTATTATGAAACCTCTTTGAAATTAAAAGCAAAACAACTGTTTAAAAAGATAGAAGAGATACAACTAAAAAATAAGCCGGGCTTTAGTTATACGTTGTTTGATACTTACCCCGAAAGGGTAGAAGACGAAAAAATAGACCTGGGCAGGCTGGGCAAGGCAGGATTCAGGTTTTATACAGCTGACAAAATAAAACAAAACCTGGAACCTGCCAGGACGGTGGTTGACCTGCACATTGAAAAGCTGACTGATAATTGGAAACACCTCAGCAATTTTGAAATACTTTCAATGCAGCTAAAAGCGTTTAATAAATATTACGACCTGGCCGTAGCGCATCACCAGCCCTCATTAACCATAATTCATGGTGTTGGCGCTGGTAAACTGAAGGATGAGATACATGATATATTAAAACTGAAGAAAGAAGTTAGATCATTTGTGAACCAGTACAGTCATTTGTATGGATATGGAGCTACAGAAATTTATTTTGAATACAAATAATGACCGCCCTGGTCATTTCAAAACCATAAAACATATTCATGCCATTTAACGAACTGGTTGTTTATATCCTTTTTGTGGTTGGCTTTGCACTTACACCAGGCCCCAATATGATGCTCTGTCTTACCTATACTTTTGAATCAGGCCGTAGAGCTGGCTGGGCAACAGCAGCCGGTATTGTCACTGCTTTTGTTGTTCACATTGGAGCGATCATTTTTGGGTTGACGGCTCTTTTTTTAGCTACACCATATGCACTGGAAGTATTGAGGTATTGTGGGATAGCTTATCTTTTTTATTTAGCCATACGTAACCTGAAGATGATGCCATGGAAGACACCCGAAGATGGAGGTGAAAGTACAGGGCTCAACGAATTTTATATAAAAGGCTTGATAGGCAACCTGCTTAACCCCGGTTCTTTGTTTTTATACTTTTCACTGATACCGCAGTTTATTCAGCCGGCACGGGGCCATATACTGGAACAAAATCTTTTTTTAGGAGGAATACAAATGCTTTTTAGTTTTATAACTAACTGCACGATTGTTTTCCTGGCAGGATATGTAAGCGAAACATTTTTCCGGAATGAGAAATATCAGCAGTGGTTGAGGTATATAATGAGTTCCCTGATCGTATTATTTGCCCTGAAAATGTTGTTTACCAGGTTTAATTAACCTTAATGTTTTAACGGACGTTTTTTTATCATCCCCCCCTTGGTATCTTTCACCCTGCTCATAACAATGAAAGCATTGGGGTCTATTTTCAACAGCTCTGTTTTTAGTTTATTCAATTCAAGCCGGGTTACAACAGTAAAGATTATATCTACATTTCTTGTTTCGCCGCTTTTGCCAAAGCCGCCCTTACCATTATAAATGGTCACACCCCTTCCCATCTTGTTGATGATCATCTCCCTGATCTCCCCACTATGCGATGAAATAATGGTGACCGATGTATATTCTTCAATACCTTCAATGATAAAGTCAAGTGTTTTGGAAGCAGAGAGGTAAGTGATCAAAGAATATAATGCTGCTTCAACCGAAAGAAAATAGGCTGCTGTGGAAAAAATGATGATATTGATGAAGACGATGATGTCACCTATCGTTGTCCCGAATTTTTTACTCAGGAATATGGCCAATACTTCTGTGCCATCAATTACAGCGCCGCCACGTACAGAAAGACCAATACCTGCGCCCAGGAAAAAACCTCCGAATACGGCAACCAACAGTTTGTCGTGTGTGACTTCGGGGAAATGTATTGTAGCAATACAAATAGCCAGCCCGGTAATAGCCAGCGCAGTCTTAATGGCAAAAGCCTTTCCGATTATTTTATAGCCCAAAAAAACAAAGGGAATATTGATTATGATGAGCAGCCAGTACAGGGGAAGTTGGAAGATCTCAGAGATAAGCAATGAGATGCCCGTTGCGCCACCGTCAATAAAATTGCTGGGCAGTAAAAATCCTTCGAGCCCGAATGCTGCTGACGCTATTCCCAGGAGTATAAGAAAAGTATCTCTCAGCGATTGCAGGATGGTTACTTTTAACTCCCACAAGCCTTTTGCCATTTCATAGGAAGAGAATTCTTCTTCTCCTTCGGGCACATGCAATCTATGCTGAAGAACTGAGCGCCTGATTATTTTGGATAATAGTGGGTTCATGTATCCCGAAGATAACCTTTATTTTTCGTAGCCCGGCAATCAAAAGAACTGCAATGTCCTGCACATGATAATTATTAGCAGCAAAAA
Source organism: uncultured Ferruginibacter sp. (assembly GCA_964439615.1). Classification (GTDB taxonomy): domain Bacteria; phylum Bacteroidota; class Bacteroidia; order Chitinophagales; family Chitinophagaceae; genus Ferruginibacter. The sequence goes on along the minus strand of CAYTQB010000009.1, from coordinate 54,071 downwards.
AATAAGTGAATAATAACGCGTATTTAAGATGAATTTACAACAAGATGAATTTTCAATGTTTAAACAACGTATATTTGTATATCCTTAACAGGATAATATCATATGAAGAAACATTTTAAAAAGTGGCTGATCGTAACTGGAATACTTGTACTGGCTGGCGGCGCCGTCTTGTGGTATCTTTTCACTGAGAAATTTGAAGATACAAAGAAGGTAAAGGCTGATTATACAGTTCATGCTATTGACCTGATCAAGGAGTTTCAGCAGGATGAAGCTGCAGCAAATAAAAAATATACAGAGAAGATCATCATTGTGAATGGCACTGTTTCAGAAATAAAAAATGCTGACACAACCGCCAATATTATCATGGCTGATATAAAAACCGGGGCTTACATCATTTTCGCCTTTCAGCAACAACATGTTGCCGAGGCAAGAAAACTAAAGCTTGGCGATAATGTTTCAATTAAGGGCTCATGTAGCGGCGGAAATTACAGCACCATACTGGAAACGGAGAAGATAGATTTTAAACGCTGCACTATTAATGAGTAATTCATAACTAAAAATAAAATCACAACAATGAAAAAAACAATTTTATCCGTTGCCCTGGTTCTGGCTGCAGGTTTGCTGTTCGCCCAGAAAAAGACCACTACATCGGCCATTATCAATTTTGACGCCACCACCACTATTGATCAATTGCCAAAAGCAGAAAATAAAACAGCCGTAGCTTCGCTGGATACCAAAACAGGTAAACTTGCTTTTGAAGTAACCATAAAGAACTTTGCTTTTTCTAACCCGAGGATACAAGAGCATTTTAATGCAGCAGGATGGATGAACAGCGACCAGTTTCCTACCGCCACTTTCACAGGTAGTATCACAAACCTGCCTGCTGTGAATTTTGCAAAGGACGGAACGTATGCCGTTTCTGTAAAAGGAGAGTTGACAATGCATGGCATTACCAAACCGGTTGAAACTAATGGTTCAATAAAAGTAAACGGAAAAACCATTACTGCAAATTCGGATTTTAGTGTTAAGCTGGATGATTATGGAGTTACCGGCGGAGCCATTGCTGCAGGTAAGGTTTCGAAAGAACCTAAGATATCTGTTGTGGCTGAATTTTAATAAAGGCCTTTTAACAAAAAAGCTTTTGCCTGTAGCGGGCAAATGCTTTTTTGTTGAATATAAATTTCCCTGGTTAATCCTTAACAGGCTCGCCTGTGGGTATCAACCTCCATTGTGCAAAATCCGATTCTCCCCAATCCATATTTTCTCCATCCCCAAAACCTTTCAGGAATATTGGTGCGCCTTCGGTATTAGCCATGTTCTGCTTATCATACATCCAGTATGCCCATTTTGTGTTGTCACCAGTGCCACCGGAGATACTTATATTGAAATAATTGCTTGGTTTGAGGTCAAAATAAAAGGTTGATTTACCCCAAAAGTTACTGACAAAACTTTTTGTTACTGCATTTCTCTGAACCGCATTATAAAATTCATCAAGGGTTATTGTTTTATTACTATGCTTGGGTGTAATAAAATAACACCTGTTATTTTGGTCGGTTGAGAACGGTTCTAATTTCAATTTTACATAGTCTTTCGATGATTTACCCACTGAGTCATAAAGAACCAGGGGTACAAAATCATCTGTTTTCCCTTCACTCTTTTTCCAGCATAGCCAGGCGCTTCATCTCGTTTTCCTGTTTTTGTTTCACTTCTTCCAGTTCGGAAATAAGTTTAATGGTATCTGCTTTGTATTTTCCATTGGGATATTTATTGAAGTATACATGATAGGTCTCTATATTATTTTTTCTCTGTGCATCAAACCAATCTTCGTCCTCATCTTTTTCCTCCACATATTTATTGAGTCCGGGGTAGTTGGACGAAAGCTGGTTGAGGATCTGTACAAAGGCGGTAAATCTCTACTCGATCTCAGATTTGAGGAATTCCTTTTTGAAAACATAGTGATAGCGTGGGCTGCCCCCGTCTGTAATAGGAAATGCATTTACTAGTTCCAGCCTTGTTTACCTAAGTAATTAATGGCGTCAATCACTGAATTGAATTTTTTAAATCTGCCGTCCTCATCTTTTAACCGGTGGTCTTTCCAAAAACTTCTTTCTTCTCCATAGTCAACATCAATGGTTACCTTATTGCTTAATAATTTACTGGTGGCAACAACCTGGCAGTATTGCTCCACTTTAGAAGTGTCCTGCGAAAAACTAGCTAATGAACACATTAGAACGATGAGCATTAAGATGGCTTTCATTTCTTTTTATTTTTGGTATTAATAATAGCGAAATGGCAGCCGGTAGTATATCAACCTCAAATATTGAAAAAATTGAACCACAAAGACACGAAGGCACCAAGGCTTCACTAAGTTTACTTTGAGTCTTCGTGGTTTACAGTATGGATTTTCAAGCTAATATGCTACCTGGGCCTGCACAACACAATGTAGCAAAAATTAGGTTTATCTTTGCCCTCTATCAGCCGGGTTATCGTCCCGACGTTATAGTCGGGAAGGAAAGTCCGGACAGCAAAGAGCAACACACCGGTTAACGGCCGGTCCTGCCCCAGGCGGGGAGAAAGTGCCACAGAAAATTACCACTCCTCTCTTGACATGCTTCAACATGTTGAGCATGACAAGAGGGGAGCAAGGGTGAAAACGTGAGGTAAGAGCTCACGGGTTTTTGCAGCAATGCATTAATTGGGTAAACCTTGTGTGCTGTAATGCCACGTAAACCAGCGCTTGAGGGCGGCTCGTCCAATGCTGAAGGGTAGGCAGCAAGATCACTACAGTAATGTAGTGGCCAGATAAATGATAACCTCCCTACGTACCAGGGAACAGAATCCGGCTTACAGGCTGATAGATTTTTTATTTCACGGCTTTAAAAGTTCCGCCATCCACATCTTTTATGAATTGTATCAGCCCGGGAAAATAATTCTTCTGGTCGTCGTACATACTCATGTGGCTGCCATTGGGGCAAAGCAGGAACCTTCCGTTCTGCACCTGTGTACTCATCCACTTCATGTGCTCCGGATCCATGGTATCATGTGTGCCGCCAATAGTAAGGGTAGGGGTTTTTATTTTCGGCAACTCTTTGCTTACATCCCAATTCACCAAATTTCCACCAACACCAAATTCGCTTGGGCCCTGCATGGTAACATATAATGACTGGTTTATTTTGTCGAACGATCTTTTCATAGGCTCGGGCCATTGCTCTAGTGGTATGCGGCAAATATGTTTGGCATAAAAATTAGGCAGCAGTAACTCCATGTATTTCGGGTTGCCGAAATCGCCTTTCTTTTCTATCTCCCTGATGGTATCTAAAACCTTTGGATCGAACTGCGGCGCTAAAACTTCCTGCGCATATTTTCCATAAGCCGGGCAACTGCACATCATATTGCTTATGATGAGGCCCTTCAGGTTATCCTGGTATTTTAATGCATACTGCATGGCCAGTATGCCACCCCATGAGTGGCCGAGTAAATAAAAATTATCCTTTGTAAGGTGGAGTTCTTTGCGAACCTGTTCCACTTCTTCCACATACCTGGCAAGGTCCCACATGGTGGTGTCTTTGGGATTGTCGGATAATCCGCAGCCCAGTTGATCATAATAAACCAGTTCCACATTTTCGGGCAGTAAGAAACTTTCAAAGCATTCGAAGTATTCATGCGTAGCGCCTGGACCGCCATTCAATAGCAGCAATTTTATTTTAGGATTATTACCCATCCGCTTTGTCCATATATTGAACTTGCCCTTGGGTGTTTCAATAGGGAAGATCTTTACACCACCGGTCTGAACTTCTTTATACAGGTCATCGGCAACGGGGCTAACAGCGACCAGTTTATTTTCACTGTTATTATTGCAGGAAATGAAAAATGCTGCGGCTAAAAGAAAAATAAATTGTTTCATGTTATTTCTTTGTTGAGTTAATGATGTGGCCTCTCAACAGGATATGAGTATTCAGCAGGGGACGGGAAAGTTTTACGGGGAAGAAATACGGATAAAGCTAAACAAAGGATTCAGGAAATTATAAATTCCTTAAAAATATTTTCTTTTATGGCCTGCCACTCGTCGTTGATGAAGCTGAAGTACACGGTATTCCTGATGGTGCCGTTTTCGTTGATGATATTTTTTCGGAAAATGCCTTCTTTTGTTGCGCCTATCTTCAACATGGCTTTCTGCGATTTAAGGTTGAGATGGCTTGTTTTTAATTCTACCCGGTTAAGGCCAAGTGTTTCGAAGCCAAAACTCAGTAATAAGAATTTGCAGTGTTTGTTGAAACCTGTGCCCTGCAGGGATGGATGTATCCAGGTCCAGCCTATCTCTGCTTTTTTATGGGCAAATTCGATATTGCCAAAACGGGTTGATCCAACGTACCGCTGCTGCTGTTTATGATAATAAGCAAAAGGGTAGGATTTCCTGTTCCGTTTTTCTTCCATGGCCGTATCAAAATATTTCCTGAAGGCTCCCTTGGAGTCAATTTTAGCAACTGTGAAAAGCCAGAGTGACCCTTCCATGGCAGTAGGCATCAGTAATTCAAAATGTTTCTCCTGCAAGGGTTCTATCCTCACCAGTTCGTCTTCCAAAACTATTTCCTGTTCAAAAAAATTTTCTGTTGTTATCATCTGGTATTTATTTCCTTCAGCAATTTAGTAACAATTTTATCAATGGGCAGGGTTACCGACTCATCGGTAAAATCTTCCCAGTTTATAAAACGGAAAGTTTCTGTTTCGCCGGTCTCTGCATAAGTTTTTAACTGTTGCTCATCAAAGTCAAATATTTTTGTACGCAGCGGTACGGCTATCGGTTCCAGTGCTTCGGCATAATAATAAATGGAAATGATCTGGTGACCGGGGTTGAATGCGCTTTCCTGGTAAAAATCAGTGGTATAGATATGCCCGGCAACTTTTACTTTTAATTTCATCTCTTCCATGAACTCTCTTCGCAGGCAATCCCTTGTGCCTTCACCAAACTCCAGTCCACCCCCCGGAAATTTAGTGATGTACATGCCCCGTATGTATTCATCGCTTACAAGCACCTGGCTGTGTTCATTTAGTAAAATGCCATACACTCTGATGTTGAACATGGGTCTATCTTCTTATTCGTTTTGCATAATTCCAAACCACAAATGCCAGGATGATGACCGAGAGTATCACCGGTAACCAGAATGCCATGTGGCTGTCTTTATATGGAATAGGAACGTTCATACCGTAAATGCTGGCAATTAAAACCGGGACACTTAAAAAGATGGTGAGCGTTGTTAACCTTTTTAATACTTCGTTCTGGTTATTGCTGATGATGCTGGCAAAAGCATCCAGTGTACTGTTGAGGATATTGGTGTAGGTATTGGCCATTTCCAGCGCTTGAGAAGTTTCTACGATGAGGTCATCAAGGAAATCAAGTTCATCTTCGGTAAGCCCCAGTATATTCGTACGTTTCATTTTCATCATCAGCAGTTCGTTACTTCTTAAAGCGGTGATGAAATACACAAAACTTTTCTGGATGCGCATCAGTTGCAACAACTCTTCATTGCGGTTGCTGTCATATAGTTTTTGTTCCAGGCTGTTGCGGCGGGTGTTTATCTCTTTCAGGTAATCCTGGAAGTTGCTGGTGATCTTTTCAAATATCTTCAGCACCATCATATTCATCCTGTCGGGGTTGCGGTGCTGAAAAGTATTCAGGAATTTTTTGATGGCTTCATTTTCAAAAGAATTTACCGTAACAATTTGACCGTGGGTTAAAATGATACAGATAGGAATGGTTATATAAAAAGCATCGCTCAGGTTGAATGAATTGTTTTCGGTAGGTGTTTTTATAACAATGAGTTTTACATGGTCGTCAATCTCATAACGGCTTCTTTCATCAATATCCAGTGAATCTTTCAGGAAGTCGAGAGGGATATTCATGGTCTCACTCAGCTCCGAAAACTCTTCCTGCTTCAAAGGCGGTAAAACGTTTACCCAAACGGCACTGTCGGGCCTGTCGATGGCAATGGTTTGCTGGTCGGTATTTTTAAAGTACTGGATCATTGGGTATGGCTGATTTTTTGAATGCTGTTCAAATGGTGTTGGGTATGAAAGACGGTAAAGTAACAAAGCTCCCTTAATGTTATGCGGCCAAGCAGGGGATGACTGACCAGGTAATTATCCAGGTCGGCTTCGGTTCTTTTGCTGGTTAGAGCATTGATATATTTTACAGTAGCTTTATTCCAGTTGTTCAATAATTTTTGTTTGCCGTATTTTATTTCAATGGGTTTGGGAACAAACCGGGCGCTTGCTCTGCCACCTTCACTCAATTTTTTATAGTACTTCTCCTTTAGTTCATCAAACGTTCTCGATTTACGGTTAGGTGTTCCGCCCACCCATTTCACCAAAAATTTGGGAAGGCTGTAAGCAAGGGTAGTGGTGTTGGTTGAAATGATGAGGTGCTGGATATTTTCGGCAACCGACCATTTATCGGCCGGCCTGGCAAAAAATATGTCATCAGCGATAGGGGTACAGGTTTGCGAAAACTCTTTGAATATATTTTCTGAAGCTGTTATGATCTCCTGTTTATTCATAGTTCGATGTCTCCTTTGTAAACCAGTTCTGCAGGGCCGCAAAGCCAGATGTTCTCAAAATGATGGTCATCTATCTTATCAAATTCAACACTTAAACTTCCGCCCGGTGTTTTTACTTCTACCCGGTTAAACCCGTTCTCATTATGTGCACTCACCAATGCCGAAGCGGTGACGCCGGTGCCGCAACTGAGAGTTTCATCTTCCACACCACGTTCGTAAGTGCGTACAAATATGCTGTCTTCACCAATGGATTCTACAAAATTCACATTCACCCCTTCTTCCCTGAATTCTTTGCTGTAGCGTATTTCACGCCCTGTTTCCTCCACATCAATATTCTTTACATCCGCAGCGAATTTTACAAAATGTGGTGACCCGGTATTCAGCAACACATGCCCCGAATGAAATTCCACCGAATAAACATTTTGCATTTTTAAACGTACAATACCATTCATGCCTATCTCTGCTTCGTGTTTGCCGTCGATGGCTACAAAGTGATAAGTACTCTTTAGCATTCCCAGGTGACTGGCAAATTTTACCAGGCACCTGCCGCCGTTGCCGCACATGCTGCTTTCATTTCCATCTGCATTATAATATACCATTTGAAAATCGAAATATTTTTTATTGGAGAGCAGTATCAAACCATCGGCTCCAATACCAAACCTCCGGTCGCAGATATGCTTTACCTGTTTTGCAGTGAGCTCATCATATTTATTCTCCCGGTTATCCAGGATCACAAAATCGTTTCCTGTTCCCTGGTATTTAAAAAATTCTACTTTCATTTTATTTATATACTTGAGTCTGCAATGATTTGTAAAGATTGCCTGATCAAATTTTCTACTGCCAATCCGCCATCTTTAGAAAATTCTTTACTGATGCGATTGGCAACAATGGCGCTCAGGCTTAGGCAATGATGCCCCAGCGTTTTTCCCAAACCATAAATGGCTGATGTCTCCATTTCAAAATTAGTGATCCGGTAATTACCAAACTTAAAATCGGTCAGGTTGTCTATCAATTGGGGATAACCAAGCCCCAGCCTCAATACTCTTCCCTGTGGGCCATAAAAACCGGGGCAGGTTACTGTAATGCCCTGGTGATAATTTTTGGTGAAATGTTTTATCAGTGCACCGCTGGCCATGCTGATGTATGGAGATACTTTACCCGAACTTAACTGTGTATGTGTGTTGAATGCATGTATCAGCTGATTCTCTTCTTCATTATTCTGTATGCGGTAAAAGTGCATGAGATTATCCAGCCCAAGTCCATGAGTGCTGGCCACAAAACTATCAACAGGAATATCTTTTTGTAAAGAACCGGATGTGCCCAGGCGGATGATATTAAGACAGGTAAGTTCTTCTTTTATGTGTCTTGATGCAAGATCAATATTCACCAAAGCATCCAGTTCATTTAAAACGATATCGATATTGTCGGGTCCAATACCTGTGCTTACACAACTTATTCTTTTCTTACCGATGAACCCGGTATGTGTAATAAATTCCCGGTGATTATTTTTATATTCGATCTTGTCAAAGTGTTTGCTTACAGTTTCCACCCTGTCGGGGTCGCCAACGGTGATGACGGTTGTTGCAATCTCTTCGGGCAGGCAATTTAAATGATAAACTGCACCACGGTCATTTATGATCAACTCCGATTCTGCTATCCTGCTCATATTTTACGTTTGCGTGTGCAATTTCCTTAAAATTACCCTATTTTTGCGCTGGTTTTAAAAAAGAAAATGGTCCTGTAGCCGAGTGGCTAGGCAAAGCTCTGCAAAAGCTTCTACACCGGTTCGAATCCGGTCGGGACCTCAACAAAAAGGTTGCATAATTGCAGCCTTTTTTATTTGATTGAATTAATAGCCTGTATCCGCCAGCTGGCGGATAAGCAAAGCTCTGCAAAAGCTTCTACATCCCGATAGCAATCGGGGTCGGGACCTCAACAAAAAGGTTGCATAATTGCAGCCTTTTTTATTTGATTGAATTAATAGCCTGTATCCGCCAGCTGGCGGATAAGCAAAGCTCTGCAAAAGCTTCTACATCCCGATAGCAATCGGGATCGGGACCTCAACAAAAAGGTTGCACAATTGCAGCCTTTTTTATTTGATTGAATTAATAGCCTGTATCCGCCAGCTGGCGG
>CAYTQB010000009.1:40590-45284 GCA_964439615.1 uncultured Ferruginibacter sp. | reverse complement strand
AGCTGGCGGATAAGCAAAGCTCTGCAAAAGCTTCTACATCCCGATAGCAATCGGGATCGGGACCTCAACGAAAAGGTTGTATAATTGCAGCCTTTTTTATTTGATTGAATTAATAGTCCTGTTTCCGTCAACTGGCGGATAAGCAAAGCTCTGCAAAAACTTCTACATCCCGATAGCAATCGGGGTCGGGACCTCAACGAAAAGGTTGCATAATTGCAGCCTTTTATTTTTTTATAATAAAAACCAGGCTGTTTTCTTCACCAGGAACATCATCAAGTTTTCCAAACAATTGCATGTTACATTTTTCAAGCACCTTTATTGAAACCTCATGCTTTGGCCTCACTACTGCAAATATCTGTTCCACCTGCAGTTCAGTAAATCCAAAATGAATTGCGTATGTAGACAGTTCAGTAGCATATCCCTTTCCCCAAAAATCTTTGTCAAATCTATATCCAAGGTTCAGCTTTAGTTCATCGCCATACATCCTGTATGATAATCCGCCAAATCCAATTATGGTTGCTGCGCCTTTCTCTTTAATTGTCCAGGTACCAAAGCCGTGATCATTCCAGTGCTCCATTATTTCAATAAAAGCTGTTGTAGCTTTTTCCATATTCATTGGCCCACTTGGATTAAACAAATTAGTTTTCGGGTCTGAATGAATTTCATAAAACCGTATGAAGTCATCCTGTTGTGGCCTGTCGAGTATTAACCTGTTTGAATGCTGCATTTTGTTTAATCTGATAAACCATAAAGTGTCTGCGCTAAGGTAGCACAGCAGACCTATTAGTGTTTGAACTGGTTTATAAATTATTTTACCTCATCCCACAAATGACGTATCAACCCATCCACCAAGCCTATCTTTGGAACATACATCTCGTTGGCGCCGGCCCAGCGCATGGCATTAATATAAATGAGAAGGGCCGGAACGATCACATCGGCACGGTCGGGGCGGAGGTTGTAAAGCCGCATACGATCCTCAAGGTTTACGCTGCTGAGTTCTTTATGGTATTCTTTTAAAAGTTCAAGAGCAAGGGGCTTGCCTTCTTTTCTTTTGCTGAGAGAAAATACTTTGTTGATGTTACCGCCACTACCAATGGCCATCACTTCTTTTTGTCCCTTGGTTACTGTTTTAATGATCTCTTTCATCACTTCCCATGTTTTATCGTTCACTTTGTCTTGTAATAAGCGTATAGTACCAATGTTAAACGATTCTTTAAAGATCAAAGTGCCGTTGCTGAAAAAAGACAACTCCGTACTTCCGCCGCCTACATCAATGTACATGTAGCTATGGTCTTTGTCGAGTGTTTCGGCAATATGATTCTCGAAAACAATGCCGGCTTCCTTGTCGCCACTGATCACTTCAATGGAGATATCGGTCTCTAATTTTACCTTGCGAATGATGTCACCAGTATTTTTTGCATCCCTCATGGCGCTGGTGGCACAGGCAATCACATGCTTAACTTCGTAGGCATTCATCAGGTGCTTAAAGGCTTTCATCGTCTGCAGCATCATACCAATCTTTGGTTTCGGTATCACACCATATTCAAATACATCAAATCCCAGGCGCAGAGGCACCCGTATCAGATTCAGTTTATTAAAAACAGGATTATTTTTTTCGTCTTGTATTACTTCTGTAATCAACAGCCTGGCAGCGTTACTTCCAATATCTATTGCGGCGAGTTTCAAAACGTTTAATGTTTATGTCTTTTGAATGTTTAAGGTTTATACCGAAACGAATTTAGTGATTAACGCTTAAATGAATCAATCTTAAACTTTAAACCTGTAAACATTCAACGATCAGAGTGTTTTGCGATAAAGGTAGTTGTACGTCTCCACCTGGCTACGTACCTTTTTTGTGTTTCGTGGGTTTACATATTGATTAGCCAGTTCATTATCCAGCATCCGGGCCTTGGTATTATCTTTCAGTTGTATCTGCAAAATGTCTTTGAGTTCCTGCTGTATATTTTTTTCGAAGATAGGACAGGCAACTTCCACCCGGTGGTCAATATTACGAACCATCCAGTCGGCAGAGGAGATAAAGGTTTTTTCTTTTCCGTTGTTGTGGAAGATCATTACCCGGGCATGTTCCAGGTATTCATCCACAATACTGATGGCCTGAATAGGAATTTTGAATTTTTTATTTTCGGTGAGCAGGCAAAATATCCCCCTGATGACCATTTTTATTTCTACACCGGCTTTTGCTGCATCATAAAGTTTATTGATGAGCAGTTCATCGCTAAGCGAATTTAACTTAAGTATAATTGAAGCAGGCTTCTTTGCTTTCGCCGCTTTGATCTCTTTATTGATCAGCTGCATGAATTGTTTTCTCATACCTGTTGGGCTAACGATGAGTGTCTTACAGTTCTTTAAATAATGAGGCCTGTTCTTCGGTTGTTCCAGGTAACCAAATATGCGGTTTACATCGGCCATAATATTCCTGTCGGAAGTAAGCAGGCAACTATCGCCATATACCAATGCTGTTTTTTCATTCAGGTTACCGGTGCTTACAAAACCATAATGAATGGTATGGTTGTTCACCCTTTTTTTGATGAGGCATAGTTTAGCATGCACTTTCATGTCGGGCACGCCCAATAATACTTTTACCCCGGCCTCTTCCAGTTCTTCTTTCCATTCCAGGTTGGCTTCTTCATCAAAACGGGCCCGTAGTTCCAGTACAACGGTTACCAGTTTACCATTACGTACAGCATTGGTGAGTGTGTTGATGATCTTTGACCGCTCAGCCAAACGGTAGCATGTTATTTTAATGCTTATTACTTCGGGGTCAATTGCTGCTTCACGCAACAGGTCTATCACACTGTCAAAAGAATGATAGGGAAGATTTAAAAGCACATCTTTTTTCATTATCACCTTATTCAAACTTGTCACATTTTTTAATGCCGGATGAATAAAGGGCTTTTTACGGAGGCTCTTTTGTGCAAAAACGGCTTCTGGAAAATTAATGAAGTCGTTGAAATTATGAATACGCCCGCCGGGGATGAGATTATCTTTTTGCAATAAACCCATGCGTCTTACGAGGTAAGTAAGCAAGGCCGGATCGATGCCTTTATCAAAAACAAACCTTACTGGTTTCCCTTTTTTACGGTTCTTTAATCCTTTCTCGATCTTTTGTATCAGGGAAGTGGACACATCATTGTCAATATCAATTTCTGCATCACGGGTTACTTTGATGATATGCGATGAAAAAGTATCGTACCCAAAGAAAGAAAAAATATGGGGCAGGCAAAAGCGAATGATGTCTTCTAAAAGGATGATATGCTTTTCCGCAGTTTTTGAAGGTAGTATCATAAACCTCGACAATCGCCTTGCAGGAACAGATACCAGGGCGAATTTTTGCGGAATGCTTTTGTCTTTTTTCGAAAGTTTGCAGGCGAGGTAAATGGATTTGTCGTTCAACACGGGGAAGTCCTGGATACTTTCGATCATCAAAGGAATGATATTGCTGCGTATCTCTTCGTTAAAGTAGTTGAGTACAAAAACCTGCTGTGTTTTATTAAGCTGGGTTTCGTTCACCAACTGTATTTTTTGTTTTTTAAGTTCCCTTAATATCTCGTTCCAGATGCGTTCAAATTCCTTCTGCTGTTCAAGCACTATTTCCTGTATCTCTTCCAAAATAGCCCCTGGAGCAATTTCCAAGTGCATCTTTGATTTTTTCCCGAACTCTATCATCCGCTTCAATGTAGCCACCCTCACTCTGAAAAATTCATCAAGGTTATTGGAAAAGATACCGAGAAAACGTATCCTTTCTCTCAATGGAACAGTTTCATCTGCTGCTTCCTGCAGCACCCGGTTATTGAAAGAAAGCCAGCTTATATCCCTGTATATGATCTTACGTTTCTGCAGGCTGTAGTATTTTTTAATATGTTACGAAATTAAATGCTTCGATGTAAGCAAAGCATAAGTGCAATATTAAGTTTGCGTAAATTATTCTTAGGGTCTATTATTTAACAGTTTTCATTTTCTCAATAATGGCTGTGGTGGAAAATCCTTCCAACAGAGGAACTATTTTTACTTCACCACCATTGGCCATCACTTCTTTGGCGCCAACGATCTGGTCATGTGTATAATCCCCGCCTTTTACAAGTACATCGGGTATTAGCGTTGTTATTAAATTTAATGGAGTGTCTTCATCAAAAAGAATGATGGCGTCTGTTATTACCAATGATGCCAGCAAAAGCGCCCTGGAGTTTTCGTTGTTCACCGGCCGGCTTTCTCCTTTCAGTCTTTTCACCGATGCATCAGTATTCACGCCTACAATCAGAACACTGCCATAGGATGCCGCTTCGCTTAAAGAAGCTATATGGCCCTCGTGTAAAATGTCGAACACGCCATTGGTAAAAACCACTTTCTTGCTTTGAAGCTGCCAGCGCTTCAATTGATGCTGCAATGCATCAATGGTAAATATCTTACCCGGTATTGACTGTATGCTTCGCATGCCTGATGTTTTTATTGTAGATTGGTAATAATAAAAGGCAAATGAATCCCACCAGCAGTATGATCATGAACTGGGCTGCCCATTGCAAAGTACCGTTTGCAAAACCATAACCTTCTTCAATATTATACAATGCCATCACCTGCATGATGAACAGGGGATAGGCGCCTATGCCACCCGGCGTAAGTATCATACCTATGCTGGCAAATGCCAGTACCGGAAATGCGGCAGCAAATGGAAGTCC
>CAYTQB010000009.1:36318-40490 GCA_964439615.1 uncultured Ferruginibacter sp. | reverse complement strand
CCCATGGGAGCCATTAAGATCCTCCACCGTATCGCACGGCTGATATGGCTTAACAGGATAATTAAAAAGACAGGAAACAAGAGCAAATACCTTGCAGACTGCATGGCCTCTTTACAATCTTCCCAGTTCTTTTTGTCCATTTTATGAATACTCCACCACACCAGGAAAATACCCAGTCCGAAAAAAATACAGAATTGCAGTATGGCAAATAACCGTTTATGCATAATCGGTTACAAATTACGAAAGGAATAATTGTAATGATAACGTTTTGAATTAAATTTTAGATAAGATGGAATGAGTTGGATGCATGCATTACAACAGCATGTTATCTATCAACCGTACATTGTAGAGAAAGGCAGCTGCTAAAGCAACCAAAGGAGTTTTTCCATCCCAATCATTCAAAAGTTCTAATGTATGTGCATTTGCTATTTCAATGTAATCCACTTTAAAACCAGCATCGGTTAAATGCTGAATACTGCTTTTTTTAATTTCAATAAGGCTACCGGGTTTAATATGTGCTTTTATATGTAATAATACCCTGGATATGTTAACTGCTTTTTTCCGGTTGGCTTCTGTTAATCTCATATTCCTGCTGCTCATGGCAAGCCCGTCGGGTTCACGCAGGGTAGGACAAATGATGATGTTTGTTTTCAGATGAACCAGTTCAGTCATTTTTGTGATCACCATACATTGCTGGTAATCTTTTTGGCCAAGATATAGCCGGCCGGTTGGCACAATATTCAATAACCGGTGAACAACCTGGCACACTCCCTGGAAATGCCCGGGCCTGTATTTGCCTTCCAAAACCGTTTCCAGGTAACCAAGCTCATATTTTTTACCGTTACCAGTTCCCCCTGGATAAATTTCTGCTACAGATGGCAGAAACAGAACATCACATCCGGCTTTTTCCAATTGGTCAATATCCGTGTCTATAGTTGAGGGGTAATTTTCAAAATCTTTGCTATCGTTGAATTGGGTTGGGTTTACAAAAATACTGCAAACGCATATTGTATTGTGTCTTTTTGCGGTATCAATCAAAGAAATATGCCCTCGGTGCAGTGCCCCCATAGTTGGGATAAAGCCCACCTCGCTGCCCTGTTTCCTTGTTTTTAGCAGGTAATCATTGATATCTTTCGCTTTCTTAAATACGATCATATTAGCTGGAATTAGGCTTTAAGTGCTTGTGTAACCTAAATTTCCCAAAAAAATAGCTTAGTTTTGCACTCCGTTTATAAACTCATATTAGCAACAAACTAAGTGTAAATGTCAACAAAGAAAAGAATTTTATTCATTGCCAACGAAATGTCGCCTTACCTGGAGCTGACGGATTTTGCTGAAATTGTGAATAAGCTGGCTGTTAAAGCGAATGATAGCGGAATGGAAGTGAGGTGTATAATGCCCCGTTTTGGCGTGATCAATGAGCGGAGGCACCGTTTGCATGAAGTGGTTCGTTTATCGGGCATTAATGTCTCAATTGATAATGATGATTACCCATTGGTTATTAAGGTAGCTTCCCTGCCTAATGCAAGGCTTCAGATATATTTCCTGGATAATGAAGATTATTTCCGCAGGAAATCAATTTTTCATGATGAAAAGGAAAAATGGTTTGACGATAATGGATTGAGAACAGTAATGTTTTGTAAGGGGGCACTGGAAACAGTTAAAAAATTCGGCTGGCCTCCTGATATTATTCATTGCAGCGGCTGGATGACCGGGTTAGTTCCTATGTTCATTAAAAATGCATATAAAAAAGAACCTGTATTCAGCAACAGCAAGATCGTATACACTATTGGTCAGGCAACATTTAAGGAAAAACTGGGAAGTGATTTTTTAAAGATGGCAGCTATCAATGATCATGTAACTAAAAAAGAACTGGAGGCTTTTAAAGAAAATAATAATGTGGCCATGTTTAGAGGCGGTGCTACTTATGCCGATGCTATTACTTTTGGCGCTGATAAAGTGGATAAGAAACTGGTTGACGAATTTGCAAAAGTGAAAGGAAAGAAAGTACTTAAGTACGATGCAGAAAGTGATTTAACAGACTATTTGCAATTGTATGCCGACCTTGCAAAGTAGAAAATCTAACCGCAATTCATAAAATTATTATAGTGCAAAAACGAATTCTACCCCTCGGCATAATTGCTGTTTCTTTATTCTCATTATTTAACTGGAATTGTACCAAGCTGGACACTACCGACATCGGGAGCGATCTCTTACCGGCTGTAGATAATGTGCACACTTTTGATACCGTCCTCAACATAACCACCAGCCAGTTTCTTTTTAACGATACAACAATTATTGAAAGAACAGATGACCATGCATTGGGTGCTATTACGAACGACCCGTTATTTGGTAAAACAAACGCAAATGTCTTCCTGCAATTAAAACCGTCTTTTTATCCTTATTACTTTGGCAACGAAAAAGATACGCTGAATGGTTTTGGTGCCGGTCTTGATTCTATTGTTTTGTGTTTTCCTTATAAAGGTTTTTGGGGCGATACCACGCTTCCCCTTCATTTTGAAGTTCACCAGGTAAGCGATGTGTTGTTCAGAGATTCTGTTTATATCGCTAAAACGGTGAATTACCAGCCCGCCTATTCGCCAACGGTGTTGGGAATGGCTGATGTTGATGTACGCAAGTTGGACGATACAATAAAATATGCCAACAGGAGAGATTATAGTATAAACCAGGTTCGTATCAATCTTACAAAACTTGCGGCGGGGATAACCTGGTCTCAGGCATTATATAACAGGGATACACTTCCCGGGCATGCATTTCTGAATGATTCCTTATTCAGGGATTTTTATCACGGGCTGGCTATCATTGCAACTTCCATGGGCAATGGGTTCATGTACACAAACCTGGCAGATACTTCTACAAAGCTTGAGATTCATTTCAGGCGGAAAAACAAAGGTGTACTCGATACATTGTACAACAGTTTTAATATAAATAAAACTTTTTCGGGCTCATCAACAAGCGCCCCCTCCAATACAGCTAACAATATAATCCGTGACCGTGCTGGGGCTCGTATTTTATCGCCCAATTCAGATGAACTTTATTTGCAGACCTCTCCCGGAAGTTATATAAACCTAAATATTCCCGGCTTAGCAACCTTGTCTAACCGTATCGTTCACCGGGCAGAGATCATTGTGGAACAAATCCCAACCGATCCTGTTCTGGATGAAAAACTCTCGGCACCCGGTTTCCTTTACCTGGACTTAAAAGATACAGGTACCGTGGATAAATGGAAACCCATTTACCTTGACCTGAATCCAAATGTGGGTTACGATCCTGATTTTAAAACGGGTCCTTACTTCCCATCTAATGGGGTTGACTATACGTATTTTGGTGGCTACCGGAGAGATAAGACAGATGCATTCGGACAATCAATAAAGCATTACAGTTTCAATATTTCACGATACGTGCAGCAGGTTGTCACTAAGCATACACCCAATTATGCTTTCAGGTTGTTTTCGCCGTATAGCTTTAAATATACGCAGTACACTACTGAAGTTATACCGTATAGTAATAATATTGCCGCCGGCAGGATAAGAATAGGCAGCGGGACCAATCCGAATTACAAGCTCAGGCTGAGGATAATTTATTCGAAGATTTAAACTAATACACACCTGTTAATTAATAAAGTCTGCATAAACACCTGCGGACTTTGTTCTTTACTGATACACCCTTATCTTTGCCATCTTAAAAAAATATACATGCCATATTTATTTACTTCAGAGTCTGTAAGTGAAGGACATCCTGATAAAGTAGCTGACCAGATCAGCGATGCATTAATTGATAATTTTTTAGCCTTTGACCCCAACAGTAAAGTAGCCTGCGAAACGCTGGTTACCACTGGCCAGGTTGTATTGGCCGGAGAAGTTAAAAGTAAAGCTTACCTGGATGTGCAGGAAATTGCCCGTAAAGTGATCCGTAAGATCGGTTATACCGTAAGCGATTATATGTTTGAAGCAAATTCATGTGGTATCCTTTCAGCCATCCATGAACAATCATCTGATATCAACCAGGGTGTTGACCGCAAAAAAAAAGAGGAGCAGGGCGCCGGTGACCAGGGAATGATGTTTGGTTATGCGACCAACGAAACGGATAATTATATGCCCCTTGCGCTTGATCTTGCACATTTCATCCTGATTGAAATGGCAGCCATCCGC
>CAYTQB010000009.1:10173-36218 GCA_964439615.1 uncultured Ferruginibacter sp. | reverse complement strand
ACCGCCAAAGTAAAACTCACCGACGGTGAGATTGCTGAAAAAGTAATGGGTATGAAATGCTTTGACATGCGTCCATACTTCATAGAGCAGCGTTTAAAACTGCGTAACCCCATGTACAGCGAAACAGCAGCGTACGGTCACATGGGTCGGACCAACAAAGTGGTTGAAAAAACATTCACTTCTCCTGACGGGAAAACCATTACCAAAAAGGTAGAGCTCTTTACCTGGGAAAAACTGGATGCAGTAAAAGAAGTGAAAAAAGTATTTGGATTAAAATAAAGCCCCTCCTAAATCCTCCCCAGAAGGGAGGACTTAAAAACCATAAGTTCAACAAGGGCTTATGGTTTTTTATTGTGTTTAAACCTATAAGGTTTTTCACAAAGTCTCTGGTAAGAAGAATTACCTTTGATAAACCTTATAGGTTTATAAATGAAAAATTTCCGTCAGCAGCATCATCGTCCCAAAAAAAGCAGTTTGGTAATTGGCCGTAAAGCGGTTACCGAAGCCATGCAGGCCGGTAAACAACTGGAACGTATTTACCTGCAAAGCACCGTGCATGGCGAAGCCATTGATAAAATAAAAAAACTGGCAGAGAAAACACAAACGCCTATCAACAAAGTTCCGGTTGAGAAACTGAATAACCTGAATGTCAGCAACCACGAAGGTTGTGTGGCGCTGATAGCCAAAGTGCAGTACCAGGACCTGCAGGATGTGATCTCATTTATTGTGGATAAAGGTAAAACCCCGTTGTTTTTGATCCTTGACGGAATAACAGACATTCGGAATATTGGCGGTATAGCCCGCAGCGTTTATTGCTTTGGCGTACATGCCATCATCATACCCGATAAAGGGGTAGGAGCATTGAATGAAGATGCCGTACTTACATCTGCAGGTGCACTGGAAAAAATAGCTGTATGCCGGGTTAACAGTCTGATGAAAGCAGTGGATGAACTTCACCTGAACGGCATTAAAGTTTTTGCCAGCGAAATGAAAGCCACCAAAAAGTTGTTTGATCTTGAACTGAAAGAACCTTGCGCCATTGTAATGGGAGGAGAGGAGAAAGGAATTTATCCTTCCTTATTAAAGATATGCGATGAACAGTTTCAAATACCCATGACCGGCGATTTTGATTCATTGAATGTATCAGTGGCCACGGGTATTGTTTTGTATGAGGTGATGAAGCAGCGTGCTGTGAAATAGATTCAGGATAAAATAATTGTTGGATATCGCTATTTGTACACTGAATTTACCCTACCAGAATTTCTACACTAGTATTCAAGTTGATAAATATTACCAACACTGTTTACTATCATTACCTTACTGAGATTGGCAGATATCCTTTTAGCATCGGTGCCATAAATTTGTGACCACGACGAGCCATTCCATTTGTATATGTAGCCTCTTGCGTTGGTCACCCATATAGTGCCATTATTGCCTACTGCAATGTCAGTAACACTGCTGCCCGGCATTTTATCCCATTTTGTTCCGTTGTATTTGTAAACACTTCCATTGGAATTGACAAGCCAAACCTGACCACCACCTGCAGATATTCTTTTCCCATCACTGCCGGCAACCTGGTTCCATTTAATTCCATCAAACTTGTATATTTTGCCAACGGTATTAACCAGCCATATAGTTCCATCCTGATCAATTGCAATGTCTTTGCCATCGCTACCTGGCATTTGCATCCACTTACCATTAGTAAAACTGTATATTTTACCTGCCGAATTAACTATGCAGGTCTTTTTTGCATTCGATGCAATACTTACTGCATCGCTACCAGGTAATTGTGTCCACCTTACACCATTAAACTTGTATATTTTTCCCACCGTATTTACGAGGAAAGCGATCCCATTTTCATTTACAGTTATATCTTGTCCATCACTGCCTGCCTGTTTAATCCATGGAATAGAATATTTGGAAGGGTAAATAGAATTAATGCCTGCTATATCTGTCATTGTCAGGCTGTCCCTGTTGCTTCCTGCTTTGAGACAGTCGCAGGCCATTTTACATTCTATAGTTTGAAGTTTTACGCCATTAACTTTCTTCCCAAAACTATGTTTACCATAATGCATGATAGAACAATAATTATATTCACCTATTGTAGTAGCGTCATTTTGTATTTCAAAATTATGTGCCTGCCCAGATTCTATATTTTCCCAGAAAATTGTTATGTAATTATCCCTATCTGACCTGCTTTGTTCATGATACAGGCCTGCAGAGTGCAGTATTTCATGCATAATAACTCTAACTCTCCTCATGTTATCTCCCAGGGAGATTGTTTGGGGGTGCGTTGATTCAGGATATAACGGAATTTTTTCGTACCACTTGGTACCTTGTCTTCCAACAGGAGAACTGGAATGTTCAGATCTTACTCTTTCAAATACTACAAAGTCCTGTTCATTTGTTCTAGGGAACAGGAACAGGTTGGTTTTTTCATTAAGCGTTTTAATCGCCTCGTTAATATTATCAATTTCAGCCTGCGTAAAGGTATTTGTGATTACAAAGGGTATCCTACCACCTTCCCACCTGTAATCGCCATCAATAGCAACTATTTGGCCTTGCTGTAATTCAACGATCGGCCCTAATACCATATCACCTTCAAGAATTGCTATACCTTCCACAACATCTACTTTCATTTTTGACACTTTTTTTTGAAAGGGTAGTTTTATATTGATCTCTTTAACTTCCCTATTCTTAATTTCTGGCCTGTATGGCCCATCTTGTGCAAATAATATTGTACTTGCAAAAAAGAATATAACGGTTAAATAAATTGAAGCTTTCATGATATGATTTTTTAATTTTAACCTGCTCTTTCACAGGTTTTCGGTAACCCCTGTTTTTTTATTAGATGATCATTTATTTCCCCAGCGGTATCTGTAAAGTAATTCCAACAATATCCTTACTCACATTGCCAGGCACGCCAAAGCCGGTTTTCTGGCTGCTCAACATTGCTTTTGCCTTATGTTTATAACTACTTGCCATAATCATAAAGGGGATGCTCGCAATGCCTGAAACTGCCCCAATCAGGAATAAAGCAACAGCTGCGTCATCATTGGAATCGCTGATAACATTGTTGCTGGCATTAGTAGCCACTAAAAGACCTGCGCCTGAGGCAACTAAACCCAGTCCAAGTGTTGACCAACCCACAATCCGGTAGTTTTTACTTCTGCGTGAATAAAAAGCGGCATCCTTATCAGGGCCACTGTAAGCAGTCATTGAAAAGGAAACAGGTTTGGTGGCACTTAAACTGTTGATAGCAATAATTTGTTTCTCTTGTTGCGCTTTTGATTCCATATTGATAAGGAAGAAAACGCCCAGCATTAAAATCGACTTTTTCATAATCTTTTATTTTAGATGATAAGAAATTATTGATCCGTAATATTTATTTCTTCATAGTGATGGTTGTTTCATAGTATTCCCCGGCGTTGTATGTTTCCTTCCTGTAAAGTTTAAGGTCTATGTCAGTCAATGTTTGGATATCAAATGTGTCTGAAGTACTACCTATCCACATTTTGGTGTTACTGAATTTTGCATAAGCAGATGTGTCATAATTACTATTTACAAATGCATAAACTTTTCCATCAGTCCTGAAATCGGCATAATCTGCCGCTGTTCCGGTATAGATTGTAATGTGTGGTGTGCCAGCATAAAAGTCATTGGTGACGGTTGATTGCAATTTCCATTTACCAATAATTTTATCCTGGGAAAGGTTATTGGTGGATGTGTTTTCTTTTTTGCAGGCGATAAAAGCTATACCCGTTAAGAGTAAGATGCTTAGAAGTTTTGTTTTCATGATTATTATTTTGTTTCCACTAAATTATTTTCTGTAGCAGCTTATTAAAACCGCCAATTTGCAATTAACCTTTCCGGCTTGGCAGTTGTTATATTTATGTTTGGCCGCAAAGCGAATTTCATTGGTGAAACCTGCCGAACCTCATTTGAAGCCCGGGGAGCGTTGAATTAGATAGCCGGTGGGGTACAATTATGAAAAACCTGTAAGGATATATAGTAAACGAGGCCAGTTATCAGTGTAAATCCGCTGATTGCCAAACAGCAGTATAAAAAACAACAGGAATAAAGTAGATTTAGAAACTGAATCCAGGTAATGAGATACACTGTTGCTACTATATTCTTATTGGCTACCCTTGTTTTAAAGGCTCAGGAAAATAACCCTGGTGATAGATTACCTGTCTTTAAAAAGGTTACCCATCCCTTTATGCCTCCCATTACATCCGAGTATTTTTACTTTTCGCAGGATGGGTTAATATGGTTTTCCACCGCACAGGGATTAACTTCTTTTGATGGATCGGATATTATTTATCATTCCTCCTTACAGGAAGCGAATATTTTTGGGTTAGTCCGTATCCATGCAATTGTTGAAGACGCTAAACATAATTTTTATATCGGCACACCTACCGGTTTTTATTATTATGACCGGCGGGCAGCATCTTATACTAAGCTATCTTATGCTTATTCAGATACGCATAAACAGTTCAGCCCGGGTATTCATACATTGTATATTGATAAAAACGGTATTGTATATGGAGGTACTGGTAATGGAGGCATGTTTATATATGACCCTCTTAAAAATAGATTAGGTCATTATAACCTTGATGCAACGAAACCTGATAGCTGGCAGGACAGAACACTTAATACAGTTATGAGTTTTTCTTCTCATGCCACTGACGGCAATAAACTGTGGATTGGCGGCTTTAATGGTATCTACCTCTTAGATAAAAGAAACAATAAATTCACCCAGAACTTTGAGATTATTACAGACAGGACCCATAAGTATAATCCGAATTTCAAGGCGAACAGGCAGTTGATTGATGTACAGCGCATGGATGTGGCCAATGACAGTACCATCTGGTTTAATTCCTGGGCAGGTGGATTTGCAAAGTATAATTCACACACGGGCAAAGCAAAAATCGTATTTGGATTAGATGCGCTTTATAAGGCAAAGGATCTGTATTATGGATATATCATCCGCAAATTCGTAAAACTAACAGATGACAAATATTTACTCGGAATTAATACTGGCAAAACAGCCGTTTTTGATACAAGAACCGGCAGCGTAGTATATTTTAATGTATCGGGAGTAAGTTACCCGGAGGAGCAAACAAAATATATAGCGAATGACCTGCATGGCAATACCTGGCTGCTCCAAAGGGGTTTTTTATATGTAAGTGTCCCGGAAGAACTCCGTTTACAACCGGTGAACGTACCCAACCTTACTGCGTTTAGTTTTCACAGGCCTAAGATTCGGAATATATATTTTGATAGCAGTAGCCATTTATATTACGGGGCATTTCTGGAATCAACGGGTGTTCATGTTTATGATACCGGCTTTATTCAGCAGGCTGTTATACCAACTTCTGTAATTAATAATTATTACAACTATGGGGCAACGGTTGATACTAAAATTACGAAAGACGGCAGCGGTAGATTCTGGACGACGGGATGGAAAGTACATATCATGCTGCCCGGTAATAAAAAATTTGAATTGATAGAAAAACAATTCCCTTCTCTTGCCTGGCTGGGGGCAGAAGACAGGTTTATTGATATTGTTACAACCCGAAACGGAAACATACTGGTTAAAAAGAATGACGGAACTATTTATCATATCAACCACACCACACTGGTTGCTGATACCATCAGTTGCCAGGAAATTAAAGACGAGGGAGTTGAAATTAAAAATGCTTCTGCCTGGTATGATAAGAAAAGGGATATGGTTTATTTGATCCGGAATGGAGGAATTGGACAGTACAACCTTGCCAAACAAGAGATGAAGATTATACCTAACCTTTCTTTATTCGGCAACCTTTTACCTCGCCCCCTGGTTTGTGCCCCTTCATTAGATGCTGAAGGAAGATTATGGTTTATGATCCAGTTGTACGGTATTCGGGTTATTGACCCTGTATCACTTAACTGTATCGATTCTATACAATACGGCACTAAAGGGTTGATGCGGGGAGATTATACAACGATAATTGGCGGGGCAGGTCAGTATATCTTATTCCGTTCACTAAATGGCATTGTAGTGTATGATTACCGGAAAAAGCAATCGTTCCTGTTTGATCATTCCAATGGTTTGTCGAGCCCGGACAATAAAGCTTTCCTCTACAGCAATGGCCATCTTTTTGTCAGTCATTCCAGCCGGTTTGAATATTTTAAACTTTCCAATTTAGATAACTACTCTTCCACCATTACCCCCTACCTGAATACGGTTGCAGCCGATACGGCTGTTGTTTTTACACGAACAGGTTTGGAAGCAGAACAAACCATAAAACTTTTACATGATCAGAATACACTTAGTTTTTCTTTTTCTGCCCCGGAGTTCTTTTTTCCGGAAAGGATTGAATATGCATACCAGCTTGCACCAATTGATAAAGACTGGCATTATACCAATTACTTTAACCGAAAAATTATTTACACAAAACTGTTACCGGGCAAATATACTTTTCGCTTAAAGGCACAGATGCAGGGAGGGAATTGGGAGATACAACCTGTTGAATATGTGATCGTCATTAAGCCGGCATGGTGGCAAACCGGCTGGTTCAAGCTGCTTTGTACACTTATAGGTGCCACCCTTATCGGTTTTCTGATCCGTTTTAGAATTCAATCTATCCGGAAAAAAGAACAACAAAAAGCAAGGCACGAAAAAGAATTGCTGGAACTGGAATCAAAAGCGCTTCGTGCCCAGATGAACCCGCACTTTATTTTTAACTGTCTTAATTCCATCAAATCACTGATACAACAGAATGAAAATGAAAAATCGGTAACCTACTTAACTACTTTTTCGAAACTTATCCGTAATCTGTTCAACAGCGCTGATAAAAAAGAGATCAGTCTATACGATGAATTAGAAACCTGTAAACTGTACCTGCAACTGGAAGCCATGCGGTTTGACACTAAGTTTTCTTATGAAGTAAAAGTTGATGAAAATATAGACATGAAATCCATTCAGATCCCTGCACTCATCATCCAACCCTTTATTGAAAATGCCATCTGGCATGGTATAGTACCCCGCAATAACGGCGGAAGGATTTCATTAAGTGTTCTTAAAAAAGATGGCTTGGTTCATGTTGTCATTGATGATAATGGCATCGGTAGAGAATCCTCACAACAAAATAGATCTACCAGTACCCTGGCTCACCAGTCAAAAGGGATTAACTTAACCCAAACCAGGCTGGAGTTGAATAACCTGCTGCAGCAACGGCAGGCAAGCCTGGAAGTTGTGGATAAGAAGGATGAAAAGGGAGCATCAACTGGCACTACTGTCATCATTAAAATAAAAGAAGAGCTATCATGATACGAGCAATAATTATAGATGACGAGAATCATTGTGTAAGGGCGTTATTGAGCGACCTGCAACAGCATTGTCCTTCTGTTGAAGTGATGGAAGCCTGTTCTTCCGCAAAAGAAGGGATGATGGCTATAAAAAAATTAAACCCGGATCTTGTTTTTTTAGATGTAGAGATGCCCTGGATGAATGGCTTTGAAATGCTGGAACTGCTGGGAGATATTAATTTTTCCATCATCTTCACAACAGCACATGATGAATTTGCCGCAAAAGCTTTCCGTATAAGCGCAGTTGATTATCTGTTAAAACCCATTGATGCGAACGATTTGAAAGCGGCAGTTCAAAAAGTAGAGAGAAAAATGGAGGAAGGAAGCAGTATACAGCATATCAGCAATCTTCTCCGCAACATCCGGCAGCCTGCAGCAGAGCACAAAATTGCTTTACCACAGCGGGATGGGTATGAGTTTATTGATATATCTTCTATTGTTTATTGCCAGGCTGAAGGAGCGTATACCAAAATATTTATAGAAGGGAAGAAACCAATGCTTATTTCAAGAACACTGGGTGATGTGGAAGAATTATTACCTGCAGAAATATTTCAACGGGTACATCATTCTACCCTGGTGAATGTTACCTGCATCGCACAATTTCTACGGACAGACGGTGGGTATATTGTTTTAAAGAGCGGTGAGAAACTTTCGGTAAGCAAAGCCAAAAAAGAAATGCTGATGTTGAGGCTTGGCTTAAAATAGCCCTTCTTTAGTTATTTTTGCAGAATGAACCCACAACCGGTCAGGTTAATCGAATGCCCCCGTGATGCTATGCAGGGTTGGGCTCATTTTATTCCAACTGAAAAAAAGATAGAGTACATTAATGCACTGTTAAAGGTTGGATTTGATACCATTGACTTTGGCAGTTTCGTATCGCCTAAAGCCATACCACAGATGGCAGATACAAAAGAAGTAATTGGGAGTTTGGAATTGGGGAGGAGCAGATCAAAATTGCTGGCGATCATAGCTAACCAAAGAGGAGCAGAAGATGCAGTTGTATATGATGAGATATCTTACCTCGGTTTTCCTTTTTCTGTTTCCGAAACATTCCAGAAAAGAAATACCAATTCAACTATTGCCGGATCATTGAGCAGGGTGGATGAGATACAGAACCTCTGCATAAAAAATAAAAAAGAGCTGGTTGTTTATATTTCCATGGGTTTTGGTAATCCTTATGGCGATGTATATAATGAAGACATTGTTTTCAACTGGGTGAATAAAATGGCAGGGATGGACATAAAGATCATTTCACTGGCCGATACGGTTGGCCTGGCAACAAAAGAACAGGTTTACCGTATCACCAAATACCTGGTTGATTCATTGCCCCAAACAGAAATAGGCGTTCACCTGCATTCAACCCCGGCCAACTGGAAAGAAAAGGTTGATGCAGCATTGCAGGCTGGCTGCAAAAGATTTGACGGCGCCTTAAAGGGCATTGGCGGCTGCCCTATG
Organism: uncultured Ferruginibacter sp.; assembly: GCA_964439615.1. Classification (GTDB taxonomy): domain Bacteria; phylum Bacteroidota; class Bacteroidia; order Chitinophagales; family Chitinophagaceae; genus Ferruginibacter. Next base: position 27,410 of record CAYTQB010000009.1, on the reverse strand, counting down.
GCCGATGATGAACTGGTGGGTAATATGGATACGGAACTGATGATACCTTATTTTAAAGAAAAGAATTTGTTGAACAATTTAGATATGGAAGCTTTAAAGAACTGCAGTATGTTAGCTTCCAATATATTCGTGTAATTAGTGTAATTCGATTAATTCGTGTTATGGACTTTCATGTAGAATTTACTCCCAAATCATTTGATGTTAAGATCAATCATCAGCATAAATTAATGTTGATAGGCTCATGCTTTACCGAACAGATCGGCGCTAAACTGGCCAACCATAAATTTTCGGTGATGGACAACCCCAATGGCATCCTTTTTAATCCCATCAGTATTACAAGATCCGTTTCATCTTACATAGATAATAAACAATACAAATCCGAAGACCTGTTTTATCAGAATGAATGCTGGAACAGTTGGGAGCACCATAGCCGGTTCTCAAACCCTGATAAAGAGAGGTGCTTACAGGCAATAAATGCATCTCAAACCCAGGCACATTCTTTTTTAAAAAAGGCCGACTGGTCATTGATAACTCTTGGATCGGCATTTGTGTACGAACTCCCCTCTCCTTTGGGAGAAGGGTTGGGGGCGAGATCAGTGGTAGCCAATTGCCATAAAGTACCTACCGATAAATTCAATAAGCGGCTTTTGCAGGTTGATGAGGTCGTTGCTGCTCTGCAGCAAATGATCAAAAAAACGATGAGCTTTAACCCGGGGCTGAAGATCATTTTCACCATCAGTCCCGTGAGGCACCTGCGTGATGGCTTTGTTGAAAACAACCGCAGCAAGGCAACATTGATACATGCTGTTCATCAGCTGGTGGAAAACAATAATAATTGCTTTTATTTTCCTGCCTATGAACTCATCATTGATGATCTTAGGGACTATCGCTTTTTTGCTGAAGATATGGTTCATCCAAACTACGCTGCTACTAATTATGTGTGGGAGAAATTTATCACGGCTTGTATCGATGAACCAGCGCAACAGTTAATGAAAGATATTGCAGTAATCGTTGCTGCAAAAAATCACAAGGCTTTTAACCCGTCTTCAGAACAGCATAAAAAATTCCTGCAAACCAATTTAGAGAAAGTAAAAAAACTGCAGGAGCAATATCATTATATTGATTTCAAAGATGAAGCAGCACATTTCAAATTATGAGTTCAGATTTCCCCTTCAGGGGGCGGAGGGGGCTATTAATGTATCCTGTCGCCCCTTATTTCCATCTCCTTCATCAGTTCCTTTTCATATTTCAGCCATTCGGCCCAGCGTTTTCTCACAATTTTCTTATCAATATAGTGTTCAGCAAGATTGATGAATAAAGTATAATGGCCGGCTTCGCTTTCCATGAACCGGCGATAGAAATTACGCATGTATTTATCATCAAGGCCTTCACTCAGCCTCTTGAATCTTTCGCAGCTACGAGCCTCTATCAAAGCCATAGTAAGCAGTTGATCTAAAAAACGTTCATCGGGACTGCCACCTTTCTTTTGAAATTCCAGCAGCTTGTTTACATAAACATCTTTACGTTGTTTACCCAATTGTAAATTTCTTTTATGTAATTCGGCCAATACCTGCCGGAAATGTCCCCATTCTTCGGTAACAATAGGGCTAAGTTCTTTAATGAGCCTTTCTTTGTCGGAATACCGTTGTATAAGTGTTATGCAGGTGGTAGCTGCTTTCTGTTCACAATAGGCATGGTCGGTTAAAATTTCTTCCAACTGTAACTCGGCAAGGTTAACCCAACGGGGATCTGAAGGAAGTTGTAAACCTAAAATGTTCTTAATGCTGGTTGATATATTTTCCATGAAGGGCAAAAATAAAACAGCCTGGCTATAATAACCAAACTGTTTTTATATGATCTGGAAAATGATTTATTATTGCTTCGTTACTGTAAAAACTCCAGTTGATGCAGTGTTGGGACTTACTCCGAATGTTCCGGCCATTACGTTTGAACCGGAGTTGTATTTAGCGGCAAACAGGTAGTTAATACCAATACCAACCGTATAAACAAATGACCCCCTTAAACTATCGGGATCAAGATGGTAGAGGCCATTGGCAATATCGGGGGTAGTAGCATCATTAGCCTGCACCAAAAGCACACCGCCACTTTGAAACGATAAAGAAAAATAATTAGGGGTGCCGCCTGTGTTTGTATAAGTTCCTACCCATTTACCGTCCAATTTATATTCCGGGGGAACGGGATCAGATTTTTTGCAGGAAGAAACTAAAAGCACCGCCGAAACAGCTATTAAAAGGGGAATTAAATTTTTCATTGTAGCAGGTTTATTTGAATAATAATCTATTAAAACCGAACAAATATGATGCCATCACTGCATAAGCCGGGCTGGAATTTTTTAATTAATTGCAAAATTGTCACAGAAAAAAAAAGCTACACAACCGGCTTCCTGTAACAACAATGATTTTATCTTATTACTTTTTAGTATTTTACAGCAAATAATAATCATTTATGAGGATTATCCCCTTTCTTGTTGCAACTGCTATCACTACTGCACTGGTAATTACTTTAAATACAAGGCTTACAATAGGGGGAAAGGAGGCCCCTGCTTTTGGTAGTTTTTTTAGCCCGCAGCACGGTTTTTGGCAAAATGCCGAAAGCTTCAATGCAGATTTTACAGCCGGTCTGAAATTTCCTCAGCTTGCAGGCAAGGTTGATGTATATCTCGATGACCGCCTGGTACCACACATTTTTGCCGAACAGGAAAACGATGCCTATTTTGTACAGGGCTACCTGCATGCAAAATTCCGGCTTTGGCAAATGGAGTTCCAAACACATGCTGCCGGAGGGCGCTTAAGTGAGATATTGGGTAATAAAGATGAACGTATTTTAAATTTTGACAGGAACATGCGCCGGTTAGGCATGGTGTATGCCGCCGAAATTGCCCTGGAAGAAATAAATAAAGACCCTTTTGTAAGAACTGAATGCGACGCTTATACAGCCGGTGTTAATACATATATTGAAACGCTTACAGAAAGCAGCCTTCCGCTTGAGTACAAACTGATTGGTTATAAGCCTGAAAAGTGGAATAACCTGAAGACTTCTTTGTTTTTAAAATACATGAGTTACGACCTGGCAGCGCATGATGATGATTTTGAAATGACAAATGCCAAAAACTATTTCGGAGTTGAGGATTTTGCCAGACTATTTCCACTCTTGCAGGATTCATTAGATCCAATTATTCCCAAAGGAACCATTTTTGAAAAACAAAAAGTATTTCCTGTTGCGCCAGCCAATGCGGATTCGCTTTATTTGAAGAGTAAAGAACTTGCTGTAATAGAAACCACGAAACCCGACAAGAATAATGGAAGTAATAACTGGGCAGTGAGTGCTGCGAAAACAAAAAACGGTGCACCCATTCTTTGCAACGATCCGCATTTAGGACTAAATCTTCCGTCACTTTGGTATGAGCTGCAGATATCAACACCCACATTCAATGCCTACGGGGTTAGCTTTCCGGGCGCTCCAGGAGTTATCATTGGTTATAACGATGATTGTGCTTTTGGTTTTACAAATGGCGGCAGGGATGTAAGAGATTATTATGAAATAAAATTCAAGGATGATACCCGGCAGGAATATTCATTTAACAACCAATGGGAGAAAACAAAATTCAGGGTAGATACCATTAAGATAAAAGGAAAGTCTGATTTTATTGACTCCGTTGCTTATGTTCAGTTAGGTAAAGACTGGTGTCCGGTAATGTACGATAAGTCTTTTTCGGGTGGAAGAAACACGAACAATAAATATTATGCCGTTCGCTGGAAAGCACACGATGCCAGTAATGAGTTGAAGATCTTTAATATGCTGAACCATGCAAAAAATTATGCTGATTATTCTGCAGCAGTTACTAATCTGCATACACCTGGACAGAATTGTGTATTTGCTTCCAGGAATGGAGATATAGCCATAAGGACACAGGGTGAATGGCCTGCTAAATGGAAGGGGCAGGGAGATTTTGTGATGCCCGGTACCGATACGAGTTATTTATGGCAGGGCATGATACCGCAGGATGAAGTGCCTTTTCAATATAACCCTGAACGTGGTTTTGTGAGCAGCGCCAACCAAAAACCTGTTGATGATAGTACCTATCATTATTATTTGGGAAGAGATTACCCATTATACAGGGGGCTTAACATTAACCGCAGGTTAAATGCTATGACCAATATTACGCCACAGGATATGATGGCATTGCAAACAGATAATTTAGATATAGGTGCAGCAATGATAAAGCCACTGATTGTTGCCAACATGAAAGAGAGTGAATTGAATGATACGGAAAAAAAATACTGGGATATGTTTAAAAGCTGGGACTGCAGGAATGATGCAGGCTCAAGAGGTCCTACCGTCTTTGAACAATTTTGGAAGAGTTTTGAACATACTGTATTTGATGATGAATATGCCAATGCACCTAAAGTAGTGATGCGTCCATTTGTGAGCAACCTGGTAGAAGGAGTAATAAAAGATTCAGCGTATAAATTCCTCGATGATATTTCCACCCCGCAAAAAGAAACACTGGCTGATGATGTGACTGCAGCGTTTAAAAAAGCCTCATTGGAATTGCAAAAAATTGAAGTGCAGGGAAAACTGGATTGGGAAAAAAATAAAGCCACCCGTATCAACCACCTGGCAAAGTTAGTTCCGTTCAGCAGGATGAACTTGCCCATTGGCGGCGGAACACAATGTATCAATGCAACAAAAGTTGATCATGGGCCAAGCTGGAGGATGGTAGTAAGCCTTACAGCCAAGACCGAAGCCTATGGAGTTTATCCTGGCGGACAAAGCGGTAATCCCGGAAGCAAATACTATGATAGTTTTGTTGATCAATGGGCTGCAGGAAAATATTATTCACTGTGGATGATGACAAAGGACGAAATAAATGACAAACGGGTAAAAGCAAAAATTACATTCAATAAATGATTTGGAAATGAATTGATTTGGTGATTTGATAATTAAAATTAATTCATCACCAAATCACCAAATCATCAAATCACCAAATCAATTTTATGAAATTCTTAATCTCCCTTATTCTTACTGCCCTGTTAAGTTTTGGTTTTTGCCTGTTCCTGCCCTGGTGGAGTATTGCTATCGCTGCATTTATAGTGGCTGTATTGATACCCCAAAAGCCGGGCAAATCTTTCCTTACAGGGTTTATTTCATTGTTTTTATTGTGGGGTGGACTGAGTTTCTGGATCAGTAATAACAATGAACATATTTTAGCAGGTAAAATATCCATGCTTATCTTAAAAACGGATAACCCCTATATACTTATCCTTATCACCGCTTTGATTGCTGCATTGATAGCCGGTTTTGCTGCTTTGGCAGGAAGTTATCTCCGCAAATCCAGGGCATAAGAAAATCCGTTGATTAGTTTTAGACTTTTAGTAACAATATCAGCGTTATTTTTGTTATTCCTCAAAACTGAATATGCCCAGAGTTTTATTACTTTTTTCTTTGTTGTTTTCTTCCTCCGTTTCTGCTCAAAAAATTTATGGCACTGTTTTCACAAACAAAGGCGACCTGTTACCTTATTCCTCGTTAACCATTAAAGGAACTTCTATGGGAGCAAGCGCTAATAACAGGGCAAAGTTTTCTTTTTCTGTCGGCCCCGGAACTTATACGGTCGTTTGTCAGCATATTGGTTTTAAAAAGATTGAAAGATTGGTAACGATCGATAAGCAGGATGAGGAAGTTAGTTTTGTAATGTCGGAGCAGCAACTTGATATGACGGAAGTGGTTGTTAAAAGCGGGGAAGATCCGGCGTATGCCATCATCAGGGAGGCTATAAAAAAGCGATCTTATTATAATGAGCAGGTAAAAGGATTTGAATGTGGTCTCTATGCAAAAGATATGCTAAAGCTGCGGAGGCTTCCCAAAAAAATACTGGGTAGAAAAATACCTGATGCCGACAGGAATGATATGGGACTCGACTCATCAGGCAAAGGCATTATTTATTTATCTGAATCTGTTTCACACATATATTCTCAATTGCCTGATAAATTAAGACTTGAAGTGATCAGTAGCAGGGTAAGCGGGAGTGATGGTTTTGGATTTACATTTCCAACCTTCATTACTTTTTACCAGAATAATGTCACCGTTTTCCTCAACCAGTTAAATCCCCGGGGATTTGTTTCACCCATTGCTGATGCAGCGCTGAGCATGTACCGCTACAAATACCTGGGTAGTTTTTATGAAGACGGGAAAGAGATCAACAGCATTAAAGTGATACCCCGCCGTAATTACGAACCCGTCTTCTCAGGTATCATAAACATAACCGATGAAGACTGGCGCATCCATAGTCTTGACCTCACACTTACTAAAACATCCCAGCTTGAAATAGTGGACACACTTAAGATCACACAGATCCATGTTCCTGTTGGCAATGATGTGTGGCGGATCAAGAACCAGCTTATCCATTTCAACTTTAAACAGTTAGGAATAGATGCCATCGGTAATTTTCTTTCTGTGTATTCCAATTATATTATCAACCCAACCTTTGCAAAGAACAGGTTCAATAATGTGATCATTAAATATGATACCGGGGTTAATAAAAAAAGCAAAGAATACTGGGATACTATCAGGCCCGTACCTCTTGAGCCCGAAGAAAGAATGGATTACCAGGTAAAGGACAGTGTTTTTGAGGCCAGGAAAGATTCGGTAATAAGTCAGTCATCCATTGACTCATTAAAAAAGCGCCAGGGAAAACTTAAACCGCTGAATATTTTCTGGAAAGGGATCAACCGCACACATTACAGCAAGACCAACCAGTTTACCTGGGGGATAGAATCTTTGGTGAAAGGACTGGAATATAATACCGTTGAAGGTGTGGTGGTCAACCTGAATATGTACTACGATAAACATATTCCTAAATGGAAGACCAATTTTTCTTTTGAACCCAACTTTCGGTATGGCTTCAGCAATGTGCACCTGCAGGCATGGGTAAACATGATCTTCAGAACAAGGGATTGGGATGCCGACAGGAAGATAAAACGGCAAACCTGGGAGTTCAGCGGAGGTAAAAGGGTGAGTCAGTTTAACAAACAAAGCCAGATCACGCCGTTGAAGAATACGATTAGTACATTGTTGTATGGAGATAATTTCATGAAGATATACGAGAATTATTTTGGCCAGGTAAGTTTAAGTAAACGTTTTGAAAGCGGGTTCAGGGTAGCGGTATCTGTTTTGTACGAAGACCGGCGACCCATAGAGAATACAACTGACTTCACCATTTTTAAAGTTGATTCAAACCGCATCACCCCCAATTATCCTGTAGAAAGGATACCGGCGCAATTTACGCCCAACAGGGCTTTTGTAATGAGCATTGATATGAGCGTAAGGCCGGGGCAAAGGTATATTCAGTATCCAAACCGTAAAATGTCATTGGGTTCAAAATATCCTACATTCAGTTTTAATTATACCAAGGGTATTAAAAATATCTTCGGAAGCGATGCCAACTTCGATAAATGGCGCTTCAGTGCGGCTGATGGTATCAATTTAAAACTTGCCGGAACATTCAGGTATAAGCTTGGTATCGGAGGTTTTCTTAATGATAAGTCTGTTTATATCCAGGACTTCCAGCATTTTAATGGAAACCGCTCCATTGCGGCCAGTGATTATGTGAACAGTTACCAGTTGGCCCCGTATTATCTCAACAGTACCACCGAACCATTCTACAGCTTTGGACATATAGAGCATCATTTCAACGGGCTTATCACTAACAAGATCCCCTTCTTTAAAAAACTCAACTGGAACATGGTGGCTGGCAGCAATGCCTTTTACGTGAACCGTAAAAATTATTTTGCCGAGATATTTGTGGGCCTGGAGAATATACTCAAGATCTTCAGGGTTGATTATGTGATTGGCTACAGCAACAGTAATCGCATCTCAGGAGAGGTACGGATAGGTACTGGTGGTATTCTTGGCGGTTCTGTGAGGTCCCAGGCCGGCCGAAGGAATGGTAATTTGAGTATCTCACTCTGACGGGCTTTCATTATTTTTGCTGCTCAATTTGGTTTGCCTGCAAGCATCCAATCCGCCACGGCGGATTTTCCATCAAACGGAATCAAATTACATCTTATGGCAGTATTACATAACCGTGTTTCCCAGGCGGAACTTAAAAAATTATTGTACGAGGAAAAAGAACATCGTACCACTATTTCTTTCTATCAGTATTTTCCTGTTGATGATCCAAAACAATTCAGGGATGACATGTATAAGGCATTGTATGCACTAAAAGTGTTTGGGAGAATTTATGTGGCACATGAAGGCATCAATGCCCAGATCAGTGTGCCCGACAGTAATGTTGATGCATTCAGAAATCATATTGATTCAATTCCTCCTTTAAAAAACATAAGGCTGAACATTGCCGTAGATGATGACGGAAAATCTTTTTGGGTATTAAAAATAAAAGTAAGGAAGAAGATAGTTGCCGATGGAATTACCGATCCTGGCTTTAGTATGCAGAATAAGGGGCGTTATGTAAATGCAGCCCGGATGAATGAGTTACTGGAGGATGACAATACTATTGTTATCGACATGCGCAATCATTACGAATATGAAGTGGGACATTTTGTAAAAGCCGTTGAAATACCCAGCGATACCTTCAGAGAGCAATTACCAATGGCTGTAGAGATGATGAAGGATAAGAAAGACAAGAACATCATCATGTATTGCACCGGTGGTATCCGTTGCGAAAAAGCAAGCGCCTATATGTTGCACCATGGGTTCAATAATGTGTTTCACCTGGAGGGGGGGATAATCAATTATGCAAAGCAAACAAAAGCGGAGGGCATGGAAAGTAAATTTATTGGGAAGAATTTTGTTTTTGACGACCGGCTTGGGGAACGCATAACAGAGGACATTATTGCCCATTGCCATCAGTGTGGCAAACCGGCCGATACGCATACCAATTGTAAAAATGACGGCTGTCATTTATTATTCATTCAATGTGCCACATGCGCCACAAAATATGATGGCTGTTGCAGTGAAGAATGTCAAACGGTTTACAACTTACCCATTGAAGAACAAATAGAGCTGCGTAAAGGAATTGACAAAGGGATGATGGTATTCAATAAAAGTAAAAAACGACTGAGGCCAACACTGGCTGAAAGGAAAGCATCCCGTTAATGCGTCTATTTTATTTTCAGAATCGGGTGGCAAATACTTTAATAAGTAATTTTTTACACAGTTCATGTTGTACGTTCGCCTTATAGTCAAACGAGTTGCAAGTACTGCTTTTCAATCGTCACATTAAAGTGTATGTCTGCTTTTAAAGCTTTGAGAACTTTTAGTACAGTGTCAATTGTTGCACTATTTGCACTGCTTTCTAATTTTTAAATTTGTGCTTTTTGTACACCAACAAGTTCGCCTAATTGTTCTTGTGTTAATTTGCGTTCCTGTCTTGCAGTTTTTATCATTCGGCCTAAAACGTCCATACGAAGTTCGTATTCATATTGGTCTCTGTCTTTTGTGCCTTTCTTGCCGATGTAATTATCTTGCATTTCGGCAAGTGAGTACGATTTCTTTGCTGTCTTTGCCATAATGTTATTTTTTTAGTTTGCTTTCAAAATATTTTTTCCGGATATTAACTGATCTTTCAATTTCGTTTGCAGAGACTTTGTCAACTTTTTTAATAAAACATGAGTTGTAAAAACTAAAGTTTCGGTTTCGTTGTCCTTGTCCCAAAAAGTACTCCGCCAAACTTTGTTCTAAATTACCAAATGGCTTTTTGCAGTTTCTTGAAAAGTTTTGGGTCATTGCTTTGTTCGGCAAGACAATGTTGTAGAAAACTTTCCTTGCAGCTTTTGTGTCAGGCCCTGCAATGAATTTGTCTGCTTCTTCTGAAAACCGTGTCTGAAAGTATTGCAATTAAGGGTGTTTTGCAAAAATGATACAAGTTTCCAAAATTAGAAACTTCATTTTTGGTTGTCAATTTGAAAAGCCGTCGTGAAAGGTGACGCACAACGTTACGGCTTGGCGAAGCGGGGGAATTGATGTTCCGTCCGCCCGGCAAACCGAAGCTAAATTTATAAGTTGAAGCCGAAGTTTTATTGGTCAAGCCCGTATTTTGGAACCCCATGTTAGCGGCCGGTATCTTGTGTTTGCTTTTATTACTCAGCTAACGTCTTTCAGTTTAATGATTTTGTCTCCGCTAAATTCAAAAATTGACTTTCCAACTAAATTTAACTCTTGTCCTTTTTTAAGTCCATTGGGAAAATCTATATCTAAAATTGCATTGTAGTCAATTTCTATTTCAGTTGTATCGTCATTATGAACAAACGATTTAATTGTTTGCGTTCTTTCAGTAAAATATGTTTTTGCTTGTTCAGCTTGCTGTCTAAATGCGGTCAACCCTTTTAAAGACATATTTGTCTCACCATTTTGTATGTTTTCAAAAACTATGTTGTCATCGAAGTCAGCAACCATTTTGTCAATATCAAACTGGTTATACCCGTCAACATAGTTTTTGATTATTTTTTCTCTGTCCGTCATAATTTATTTTTTATTGTCAATGTTGTTTGAGAGTTCGTAACAAATTGCCACCAACGGTCGAGTATTTGCGATGGCAGGGAATTCATTGAACGTCGAGCCCGAACCGCTGCTGATGCTTGCACATAGCTGATGTTACATTGAACAGCCCTGCTTTTGCAAATACTTTTGTTGCCTGCAGCCCTTAATGTAGCCTGTATATCTAATTCGTAAACCAGGCGGCATTCAACAACATTAAAGTCCAATGATATAATGTGTCAATAACAAAGATAGGTACCCATCGTACTATTGTATTTACCCAATTATACCTAAAAGCTTTCTTTAACGCAAAAAGGTAATAGGCAGCATTGATTACAGGTATTGATAAAAAGATTGATTCAGGAGCACGCAGCAAAACAATCATCAGCATCAGTAACCATATCCAAATAGATTGGAAAAGCGGTATCCAGGTATTAACATGCAGGGTAAATATCATTGAATCATAGTAGAGCATTTTTTTCCTGTAAAGAAGCGGGAACAGTATTAATGCATTGAGGGGAAGCAACAATACAAAAAGAATATTATTTCCTGCTGTCATTTTCTTTGTGAAGGCAGATACGGTAAGCGGACTATTGATTTGTGTTCGGTAGGCTTTTACCAATTGAACATGAAAATAATCAGCAGGATACTTCTGACCCTGAAGCCAGTTTTTAATTTCCTTGTTGGGGATTTTTTTTAAAACCCTTTGTTTACCTATAGGCATAGAAGGCAGCATGGGCCAAAACCCACTGGAAACAAGTCTTATTGGTATACTATATGAATCAGGCGCTTCATCAAAACGCTGACTTATTGATTTACTTGATTCGGAAGCCGGTTGACCATAGTGAGAAAAAGTGTCTACAATAAGCCAGGCGCTGAACATAAATAATGCAGTACACCAGATAAACATCCTGACCGGGGGTGAATACCGGTTCCGCTTATCTTCGATAAAATCTTTAGTGATCTGGCCTGGTCGGGCAAAAAGGGTCTTAATAGTTAGCCAGGTTTTATTGTCAAGATGGAAAATGCCTTCCATTAACTCGTATAAGTAGTGAAAGAAAGGCATTCTTGGACTATGATTTTCCTGTCCGCAATTAGGGCAGTATTTCATATGCGGGATGTCAATCCTGAAATCGTAGTTGCAATTTTTGCAGTGCTCAGTCCGTATTTCTTTTGAAGGCATAATCTTTATCCAATTTCATTTTGAACAGTATACGATTTTCAATAGGGTTGCAGGCAACTCATAAATATACGCTACTCCCGGCACAGTTTTGTTCTGGTTAGCAGCACAATTATGTGCCATGCTACTTTTACATTTTTTTCAACTCCCCATCAGCTTATTCTTTTGCGCCACATATTCTTCCTGTGTAATGGCGCCTTTTTGTAAAAGATCAAAAAGTTTATGCAGTTCATCAGCTACCATTTGTTGCGAGGGCTGTGCAGCAGGGTTTGTACGGGCAATGGCTTCGGCAAGCTGTGTGGCCTGGTTGCTTATCTGCATCTTTTTATATTCTTCCTGGGCGTGGGTGATGGTGTCTTTTAATAGTTTGGGATGATGAATGAGATTATACGTTGTTTCCCCCAACTCAGCGGCGGTCTGTATATCCACGTTGCCAAAACCAAAAAGCCGGCCCCAGATAGATTGGTCGTACTCTACATTATTTATCTTGTCCAGCGGGCTTTCCTTGGAGTAGCGGGTAAAAAAACCACTTTCATCCACCACCCTTAAATTGGTAACGCACCAAAGGTTATTTTTCCAGTTGATGTATTCTATCAGCGGGTAAAAGGCCGTTAATAAGATAATGATAAGGTCAACCCTGTAGTTCTTAATAAAAACAAGTAGTAGTACGGCCAGCATGAACCAGGCTACAAAAGGCAGCGCCAGCTTTAGCCAATGCTGCCGGATGATGATGAGTTTTTTTTCGCCGGGCTTAAGTACTGTACGCATGTAAAGTTTAACGTTTAAGTCGTTTAATGTTTAACCATCCTGTAAGTTAGTAAAACTTCATTTTAAATAACTTCCGTCCCCTACACAAAAAAAGGCAGGCAAGGTCGGGATGACTGGATTCGAACCAGCGGCCCCTACGTCCCGAACGTAGTGCGCTACCGGGCTGCGCTACATCCCGAAAATTGTACCCGTAAAGCGAATGTAAACTTATAATTTTTTTCGCCAGGGGCAGGCTTTTAATTTCATTTTATTTTACCTGAGGGGGCACTGTCACAACCCGGATTGTTAATGCAAAACCACTTACATATTTACAACACGTAAAAACAGGTCATATTTGCTTACTTTTAAACAATAAAATCAACTATGGGTAATAACAATAAATACCTTGTTCCTTTTATTTTAGTAACAAGCCTGTTCTTTCTCTGGGCTTTTTTGCATAATATCAATCCTATACTTATTCCGCATCTTAAAAAAGCCTGCCAGCTTTCCGATACCCAATCGGCCTTTATTGATACAGCGGTTTACCTTGCCTATTTTTCAGTTGCCCTGCCCGCAGGATGGTTCATGCACAGGTTTGGATATAAGAAAGGAATTCTTTTTGGCCTGTTCCTTTATGGAGCAGGGGCCCTTCTTTTTATTCCGGCCGCTAATGCAAAGGACTATTCATTTTTTCTTTTTGGGTTATTCATCATTGCTTCGGGGGCTACGTTTTTGGAGACAGTGGCCAATCCCTATATCACCAAGTTAGGCGACGAAAAAACATCGGCACAAAGATTAAATCTTGCCCAATCATTTAATGGCGTGGGAGCATTCATTGCACCCATTATTGGCGGTGAGTTCATTTTATCAGGCGTTGAATATTCCAAAGAGCAGTTGCAGCAAATGGATACAACTACACTGAATAATTATCTTCATTCCGAAGCCGCTACTGTCAAAATACCATACCTGGTTATTGCCGCAATTGTATTTGTACTGCTGGCCTTATTCTTTGTTACCAAACTGCCCGAAATAAAAGAAGCTGATGCGGATGCACCTTCTAAATTTTCTTTTAAGGTACTTCGGCATACACAGTTAATATGGGCTGTGATTGCACAGTTCTTTTATGTAGGCGCACAAACCTGTGTGGGAAGTTTCTTCATTCGCTTTTCGAAATACACAGAAGGTATGGGTGAAAAAAATGCAGCTTTTTTATGGGGCTCTGTTGCCATGGTTGGATTCATGATCGGCCGTTTTTCAGGGACATTCTTCATGAAGTATATTAAACCTGCAAAATTATTGGGCATCTATGCATTGATCAATATTGTTTTGGTAACGGTTGCTGTTTTTGCAAAGGGTAATGTGGCCGTTTATGCTTTAATAGCTGTGCCATTTTTTATGTCTATTATGTTTCCCACTATTTTCGCAATGGGTATTTCAGGACTGGGTGAAGAAACCAAGATCGCTTCTTCATTTATTGTGATGGCCATTGTTGGGGGAGCTATATTCCCATTACTGATGGGGCAGATATCGGATGCTACAGGAGGAAATATTCAACTGGCTTACCTGGTACCTGGTGTCTGTTTTGTGGTGATCGCTTTTTATGCCTATAAATTCAGAGATGTGTTTACAAAAACAGAAACAACCGGATAAGATGAAAAGATATTGCCTGGCTCTTGACCTAAAGAATGACGAAGCGCTGATTGCTGAATATGAAGCTTACCACCGGGATGTGTGGCCGGAGATACTGGAAAGCATCAGGGCCGCAGGTATTGAACAAATGGAAATTCACCGGGTAAACAACAGGCTTTTTATGATCATGGAAGTGAATGATGATTTTAGTTTTGAAAAGAAAGCAGCTGTCGATGCATCGAATGAAAAAGTACAGCAATGGGAGGAACTGATGTGGAAATACCAGCAGGCATTGCCTTTGTCGAAGCCGGGTGAAAAATGGATGTTGATGCAGAAAATATTCTCATTAAAAGATAAATAACGTATAACGATGTTCAACCTTACAAATAAAACAGCAGTAATAACAGGAGCCGCCAGTGGTATCGGTAGAGCAGTTGCTTTGTTGTTTGCCAAACAGGGCGCAATAGTTCATATACTTGATCTTAATAAGGAAAACACAGAAGCTGTCTTAAATGAGATTGCCGCAAGCAGTGGAAAAGCAGTGGCACATACGTGCAATGTGGCTATTCAGAAAGAAGTAGTGGATGTGTTTAGCTCCATTGGCAAAACGGATATACTGGTTAATTGTGCAGGTATATCACATATTGGTAAGGCAGAGAGTACAACTGAAGCGGATTTTGACCGGATATATTCAGTTAATGTAAAGGGCATGTACAATTGTTTGTTTGCCGCCATTCCACAAATGAAAAAGAACGGGGGCGGTGTGATATTGAATATGTGTTCTATTACAGCACATGTGGGAATTCCCGACAGGTTTGCTTATAGTATGAGCAAGGGTGCAGTGCAGGGGATGACCATTTCGGTAGCTAAAGATTATATCCATGACGGCATCCGTTGCAATTCGGTTTCACCGGCACGGGTGCATACACCCTTTGTTGATGATTTCCTTGCAAAGAATTATCCGGGTAAGGAAAAAGAAATGTTCGATAAATTGTCGAAGACGCAACCCATTGGGCGTATGGCTCAGCCCGAAGAGATCGCTCATCTCGTTTTATATCTCTGCTCCGATGAAGCTGCTTTTATTACCGGCTGCGATTATCCTGTAGATGGTGGATTCATTAAACTCAATAATTAACAACATGAAACTGATCCGCTTTGGAGAGCCAGGTAAAGAAAAGCCCGGCGTATGCATCAATGATGTGAATTACGATGTGTCGGGTTATATTTATGACTACGATGAAAAGTTTTTCGCTAACGGTGGTCTCCCTCACCTGGCATGGGTGCTTGAACAACATAAAACCATGCTGCCGGAAATTCCTGGAGGGTCGAGAATAGGTTGTCCGGTTGCCAGGCCTTCAAAGATCATATGCATTGGATTGAACTATAGCGACCATGCCAAAGAAACGGGCATGGCCATACCGGCCGAACCTATCATCTTCATGAAATCAACAACGGCTTTATCTGGCCCCGATGACAATATCATTATTCCCAAAGATGCTGTAAAGACCGATTGGGAAGTGGAACTGGCCGTGGTGATAGAAAAAAAAACAAGTTATGTTGATGAAAGTGAAGCGATGAATTATGTAGCAGGCTTTGCTTTGCACAACGATGTGAGTGAACGTGAATTTCAACTGGAGAGAGGCGGCACATGGGATAAGGGAAAGGGTTGCGATAGTTTTGCGCCCATTGGCCCCTGGCTGGTTACAAAGGATGAAATAAAGAATATCAATGACCTGCGGCTCTGGCTCAAAGTAAACGGTACCATGATGCAGGATGGAACAACGGCCAACTTTATTTTTAATATTCCTCACCTGGTTTCTTATACCAGCAGGTTTATGACGCTTTTGCCGGGTGATATAATATCCACCGGAACACCGGCTGGAGTAGGCCTGGGAATGAAGCCACCTGTTTATTTGAAAGAAGGGGATGTTATTGAATCAGGCATTGATGGATTAGGAACGGCAAAACAAAAACTGGTGGCTTATGCAAAAAATTGATGCACACCAGCACTTTTGGAAATTTGATCCTGTTCGTGATAGTTGGATAACGGATGATATGTCGGCTATTCAAAAAGATTTTATGCCGCAGGATATTTTGCCTCTCTTACAACAACATGGTTTCATGGGAACAGTAGTTGTGCAAAGTGATCAATCGGAAGAGGAAAATATTTTCCAGGTGAAGAATGCAGCAGAACATGATTTTATTAAAGGTGTGGTAGGATGGGTTGACCTGCAGGCAGAAAATGTGGAAGACAGGTTAGCTCATTATGCACAGTTCAGCAAGATGAAAGGCTTTCGCCATGTATTGCAGGGTGAAAAGGACAGGGCACTCATGCTGAAGCCTGCATTCAAAAAAGGGATCAGCCTTTTAAGTAAATATAATTTCACTTACGATATTCTCATCTTTCCTGATCAACTGAAATATGCAGCTGAATTAGTAAAGGGATTTCCCAACCAGGTGTTTGTAATTGATCATATTGCCAAGCCGGATATTAAAAACAAAAGAATAACCGGCTGGAAAGAAGATATGCAAAACATAGCTGAAGCCGAAAATGTATATTGCAAGATCAGCGGCATGGTCACCGAAGCTGACCTGGAAAACTGGAAAAAGGAAGATATCAAACCGTATATAGACATTGTAGTGGAAGCTTTTGGAACAAACCGCATCATGTATGGAAGCGACTGGCCGGTATGCCTGCTGGCTGCTACTTATGACTCAGTGCTTGATATAGTCAAAGAATATTTTGCTTCTTTTTCAAAAAATGAACAGGACAATTTTTTTGGAAAGAATGCTTTTACATTTTATAACCTAAACTGATCAATATGGACCTGGGTTTAAAAGATAAAATAATCATCGTTACCGGTGGGGCGAAAGGTATTGGAGAAGGCATTACAAAACTATTGGCCTGCGAAGGTGCCATTGCCGTGATCGTAGGGAGAAATGAAGCGGATAACAATAAAACAGTAAATGCTATTGAAAGTTCCGGTGGCAGGGCATTCGGAGTTACTGCTGAGTTATCAAAACCTGTAGAATGTGAACAGGCAATAAAAACCATTGTTCAGAAATTCAATACCATTGATGGCCTTGTCAATAATGCAGGTATTAACGATGGTGTCAGTCTCGAACAAGGTAATTATGAAAAATTCATGCAGAGCCTTCATAA
>CAYTQB010000009.1:0-10073 GCA_964439615.1 uncultured Ferruginibacter sp. | reverse complement strand
ATGGTGTCAGTCTCGAACAAGGTAATTATGAAAAATTCATGCAGAGCCTTCATAAGAATGTTGTCCATTACTATTTGATGGCGCATCAAGCACTTCCGTATTTAATAAAATCAAAAGGGGCCATTGTAAATATCAGTTCCAAAACTGCGGAAACGGGCCAGGGCAATACCTCTGCGTATGCAGCCGCAAATGGCGGGCGCAATGCACTAACGAGAGAGTGGGCGGTTGAATTATTGAAATATGGTATCAGGGTAAATGCCGTTGTTGTGGCAGAATGTTATACACCTTTGTATGAGAGCTGGATAAAGACCTTTACAAACCCAGAGGAAAAGTTAAAAGAGATCAATTCCAATATACCGTTGGAAAAAAGAATGACCACTGCAGAAGAGATCGCCAACATGGTGGCATTCTTACTATCGCCAAGATCGAGTCATACCACCGGACAATTGATACATGTTGATGGCGGTTATGTTCATCTCGACAGGGCGTTGGCAAATGCATGATGTAGAATTAAAAACCTTATGGAAAAAGCTTTTCTTTTTGATCTGAACGGAACCATTATTGATGACATGGCTTTTCATGTGAAAGCATGGCACCGCATTGTGAATGAATTGGGCGCTAACCTCAGCCTGGAGCAGGTAAAGACAGAGTGTTACGGAAAAAATCATGACCTGCTGGACAGGATATTCCCAGGTCGCTTTACCACGGAAGAGAAAGACAGGATGAGTTTTGAAAAAGAGAAACAATACCAGCTGGAGTTCAGGCTGCATTTGAGACTGATCAATGGGCTGGATCATTTTTTAAAAGAAGCAAAACACAAAGATATTAGGATGGGTATTGGCTCGGCAGCCATCATGTTCAATATTGATTTTATATTAGATGGTTTGCATATCCGCCATTATTTTGATGCCATTGTTAGTGCAGATGATGTAGAGTTCAGCAAACCGCATCCCGAAACATTTATTAAGTGTGCCGATAAATTAGGCATTCACTGTCATGACTGTATAGTTTTTGAAGACGCACCAAAGGGAGTGGAAGCTGCTGCTAATGCAGGAATGCGATCTATGGTATTGACAACGATGCACACTGCTGACGAATTTCAGCAGTATAATAACATCATCGCATTTGCGGAAGATTTTACTTCTCCCGTATTCTCAAACCTGTTTACCAGAAACGTACATAGATCAAAGTAAGGATCAGCAATGTTGCAACGATCAGAGCAATAGTAGTTGGCCTTAGCTTAAACATTGAGCTGTCTATCTCAAATGCCTTTGGATTTATTTTTGGTCCCGCCAGGCTGATACCAACCATAGTTACAACCGTAATGAAGAAAGACCAGCCCATATTGATGAGGAAAGGAATTTCAACCATTGTTTTCACCACACCCTTTTCCATTTTCTGGTATTCAAATGCAGTGTACATCCAGGTTTCTTTGCCAAATATGCTTACCGCATAATTATTAAAGAATATGGCGAGTGCAAAACCAAGTATCAGTCCAACCAATGCAGCAGTACCTGTTGTCCGTTTCCAGAACATACCGAGGATGAACATGGCAAAAACACCGGGGCTGATGAAACCTGTATATTTCTGAATGAAAGTGAACCCGCCTTCACCCTTAATGCCCAACAGATCTTTCCAGGTAAAAAGAATAGCAATGATCATTGAAATAAGCACAGTCATCCTGCCCATCCACACCATTTTCTTTTCGTCTGAGTCTTTATTGATATATTTTTTGTAGATGTCGAATGTGAATATGGTTGAAATGCTGTTTGCTTTTCCGGCAAGTGATGCTACAATTGCGGCTGTGAGTGCAGCAATAGCAAGACCTTTAAGACCGGCAGGCAAAAAAGCAAGTATGGCAGAGTAGGCGCCGTCTTTGCCACCTTCAAAGCCGGGTAACTGGTTATTTTTAAATAACACATACGCTGCAATACCCGGAAGCATCACAATTACCGGCATCAGTAATTTTAAAAACCCGGCGAATAAAATCCCGGTACGGGCAGTTTCCAGGTTAGCGCCCAATGCACGTTGCGTAATATATTGATTACATCCCCAGTAATTAAGGTTAACGATCCATTGTCCTGCAAAATACATGGCAAGGCCGGGCAACACCACATATTTTTGTATGTCGTGGTTCTGCGGCATATCAATAGTAGCAGTGGTAACAGTTGGTTTATCAAGTATCATGTGAAAATGATCGGGCGCCTGGCCAAGTAATGTCTTAAAACCATCAATTACATTTCCGGCAGCAACGCCATTTATCCTTTCGTCAACAATTTGTAATGCCAGGTAAATGGTTGCCAGTCCGCCAATGATGAGTACGGCAACCTGTATAACATCCGTATAACCGATCACTTTCATTCCGCCCAAGGTGATGATCAAAGCCATGGTCATTAAAATGATCATTATTATATGTAAATACCCTCCACCCAGCAATTCATTGATGGCAACAGAGCCTAAGTAAAGTATGGAAGTGAAGTTTACAAATATGTAGAGGAATAACCAAAAGATGGCCATTATGAGTGCTACGGTTTCGCTATACCTTGTTTTTAAGAACTGGGGCATGGTATAGATCTTATTCTTCAGGTAGATAGGAATGAACCAGATGGCGATGATGATGAGTGCAATGGCTGCGATCCATTCATAAGCGGCTACTGATATACCCACAAAAAAACCTTCGCCACTCATGCCGATGAATTGTTCTGCACTGATGTTGGATGCAATAAGTGAAGCGCCGATAGCCCACCAGGTAAGCGAACCTTCTGCAAGAAAAAAGTCATGGCTGTCCATGGATGCTTTCTTTTTGCGGTTGTATATCCAATAACCATAACCGGCTACTATGATGAAGTAAACGAGGAATACGATATAGTCAATTGTCTGAAGTGCTTTCATATTTGCAGTTTTGTTGTTGAGCAGTTAGGTTTATTTATTTAAGCGATAGGCAACATCATTCCATCGCAATTCATTTTTAAGATCTTGCATGGTTGTTTTCTTGTTGATCAATATCATTTCTATTCCTGCCATGGCAGCAAAGTCCTGTAAATTTTCTGCAGAAAGATTTTGACTGAATACGGTATGATGTGCGCCACCGGCCAGTATCCATGCGGCACAACCGGTTTGCATATCGGGCAGGGGCTTCCACAAAACCCTTGCTACTGGCAGTTTTGGCAGGTCGTGTTTTGGTTTCACGGCTTCCACTTCATTAACCAATAAGCGGAAACGGTTGCCCATGTCGATCATAGAAGCATTCAATGCCGCACCACCGGCCACATTAAATACCAGGCGAACAGGATCGGCTTTACCGCCAATACCGAGTGGGTGTATTTCGCAGGAAGGTTTTCCTGCAGCAATGCTTGGGCATATTTCAAGCATATGAGAACCCAGCACCATATTATTGCCCGGTTCAAAATGATAAGTATAATCTTCCATAAAAGAATTACCACCGGGTAAACCCACCGCCATCACTTTCATGGCTCTCAGCAATGCGGCAGTTTTCCAATCACCCTCTGCAGCAAAACCATATCCATCTGCCATCAATCTTTGTGCAGCAATGCCTGGCAATTGTGTCATGCCGTGCAGGTCTTCAAATGTATCGGTGAATCCTTTAAAATTGTTGGCATTTAAAAATCTACGCAAGCCGATCTCAATTTTTGCAGCATCTCTTAGCGATTGACATTGATTCCCATTTTTCTTTAATGAAGGAACGAGACTGTACGCTTTATTATACACATCAATCAACCCATCAATTTCTTTTTCTTTTACTTTATTGATCATCGCTACCAGGTCGCCAATGCCATGAGTGTTTACTGAATAACCAAATTTCATTTGAGCTTCAACTTTATCACCATCGGTTACTGCAACCTGCCGCATGTTATCGCCAAAGCGTACGAATTTTGCGTTTTGCATATCATTCCATCCGGCAGCCGCACGGCACCAGCCATTTATTTTTTCATGAACAGCAATATCTTGCCAATGACCTACCACAATTTTTCTTTCCAGGTTCATCCTTGTCATCATGAATCCAAATTCACGGTCGCCATGGGAGCTTTGGTTCAGATTCATGAAGTCCATATCAATACTGCTCCAGGGTATATCCCGGTTGAACTGTGTATGTAGATGCAATAATGGCTTTTGCAAAATTTTCAACCCATTGATCCACATTTTGGCAGGAGAGAAGGTATGCATCCAGGCAATGATACCAATACAACCCTTTGCTGTATTAGCTTCCATGCAGAGGTTGTAAATTTCTTCTGGGGTTGTTACTACCGGTTTGAATTTTATTCTAACCGGGATATTTTTCGATTGATCAAATGCTTTGGCAATTTTCTGCGAATGATCGGCTACCAACTTCAAGGTTTCTGGACCATACAAATGCTGGCTGCCGGTTACAAACCAGACTTCCATTTTTTTGAGATCAGGTAAACTCATGGTTATTGTTTTATGTTATGAAACTAAAACCCTATTGTCCATAATAACTATCCGACCCATGCTTTCTTTCAAAATGTTTTTTTATCAATGCATTCTTCAATCTCGGTGCAGTCGGATTGATTTGTTCAGTAAGCCATGCCATTTTTGCTACCTGTTCAAGCACAGCTGCATTATGTACTGCTTTATCACCGGTCTTTCCCCAGGTGAACGGTGCATGGCTACCAACCAGTATCATTTCCACTTCTTCGTAAGAAAGGTTTCTTTCTTTAAAGCAATTGATGATCTGAAAACCGGTCTCCAGTTCGTAATCACCTTTGATCATTTCATCACTCATGGGAGGGGTACAGGGAATATCAACCGTGTTATAGTCTGCATGCGTTGTACCAAAGATGGGAATATCTCTTTGTGCCTGTGCCCATGTCGTAGCGTAAGTGCTGTGCGTATGTACAATGGCACCGATTTTTTCCCAGTGTTTATATAACATGCCATGTGTTTTTGTATCACTCGACGGACGCATTGCTCCTTCAATAGTTTTGCCATCAAGATCAACAATCACCATGTCATCAGCCTTCAGTTCTTCATAAGGAACGCCGCTTGGCTTTATGGCAAAAATATTTTCTTTCCTGTCTGCCACACTTACGTTACCGAATGTAAACAATACAAGGCCAAGTTTGGGCAACTGCATATTGGCTTCATAGCATGCTGTTTTTATTTTATTGTACCGGCTCATGATGTTAATTAATTTATCAGTTATGATTGCTTTTCAATGAACGCACCCAGCTTTTTGTATTTCCTAAACCGTTTTTTAAAATATGCTGCTCTTTTTTTGCTTGGATAATAAGTGATCTCAAAACCACTGCCCATCGCTTCCATGGCATCTTCAACCTTAGTGTAAATGCCTGCGGCTGTAGCTGCAAACATGGCTGCACCCAGGGCACAGGTTTGTTCGCTTTTATGAATGCGGATGGGGATATTGATCGTATCGGCCATCATCTGCATGATGAAAGGAGATTTTTTGGCAACACCGCCCAGGCCAATCACTCCATTCACCGGTATACCTTCATCAACAAAACGATCTACAATCGCTTTGGCGCCAAAACAGGTAGCTTCCACCAATGCATAAAAAATTTGCGGAGCATCAGTACCTAAACTCAGGTTACTTAATGTGCCTTTTAATAATTGATTGGCATCAGGTGTGCGACGGCCATTCATCCAGTCGATTGCGAGTGGGGCATTTATATCCGGAATTATTTTAGCTGCCTGTGCAGATAATTCAGTTATCAGGTTATCATTGATCTCTTCCTGTAATTTTTCTGCCGTTACTACATCAATCACCGATGAGTTGTGTAATAGATTTTTCACAGGCCACTCAAGTACCGATCTGAACCATGCATAAATATCGCCAAAAGCTGATTGTCCTGCTTCCAAACCTATCATACCCGGGATAACAGAGCCATCTACCTGGCCGCAAATACCTTTTACTAATTTATTTTCCAGGTCGGCAGCCGGTGCAACAAGTATATCGCAGGTAGATGTACCCATAACTTTGCTGAGGTGATACGGTTCTATTTGTCCGCCTACAGCACCCATATGTGCATCAAAGGCGCCAACTCCAATGATAACATCTGTGCCAAGCCCTAAACGGGTTGCCCATTCGGTGCATAAAGTTCCTGCGGCTTTATCGGCAGTAAAAGTTTCTGTAAATAGTTTAGTGGTGAAGCCGTCGAGTAGCGGATCTAATGTTTTAAAAAAATCATTGGGAGGAAACCCGTTAAATTCTTTTGCCCACAATGCTTTGTGCCCTGCACTGCAAACACCTCTTTTCATTTGCTTTACATCATTGCCGCCTGATAATAAAAAAGGTATCCAGTCGCAATGCTCCACCCATGAAGCAATGGTATTTTGAATGGCTTTATCTTCTCTTAACACATGGAGCAGCTTTGCCCAAAACCATTCGGAAGAATAAATGCCGCCTACGTACTGCAAATAGTTGGTGGAAAATTTTAAAGCATGTTCATTTATTTGTCCTGCTTCTGCAACAGCGGTATGGTCTTTCCACAGTACAAACATAGCATTGGGATTATTTTCAAACCCCGGTAACAATGCAAGAGGTGCTCCCGTATGGTCAACTGCAACAGGAGAGGAGCCGGTAGTATCAACCGAAATGGCTTTTACATTTTTTGCTGTTTCAGCTCCTGCTTTTTGTAAACATCCTTTGATGGTTTGTTCTAATCCCTCCATATAATCCAATGGATGCTGGCGGAACTGGTTGACTGCTGCATTGCAGTACAGGCCTTGTTTCCAGCGGGGATAATAGAAAACAGACGAAGCCAGCTCTTTTCCATTTCCTGCATCTACAAGTATAGAGCGGACAGAATCCGTTCCAAAATCAACGCCTATAACAAATTGGGTCGTACTCATTTTAAAAACGAATCGGGGTTAGGAATGATGTTCAATACTGCATGAAAATTATCGTTGTAATGTTTCCTGTCTAACTTATAATAAAAAGCTCCTTTCCTTGAATTTGCCTTGTCTTTTTCAGCTTGTCTTATCAATAATCGTGTTGACAATATTTTCCTGTTAAAATTTCCTTTGTCCATCACCACATCATACACCTGTTCATACAGGTTTTGTAATTGCGGAATTGAAAATTTGCCCGGCAGTAATTCAAATAATATCGGGTGAAAGGCAGCTTTATACCGCAATCTTCTTTTGGCAGCAGTTACCATTTTGTTGTGGTCAAAGATCAGTCTGGGAATTTTTTTCAACGGGAACCATTCTGCATGGTATTCATCGCTGATCTGCCTTTCGTATTTGTGAATATCTATCAGTGCAAAATAGGGAAGAGATATGGTCCTTTCCACGGGGTCCCTGCCCGGATTACTGAAGGAATGCAATTCCTCGAGGTACACATTTTCGAGGCCGGTCAGTTTTTTCAATATCCGGGCTGTTGCTTTTGCCAGGTTCTCGTTGTTCTGAACAAAACCACCCATGAGGCTCCATTTGCCAGCCTCGGGTTCTAATCCTCGTTTTATCAATAAAATTTTCAGGTCTTTTCCATCGAAGCCAAAGATGATACAATCTACGGCTACCAACATCCGGGCCTGGTGAGCGTACTGGTTCATTATTTAACTATGCAATCGTTTAGGAAATGAACGGGTCCCTCCCGTTACGGTATGAAGATAAAAATATAATTGTTAATCTGACAATTATTTAAAAAAAAATTATATTAGCAGTATAAATGGTTTAACATTAAAAATGCTATATGAAAAAAATGCTCTTTTCGACTGCTGTTTTGTTGTTATCTTTCTTTTACTTCGGCTGCAATAACCAGGGCAGCGACAAACAACCCGAAAAAAATATGAATGACAGTTTAACTACTACATTACCGGCAGCAGCTGCATTTCAGCAAACCATTGATGGAAAAATGGTAAGCCTTTATACGCTCAAAAATACAAAGGGCATGCAAGCAGCCATCACTAATTTCGGCGGCCGGCTGGCAAGCCTGCTTGTTCCGGATAAGAATGGAAAACCTACCGATGTGATCGTTGGGTTTGATAATTTGAATGACTTTGTAAAAATAAGTACCGACCCCTATTATGGCGCTACCATTGGCCGCTATGGTAACCGCATTGCCAAAGCCAAATTCAGTATTGATGGAGTAGAATATAAACTGGCAGCTAATAATGGCGTAAATGCGCTGCACGGCGGACCAAAGGGTTTTCACAATGTGGTGTGGGAAGCAAAACCCGTTGGCGAAAATGCCCTGGAACTTACTTATGTATCCGCTGATGGAGAGGAAGGATATCCTGGTAAACTGAATGTAAAAGTTGTATACACTCTTACAGATAATAATGAACTGAAGTTAGATTACGAAGCCACTACCGATAAAAAAACCGTTTGTAACCTTACGCACCATTCTTACTTTAATTTAAATGGAGTAGGAAGTGGAAACATTGCCAACCATGAACTGATGATCAATGCAGATGGTTATACACCCGTAGATGCAACCCTGATACCAACAGGTAAAATTGAGAAAGTGGAAGGCACGCCTTTTGATTTCAGGAAAGCAACAGCTATTGGTGCAAGGGTTAATGACACAACCAACGACCAGCTTAAAAAAGGAGCAGGCTACGATCATAATTTTGTGCTGAATAAAATCAAGAGCACCGGATCAATCCTTGCAGCAACTGCATGGGGCGATAAAAGCGGCATTCTTATGGAAGTATATACCGATGAACCCGGCCTGCAGTTTTATGGCGGTAATTTTATGAATGGAAAAAATAAGTTGAAAGGCACTACAGATGATCACCGCACTGCATTTTGCCTGGAGACACAACACTTTCCTGACTCACCAAATCAACCTGCATTTCCATCTACTTTATTAGAGCCTGGAAAAGTTTATAAGACAAGTTCGGTGTATAAATTTGCGCTGAAGTAAACTTTGCAGCAACGGGCATACGGTGGTTTATTTATTATATTTGAACCATGACTCCCGAACGATATGAACGTCTTCATGCTGTATTGAACAAGCGTCAGCCTGATCTTACTGTGTTGCTGGAAAATGTTTTTGATCCCCACAATATTTCTGCCGTGATGAGAACCTGCGATGCTGTTGGCATACAGGATATCTATATACTCAACACAAAAATTCCGCCGCATAAAAAATGGGGCGCAAAAAGTTCTTCCAGTGCAGCCCAATGGCTAACCATTCACCAGTTTACCGATGCGGAAGCATGTTTTACCGAACTGAGAAAAAATTTTAAGAAGATATACACTACTCATTTAAGTACAGATGCTGTTGGCCTGCATGAACTGAACTTAACAGAACCGGTAGCATTGGTTTTTGGTAACGAACATAGTGGTGTCAGCGAAGAAATTATTGCTATGGCCGATGGGAATTTTATCATTCCACAGGTAGGTATTATTAAATCACTGAATATTTCCGTAGCCTGTGCGGTTACATTATACGAGGCATACCGCCAGAAGGCCAATGCCGGGCACTATAATAATATAAAACTACAGGGGGAGAAACTGGAAACATTGAAAAATGAATGGGGTTTTTAGTCCAGCCTCCGTCTGCCGACTTAAAATAAAAGGGCAAGGTTTTATCCATCATTTCCGATAACTTTAACGCACCAAAAAAACTCATATGAAGAAAGTATTTCTTGCCGTATTAGTACTTATCAGCATCCGCACATCAGCACAAACGAAAAAACCACTCGACCATTCGGTCTATGATGGTTGGAAGAGTGTGGGTGAACGCATGATCAGCAATGATGGAAAATATATGCTGTATGCTGTTAATCCGCAGGAAGGTGACGGTGAACTGGTCATTCAAAGCGCTTCGGGACAATATAAGAAAGTGATTGCCCGTGGTTATGGTGCCGTAATCACCGAAGACAGCCGTTACGTGGTCTTCAAAATAAGACCCATATTCCAGGAAACGAGGCAGGCGAAAATAAAGAAGAAGAAAGCCGATGATATGACCAAGGATTCTATCGGCATCATTGAACTGGGCAAAGAAGAAGTAGTGAAAATTGCAAGAATAAAAGGATTCAAGACTGCAGAGAAGGGATCTGGCTGGGTAGCATATCATTTGGAGAAACCATTGCCCGATACAGCAAAAAAGACAAAACCGGCTG
>CAYTQB010000008.1:1646-81108 GCA_964439615.1 uncultured Ferruginibacter sp. | reverse complement strand
GCACCGACTGAACGGTTGCAATATTTTATAGAAGAATTAAAGAGTAACAAAGTACGGATTTCAGTTGCATGGGAAAAACTGTTGGTTGGTTTTGAATTTCAGGTAAAGTAAAAACATTCAGATATGCGTTACCTGCCAAAATCAAGATGGAAAAAAGCAGGATTGGTATTGCTGCTGATATTTGGGTTGATTCAGTTTATTCCAGGACCCGAAAGGAATATTTCATCGGCAACTGCACATAAAGGTATGGAGCAACTTTATCCTATGCCGGATTCCATAATGCAGATTTTAAAAGCAGCATGTTATGATTGCCACAGCAACAATACAAACTACCCCTGGTATAGTAACATACAACCGGTTTCATGGTTTCTGAACAGGCATATACTGGAAGGTAAGGAAGAATTGAATTTTGATGAGTTTGAAACTTATTCAAAAAGAAGGCAGCAAAGTAAGCTCAAATCTATTGCCAGCCAGGTGAAAGACGGAGATATGCCTTTGACTTCTTATAAACTGCTGCATAAAAAGGCAAGGTTGTCTGGCAAAGAACGCAGTATGATAACAAAATGGTTCATGGAAAAATATGATGCCAGTAGAAATTGAATTGACACAACATGGAGAAACAAAATAAAACGACAAATTGGTTTGTCATTACCGGTGGGCCCAGCACAGGGAAAACAACAGTAATAAACCTGCTAACGGAAAGAGGGTATAAAACCACTATTGAACATGCAAGGCATTATATTGACACAATGAAGGAAGAAGGGAGAACTGTTGAAGAGATCAGGGCAAATAAGAGAAAATTTCAGTTAGGGGTATTAGATATGCAGATTGAACAGGAGGCTGAATTGTCGCCGTCAGATACTGTTTTTCTTGACCGGGCTATCCCCGATGCAATGGCTTATTACCGTTTTTTGAATCTCGAATATGATAAAATATTACTTGATGCAATGAGGGAAGTCGCTTATAAAAAAATATTTATTCTTGACAGGCTGCCTTTTGTAAATGATTATGCAAGAACAGAAGATGAACAGGCACAAAAACTAATTCACCAGTTAATTATAGAAGTATATCAGTCATTAAGATTTCCAGTTGTTTTTGTACCGGTAATCAGCCCCGATGAAAGAGTTGAATTTATATTAAAGAACCTGTAAAATAAATTATCATGGATCATAACAAACACGAACATCATCAACAGCAGGGATTGGATCACGGTAATATGGATCATTCCAACCTGCCTGCCGGCAAGGCAGGAATGGATCATAGTAAAATGAAACATGACCACGGCAGCATACCGATGGGTATGGCAGGCCACGACCATCACAAAATGATGATAAAGGATTTTGAAAAGCGGTTTTGGGTAAGCCTTATTCTTACTATACCTGTATTGATATTATCACCGATGATACAAGGTTTTTTTGGATATAGCTTATCAGTGCCAGGCAATCCCTACGTATTAATGGCTCTTTCATCTGTAATTTATTTCTGGGGCGGATGGCCTTTCCTGAAAGGTTTCATTACCGAAATAAAACAGAAAGGCCCTGGTATGATGACCCTGATTGCAATGGCTATTTCAGTCGCTTATTTTTATAGTACAGCTACAGTGTTTGGATTAAAAGGAGTTGATTTTTTCTGGGAACTGGCTACATTGATTGTGATTATGCTCTTAGGCCATTGGCTTGAAATGAAATCCGTATTAGGGGCATCCAAAGCCCTGCAATTATTAGTTAGCATGATGCCTGCCGAAGCACACCGGGTAAAATCGGATGGTCAGGTGGAAGATATAAAACTGGAAGCATTAAAGAAGGAAGATATTATTCTGATCAAGCCCGGAGAAAAAGTACCTGCTGATGGAATTATTGTAGAAGGTAGTAGTTACTTAAACGAATCCATGCTCACAGGAGAATCAAAACCAGTAAAGAAAGAGAAAGATAATAAAGTGATTGGAGGCTCTATAAATGGTAACGGTTCTTTGAAGATAAAAGTGGAACATACAGGGAAAGACAGTTACCTGAACAAAGTGATTAAGCTGGTAGAAGAAGCACAGAAAGCAAAATCCAAAATGCAGAACTTCAGCGACAGGGCTGCCAAATGGCTTACCTATATTGCTTTATCGGTAGGTTTTGGAACATTGGCTGTTTGGCTGATAGCAGGATATCCTTTTGTATTTGCGTTGGAGCGTATGGTAACGGTAATGGTAATTGCCTGTCCCCATGCATTGGGTTTGGCTATTCCCCTGGTTGTAGCCATTTCTACTGCAGTATCAGCACAAAACGGTTTATTAATTCGTAACAGAACGGCTTTTGAAGAATCAAGAAAAATTACAGCACTCCTGTTTGACAAGACAGGTACATTAACAACCGGCATTTTTGGTGTAACCAGATTTGAGACTGTTAATACTCAGTTGCCAAAAGAAGAAATATTGAGATTGGCGAGTGCTTTGGAACAAACATCAGAGCATCCTATTGCTGTCGGTATAATCAATAAAGTAAAAGAACACAACGTTAGAATTCCCAAAGCTGAAAAATTTAATGCCATTACAGGCAAAGGTGTTGAAGCAATGGTAGAGGGTAAATCAGTAAAAGTGGTAAGCCCCGGATATCTGAAAGATAAAAATCTGACCATTCCTGAAGAAGCTTATTCAAGCAAAGCAGAAACTGTTGTTTTTGTTTTAGTTGATGATAAGTTGGCAGGATACATTGCCTTGGCAGATGCGATAAGGCCCGAAAGTGCAGAAGCAATCCAGGTGTTTAAAAAGAATGGAATTAAAGTATTGATGGCAACCGGGGATAATGAAACGGTAGCCAAAGCCGTGTCTGATGAATTGAAATTGGATGGATACTATTCAGAAGTGTTGCCGCACCAGAAAGTAGAGATTGTAAAAGAATTGCAAAGTAAGGGTGAGTTTGTTGCCATGACAGGCGACGGTGTGAATGACGCACCGGCTTTAGCACAATCGGATGTTGGTATTGCAGTAGGCTCCGGCACGGATGTGGCAGCAGAAACAGCCGATATAATTTTAGTAAACAGTAATCCAAAAGATATTGCAAATCTTATTTTATTTGGCAAAGCAACGTACAAAAAAATGGTACAGAACCTGGTTTGGGCTACAGCCTATAACAGCTTCGCCATTCCTTTGGCCGCCGGTGTATTATATAAAGCAGGATTTGTTTTAGGTCCGGCAGTTGGTGCTGTATTGATGAGTTTGAGTACTATCATTGTTGCTATTAATGCGCAGTTGTTAAAAAAGAAGATCAGCGCTTATTAAGTTTTTTAAGAGATATTGGTATTGTCTTTAAGTCAGGTTTATTGTGGATTAAGGAAAATAAATAATGAATGCAGAATTTTTGATTTATTGATTTACGAGGTATATCAGTTCAGCCGCATGTATTGGAAAAGCAACAATCAGCAAAGTTTACGGTTACCTTCAAATACCCCGAAATGGTGGCTGAGTTTTACCCTTATTTTCAGCACGACAAGCTGCCTGACTTTGGGAAGGAGAACCTTTGGTTTCTATAAGCCCACTTAAATAAGCAATGTTAAAATAAATCTAATTTATATTTAAGTATTTGCTTAAATAATTATTTTATGCTTAACTTCGTAACTCAAACTAAAGAAATATGACTACTTGTATACGTTTATATGCCGACCCGGTTCAGATAAAAGCCTGTAAAGAAAAAATAGAAAATACAGAAAATGCTTTTTCTCAGATGTCGGCTGTACTGTCCTTAGCAGCCAATGATGTAAGACTCAAAATCCTGTATCTGCTTGAAGAAGAAAGGGAGCTTTGCCCCTGTGATATGAGCGATATACTCGGCATGAGCATCCCTGCCATTTCGCAGCATCTACGTAAAATGAAAGACGGCGGCATCATTCAGGCCCGTAAAGACGGTCAAACCATTTTTTATTCTTTAAAACCGGAACATCTGAAAATGCTCCGCTCTTTATTTAAATACGTTAATGAGTTAAACGCAAAATTAGAATTAGTATGAGTATAACAAAATCTGGCAGTAAAACATGGATAGCGGGTTTGCTTACTGCCACTGTAGCTTCTTTATGCTGCATAACTCCCGTTTTGGCTTTGTTCAGCGGTGCAACAGGAATAGCATCTACATTTTCATGGCTTGAACCCTATCGTCCATACCTTATTGGTTTAACTGTTGCGGTACTTGCATTTGCTTGGTATCAGAAATTAAAGCCTAAGAAAGCTGATATTGATTGCGAATGTGAGGAAGATGCCAAACCATCTTTCTGGCAATCAAAAGTCTTTCTGGGAATTGTAACAGTATTTGCTATTGCAATGTTGGCTTTCCCTAAATATTCTCATATATTTTTTCCCAAACAAACTCAAAAAGAGATTGTAATAGTTGATAAAACTGCCATTCAACAGATGAAATTGAATATCCGGGGTATGACCTGTGAAGCCTGTTCAGAAACCATCAACCTGGCTCTATCAAAAGTTCCCGGTGTTTTAGAGTATAAGACTGAATTTAAAGATGGGAGCAGTACAGTAAAATTTGATAATTCAAAAACCAACGAACAGGAAATTACTAAAGCTGTAAATGAAACAGGATATAAAGTAACCGATACAAAACCTGTTCAATAATCATTTAAAAATAAAACGATATGAAAAGTATATTAATCCTTTTAGCCTCAATTGCATTTAATGCAACAGCCAATGTATACGGCTTAGGTGTTTACAAAGCTAACGCAGCAGATAAAACAGTTAATCAATCACAATTCCACATGAAAGAGGATCCAAAAACTATTACACTTAAAATTACAGGCATGACCTGTGCAGGATGTGCCAGCCACATTCATACGGCACTTTCTAAAACAGAAGGTGTAATAAACGATGAAGTTAAATATCCCGGCGACGTGGCAATCATTAAGTATGATGCTTCGAAAATTTCGGAAAAAGAAATTATTGCGGCAATTGAAAAAGCTGGATATAAAGCGGAAATCATTAAAGAAACCACAAAAAAGAAAACGCTATGAAAACCAAAATTTGTCCTACCTGTGGTTGCTCACTAGTCCGATTAGGGATATCAGAAAAATCGGCAACTGCTTTAAATTATAAAAATCAAGATTACTTTTTTTGTTGTTCGGGCTGTGCTAATTTATTTGAAAATGATGCTGAAAAGTACATCAAGGAAATAGAAAGTGTAGTTGTTTGCCCGGTATGTTTAGCCGAAAAACAAATGGAACAAACCTTTAAAGTGCCTTACAACAATCTAGTAATTCCTTTTTGCAGATGCCCACATTGTATTACTACATTTAAAGAAAAACCCCAATATTATTTAGATAGATTATCAGGTAAAATAAAATACGGAGGGTTATTCAAAGATTTATGTTGTTAGAAATTTATAAAAATGTTACAAAATATGTTAGGAAAGAAAGAGGAAATCCCTCAAAATACAGAAACTATCTTTTTAGAAATTGAAGGAATGACCTGCGACCATTGTGCAGTAAGTATAGAACGTTTGTTGGAAAAAAAGAATGGCATCCTTACCAAAAAAGTAAGCTTTGAAAACAGCAAAGGTGAAATTGCCTTTAATCCTGACCATATTTCCAAAGAAGAAATTATACAATCCATCAATCAAACACCCACTTACCGGTCAAAAGAAGTGAACAAAAACGGACTGGTGAAAAGCAAAACAACACAATTTGATTTAATAATTATCGGTGGGGGGTCTGCTGCATTTTCAGCAGCCATTAAAGCCAATGAACTGGGATTAACCACCCTGATGGTAAATGCCGGTTTAGATTTTGGAGGCACATGTGTGAATGTTGGATGTTTGCCTTCCAAGACGCTTATCCGTGCTGCGGAAACGGTTTATCATGCTTCACATTCCAACTTTGCAGGGATAAAACCAAAAGGAGCTGATATTGATTTTGCACAAGTGATAAAAGATAAAATACAATTGGTAAAAACCCTACAGCAAAAAAAATACATGGATGTGGTGAGTGATTTTACAAATCTGCAATTGCTCGAAGGCTGGGCAGAATTTGTGGATGACAAAACTATTTTTGTCAATGGTAAAGATAAATACTCAGCCATAAAATTTATTATCGCTACTGGCGCAACTACCAATGTACCTGATATTGAAGGGCTGAAAGATATTGGTTACCTCACCAATACATCTTTATTTGATTTGGAAGAACAGCCCCAAAGCATCACCATCATGGGTGCAGGATATATTGGTTTGGAAATTGCGATGGCTTATAACCGCCTTGGCACAAAAGTCCGCATTATAGAATTTACCGACCGTGTGCTGCGAACCCAAACACCTGATATCAGCGAAGAAATAGAAATGCATATGAAGAATGAAGGCATTGAAATTCTTCCTAACTTCCGTGCAGTTAAATTTGAAAAGCTGGGCAATGATACCATTATTCATTGCAAATGTCCTGATGGTTCTTTTACAAAAATAATTGAACCGGATAAAGTGGTTGTTGCTTCCGGCACAAAACCCAACACCAAAAAACTCGGATTGGATAAAATTGGTTTGCAACTCACCAAGAGCGGACATATACAGGTGAATGAATTAATGGAAACCAATCTGCAAAATATGTATGCAGTTGGAGATGTTGCCAATACGCCAGCATTTGTTTACACTGCAGCTTTTGAAGGAAAGATAGCAGTGGAAAATGCTTTCACAGGCTCGGAACTAAAATCTGATTATTCTTCTTTACCCTGGGTAGTGTTTACTGACCCGCAAATAGCCGGTGCAGGTTTGGATGAAGCACAGGCAGCGGCACAAAATATTCCTTTCGAAGTTTCCAAACTTTCACTGGATAATGTTCCCCGTTCACAGGCGGCTTATGATACAAGAGGCTTCATTAAACTCATTCGCAATACTGAAACTGATAAATTAATTGGAGCAAGAATAGTTGCACCTGAAGGCGGAGAACTGATACAACAATTAAGTATGGCCATTAAATACGGAATAACCGTTAAAGAATTAGCTGAAAGTTTTTATCCTTATCTCACATTGGGCGAAGGAATAAAATTAGCCGCTATTACATTTGGTAAAGACGTATCAAAACTGAGTTGTTGTGCAAGCTAAAATAGCCGACACACAGGTATAAGCACATTTGCAAGGCACTCAAATCCGACACAAAGTCAACCTGCCCGTCACATTGGCCTACCCTGAAATGGTGGTTGAAATGTCTCCGTATTTCAGGAATAATAAAATTACTGTTGTACAATTGTTCTAATAGTCTATAATAATTGTGTGCAGTTTTAGTGCACCCGGAAATTTCCGAAATAAGGAATTATAAAAGAAATGCAACAATGTTGATTTAATGATTGCCTAAAAATTAAAAAAATGTAACAAATCCTCTTATATTTGTATCAATGAAATTATTCTTTACCATAATCGGGGGCTTTTTATTATACCTTTCCTGCCTGCCTTGCGGCGACAGCGTGGAGTGTAATTCAAAAGCACAAACGAAAATTTCAGCTTCTACTTCTCATCAGGATCACCAGCATAATAAAGAAGCTTGTACTCCCTTTTGCACCTGTACGTGCTGTCCGGCATCGGCTTTTTATTCTGCTAGCTCAAAAGTTCAATTTGTAAAATATTTCCCAACTGAGAAATATCCTCTTTACAATATCGCCATTCACACTCAGCTGTGTGATAATATCTGGCAACCTCCCAAAATAGCATAGTTACTCCTCTTATTGAATTTGCTGCATAGCCAATGTATTGGCCTATGTCGCAATTATCATTCTCTTATCCATTTTAAAAATGGCAATCAGAAAAAATGCTAAAAAGGCTAAGCAGCCTATAGCAATCCGGGTAATTAAAATCATTGTTATTGCACTGTGTTGTGCTATTCTATTGGCAGCTATTGCTAATAGGATAAGGCACTACTACTGGCATTTAACCAAATAAAAACTATGCTCAATAAAATCATACAATTCTCAATTAAAAATAAATTGGTAATAGGATTGTTTACACTTGCATTAATTATATGGGGTGTTTACTCAGCAAATAAATTACCAATAGATGCTGTACCTGATATTACCAATAACCAGGTACAGGTTATAACGCTTAGCCCGTCCTTGGCTGCTCAGGAAGTAGAACAACTGATCTCCTTTCCGGTAGAACAGACAATGGCTACTATTCCGGAAATCAAAGAA
The DNA here is from genome assembly GCA_964439615.1 of uncultured Ferruginibacter sp. GTDB lineage: Bacteria > Bacteroidota > Bacteroidia > Chitinophagales > Chitinophagaceae > Ferruginibacter. The sequence goes on along the minus strand of CAYTQB010000008.1, from coordinate 72,962 downwards.
ATCCGTTCTATCTCAAGATTTGGTTTGTCCGTTGTAACTGTGGTATTTCATGATGACGCAAATATCTACTGGGCCAGGCAACAGGTAGGTGAAAGACTGGTTGAGGCCAGGAATCAGATACCTGATAATATTGGTAATCCTGAGATGGCTCCTATTTCAACAGGGTTAGGAGAAATTTATCAATATGTATTGCATTCAAAAAAAGGCTATGAAGATGAATATGATGCCATGTCGTTGCGTACCCTGCAGGACTGGATTGTTCGAAGGCAGCTTTTAGGTACACCCGGTATTGCTGACGTAAGCAGCTTTGGTGGATTATTAAAGCAATATGAAATTGCCTTGAATACTGATAAATTAAAAAGCTATAACCTCTCTATTAAAGACATTTTTAATGCACTGGAAAAAAATAACCAAAATACTGGTGGAGCCTATATCGACAAAAAACCCAATGCTTATTTTATACGCAGTGAAGGATTTATTAAAACAATCACTGACATTGAAAAAATAGTGGTAACAAGAACAACAAATGGTACCCCTGTATTAGTGAGAGATATAGCCTCTGTGCAATTAGGACACGCAACTCAATATGGTGCACTAACCCGTAATGCCGAGGGCGAAGTGGTAGGCGGTATTGTATTAATGTTGAAAGGTGCTAACGCAAGTGAAGTTATAAAAAGCGTAAAGAACAAAATTGCTCAAATTCAAAAGAGCCTTCCGGAAGGTGTTGTAATCGAGCCATTTCTTGACAGAAGTGCTTTGGTAGGAAGAGCAATCGGCACAGTGAAAACCAATCTTATTGAAGGCGCTTTAATTGTAATTTTTGTATTGGTGGTTTTTCTTGGCAATATCCGTTCAGGTTTGATTGTTGCTTCAGTGATTCCACTAGCGATGTTGTTTGCTATTTCACTGATGAATTTGTTTGGAGTAACTGGTAACCTGATGAGTTTAGGTGCAATTGATTTTGGGCTTATTGTCGACGGCGCTGTTATTATCGTCGAAGCAACCATGCATCAATTGGGACTTCGAAAACCCGGGCGTATGACCCAGGATCAATTGGATGATGAAGTAAATAAGTCGGCAGGTAAAATGATGAACTCTGCCGCTTTCGGCCAAATTATCATTTTAATTGTGTATCTCCCTATTTTGGCACTCGTTGGTATTGAGGGGAAAATGTTTGGCCCAATGGCACAAACGGTTTCCTTCGCCATCCTTGGTGCTTTTTTACTCTCTCTCACTTATGTTCCCATGATGAGCGCTTTGGTGCTTAATAAAAAAGTAAGTCATAAAGAAAATCTTTCGGATAAAATGATGAAGTTTCTCCAAAGACTTTACGCTCCTTTAATCAAAGGAGCATTAAAAATGAAGCTGTTGGTAGTAAGTATAGCGGTGGGCTTGTTCATTATCAGTTTATTAGTTTTTAAAACCTTAGGTGGTGAGTTTATCCCCACTTTGGAAGAAGGAGATTTCGCAGTAGAAACAAGACTTATGGTAGGCAGTTCATTAAGCCAGACAATTGAAAAAATAACCCAAGCATCTGATATGTTAATGAAAAAATTCCCCGAAGTAAAAGAAGTTATTGGCAAAATTGGTGCATCAGAAATACCAACAGATCCCATGCCAATTGAGGCCTGCGACATTACCATACTTTTAAAAGATAAAAAAGAATGGACAAGTGCTCATAGCCGTGAAGAGCTATCAGAAATGATGCAGAAAGAACTGGAAAAAATACCGGGTATAACTTATGGACTCTCACAACCCATTCAGTTACGATTCAATGAATTAATCTCTGGTGTGCGTCAGGATGTAGGGATTAAAATTTTTGGTGAAGATTTGGATGTACTGGCCGATCTGGCAAAAAAAATTGGTTCAATTGTTCCAACAGTTAAGGGTGCAGAGGATTTATATGTTGAGCAGATTACAGGGTTGCCACAAATAGTAATTAAACTTAACAGAGATAAGATTGCTCAGTTTGGTTTGAATGTGGAAGATATAAACCGAACAATAAGCGCTGCATTCGCAGGAGAATCAGCTGGGATTGTCTACGAAGGTGAAAAGAGATTTGATATGGTGGTAAGGTTGGAAAAAACAGGGCGGCAGAGTATTGATAATGTCAGAGGTTTGTTTGTTGTTGCTTCTGATGGAAATCAGGTTCCATTGGAACAGGTAGCTGAAGTTGATTTTCAATTGGGACCCAACCAAATACAAAGAGAAGATGCAAAGCGTAGGATTATTGTTGGTTTTAATACCCGTGGTAGGGATATATCTTCTGTGGTAAAAGAAATGCAGGAAAAAATTGACCAACAGGTAAAAATGCCCCCTGGTTATTTTATTACTTATGGCGGCCAGTTTAAAAATCTGGAAGAAGCAAACAAAAGGTTATCCGTAGCAGTACCGGTAGCTTTAGCTTTAATCCTGCTTTTACTTTTTTTCACTTTTGGATCTATAAAATATTCACTGCTCATTTTTACTGCTATTCCAATGAGTGCCATTGGAGGTGTATTTGCTTTATGGCTTCGTGGTATGCCGTTCAGTATTTCAGCAGGTGTTGGTTTTATCGCATTGTTCGGAGTAGCGGTTTTAAATGGCATTGTATTGATTAGTGAATTTAACAGGTTGAAAAAGGAAGGGATGATTGATTTGAATTCAATCATATTAAAAGGAACAGCCGTCAGGTTACGTCCAGTATTAATGACTGCTGCTGTGGCTTCCTTAGGGTTTCTACCAATGGCTCTGTCAACAGGGTCGGGCGCAGAGGTTCAGAAACCTTTGGCAACTGTTGTAATAGGCGGTTTGATAACAGCTACATTCCTTACGTTAATAGTATTACCGGTATTATATACCTGGTTTGAAAAAATTAAGCGTAAACCGGGTAAATCTTCTGCGGCTAAACCAATGGTATTATTGGTTCTTTTAATGAGCATCGTATCTAGCTCGGTAAATGCACAAATAAATCCTGTTATTAATCTCAATCAAGCAGTTACCTCTGCCATTAAAAATAACCCTTTGATAAAAGCGGGGACACTTGATATTGGATATCAGCAGCAATTAAAAAAGACAGTAAAGGATTATGGAAAAACAAATATCGGACTTACGCTTGGTCAGTATAATACCCGTATAGCCTACGATAATAATTTCACTATAAGTCAGAATATTCCTAACCCGGGTTATTTCAAAAGTCTGATTAAGCTTTCAGAATCCAATATCAAAAGCAGTGAATTACAATTGAAGGTTTATCAAAGTGGAATTGCTGCCAATACAAAAACGTCTTACTACCAACTAAGTTTTTGGAATGAGGAAACAAGGCTGTTTAAAGAGCTTTTAGATATTTACGAAAAAGTACTGAAAGCAGCAGCATTGAGGTATAAAACAGGCGAATCCAATGCGCTGGAAAACTATAATGCCGAAAGCAGGGTAAATGAAATAAAAGCTCAGATAAAAAGTGCTGAAGAAGATTATAAGATAGAGTTGAATCGTTTAAAAGTTTTTACCGCCGATACTTCTATTGCGGCCATTGCCGATTCTTTGCTTGTTGAAAAAATCATACAGGTAAATTTTGATAGTTCAGCCATTGCGGCAAACCCAACTTTGGCTTTCATAAAACAGCAGATCGATATTGCTGAAAGGGAAACGGGTGTTGAAAAGTCTAAGCTGAAACCCGATTTCAATGTAGGCTACTTTAATCAATCTCTTGTAGGTTATCAAACTGTAAATGGGCTGGATAAATACTATGGGGCTGGCCATCGCTTTCAAGGTGTAAACTTCGGTATCAGTATTCCAATTTTTGCAAGAGCCCAGAAAGCAAAAGTAAAAGCTGCTGAAATTAACCGTTCACTAAGGGAGGCCGAACTCAATAACTATCAGTACAACCTGAAAGGTGAATTATCAAGGTTGTTTGGAGAGCTTCAAAAGCAACGGGTGCAGCTTAATTATTATAGAATTACTGCATTACCACAGGCCGAAAGAATCATTAGCCAGGCACAGAAAGCGTTTACAGCAGGCGAAATAGGCTACTATGAGTTAACACAATCACTCAATAATGCGGTTGTTGTAAAACAGGAATACATCAAATTAGTAAACCAGTATAATCAAACGGTGATTGCCATTGAGTTTATTGCCGGTATCAATTAATAAAACATAAAACATTAAATAATTCATTATGAAAAAGATATTATTCGGTTCACTTATTCTGGTTTTCCTTGCTGGCATATTATTTTCCGCCTGTTCTTCAAAGGGAAATGCTGAAGCAGTTACTGCAGAAGAAACAAGTGCAGAAGATGCAAATTCTGTGGATTTGACAGAGGAGCAGTTTAAAACAGTAGGTCTGCAATACGGCACTATTGAAGAAAAGAATTTAAACAGTATTATCAGGGCCTCTGGGGTATTGGATGTTCCTCCCCAACAATTGATAACAATTTCTTCTCCATACGGGGGCACCTTAAAAAATACTGAACTGTTGCAAGGTATGCCGGTATCAAAAGGTGAAGTAATTGCTGTTTTGGAAAATCCAGAATTTATACAACTACAACAAGATTATCTGGATTATAAAAGCCAGTTGGTTTACCTGAACGAAGAATTAGATCGCCAGCAGGAATTAGCAAAAGAAAATGTAAATGCTAAAAAAACGGTGCAAAAAGCAAGCAGTGATTTTAACAGTATGTCGGCAAGAGTGCAGGGCTTAAGATCAAAACTGCAATTGATAAATATTAATCCCGACAAAATCAATGCCGGTAATATTTCTGGCAAGGCAAATATATATGCCCCCATTTCAGGCTATGTTACTAAGGTGCTTGTGAACATAGGAAAATTTGTAAATCCTAACCAAGAGCTATTCGAAATAGTAGACACCCGTCACTTGCATGCAGAACTTACCATTTTTGAAAAGGATGTACCCAAATTAAAAATTGGGCAGAAAATCCGTTTTGTGTTAAATAATGAAACTAAGGAACGTTTTGCTGAAGTGCATCTAATTGGCAGGGAAATCAGTGCCGAACGAACTGTCAGGGTACATGGGCATCTTTTGCAGGAAGATAAAAACTTGTTACCCGGCATGTACCTTAAAGCAATTGTAGAAACTGGAGTTGCAACCACCACGGCGCTGCCTGATAAAGCAATCGTACAATCTGCAGGTAAGTCATACATTTTTATTGCAGCCGATGAAATTAAAGATGAAGAAAATCCGGCTGATAAGGGTAAAAATGAAGTAGCCAAAAAGCATATTGTTTTTAAAAGAATTGAAGTAACAACCGGTGTTTCAGAAAATGGATACACGGAAGTTATTTTACCTGAAGGCTTTAACAAAAACAGCAAAATAGTAATTAACGGGGCTTATGATTTATTATCAAAGATGAATAATGTAGAAGAAGAAGAGTAAAATAATATGGGTCGGAGCCCTGCATTGTTGCCCCGTTTTAAAAATGGAAAACCTGAGTTAGCAGGGCTTCCGAACCCACCCAAAGAAAGAAGAATAATAACTTAAGCAATTTTATATGTACAAGATACTATTTCTGCTTACAATCATCCTCACCGAACAAGGAGTTGAAGTACTTGCTCAGGCCAGAAGTAATGCTTCAATTTTTACACTTATTAATTCCAGCAGGAAAAAGAACAATAAGTTCATTGACTTCATTAAGGGTTCAGGACGTGTGCAGTATCGGGACTCGACTATAAGCGGTGAACTCTTATTTTCAAAAGGCGGTGTACAGATACAGCAAAATCAGATACTCAAATGGTTTAGTTATAAGGATACTTTACTGCAAAAGATTATAGTAAATAACTATGGCGATAATGTGCTCTTTAATCGATTAGCCGGGTATGATAATCAATTGTGGAGGCTGGTGAAAGACACTTTGGGTATAAGTATATATGACAAAAGCTATAGTCCCGATAGAAACACATCGTCTATAGATTATAACTCACTTTTATTTCAGCAGGATGCCATGTACATCCCGGCAGTAACATTTTGGACTACAAGCACAAAACGTAGCATAATAAAAATAGTTAACAAGCTGTTAGGCCTGAATTTAAGTCCTAAAAATTTTAAAGGCAAAGAAGATCTTATGAATATGTTAGTCAGCAATTAAAATATACTCTTAATGAAGTGTTATGCAAAGAAAGAAAAGCTTAATCAATAAATAAAAAATCATGAAAATTCTATTAGCAACGGACGGTTCTGTGTATAGCAAAAAGGCAGTTGAACAACTTGCCGAAATGCCGCATAATTCTGAGACTCAAATCCGTGTTTTATCAGTTTTTGAAAGTTTCCCGATTTTAATAATGCCAGCCCCCGGACCGGCAGGCGGAATTGGCGGCTATTACGAAGAAATGACTGCTGCTGCCCGAAAGTCAGCGGAAGAATCAGTCAGTAATGCTGCCGGATTTTTGAAAGAAAAAAATCCTGCTTTAGCCATTGATACGGCAGTAGTCAATGGCTCGCCTAAGGAAATCATTTTAAAAGCAGCTGCTGAATTTGATGCTGATTTAATAGTGGTGGGATCTCACGGGCGGGGAGCTTTTTCCCGTTTTCTGATGGGATCCGTTTCCCAGTCAATGGCTTTACATGCTTCCTGTTCGGTCTTGATAGTACGAAAACAAGAAGCAAAGGATGAAAGAAAATGATTTATCGTCAGTTGACCTCATTGAAAAAAACATTATTTATGTTACAGCTTTTAGATTTTACACAAAAAAATATTATAGCAACAAAAGCAAACGATTTGTTGGGCATCAATGATTATGAAAAAATTCATCCCCTTATTCATAACATTATCAATGCCGGAAAAAAAGTCAGATGGTATTTTGAAATGGATGATTGCCTTATTTCAAATTCAACCGGTTTTTGGGAAGATGGGATAATAGAAACCAATTATGGCAGTATGAACTTCACACATTCTGAAGATATAGAAAGGATTGCAATAGTTGGAAGCACAAAGTGGGAAAAATGGATGCGTTCAGTTATGAAACCTTTTGCAAAAGCAACTGTAAAGTATTTTGATTTGACCGATAGAGAGAAGGCCAGGGTATGGATTCTGAATTTGGAAGAAGACGTTAATACTTGTATCTCAAAATTGTGATAAGTAACCGGTACGATTAGATAGGTTAGAACAGAATGCTGATTGGAAGGTATTTAGTAATGGTTATAAGCATGTTTTTATCTTGATGATAAAACTTAATATAAAAATAATAAAGCATAGCAGAATATGGCAATTTCAATTTCAAAATTAAAATATGATTTTCCAGCAGGATTGGTAGTATTTCTGGTAGCACTTCCTTTATGTTTGGGAATAGCGCTGGCTTCAGGAGCGCCTTTACTATCAGGTATTATTTCCGGTATCATCGGAGGTGTAATAGTGGGCTTTTTAAGCGGATCAGAAACTAGTGTTAGCGGCCCTGCTGCAGGCCTTGCAGCTGTAGTGCTGGCTTCAATAACAAAGCTCGGTGGCTTTGAGTTGTTCTCGGCTGCTTTATTTATTGCTGGTTTTTTGCAGTTGGCAAGTGGGTTGTTAAAAGCTGGTATTATTGCAAACTATATTCCATCAAACGTAATTAAAGGATTGCTCGCTGCTATTGGTGTATTGCTTATTCTTAAACAAATACCACAGGCTTTTGGATATGATGGCACCCACCAGGATGATTTTTCTTTTGTTCAATCAAATGGTGAAAATACATTTTCACATCTGTTCAATACATTTTTTCATGTTACCCCAGGTGTAGTAATTGTTAGTGTAATTTCTATCAGTGTTTTAGTGTTTTGGGATAAAACGCCACTTAAAAAACTCAAATTTTTCCCGGCTTCTCTATTTGTTGTGCTTCTTGGTATAGGTGTAAATGAATTTTTTCGAAACTTCGTACCAGCTTTGTTTATCCGGCAAGTCCACTTGGTGAACCTTCCCTCCACAAATATTTCCGATCTAGCTTCTTTTATTAAATTCCCTTCTGCTAGTGCGTTTGCAAATTACAATGTATGGCTAACAGCTATAACACTTGCCATAGTTGCTTCGCTTGAAACATTATTAAATTTAGAAGCAGTTGACAATATTGACCCACATAAGCGGGAATCGCCACCAAACCGGGAATTGGTGGCACAAGGCGTAGGAAACATAATGGCTGGGCTTGTTGGCGGTTTACCTGTCACCTCAGTTATCGTTCGTAGTTCAGTTAATATCAATGCTGGTGTGCAATCAAAAATGTCAGCGATCATTCATGGTTTATTTTTGCTTCTAGCTATCTTTCTTTTAAGCCCTATAATAAATTTAATTCCTTTCGCTTCATTAGCGGCTATATTGATTGTAACAGGATATAAGCTTGCCAAAATATCCATCTTAAAGGAGATGTTTGCTAAAGGACGGAACCAGTTTATTCCATTTGTAGTAACTATTTTGGCGATCATATTTACCGACCTTCTGATAGGGATTTTGATAGGTTTGGCCGTTAGTTTATTCTACTTATTGAAAAGTAATTATAAAAATCCTTTCTCCATTGAAAGAGATACCCTGCATAACGGTGAAGTAATAAGGATAGAATTACCTAACCAGGTGTCTTTCTTAAACAAGGCAAGGATAAAAAATACACTTTGGTCAGTGCCTGCATATGCAAATGTAATTATTGATGCAAGCTATGCCGATTATATTGATAGCGATGTGCTGGAACTTTTTGTAGATTTTAAAAAAGTAGTCGCCCCGGAAAAAAATATTAAACTAAATATAATAGGAGTTAAAGATAAATATCAGATTTCAGATCATATACAATTTGTAAATGTGCTGGACAGGCAGGCGCAAAAAATGTTAAACCCGGCACAGATAGTGGATTTATTAAAAAAGGGCAATCAACGTTTCAGGCAGGGAAAATGGAATGAAAAGTATTTCCGTCACCAGGTCAATGCAACCTCGTCTGGTCAATTTCCAATGGCAGTTATCATAAGTTGCATTGATTCCAGAACTTCATCTGAACTTATTTTTGATGCTAACCTGGGCGATGTTATATCCATCCGTATTGCTGGCAACATTATCAGCAAAGAAATTATCGGCAGCATAGAGTTATCACTAAAAGAAATTGGCGCAAAATTAATTGTGGTGATGGGGCACTCCAATTGTGGTGCTGTAGGTGCTGCTATTCATTCTATAAAGGGAGGCAACATAGATTCAATTACACAAAAAATAATGCCTGCTGTTGATAAAGCCTGCTTTCTTGATATTCAGCTGGCTTTAGATAATGAAAAAGCTTTTTCTGAAAAAGTAACGCATTTGAATACAGAAAATTCGGTAGCCACTATTCTTGAAAATAGCAGCTACATAAGGGAGCAAAAAAATAAAGGGGAGGTAGGGCTTGTAGCTGCTTATTATGATACTGCTACAGGCGAGGTAATATTTAATGAATATGTAATTAATAATAATTAAAATATTCTTGGTAAATAAAATAAGAGCAGATTATGGATGTACAAATAGAATTAATCATTGTTTCTAAAATATTGTTCGCTTTTCTCTTAGGCGCATTCATTGGTTTCGATAGAGAAAGGCATGGTCTTGATGCCGGTATAAGAACTTATGCTGCTGTCTGTATTGGAGCTACGCTTTTCACTTCGGTAGCGGTACATATTACCGGTGATGTAACCGCAGCCTCAAGAATAATAGCAAACATAGTTACCGGGGTTGGTTTTTTGGGTGCAGGCATTATATACCGCAACAGCAGTGTAGGCACATCATATGGGTTAACTACCGCGGCCACTGTTTGGTGTACGGCGGCAGTGGGTGTGGCAGTGGGTTTAAATATGTTCATCATTGCTGTAGTAGGTTCCTTAGCCTTGTATTTTTTGCTGTCACTACATCATCAGAAATGGTATGTAAAATGGAAGAATAAAATGCTAAGTAAGCATAATGATGAGTATAATACTGAGTAAGGCTTAAAATGGTGGTATTAAAATTAAATAAATCTCAAATGGATAAACGAATCAAAAATACTATTGAAAAACCTTGGTAGCAAGGTATGCATTCTTCTTTCATCCTTAATTGAAAGGAATAAACATTTCAATGTTTGCCTTTAATGAAAGAAGATGAAGTAAACGCTGGCCAATAGTTTAGTCAGCGTTTACTTACCTTTTTAGGTAGCGTAAACCTGTATAAAAATTGTTGAACCTAACTGCAGAAGGTAAATAAAATGATTAAAAAATTGTGTAGTTGTAAAGCAGGAGACAGTAGTTAATTAAAAATAATCGTTATGAAAATACAAAATCCAAATTACATCCCGGCGCTAAAATATAATTGGCTTACTCGATTCTACGACAAACTAATAAGTAAGTTCCTAAAGGAAAAGGTATGGAAGGAACTGTTAATTGCTTCTATAATTAATCATAGGCCCGAAAGGATATTAGATGTAGGCTGCGGCACTGCAACGCTTGCCATCATGCTGCAGAAGGAATTCCCGGGGGCATCAGTTTCAGGTATTGATGGTGATGTAAAGATATTGGCTATTGCAGATAAAAAAATCAAAGAAGCCAAACTCAATATCAATCTTAAAGAAGCTCTTTCTTTTAAACTGCCTTTTGCTGATAATCATTTCGACGTAGTGCTTTCCAGCCTTATGCTACACCATTTAAGTGATGATGATAAGAAAAAAACATTCCATGAAATAATTAGAGTATTGAAGCCGGGCGGTCAATTTGTAGTTGCTGATTGGGGTAAACCCAACAGTATATTCATCCGTTGGCTTTTTTATATCGTTCAATTATTAGATGGTTTCTCAACTACAAAATCAAATGTAAAGGGCTTACTTCCGTCTATGATAATTGATGCAGACTTTGTTGCAGTAAAAGAATTACAACGTATTCCAACCATGATGGGCAGTATATCAATTATATCTTCTAAAAAATCTTAAAATCTTGTAAAATGAAAGATCAAAATAATAAAAACCATTGGGAAAAAATTTATCACTACATCCAGCCAAGCGAACTGAGTTGGACAGAAGAAGTTCCATATATATCCTTAAATCAAATTCAAAAAATGCTGTTGCCTAAAAATGCAGCGATAATTGATGTGGGATGTGGCACAAGTTATTTTGTTGATCACTTATTAAAGCGAGGTTATACAAATATTACCGCACTCGATATTTCGGAAACAGCTATAACAAAAGTAAAAACACGGCTTGGCAGCCAGGCAGATAAAGTTACCTGGGTTGTATGCGACGTCATTCAGTTTAAGCCAGAAAGACAATTTGATTTTTGGCACGATCGGGCCACATTTCATTTTGTTACAAACGAAGCAGAAATTGAAAAATACATTTCAGTTGCTCGTAATGCAATTGGAGATCACGGCTTTCTTTCATTAGGTACTTTTAGTACCGATGGTCCTTCCGAATGCAGTGGCCTCAATGTAAAACAGTATAACGAAGAGTCACTTATTAATGTATTCAGTCCATTTTTTAAAAAAATCTGGTGTGTTCGGCACAAACATTTTACTCCTTTTGATAAGGAACAAGATTTTATTTTATGCCTGTTCATGCATCTTGCTAAAATCCATCCTTTATGAAAAGCACTACTGACTTATCTATAACCGGAATTATAAAATATAACAAACGCTAAATAAAATATTATGGCACATGAAAATGATGACACGAAAATTGCAGAAAAGGAAGCTTGCTGTGATCTGGATGAAAAACTCTCTGAAGCAAAAGTAATTACCATGGGAAAAGGAGAAGGTAATTCTGGTGATGACGATGCCAAAGGAATAAAGCCCTGGTTACCGTCCATTGTCAGTATTGTATTGCTGATAATTGGTATCGCTATTGATAACTGGATAAAACCAACCCCATCCTGGTTTTCAGGTTGGTTGCGTTTGTCATGGTATATTATTGCCTATGTTCCCGTTGGGTTACCCGTAGTAATGAAGGGGATTAAGACGGCTATCAAAGGTGACGTATTCACAGAGTTTTTCCTGATGAGTGTGGCCACCATTGGTGCTTTCTATATCGGTGAATACCCCGAGGGTGTTGCGGTAATGCTTTTCTATGCAGTGGGAGAATTATTCCAGGATGCTGCTGTTAACCGTGCTAAAAGAAGTATTAAAGCCTTGCTGGATGTAAGACCAGACAGTGCCGATGTATTAAGAAATGGCATTTACGTTAATCTCCCACCTGAAAATGTAAAAGTTGGTGAAACCATTCAGGTAAAAGTTGGTGAAAGAATTCCGCTGGATGGCGAAATGCTAAGTGAAGGAAGTTCATTTAATACTTCGGCATTAACCGGCGAAAGTAAACCTACAACTTTTAATAAAGGTGAATCAGTGCTGGCAGGTATGATTAACCAGGAAAAAGTGGTAGAGTTAAAAGTTACAAAACTGTTCAATGATAGTTCACTTGCAAGAATATTGACTTTAGTCCAGGATGCCACTAAGCGAAAAGCAAAAACAGAACAATTCATCCGGAAGTTTGCAAGAATATATACACCGATTGTTGTATTCCTTGCTATCGGTATAACACTAATTCCCTATTTTTTTATTGAAAATTATGTTTTTAATGATTGGCTTTACAGGGCTTTGATATTTTTAGTAATCAGTTGTCCTTGTGCATTGGTTATTTCAATTCCCCTTGGATACTTTGGGGGCATTGGCGCTGCTTCCCGAAATGGCATATTATTCAAAGGCTCTAATTATTTGGATTTAATGACCAAAATTAACCAGGTAGTGATGGACAAAACAGGAACTCTTACCAAAGCAGTTTTTAAAGTACAGGAAGTTGAGAGCTATGATACTCCTCAAAAAGAATGGTTGCCTTTAGCTGCTGCTTTAGAAGCAAAATCTACGCACCCGGTGGCAAAGGCGGTTGTTGAATATGCCGGAAATAGTTTTGATAAACTACTGGTTGATACGCTGGAGGAAATAAGCGGACATGGATTAAAGGGAAATGTGAATGGGAAAGAGGTGCTGGCAGGTAATGTAAAGCTGATGGATATGATGAAAGTTCCTGTAAATGACGGATTGAGAAAAATATCCGACACCATCGTTGTTGTTGCTGTCAACCGAAGACTTGCCGGGTATTTAATCATAGCAGATGAGATAAAGGAAGACAGTAAAGAAGCTGTTGATGCATTGCATAAACTTAATATAGAAACAACAATGCTTAGCGGAGACAAACAGGCTGTAGTTGACAGAGTTGCAAAGCAGTTAGGCATTGATAAAGCTTACGGTGATTTATTGCCGGAGAATAAAGTTAAAAAGGTGGAAGCTATAAAGCATGATAAAATGAATGTAGTAGCATTTGTTGGTGATGGCATCAATGATGCACCGGTACTGGCATTAAGTGATGTAGGCATTGCGATGGGTGCATTGGGGAGCGATGCAGCTATTGAAACAGCAGATGTAATTATTCAAACTGACCAGCCATCTAAAATTGCACAAGCAATTAATATCGGCAAAGCCACCAATAGAATTGTATGGCAAAATATAGGGCTTGCATTTGGCGTAAAAGTGATTGTGTTGATATTAGGTGCAGGGGGGTTAGCAACGATGTGGGAAGCTGTATTTGCGGATGTGGGAGTTGCTATGCTGGCAATTTTGAATGCTGTAAGAATACAAAAAATGAAATTTTGAAAAGCATAAACCTTTCCAAATGAAATATCAAAAAATACTAATCGTATTGTTATTTTCCATAACCTCTTTCACCGTTGCTGCACAAAAAGAACAGGTAAGAGGTGTTTACATAAGCAGTGATGATTTTACAAGAGAAATTATTTCATTCGATAATAATTGTAACAGGCGAAAAATTAAAATTAAGCTAAATGACTTTTTTTTACGACCCTATATTTCCATTAATCTGAAAGACAGTTCTGTTAGGCTTTATAAGAAGGATATTTTCGGTTATATAAATTGCAGAAATCAGGTTTTTCGATTTAATGGTAAGCAAGAGCTTTTATTGTTGAATGCTGGTGAACAAATTCTTATCTATAAACATATTATTTCAAAGCCGCCTACTGGTAGAACTAACGTGACTAACTATTACTTCAGTTTAGGTGTAAGCTCTCCTATAGTAAAGCTTACAATCAAAAATTTAAAGAATGCTTTCCCTGCTGATATTTCCTTTCATAACCTTATTGATCAATATTTTAAATACAACACAGATTTAGCAGAGTTTGACGAGGCAACTAAAATGTACAAAATTAACTGGCTTTTCGGGAAAACCCCCTAGGTAACCTATTTCTTAAACTGAATAAATAGAGAAGAGGTCAAATACTGGTGGATACTAATAATATAAAAGCGTTCAATTTGTGATAAGTATACGGAGTTCTGAAAATTGATTAACTTACATTTCTAATGAAGATATTTGCTTTCATATTTCCTTTATATATTTTATTCCTTACCGTTGAACCAGGAATAAAAGCCATGGTATCGGAAAGCACTAAATCAGAGTGTTGTGGAGGAACCTGTAAACCAATTACAGAGAAAGATTCCCAGACCCCAAAGCCGGGTAATAAGAATAATTCAAATAAATCAGGATGTAATCCTTTTGAAATTTGCAAAGTTTGTATTGGATACACAGTCAACTTCTGTTCTTCATATTCTTTCCTGAAATTATCTTTCGGTGAACAACCTTCACCTTCTAACGATAAAATACCTTCTAATCTTTCACTTGACTTTTGGCAACCGCCTAAGATAGTTTAATGAATTTCCTTAACTGATGCTTTGCATCTTTTATGCTTTGGTTTATTCTAAAGCGTATTGTATCATTCATTAACATAAAAATCATTTTCAATGAAATCAAAATATTTCAGTGTAATGGCGTTGCTGTTTGCAATGTCGTTCACATTTGCACAGGTTAGTTGTGCCCAAACACCTAACCCCCAATCAAAAACTTCAAATCCTAACGATACAACTGTTACTGTAAAAGTATCAGGCATTACCTGCTCCGGCGATTTGACAATGATAGCCGCCGGTGTGGAGAAAATGAATGGCGTAAGTAGTTGTAAGCAGGTAGGTAAAATGTCAACTTCCACAAGTTTTGAGGTAAAATATGATCCCTCAAAAATATCCTATGCCGAAGTGGTAAAAGCCAGAAGATTTTTATCACTTCAGTCTGTTTGAATATGATGCGCCTCCGCCAGCCGGCTCAGTAGCATATGAAATATTTTCTGGGAAGAAAGCCTATGCCGGTGATGAAGCTAAACAGGATGTCTGGAAATCTGATTGGTTTAAAATGAAAGATGACGATGAAAATGATTCCAGGTTTTTTGAATATTGCCTTTATGCCAAATCATTTAACTACAGTATAAGTGTTATCTGGGAAAAATAAAGTTTCTAAGAATGCGAACTATATTTTTTCCTTTCCTGAATAAATTCTTTAAAATATTTTGGCAGAGCTTGTATAATCAAGTATGCCGTTCCTTTACAGGCCGGGCTTTCCGTTTCAATCTTCTTGCAGAAGGATTTCCACTGCAATCCCTAACGGGAATAATAAATAGGTAACTAAGCTTGTTTATTTAGTAATTCCAAGTTGTAATTTATCTTCTAAGGAAAAGAAAGGTATTTTTGCACACAAAATATGAATGAATGAAAGAAAAAAATAAAACAGAATTAAAAGAGGAAGTAGAGGAAATCAGCGAAATTCTCTTTTTAGCACAGGAGTCTTTGAAAGTGGTTCGGTTTCTTATCAAGGAGGAAGATGATGACGATAGGGCTTACACAAAACGAGTCAATGCTTTCTTTGTTTATACCACCAGCATTTACTGGCGGGTTATTGTAATTGAATTGTGCAAATTATTTTCAACAAGAGAAAATGAAGATTACAGGCTACATAAATTTATCTCAAAATTGAAGGCCAATGGCCATTTTGGAGATGCAGGCATATCTCCCGGATTGATTAATCAATGGGAAACCGATTTGGAAAATGAAAAAGACGTTATAGATAACCTGATTTTACAAAGAAATAAAATTTATGCCCATAAAGACAGAAACAGCAAAGCTGTTGTGAATACCGTAACCTTAAAGAAAACAACGGAATTAATTGAAGTGGTTCAGAAAATAATAAGAGAAATATATTTTACAGTTTTCGAAACTTCTTTTTTAGTAAACGATCCTATAAATGCCCCGGTACAAAATCTGGAGTATATTGTAAATGTTTTAGCCGATGAAAAGAAGCGAAGGGAAAAGCCGTGGAGAAAACTGGCAAAGGAGCACGGGATAGAAGGCGAATTCAAAGATTGAAAAATGCCTTATGAATACTGCCTTTAAGATACCATCGGAACTATATCGTGGAGATGCTGATAAACATGGTGCAAGGAAACTAAAAGAGACTATCCATTTTGGACAGTTACAAACCAACCTCATTAACGGAGGCGAAGGCAGATTAATAAATGAAGTGCCTTTACAGCAGTTAATTAACAGGCACATAGGTATCAATTGGCGGCACACACATTTCCTTTCTTTTAGCGACAACCTCTTTACTGCTTTTCGTTATGGAATTGGTACAAGTGAGACAATAACAGAAGATATAGTTCAACAGCAGGCAGAATATCCGGAAGATATGGCTGATTTCGGTTTTGCTATAATTACGCTGCATAGTGATAAAGTTAATTGGGACGAAATTGAACCTGGGGTATTTGAAGGTTTCTATACTCCCTCACTCACAAAGTTTGCCATGCTCACTGAAGCGTACCGGATTATTTTGATTGATGTGGTGAAGGTTTTTACTTTATCCAATAATGATAAATATGCGGCTTCTCTAAAAAATGCGCTAAGAGATAATGAATGGCTGGTATTACCGGCAACACCTGTACTTTTTAATTCAGGCCAGGTAGAGTATTCTGCAATATTAGATGGAGCCTGTATCAGCTATAAGAAATATTTACAGCGATAATATCTTCAAACATTCCTGTATCTTGAGTAAGGTCTGAAAAAGGGAAATCAATTTTAATCCAAAAATGAAGGACAATAATTACTATGTACCCCATCTTGAGTGGGAAGCAATCAACTTCCCGATAACAATTAGCCAGATTAAATTCGAAAGGCTGCATTATGGATTTAAGGAAGATACCATTATAACAATCTGGCGAAATAATGACTACCAGTTGCAGGGAAAGGTTTCGGGATATACAGATACTCCGATAAGTTTAGACAATGATATTTTTGTAGGAAAGGGTAATATTATCCAGGGAGATACCATTACAGGTGTTGAAGTGAATGGCAATGGTATAAAACTTTCCGATTGTATTTTAACCGGGCATCATACTGACTCCTGGCATGTAAAGGATAATAGATATTTTTTTGAAGCCCAGCTTATATTAAGCAATATAAAAATAAATTTCACAGACGTAACAGAAAGCAAGAGGTTTAAAAGATATGATTGGTTTTTATGTTCAGATATTAATGCCGATTTTGATAAAACGACTTTTAGAAATTTACAACTGCACGGCAAAAAATTCCGTGCAGGATTGGATGAATACGATGACTCTATCGAAAATTATACTGGTGGTTCTTTATCCAGGGACTATATTGAAGTTGGCATAACGGGAGTATCATGTATTATCGCCGAGGTGCCTGAATACTTTACTCCCGATGGAATTAAAGGAATTTGCTTTGAGTTTCGTTCCTCATTACCGGAAATTCCACATTATAAAACCCTAAACTGCATAAATAATCTTGTGTCATTTCTGTTGGGTAACAGATTAACTTATATTGGTTCCAGTATTTTAGCTGGCAATGAAATTAAAGAAGTCATTTTACATTCTGTTAGTAACAAGGTTAACGTTAAGGGTAACAGGAATTCAATGCCCCCAATTAAATTCAACCGGCAGTATGATTGGGGCAATTTTGCATGGCTGATGAATAATTTGCTGCCCGTCTATTTAAAACTGGAGGGGATATTGAGTTTGAACCAGGTGTTATCCCGCTATTGGATTGCAAAAAGTATCCCGGTTGGTTCAAACCTTCCGGTTTTGGCAAATGCAATAGAAATATTAGCAGCTAAATATTTAAAGCATACCGGTAAATTTAAAATGGAAAACATTCCTCAGAATGAATATTTAAACCTGATTAAAGAAGAATTAGAGACATTGACAAATAAATTGGCGCCATTGAATGGAGGCAATGCCATGATTAATAAAATAAAAGGTGCTAACCAGAAAGTGCCCAGCGAAAAAATAACCTTCTTCTTTTCACTTTTGGGCATTGAAGTTGGGAAAGCTGAGAAAGCGGCTATAAATCTTAGAAATAAAATGGCTCACAGTTCAAGGAATTATTCGGATGATGACACGGCTTATGACGACCTTATTTTAACCAGGGTGTATGAAGTTTTATTTAACAGGGTACTATTAAAATTATTAGGTTACGATGACTATTATATAGATTACAGCGTTGTCAATTGCCCGTTGAAACATATCACAAAAAGAGCAGGAGAAGAATAAAGTAAAGTACTTCTTCTTTCATTTTCGGCAATTGCATTAATTTTAAAAGTAAGATCTCAGGATAATGACATTTGACGAACTATCACTTCAATTTAAAACAGCAAAGCCCCTAATTCTTTTAAGGCGCAAGAATGCTCCTTTTATACTATCTTTTTTTTATAAGGTATTTAAGGAAGCACATCTTACCACTATTACCAATACCGAACTCAGGAACAAACTTGAAGGTTATATGGAAGATTGGGAATACGAAGAAAAGGACGAGGAACTGGATGCCAGTTCACTATTTGACGATCACTCCCTTAAAGCCGCCCAGTATATTGATAAATGGAGCAATGAAGGTTTTTTGAGAAAGTACCCTAATGATGAGGGTGAAGACTTACATGAACTTACCAGTGATACACAAAAAGTAATGAAATGGATTGATGACCTGCAACAAAGAGAGTTTGTTGGGACAAACAGCCGCTTTAAAGATATATTCTTTAAACTACAGGAAATGATTGAACAAAGCTCAGAGAATAAGGAATTGAGAATTCAGGAACTGAAAAAGAAAAAATGGGAAATAGAAAATGAAATTAATTTATTGGAGAAGGGTAAAAACCCGGTGATCTTTGATGATACAGAAATAAAAGAAAGGTTTTATGATCTGAATAAAATTGCCAGGGAATTGTTAAGCGACTTTACCGAAGTGGAACAAAATTTTGAACAGATTCGAAAAGATATTCAACGGAAATATGCCGAAAAGGATATTGCAAAAGGTTCTTTGCTTGTATATGCTTTAGATGCCCTGGATGAAATTGAAGGTAAGGATCAGGGAAAGAGTTTTAAAGCATTTTGGGAGTTCCTGATGGATGAAAAGAAACAGCAGGAGTTTAGTCAGCTTACAGACCAATTATATCAGCTTTTAAAAGCGAGGGATATTGATTACGGGAATGACAGGTTTCTAAAGAACTTAAAGAGATACCTGCATGCTTCCGGTAAAAAAGTGATTGACGCCAACCGTAAGCTCAGTGAAAAGATAAGCCGGGTTCTTTCGGAAAAAAATATGCTGGAAAGGCGGAGAGCAATTGAACTCATTGGTGAAATAAGGAAGATGGCTTACAACCTGGCTGAGACCAGGCTAAAAGAAGATGATTTTCTTGTTATTGAAGATGAGCCTTACCTAAATCTGATAGACAGGTGGGAACTAAATGATGGCAAAGAAGATTCATTGGAAATACTTTTCCCGGATGGTATTGGAGGAGCTATATCTGACGATGTTGATTTCAAATCACTTTTTGACCAATTTACAATAGATAAAAAGAAACTGATACAACGGATTGATATGATGCTTGAGGGCAAGACACAGGTGACATTAAAGGAGATAACTGATAACTATGGATTGGAAAACGGGTTAAGCGAATTGGTAGGTTACTTTTCTATAGCAAGCAGCAGCAATCATCATATTATTTTGGAGGAAACACCCGACCCTATCTGGATTGACCAGAGAAAGGTAAATGTTCCGATGATTATATACACAAAACCCAATGACTGATTTTAAAATGGAAGAAAATATATCAAGAGCCATTTATGCCCATGTGATAATAAAATTATTACAGGGCCCGGTGTATGCAGAGGAAAAAAATGTTTGGCGTGACTTACAGGCATGGCAATCTGCAATACAGGATTATTTCGGTAAAATTGGTATTGAGTTATTAATAAATGAAGTGGACGGGTTTGCAAGAATTCTGCAACCTGAAAGTGACGAGAATGACGACAACCCCTTGCCGAGATTAATGCGTAAGCAAACGATGAATTATGAAACCACTCTGCTTTGCGTAATACTCAGAGAGATGCTGGAAGAATTTGATATTAAAAGTGAGGGTACTAAATTATTCCTTACCCAAAAGGAAATTAAGGAACGGATTGAATTTTTTTATAAAGAGCAAACCAATAGAAGCAAGCTTTGGCGTGAGTTGGCCAAACCGATAAACAGTTTACAAAACATCGGTATTTTAAAACTTACCCGTGAAGATCCGGTTAATAAGGATAACAATCAATATGAAGTAAAGCGAATTATAAAAGCGTTAGTCAATAATGATACACTGGAGCAAATTAAGAACAAGTTAGAAACCTATGTCAACACTATTTAATAATAACAATTCCGAAGGCGGGCACAGGCTGCGATACATGGAGGTATTCAATTGGGGTACATTTCATGGCAAGGTGTACAGGCTGAATACGAACGGAAAGACATCATTGCTTACAGGGGCAAACGGAAGTGGTAAAACCACTTTAATTGATGCATTGTTGACACTGCTTGTACCTACCAATAAAAGATTTTACAATCAATCCTCAGGTGCTGAGATAAAAAAGGAAAGAGATGAAAATTCATATTTCTGGGGATATTTTGGAAAAACATTTTCTGAACTGGACGAGAAATCAAAGACCGAACAACTAAGGAATAAGTCCGACAATCCGTATTCTGTTCTTTTAGCATGTTTTCAAAACGCAGGTACATTACACACCATCACTTTAGTACAGGTGCGTTGGTACAGCGGAGGTGGGTTGAAGAAAATCTTTATTGTAGCTCCTTATCAATTAAACATAAACGATAATTTTGGTAAAGGGCATTTTGATGTAAAAGGCGATTGGAAAAAGCGGCTTAAAAATCAGTTCCCCAAAGCGGATTTATTCGATAGTTTCAAAGAATACGCTGCAAGGTTCAGTGATTTATTCGGGTTAAAAGAAAAAGCATTATCGCTTTTTAACCAAACAGTTGGTATAAAAGTATTGGGCGACCTGACTCAGTTTATAAGGCATCAAATGCTGGAGGAACCTGAAGCTGAAGAACAATTTAAAAGTTTATACGACCATTACAATGATTTATTAATAAGCCATAAAGCCATACAGAAAGATGAGAAACAGCTTGAGTTATTGGAGCCTGTAGTTGACAACAAGAGTAAACTTGTCCTGCTGAACGCTAACCTTTCTATATTAAATTTTGTGCAGGACCAGTTACCTTTTTTTCTTGACAAAATAGAGTATGACCTGCTGGATGCCAATATCCAGGCAATTGAAAAAGAGGTAGAAGACATCAAAAGAGAGAAGAAAATTGTAGATGCACAAATTAAACAAAGTGAAGAAGAACAGAAACAATTGATTTCTCAAAAGGCGCAGTTAAATATTGATGCCCGGATTCAACTGTTAAATAAAGATATAACTGCCGAGACAAAAGACAGGGATAACAAAAAGAATTTTTATACTGATTATGTTAAGGTAGCAGAAAAGTTCGGTTTACAGACTGATATTAACGATTCCTCTTTCAAAGAAAATCTTAAGAAAGCTGAACAGTTGCAAATCTCGGTGGGAACAGAATACGATGCACTGATGGAAGAAAGGTTCGGTTATAAAAACGATAAGGATAATATTTCCAAACAAATAGACCAGGTACAGGACAGCATAACTTCACTGTTAAGCAGGAAAAACCGGATTCCACAGGAATTGATTGCTGTAAGAAAAAGGCTGTTGGATTTACTTGAAACCGGGGAAGATGAACTTCCATTTGCGGGTGAATTAATAAAAGTGAAAGAAGATTCTTTGCATTGGGAAGATGTTATAGAAAGAGTGTTGCATAGTTTTTCTATGCAGTTGCTGGTACCCGAGAAATATAATAAACAGGTAAATCTTTTTGTACACAGCAATAACTTGCATGCAAAATTGGTTTACCAACGAATTGACCGGAGACAAACTGAATCAATTTTGCGCTGGCCCAATGATGATGACTCTCTTGTTAACAAAATTGATATTAAGGAGTCTGCCTTCTATGGTAAATGGCTGGAGCATCAACTGGTTGAACGGTTTGATTATCATTGTACGGATAATCTGGAAGTATTTTACGGTTCAAAAAAGGCCCTGACATCCAACGGACTGATCAGAAATAACAGCCGTCATGAAAAGGACGACAGGCCAAATAAATGGGGAAAATTAAAATATACCCTGGGATGGGATAACAAACAAACTATCGAGCTACTTCAGCAGGAAAAATATACATTACAAAAGGAACACGATGCCCTGTTTGTAAAGCTTCAGGAGATAAATCCTAAGATAAAAGTTATTGAAGACAAAAAACCATTACTTACATTATTTACTGAGAGGAAATCGTTTAATGATATAAACTGGCAGGCACATGCTGAAAAAATTGTATCCATAAATAAACAGATTGAACAACTTAAAAGTTCCTCTGATAAATATAAGGCCATAACATTGCAGTTGGAAACTGTTGAAAAGGAATTGGAAAAAAGAAGAAAGGTCAAAGAAGGATATATAGGCAAACTCAGCAAACTTGATGAGGAGTGTCATCAGAAGAACATTAAAAAACTAAATATGTTTTTTGATGAACTGACTGAAGAAGGAATCAGCGCAATCAAAACATTTACAAATAGTGAAAAAATTAAGATCACCGATCCTGAAAATTTGAACGGGTTAGATGCCTTACGAAAAGAATTGTTTGTTGCCTTAAAATCCAGGCTTACCAGTGCAAACACTGAAACTAAAAATCTTGAACTGGAAACAAATACTTTAATAAATGCTTTTGTTAACCCAAATGAAAGAATATTGAGGGAGTTTGCGGATTGGAGTGGTGATGTGATGAATATAAGCGCCAGCCTCGCCAGTCTTAATGAACTGGAAGATTTGTACAATACAATCCGCAATCAACGTCTGGTGGAACACAAGCGGCGGTTCAGGGACTATATGGATAAAAGTATGCTGGATGCCCTTACCAATTACAGGACATGGCTGTCGAATGAAGAAGATAAGATAAAAGAAGTGATTGAAGAATTGAATGTACCTCTTAAAAAAATAACTTTCAACAAGAACCCCGACACTTTTTTGCAGTTAGAATGCAGAACAACAAAAGAACAGGAAATAAAATTATTCAAGGAACAGTTAAGTGCAACCATTCCCAATACAATAGAATTTGCCACACAAAAGGATGAAACCTACCGGAATGAAGTATTCCGAAGAATTAAGGAACTGATTACAGAACTGCAAAATGAGGAAGCATGGCGTAGAAAGGTAACCGATATAAGAAACTGGCTTACTTTCAGTGCAAGGGAATATTCTGTTGTTGATGGAAAGCAGGGACAGTACCATGATAACACCGCCAGCTATTCCGGCGGCCAAAAAGCTCAGTTTACTTATTCCATATTGGGGGCAGCTATTGCCCATCAGTTTGGAATTTATCAGGCCGGTAAGCAGTACAAAAGCCTTCGGTTTATTACAGTTGATGAAGCTTTTAGCAAACTTGACCCCGAGAAGAGCCAGTTCCTGATGGAGTTTTGTGCCCAGTTAAATCTGCAGATTCTGGTGGTAACACCGCTGGATAAAATTAATATTGCTGAACCATATATTAATGCGGTACACTTTGTTGAAATCAAGAACAAGAAAAACTCTATTGTGTACAATCTTACAATGGATGAGTACTATGAACGGAAGGAAGAGTTTAAACAATTAGCAGAAAATACAGAATGATAACTCCTAAAGAATTACTGGCAAAAGCGGATAAAATATTTTTCAAAGTAGTTTCATCCCACCTGAAAGGTGAAAACATTTTTCCGTTGGTAATGCCAAGCAATAAGCAGGTTACCGGCAGCAATTATAGCGACCTGAAAACTGATCTTGTCCCGTTAATGCAAAATTCAAAAGCTGTTAAAAAAAGAGGCTATTCTGTTGATTGGAAAGACAGGAATATCAATGGAACCCGGCAGACCGTTCCTACAAAGATTTATTTTGATTCACTGGATGACTTTATACATTTTATTAATAAAGAAACTGAGTTTCAAAAAATAATCGCAGCTGAGAGCTTATTGATTAAAAATTTTCCGGCTTTAAAAGAATGGGCAGATAATAATCCGGAAATCTTATTAGATAATTTTGAACGGTGGACAGATATTATCAAAGTGTGCAGCTATTTTTCTTCAAATCCTCCTCCTCATGCTTATTACGTCCGGGATTTGCCAATAGAAGTACATTCTAAGTTTATTGAACAAAATAAAAGCCTGCTTAAAAAATTACTTGACATACTGGTGCCTGATGAATGGAAAAATATTACTTCCAATGATTTTTCGGAAAGATATTTCTTACGGAGAGTAAGTACCTATACCCAAATACGGATTTTGGACGAAGAACTGAAACCACATTTGGGGTATGATGAATGTTCACTTACACTGGAAGATGCCGCATGGCTCGACTGGGTACCCAAAAACGTTTTTATAATAGAAAACCAGATTTGCTTTCTCACTTTTCCTAAAGTTAAAAATTCAGTCGCCATTTTTGGGGAGGGCTTTAAAAGCAGGATCAGTAAAGATATTCCCTGGCTTAACCAAACCAATTTATTTTGTTGGTTTGATTTGGATACAGCCGGATTTGAAATGCTGAATATGATAAGGGAACATTATCCGGATGCAGCAAGTTTTTTAATGGATGAAAAAACCTATAAACTGTTTGAACAGTTTTCAGTAAACAACGCCGGTAAGAAAAAGAGTCTTCCGTTACTTTCTTCCGAAGAACAAAAAATGTATCAATTTTTGCTACAGAATAATAAAAGGCTTGAACAGGAGAGAATTTCTCAGGAATATGTTCAAAAACAACTGTCACAATAGACTTGGGCATAAATAAACCGCACCACTTCCTTCATACTTTCGGAAGAGGTGCTGCAATGATATATTGTGTATGCAGCTTTTTCGCTGCTTTCTTCCTTGCAGATACATTGTTTCCATGCGCCCCGCTGGCACACAACGCCGCCATGGCAACCTTACCAAACACCAAGAACCCATCACACAAGGTTGGCACATAGCCGCTAACCTGGCTGGCTTATTACAACAACTGCTGCCCTCAGTCATCCACTACAAAGCAGCATACTTTGATTACTTTAAATTTAAACAGATTGATAAAATAATCTTTTAGAATAATACAAGAAATTTTTAAAGACCCGGCACAGTACTCCCGCCTTATTTCTTTTTACGCCTGCGGCAAATAAACCGGGAGAACTGTGCCGGATTAGAATATTGGGAATTGAGATTGCTTCGTACCTCACCAAACACAATTCCAGATAATGTTATGTTAATCCCTTATTAAGTAGTTGTTTAATTTCTGAATCTTGAAATGTTGAAATTCCTTCCTTTCTGTTTTCCTTAAAATACTCATCATACTCATTTACCAGCATTCTGTCTGCGATATTCTTTGCAGAAGGGTAGTTCTTTAATTGGGGTTTTATAACAGTGGCTATTACGAAATCAATATTTTCAGGGAGATTAGGCCAATCAATTAAGAGGATGCCTTGCTCGGAAATAATTTGCTTTTCTTCACCCACTTTATAATCATCAGGGTTGAATGATTTTGAATATTTTTTTGACCAATTTTTAAGGAACAGATCAACTAAAGGGGATTTTAAAGAATCCTTAGCTACGGCAAGCGGATTGATAGATATGCCCATTGCTCCCCAATCCCAATCCAGAAATTCTAAATTTTTGACCTTATTGAATTCTGCATTAATCATACGTTTAGCCTGAATTTCCAACTGCTTAAACTCAATCGGGTTTATTGAGAAAGGAATGAAAACACCAGTACCCAAATTTTCCTGTACCGTACACTCGCTGGAGAAGACCATAGTATAAGTACAATTTCTTGTTGAAGAAATTCTACCATATCTAATGGGTAACGATATAAGTTGGTGCTGCTTTAAATCCAATGATTCACGCCGCCAGGCATTTCTTACCTCAGACTTTTCCCAGATAAGTGATCCGATAACTAAGACTCCACCGGAAAGTTTTTCTTCCTTAATTTCAATTTCAGGCATATTCAAAATGATGATTTTATACCTTTCAAAATTAGTTAAAATACTTTAGCTGGTCATTCAACTAACCGTGCCGCAAAATTATTGGCCTGTTCTGTGCGGAACAAGGTCTTAGTCCCACAGTAAAAAGAGCCGTCAATCGCCACGGGTTTTCAAAAAAATCTCCACCTGATATTAATAAATAATCCTCCACTGGGTAGTATTTTATTTGAAAAACCTTGTTCCTCCTCCACAGTCCTAATGACTGGTCGCTATCGGTAAATGAATGAAGCGAAGCTGAATTTATTTAAGAATCATTTTTTAAACATTTAAAATTTACAGGTATGGAAATCATCGGCAGAATTACGGCAGATGCAGCCGTTAGCGAAACCAAAGCAGGGAAAAAAGTGGTGAACTTTTCCCTTGCTATTAATGACACTTACAAAACAAAAGACAGCAACGAAGTACAGAAAATTACTACCTATGTAAACTGTGCTTACTGGATTAATGCAGGCATTGCAGCCTACTTAACTAAAGGAAGTTTGGTGGAATGTGCAGGACGCATTGGTGTAAATGCCTGGACTGGTAAAGATGGCGTAGCAAAAGCCACACTTACTTTTCATGTAAATAATATTAAACTGCATGGAGGTAATAAAGCAGGCAACGGCAATACAACTGCTCCGGTTGTTATTGCTCCCACAGCAATGGCTGAAACAGGAGAAGATTTACCATTTTAAAACTTTACGGCAGCATCATGCAAATATGTGATGCTGCTTTTTTTATTCAATTCTAAATTTTACAACTATGGCACACAATATCAATTTTAACGAACAGACAGGCAAACACAGTTTCTTTAGCGTAAAAGAAAAAGCATGGCATGGATTGGGACAGATTGTACAGGACTATCCCACCAGCAAAGAAGCGTTGCAATTTGCAGGGCTTGACTTTGAAGTATTGAAAAGACCGAATATTCACAGGCTGAATGATGATTTGGAAATCATTTCAAAAAACTCATTTTATACTTACAGGCCGGATACCAACGCCATATTAGGCGACCGTTTAGGCAAAGATTACGAAGTGGTACAAAATTCAGATGCCTTTAGTTTCTTTGATGCGATTGTGGGCGGTGATGGCATACAATATGAAACCGCCGGGGCTTTGGGAAACGGTGAGAAAATCTTTATAACAGCCAAGCTGCCTGACTATATAAAAGTGGGCAATGATGATTTAATTGAAAAGTATTTATTCCTTACAACCTCCCACGATGGTTTCGGTAGCATAATGGCGGCATTTACTCCTATAAGAATTGTTTGCAACAATACTTTAAATGCAGCCCTTAAAAACCATAGCAATTGCATTAAAATCCGCCACACTGCCAATGCAAAAGAACGGCTGGAAGAAGCCCATAAAGTAATGGGCATCAGCAACCAGCTTTCACAGCAATTAGAAGGGATATTTAATCAATGGGCAAAAGTTCGTATTACCGATAAGGAAGTAAAAAAACTGGTTCAACTGGCAATGGTTCCAAATAAAGAAGTATTGCAGAATATTGAGAATGGAGAACAGGATGAGCTTTCAACCTGCTTTAATAATATCTGTGATTCTGTTTTGGAATATAGCTATACCAGTCCAACACAACAAACAGAAACTACAAAAGGGACGGTATTTGGTGCTTACAATGCCATCACCGGATATTTTCAAAACGTAAGGAATTATAAAGACGACGAAGCAAAAATTAAATCCACCTTGTATGGAGGTACAGCGCAGTTAAGAACTCAAAAAGCCTTTCAGCTTTGCGATGATTTTGCGAAAGATGAAATGGCAGGGATTTATAATTGAGTGTTATTAAAAGGGGTATCGGCAAATACCCCTTTTTAATGCTAAAAAAGCTGCCCCGCAACATAGTAACAGAGTTCGTAAAATGGCGGGGCAGCTTGGGGTTTTAGTATCTTTGTGAATATTCCATTGTTAATAAGTAAGTAGTAAAATGATTTAGAAATGTTCCGTTTGAAATTTTCAGCAATACCCGGTAATCCAATGAAGTTAAATAGAGAATTTATTGGAAATCCAATAGATGAGTTTTCAGAAATGTATGAGAGATTCACCAGTCTTTATGCAATAAAGAATCTGATTGCTGATGATGAATTACATAAAAGGCCATTAAAGGCAAAAAAAGACAGGGTGTGTAAATTTTGTAAAGCTATTTTCAATGAGCAGGAGAAGTTTAAATCAAAAGCACACTTATTACCTGAATTAATCGGCAATAAAAACCTGTTATCTGATTTTGAATGTGATAAGTGTAATAATTTTTTTGGCAGAAAATATGAAAATGATTTTGCAAATTATTTAGGAGCCAGCCGTGCTTTCAATATAGAAAATGCCAAATCCGGAGGGTTAAAGTTTAAATCGCCGGATAAAACATTCATAGTAATGAAGGATACTGAAGTGCCACTCAATCTTCCTAAACTCCGCATAGAATCACATGAAGAAGAAAACAATCATTTTACATTAGATGCTGATAATAAAAAAGTAACATTTCATACAACAAGGCCTTCATATAATCCACATAATGTCTATAAGGCTTTCCTGAAAATCGGGCTATCCGTTTTACCCCATGAGTATGATGATGATTATAAAATCGCATTTGCCATGCTCCGTTCGGAAAAAAAGAACGAAGAAAAAGATGATCCACTCTTTAAGCTAAATGTATATGTCCACCCTGGCCCTGTTTTCCCTTCCCCAATGGTTATTCTTTTTGAGAAAAAAGTAAGAACAGATCTGATACCAACACACATTGTTTGCATTATGTTTCACAATTACACTTATCAATTAGTATTGCCCTTAAACGAACAGGACAAATGGATGTTTGATGGCAAAAAAATTATAACTGTGCCCAATATGCCACCATTCATCGATAAGCACTTTGCCGCTAAGTTTGGAATGCCAAAAGGGCATCGCTTAAACTTTAATCTTGATGAACTTAAGCGAAATGAAAAACATGATATAACATTTTCGTTTGATGATTATAAAGACAGCAGATTCAATGAATAATATAATGGTGTATAGAATAAATTTATTACATAAGTGAATTTTCTTCTCTTTGACTGTGTTTTGTAAAAGGATAGGTCTGAAAACCCATTTGTTTGGGTATACCTAAAATTGGGCACTTATGCCAATATATATGCTTCTGCCAATTGAAGGAATAATTCCCGGACCGGGATACTCATCTGTCCGGCGGGTGAAATAGGCTTTATCTGTTAAATTATTTGCTCCTATTTTAAATGAATAATTTCTGAATTTGTAAGTAGCGCTTAAATCAAGTACTGTATAAGCCGGGATATAGCCTGCTATCGGGTCTGGGCTGCTCTTTACATTCGATGCATCACCGTAAGCATCTCCAACAGAGTTGACCTGGAAAGTTGTAGAAATTTGTTTGCTGTTAAAAATTAAGCCAATCCTGTTGATGGTTTTGGCCGCAGCCTCAACCCTGTTTCCTTTAAATTCGCCCGTTGTGTATTTTGCATTTATGTAAGCGAAGGAATTAAAGATACTCAAACCGCACTCCGACTTTGCATTGAGGTACTTTAAAAGATTAAATTCAATATAACTTTCAATGCCTTTATGAACGCTGTTAGCTATATTTTTTCTTACTGAATAAGTATTACCTGTTAAAGGGTCTGTTTGAACTAATACACCTATACGGTTATTATAAGCCAGATAGAATACACCTAAATCAAAGTTTAAAAAGTTCTTTATTATCCCCCTGTATCCTGCATCGGTATTAAAGCCTTTGGCATCCTTAAGATTGGGATCAATTTTAGATGCCACCCCAAATGGCTCTAATTGGCTGTAGTCAATTGGCCGGTATGCCTGGCTCAAATTTCCATAGATACTGGTATTATGAGAGGGTTTGTACTCTAATCCAATTCCAAATAATGGAAATGTTCTTGTACGGCTTTCATCAGGGAATTGTTTTATTGTGTCAGTAGTTTTGTAGCCTTTTGCAGTGCTTACCAGGTACTCCAATCTAAATCCGGGAGTAACTGTAAACTTATCACCAATCCTGAAAATATTCTCAACAAAAGGAGCAATATTGGTTGTTGTGAAATCTAAATTATATCCCCAGTCACCAGTGATGGACAGATCAAAATCACTGTTTGTTGTTCCTTCGCCCCCACCTTGCCTTTTGAACCATGCGTAGCTATACCTGACACCTCCGGCAACAGTAGATTTTTGTTTTCCCAATAAATAGCTATTTGAAAACCTCAGTTCAGTAGTTAAATTATGCATGTCTTCTCTGCCAACTTCTCTTGGTATAAAAGTACCCGTAACCGGGTCTGTTTCATCCAATGCTTCCGGGCCTCCATTCTCATTGCGCCACACCAAAGACCGGCTACTGAAAAGATAAGTTGTTTTTAGGCTGATAGTGGTATTAGAAGAGGGTACAAAGTTTGCAAACGCAGTTAAAACATTCCAGGGGCTTTTTAGCCAGTTTCTTGCCCTAGTGGATGCCTTTGGATTGACTTCAAACATACTATCTGTTAAACCACCCGGCATTTTTAATTTATTGCGTAGTAATGAGTATTCAACACCTGCATTTATTTTTGCAGATGGTTTGTATTGAATTTTTCCAAACCCTGATAACTGCCACTGCCTGCTGTTAGGCCGATAGCCATCAATATACCTGTATTGCAAAAAGCCGTAATAGTTAATTTTTTTATAATTACCGCCAATTGAATTAAAAGAGTTGAATAATCCAAAACTGCCAACGGTTTGTGAGGTATTAAATTCAACCGGCTTATCTGCAGGAGCATCTTTTGTTACATAATTTACCAAACCTCCAAACTGAGAACCGAATTGCAGGGAGGACGCTCCCCTTACCATTTCAATGCGGCTCACAGCTTCCATTGGCGGAATATAATAAGCTTCATTATACCCGAAAATATCGGCGCTGATATTATATCCGTTTTGGCGGGTATTCATTTCAATGCTCTGTATTGGGTTTAAGCCTCTCGTTGCAATACCGTTTGCTGTAAATCCACCGCTTTCAGTTTCCACGATATTTAAACCCGGTATCCTTCCAAGTATCTGACGGGTGTTGTTGATTGCTTTATTAGCATCAAGGCTGTCTACAAGGATTACTTCATTCTTTTTTCCAGCATAGATAATGCCGTCCTTTGATTCCATTAAATGCCCGACGCCATTTACCGTTTTATAACCGGTAACAGTAATTTCCTTTAATATTATAGCACTGTCTGATACTTTGACCTGCTGTGCAGATACGCTTAAAAAACAAAAAGAAGTAAATAAACTCGTAAAAATTTTATTCATGATTTTATTGCAGTTTGTAAATAATGGCAAAAGTGAATAAAGTTGGAAAGGGAAGGCTTTAAATTCGGGAAAAAAAATGCCGCAATGCGGAAAAAAAGCTTCCTTATTGTCTTTGGTTCATAGGTACTTTCTTTTCTTTCATTAATTCTGCCACAAATATCGCCTTTTGCCTTCTGAGGCGGCCATGAAATTCCGGCATAAACCGCTTCACTATTTATTCCGTTGCTTCATGGCCTTGGTCGCCAAAAGGCGGCGATAGTTCCGTAATTAATTTTAAACAATTAAAAAATTAGGTTATGGAAAACGTAATGATTCAACAACCGGAATGGAGTAAAGTGGCAGAAGTAGAACTGGTGTATAAAACCAAAGTAAAAGCTTCTGAAAGGCCGTGGATAAAATCATCGAAAAACAGTTATGAAATACTGTTGAAAGTATGGGATGAAAACAAGATTGAAATGCTGGAAGAGTTCAAAGTATTATTGCTGAACAGGGCTAACCGGGTTACAGGTGTTTATGAAGCATCTGCCGGAGGAATTACCGGAACTGTAGCTGACCCAAGATTGATATTGGCAGCAGCTATTAAATCCCTATCTGTTTCCATCATTTTAGGACATAATCATCCAAGCGGCAACTTAAAACCAAGCCGGGCAGATGAAGAATTGACTTGTAAAATAAAGGAGGCTGCTAAGTATCATGACATCCGGGTTTTAGACCATATCATTGTTACGAATGAAGGCTATTATTCATTTGCTGATGAGGGGCTTTTATAGCCCTTTTTTTATTCCTTCTACCACTACTAAGTAATTGAAATTGCCCCTTATAAGCTATATTTACAACTAACTCCTTTAGTAATATGCCATTAAGCTGGAATGAAATAAAAACCCGGGCTGCTGCCTTTAGCAAAGAATGGGAAAATGAAGTAAGCGAAGATGCCGAAGCCAAATCATTTTGGGATGATTTCTTTAATGTATTTGGCATTGGTCGCCGCCGGGTAGCCACCTTTGAGCAGCAGGTAAAAAAGATTGATAACAAAACCGGTTTTATTGATTTGCTCTGGAAAGGGGTTATACTGGTAGAGCATAAAAGCCGTGGTAAAGATTTAGACATAGCCTTTCAACAAGCCAAAGATTATTTTCCCGGATTAAAAGAAAAAGAACTGCCCCGCTATATTTTGGTGAGTGATTTTGAGCGGTTCCGCTTGTATGATTTAGAGGAGGATTGCCACCATGAATTTAAACTCACCGATTTTGTAAACCATGTTCATCTTTTTGGTTTTATTGCCGGTTACCAAAAAAGAACTTACAAAGAACAAGACCCTGTAAATATTGAAGCGGCTGAATTGATGGGCAAGCTGCATGATAAATTAAAAGCCATCGGCTATACCGGGCATCATTTGGAATTGTACCTGGTTCGTTTGCTCTTTTGTTTGTTTGCTGATGATACCAGCATTTTTGAAAAAGGGATTTTATGTGAATACTTTGAGCTAAAGACCAATGAAGATGGTAGTGACCTTGCGGCTCATATTGCAGAGTTGTTCCAGGTATTGAATACAGAAGAAAATAAACGCTTTAAAAATTTAGATGAAGCATTAGCTGCTTTTCCTTACGTAAATGGTAAGTTGTTTGAAGAACAGCTACCAATGGCACATTTTGATGGTGAAATGCGCCGCATATTACTCGATTGCTGCTTATTAGATTGGGGCAAAATATCTCCGGCCATTTTTGGTTCACTGTTTCAAAGTGTGATGGATTCTACAGCAAGAAGAAACCTTGGTGCCCATTATACCAGCGAAAAGAATATCCTCAAATTAATTAAGCCCCTGTTTTTAGATGAACTGTGGGCTGAGTTTAATAAAGTAAAAAGCGATACGGGTAAACTAAAAAAGCTGCATGATAAAATAAGCAAGCTGCGGTTTTTAGACCCTGCCTGCGGATGCGGCAACTTCTTAATCATTGCTTACCGTGAACTTCGTTTGCTGGAACTGGATATTGTAAAGGCATTATTGAAAGGCCAGCAGTTAACCAGTGTAAACGATTATTTTTTGGTTGATGTGGACAGGTTTTATGGAATAGAGTATGAAGAATTTCCCAGCCAGATTGCACAGGTAGCTATGTGGCTGATGGACCACCAGATGAACGAACAGGCCAGCATAAACTTTGGCGAATATTATAAACGCATACCGCTAAAAAAGAGTGCCACCATTGTGCATGGCAATGCGTTGCGTACCGATTGGCAAAGCCTGATTGACTCAATGCCCTGGGAGAAGGAGCCACCGAGGTATCATTATATTTTAGGTAATCCACCATTTATCGGAACAGCCTACCAAAATGAAGAACAAAAAACAGATATGGCAAACATATTTTCAGGAGTCAATTCATTTGGCATGCTTGATTATGTTACTGCTTGGTATATTAAAGCTGCACAATACTTGCAATTTGCAAATAAAATTGAGGAAAAAGATTTGCCAAAAACAAAAGTTGCATTAGTTAGTACGAACTCTATTTCACAAGGAGAGCAAGTTGGGATTCTCTGGAATGAATTGTTTAATAAATATCAATGCAAAATACATTTTGCTCATCGTACTTTTAAATGGAATAATGAAGCCAAGGGTAATGCTGCAGTACACGTTGTTATTATTGGCTTTTCAAACTTTGACATCACAGACAAGCTTATATATGAATACGAAAATATAAAAGCCGAACCACATGAAATATCAATTAAAAATATAAACCCATATTTAGTAGGCGCAAGTGACAATTTTCTTAGATCAATTTCAATCCCAATTTGCAATACACCTAAAATGCAATCTGGAAGTGCTGCAAGAGATGGTGGTTTTTTGATATTGACTGACGACGAAAAAAATGAACTAGTTAATCGCAATCCAAAGACAAAAAAATATTTCAATCGTTTTGTCAGTGGTGATGACTTCATTAACAATATAATTAGATGGTGCATTTGGCTAAAAGGTGAAACCCCTTCAGAATTCAGGGAAATAAAAGAATTTCAAACGAGGTTCAAAGAGGTAAAAGGTTTTAGAGAAAAAAGTACAAGAGCAGGGACAAAAAAAATGGCTGAACTTCCGTATTTGTTTGCTGAAGAAAGACAGCCGAATCATGATTTTCTAATTATACCTAAAGTTTCTTCTGAAAATAGAAAGTATATTCCGATAGCCTATTTAACAAAAGAATTTATTGTCTCTGATAAAACCTTTGTTGTACCCGATACAACATCATATCATTTTGGAGTATTAACTTCATTAATGCACATGACTTGGATGAAGTATGTATGTGGCAGATTAAAAAGTGATTTTAGCTATTCAAATACTATAGTTTATAATAATTTCCCTTGGCCAGAAAATCCAACAGGTAAACAAAAAGAAGCAATTGAAAAAGCGGCACAGGCAGTATTAGATGCAAGGGTAAGTTTTCCTAACAGCAGCCTTGCAGATTTATACGACCCCAACACTATGCCGCCAGCATTGGTAAAAGCTCATAATGCTTTGGATAGGGCAGTAGATTTGTGTTACCGCAGCCAGCCTTTTATTAACGAAACCAAACGGATTGAGTTTTTATTTGAGTTGTATGATAAATACACGGATGGATTGTTTGTAAGGGAGAAAAAAAAGAAAGCAAAATAATAAATGAATAGAAAAGATTACATAGATAAAATTGCTAAATATCTTGCAAGATTTGTCGAGGAAGTAAAGTCATATAATGACATGAATCTTTATGATATTAATATACATTCCGAAAATGCTTTGATACCAATTTTGAATGCAGTTTTTGATATAAAGCTTGAAAACGCCAATTCTTTGCACAAAAAGAATTACCCTTCAGTTGATTTAATTGATGATGTGAATAAAGTTGCATTTCAGATTACATCTACTGCAAGTCTGGAGAAGGTAAAAAACACTTTACAGAAATTTGGAGAAAACAATCTTCAGGCAAAATACGAAACGCTTTACGTTTACATTTTAACCAAAAAAGAAGAAAAATATTCGGAGAAAATTATTAAAGAAAATACTCCGGAAGGTTTTGACTTTAATAGTGCTAATCACATTATTGATACTTGCGACCTTAGAAGCAGAATTACATATATTCAGTCATTAGAAAAACTTGAATACATTGCAAGGTTATGTGAGCATGAATTTTCTGATGTGCAAATAGAGTCCAGAAATAAAAAATTCCAATCTGGATTTTTGAAAAATGAGCCGGAGAATCTTCATCTGAACTTTCTGCCAATAAGTTTTCCAGATAAAATGTACGTTGCAGACCTCAATCTTGATGAAGAGTTACTAATAGAAAACTTAAACCAGTGGAGAGTTGGCAAAGGGTTAAGAAAAAGGAACAGTTTTCGTACAGATGAACTTTTTAGAAATGCAATGATAACTAAGGAGGTTTATTTGCAGGATTACATTTTGAGGGAGAATAAACTATTAACGTTACGGGATTTGTTTGACCCTAAAGACCCGTTGTTTCAGTTTGTAGATAGAGGAACGATAACAGAAATTGACCCGATGGAATATTACACTTCCAGCGAGGTATATGAAAGAAATTTCAAAAACCTATTAAGGCAGCATTTGATTGAAAAATGCAAGAGCAGGAATATGGAATGGATTGGTAAGAAAGGCTTGCTACGATTTAGAAATAGTAAGTCAAATCCAAGTGAGAAAAGAGTAAGATGGAAGGGCAAAAATGAATCTACAAAAACCGCTATTTTCAAAATGATTAATAAAAAGGAAGGACATGTTATTTGCTTCAGAAGCATGGCATTCAGACCATCCTTTGAATTGATTGGAAAAGATTGGTTTTTGGTTATTAATCCTACATGGAGTTTTTCAAACCCCGGTGGATTTCAGCCTTCAAGATTTGAAGAAAGTTATTTATCTGGTCTGAAGCGTCAGGAAAATAACAATACAGTTTATTATCAATACCGTTTCTTCGGATATTATCTCGCATACCAGGATTTATTTACTGACAGCTATCTATTCATTAAAATACATAGACTATCACCCCTTAGTTTCATTCCTAAATTAGATGATTCCAAATGGTTGCCGCCTAAAGAATTTGTAGCCAAAAATGAACATGAAATCAACTTAAAACAAGACGACGAACTATCAAAATTATTATTCGATTGATGAAGCTAAGATATATAGAAGAACCTTCTTTACAGTTCGGGTCAAATCAGCATGTTTGCCCCAAGGGTGGTATAGTGTCATACAATCCATTTGATATTAATAATGTGAGGCCCGAAAAGATTGTTTTAGGGTTGGTTGGTAAAAGCGAAAGTGTTGATTTAGTAGCGGATTGGGTTAAGTCCTGTAAATACGAGATTGAAGGGAAAAAGCCCAAAAAAGGAAAGCGAATTATTACTAATCTTTTTCCGGGCTTTTGTGGGTTTAATAAAAACAGTGGCTTCAAAAGTGAGGTAGCTTTTGATGATACATATTTGCGTAAAATTAATAACTCTGATATTGAAGATATTTTAAAGAAAAATGACAGTCTTGAAAAAGTAATTGAGTTAATTGCTGATTTGTATTTAGCAGAAATAAAATACCTATCGAAAAACAAAAGCCCGGATGTTATACTTTGTGTAATAACAGAGGACTTAGTTAAGCATCTTGTCGAAGCTACTTTTGAGCCGCAGACTGACGAAGAACTGATTATTTCTAAGGAAGAAATTGAAGATGATGTAACTGAAAAAGAAAAGAATTTTCGCCGGTATTTAAAGGCTAAGGCGATGCAATATAATATCCCTATTCAGATTGTAAGAGATAGAATTGCAAACCCAACAGCTGAAATGCAAGACCCTGCTACAATTGCCTGGAATTTCTTTACAGCTTTGTATTATAAATCTTCAGGTACTCCATGGGCTTTGATAAGAAAAGATATGTCTGAAACTACTTGTTATGCCGGAATTAGTTTTTATAAAAGCAGAGACAAAAAGACAACGCAAACGAGCATAGCACAAATTTTTAACGAGCTTGGAAAAGGAGTTATCCTGCGTGGTGAGGAAATTGTGAAACCAAAAAATGATAACATTCCTCACCTAAAGGAAGAACAGGCTTTTAACTTGCTTGATTTGTCTTTAAAAGAGTATCATGATGCTGTTAAACAAACGCCTAAAAGGCTTGTATTACACAAGACTTCTAATTTTAACGAGGCAGAGATAGAGGGGTTTAAGCAGGCAGCAAAAAAATATTTCATTCATCAGGTAGATTTAGTGACCATAATTGATTCTGACTTCAGGCTTTATCGTGAAAATTCATACCCGCCTTTACGAGGAACTCAATTGAGTTTTAGTGATAAGCATCATCTCCTTTATACAAGAGGTTCAGTACCGTATTTTGAAACTTATACAGGTAAGTATATTCCAAGCCCGGTTGAAGTAAGGTTGTATGAGCATGATGAATCTCCTAATTTAATTTGCGATGAGATATTAGCTTTAACCAAAATGAACTGGAATAATACCCAATTTGACAGGCGGTTACCAATAACAATTGAATGTGCAAGAAGGGTTGGAGAAATTCTTAAATACTTAGATGAAGGGGATGAAATGGCATTGCGTTATAGCTTTTACATGTAATTTTTTTTATAGTTAACAGTCTAAACTAAATTCACTTTTTTTCATTATCAATCCCCAATTTCATCTTCAACAAAACACCTTTTGCAACCTCTTTATTTGAGTCTGGCACATCATACCAATTACCTTCATTGGTCTTATATAATTTATAGTTTTCACCCTTAGAATTTGTGATAAAATATTCATTTAAAACAGCTACCGCAGCGCCTAAAACATTTGCTATTTCAACTGGCTTAATTGTGTAAAAATATTGACTTCCATCTTCCAGCATCAGTTGCCTTTTCTCCGTATTAATTTGCTCCATTTCCATAACACAATAATACATTGCAAAACCATTATTTGAAAACCAATTTACCCACATGGCTAAAATATAGCCATGTACCATATCTCTTTGATATAAAATTTACCTTTATATCCTGATAAAGTAATAGTGAAAATGGATAGTGATGAAAGAAGATTGTATGCATATTTCCAGCCCTTTTTTTACCTGCAGTAGCTTACTGCAATGTGTTTCCCGAAATCATAAAACAATAAACCTTTACAAGGGCATAATGTGCCCGGTCTTGCACATGGCAAGATGTACAAACGTTATACGTTTGGGGCATCTTGCCCTTCACTCCGAAGTCGTTTCGGGGTATTGTAACAGAAAACTATAAACCATGAAGAAGCAGGAGAATGAAGTGAGGAAGAAAATGGTAGTGGTGAGGATGAATGAAGCTGAAATAAATCAGCTTACCAAACTGCAACAAAAAACTACCGAAAAAGACACCAGCAGCTATCTGCGAAAAGTGGCGTTGCAAAAACCTGTTACAGTAAAGTACAGAAACGAAAGTGCAGATGATTTTTTGTTAGATATGCTGAACCTGAAAAAAGAACTGAATGCTATCGGTAACAATTTTAACCAGGCAGTTCACAAATTGCATATACTGGATAAGATTCCAGAGTTCAGAGCCTGGGTGCAGCAATATGATGGCCTGCAAAAGGTTTTAATCGGCAAAGTGGAAGAAATAAAATTGAGGATGAATCAACTTTATGAACAATGGTTGCAAAAATAACGATACCCAAGAGCATTGAAGCTGCACTCAACTACAACGAAAAAAAAGTGCAGAAGGGAAATGCTGTTTGCCTCCATGCGTTTAATTATTTAAACGAAGCAAAGGATATGAATTTCTATCAAAAATTAAATGGTTTTCAAAGACTGAATAGTTTAAATGAAAGGGCTACAACTAAAACCCTGCATGTATCACTAAACTTTGACCCTTCTGAAAAACTATCTGAGAACAAGTTATTGCAAATAGCATCTGGCTACATGGAAAAGATTGGATTTGGCAACCAACCTTATTTGATTTACAAACACGAAGACGCAGGCCATCCGCATATTCACATTGTAAGTACAACCATAAAGGAAGATGGCAGAAGAATCAATACACATAATATCGGCAGAAATCAATCTGAAAAGGCGAGAAAGGAAATTGAAAAACAATATGGCTTAATAAGAGCAGAAAGGCAGCAATTATTAATGAAGCCTGGGATTAAGCCGGTGAGTGTGGAAAAAGTGGTTTATGGAAAATCTGAAACAAAACGAAGTATTTCAAATGTGGTGGGTGCAGTATTCAGTCAATATAAGTTTACCTCATTGCCGGAATTTAATGCAGCCTTAAAACAGTTTAATGTGATAGCCGACAGGGGTAAAGAAGAAGGGAGAATTTATAAGAACCGGGGATTGGTTTACCGGATACTTGATACTGATGGGAATAAGGTGGGTGTTCCCATCAAAGCCAGTTCCATTGGACGCAGACCAATATTGGATAATCTTGAAAAAAAATTTGCTGCCAATGAAAATGGAAAAGAAGCCCTGAAACCTTTTGTGAAAATCAAATTGGATGATTGCCTTTCTCAATCACCTTCTACAATGAAAGAACTGATGGAGCATCTAAGAAATAAAAACATCTATACTGTGCTTCGCCAAAATGCAGCAGGAAGATTGTATGGAATCACTTTCGTTGACAATCAAAACAGAGTTGTCTTTAATGGCAGTGATTTAGGCAAAGGTTACAGTGCTGCTGCTTTACAAAACAGATTGTCAAAGGGCAAAGAAAATTCTATTAAACAAGATGACTCAAAATCTGGCAGTTCTGCAAGTTTTTTACAAAAAGAAGTAAGTCAGCAAAAGCAACAGGAAAAGCAAATAACGCCACTGTCAAAACCTGACAGTACATTGGATGTACTTCTTTCCACCAAAGAACAATACGATAACACGCCTAATAGCTTACTGAAGAAGAAACGAAAAAAGAAAAGAAAGAATAAGGATTTCTAAAAATTAAAATTAATGTTATGTCGCTTACAGGAGAGAACGAACAGGGGCTGCGGAAAATAGTTGACCTTACAAGGTTTGCCAGCATTTTTATTTTGCTGCTGCATTTTTATTATTACTGCTATACGGCATTTGTGCAATGGGGAATAAAAAGTACTATCACCGACAGGCTGATGACAAATACCATGCACACAGGTTTATTCAATACTCAACTTACTTCTAAGCTTTTGGCTGTTGGGTTACTGGTAATTTCATTGTTGGGTGCACAAGGGAAAAAAGACGAGACGATAAACTGGAGAAGTATTGCTGCTTATTTGCTGATTGGCATACTACTTTTCTTTGGGAGTAGTTTGCTGTTTCGGCTGGATTATTCATTAGAGGATGTTGCTATCATTTACATGACTGTAACAAGTGTTGGGTTCTTACTCATTTTGGCGGGCGGTAATTTACTCAGTCGCTTGATCAGGCTTAATTTGTCCAATGATGTTTTTAATTCTCTGAATGAAACATTTCCGCAGGAAGAAAGATTGCTCACAAATGAATTTGCCATTAACCTGCCTGCCCGATATAACCTGAAAGGAAGAATAAGAAAAAGCTGGATAAACATCATCAATCCGTTCAGGGGATTGTTGGTTATTGGAAGCCCCGGTGCCGGTAAGAGTTGGTTTGTGATACAACATGTAATCAAACAGCATATTGAAAAAGGTTTTGCCATGTTTGTGTATGACTTCAAATACGATGACCTTTCTAAAATTGTTTACAACTGGCTGCAGCAAAATAAAAACAACTATTCGGTGAAGCCATCTTTCTATGTAATTAATTTTGATAATCTTTCTATTTCCCATCGTTGCAACCCGTTAGATCCAAACACGATGAATGATATTACTGATGCCACCGAGTCAGCCAGGACAATTTTATTGGGATTGAACAGGGAGTGGATTAATAAGCAGGGAGATTTTTTTGTTGAATCACCCATCAATTTTGTTACTGCCATCATATGGTTTTTAAGAAAGTACGCCGATGGGAAATATTGTACTCTTCCACATGTCATAGAACTGATGCAATCGGATTATGATGAACTGTTCCCGGTTCTAAATACCCAACCTGAAATTGAAGTTTTGGTAAATCCATTTATCACTGCTTATCAAAATGATGCAATGGAGCAATTGGAGGGCCAGGTTGCCTCTGCAAAAATTGGTATGGCACGATTGGCTTCACCACAATTATATTGGGTGCTGTCGGGTAATGATTTTACGTTAGATATCAACAATCCTAAACATCCTAAAATTGTTTGTGTAGGCAATAACCCGGAGAAGCAACAAATCTATGGTGCCGTTTTATCGCTATACATCTCAAGACTTATCAGGCAGGTAAACAAAAAAGGAATGTTGAAAAGCAGTTTGATTTTTGATGAATTTCCAACTATTTATTTCAACAATATGGATAGCCTGATTGCAACGGCAAGAAGTAACAAAGTGGCAACCACTTTAGCCATGCAGGATTTCAGCCAGTTGAAAAAAGATTACGGGAAAGACCAGGCAGATGTAATTGTAAATATCACGGGTAACATTATCAGCGGACAGGTGATGGGTGAAACTTCCAAACTGTTATCGGAACGTTTCGGAAAAATAATGCAGGACAGGCAGAGCGTTTCCGTAAACCGTACCGATACTTCCATCAGCCACTCCAAGCAACTGGACAGCGCCATTCCTGCTTCAAAAATAGCTGCTCTTTCTTCCGGTGAGTTTGTTGGGCTTGTTGCTGATAACCCGGATGAAAAAATCAAGTTGAAGATGTTTCATGCCGAGATTATTAATGACGCAGATAAACTGAATGAAGAAGTAATCAGGTATGAAGATATTCCCGTTGTATCTAACGTTACCCAACAGCAGGTGTTGGATAATTACTACCAAGTAAAGATGGATATACGGTCATTGATCAAACAAGAAGTATTCCGGCTAAAGATGGAGAGGAAGGAGATTGATGAGCTCGGCTAATTTTTTAACGGGACGATAACCAGTCAATCGGCAATTGAATACTAAATCCGATATTTGTCATTAGTTGGATAATATAACTCCTGTATTCTTGGTAAACAGCAATCACTTCATCCAAATCTGCCAACGAAACATTGATACCCTGCCTGCCTTTAGGATGAACAATGTCATCACGCTTTAGCTTCAAGCGGTAAAGCCTGCCGTAAGATTTACTTTGATAATCTTGCTTAATTTTCTCTTTCTTGAAAGACTTTGCATGATGCCGATAAGTTTTCTTGAATTTCCGGTTCAGATTGTCTTTGTCATCATATCCTTCATAAGGAAGAAACTGGTTGATCAGGTAAAGATCTCCTTCAACTAAACTAAATAGTTCTTTTATACAGGCTCTGATCAGAGGTTTTATGCGTTCAGCATTAATTGTATTTTCTTTTGTGATTTCAGTAAGTACTTCAATATCCTTTGCAAGGACGTTGTGTGTACGCTGCATCTCGGTCATTTTCTGCATAAGTGCAAATTGCTCTTCCATACTTCCTACCTGAATACACTCCATATCGGGTATTTCCTCTTCCATTTCTTTGTTTTATTATTTGCAATTTCTTCTAAAAATTCTACAATTCGATTTACTAGGTCTGACCCAGTCGCTGATGCAATTCAATCGCAGCCACATTCTCAATCGCTACAAGGTATTGCAATAGTTCCCGGTAAGCGGCGAACATTGCAGTTGATCCTTTAACCAGGTCTCTTTTATGCTCCCACAAATATATTAATGTGGAGAGCAGTTTGTCATCCAGTTCCTTATTCCCCACATATACCTTTCCTTCGGGTGGCTTCTTACTTCTTTCCAGTATTGCTGCTGAAAAGAAATTCTTAACCTGTTCCAGGCCGCCTTCAAGAAAGGAGGCTCCTGAATCAGTGACCATAAAACTCATCAGGCCAGAAAGAGTATGTGGGTTATGGAGGTTCTTTTTGAACCAGTATTGATAGAGCACAGTAGCGTCCTTTACAAACCCTGAATAATCAATTTTCCAGAAAGAAACTGTTTTAGGGTCCAGACCTAATATGCAATCCCTGAAATCGTCCCACCGGCGAAATGCTTTTTTTGTTTCCCAGGTTGCCCATTTATTAGTAAAAAGTATGATTTTATGCAGCAGTGCTATGACTTTTGGGTAAATCTCCAGGTGAGGAACCTGCAATATCAGAAAAGCATTAAAGAAAACAGCGTTCCATTCACGGGCGAAGTAACCGTATTTTACAATTTCACCCCACAAAAAATCCGGGTCTTCCTCGTCAGTAAGATAAGGTAGGCAGTCCGCCACCCTGATCAGCACGGTTCTGTCAAAATCATCAGGATGATCATCACTGTGCTTGTGCTCGTCCAGGCTCGCCAGCAGTCTTGCCTCCATACGCACAAGGCTTTGCCTTACCATTGACAATACATATTGCCGTTGATCTGTTCCTGCAATCTCTTTGAAATTCGGTAAATTGGAAAGTAATAAGCGTGTCTTATGAAAGTCAATCAGGGTAGGCCATTCAATAAATTTATCGGAAACCTGGCTTTCCGTGAAAGCATTGAGATGTTTTTCCTGAATAGGTTTCACCTGGCCTGGTTGGGGGTAACTATTTCTGAATGCTTCGCGCTTTTCGTTGTAATACGATAAATACATATTTT
This sequence comes from uncultured Ferruginibacter sp., assembly GCA_964439615.1. GTDB lineage: Bacteria > Bacteroidota > Bacteroidia > Chitinophagales > Chitinophagaceae > Ferruginibacter. The sequence continues at coordinate 28,883 of CAYTQB010000008.1, read as the reverse complement.
GCACCTGTACAAAAGACGGATCATTCCATTGAAATAATTTAACAGCAGAAGAAAAGAAGGTATTACTGGTGGTATCGTTGAATAGGATCAGGATTCCCGCCACCGTTTTTCGTACCGATTTATCAGCAATATTTTTTTTCCATAAACCCGGTAATAAAGCAGCGAGTTTGACATTCCAGTCAAACGTTGTTCCATAACGATCTGAATGTTCCTCGCCCGCCAATCTTTCATCGATGCATTTTTCAAAAAAAGACTTTATCCATTGCAGGTATTCAGCGTGTTCATTGATCCAGATATCTTCTGCATTCAACAGCACCGCAACGGAAGATAAAATATTCGTCCGCGGTGATCCGACAACGTAATCATGCTCAATATCCTGTGGCTTGATTTCTGTTTCCCATTGTTGTATTTTTTTCCACAAATATTCGGCCCCTGCAAGATCAAAAGGCAGCTGCTGCTCTATCATCATTTCCATTTTCTGACTTACCTGCGATTCCTGTAAGATCGCCAGGCTGCTTTCTCTACCGGTTTTTAGCTTATCACTTATTTCTGCAGGCTCTACAAATTCAAAATAGGTTCTTCCATCTATTTGTTTTTCCTGGTAATTTTCTTTTTTGAATCGAGGAATCATCTGCAGCAAGTAAACATCGGAATAGTCATTGGCCTGAATACTGTCCAGCTCTTTTTGCCAAAGAGGCAGCATTTCACCAGCAAGTAATTCAAAATCGGAATTATAGAGAAATATGTTTATCAGCGTATCCTTTAAAGGAAAGCCCCTGTGCCGGTTATCTTTCCATTTGTCAATTTGTTCCTTCCAGCTTTTTGGCAGGTCGTTATTACTTAGAGAATGATTACCAAAACCCATTTGCTGGTCCCAATAGAATAATTGAGTAAAGGGTAAGAGCATTCTCAGTTCTTTCAAAAATAAAAGGGGGCTGTACTTGCCTACTGTAATAAGAAGCCCTGCAATAGCAAGGGAATTTGAATGGTTGAGTGCATACTCAACGTATTTGCCAACAGGCCTGTCATTATCAATTTCCTCATATAGAAACTGCTCAAAAGCCATCAAGATGGAAACAAGAGAATGTGGCGCATTGCCGACATCCTTATTCCATCCGAAAACATAAAAATCTCCGTAGTATACTTTACTCTGGTCTCCGTTTTCTATCCGGAGATACTGTTCGGTTTTATTAATTTCCCGGTCGTTTTCCATCCACCGCTGCGTTGCGAAATTGGTAAGCCGAATGATAAAGTCTATTCCCTCGTCAGGGTGCGTTCTTAAAAAATGTATAAACGGGCCTCTTAAAAAGAAAGGCGGATACCAGCCGATGGGATTATGAATTGAATAATCATCATCATGCCGGTTCATCCCTAGGTATCTTGTATCGGGCTCGTCAATAAGTACAGCTAACAGTATCTCTTTGCCTAATTGAGGGTTTGCAAAGAGCAATGGCAACAGGGCATTTGTTTCCAGGCAGAGCTTTTGAAATGAATTATCGACTCTTGCGGCGGGGCCATCTTCCCATTGTTTCGCTTCTCTTTTTGAGTATGGCAGTCTGTCCATGATAGACACATAACCGGAATCTGTTTGAGCTGCTTCCTCTGTTGTTATTTCTTCCTTTTTTCTTTTGCTAATGCGAAGACACAGATCTTCTACGAGTTCTGGATTTTCATTGTAACCCGCAAGTAAGCTTTTATAAACAGGTTCCGTAATCTTATCATCCACATACCTGCCCTTTTCCTGCTCCTCGAAAATAAAGCGGGCCGATTGCAGCGCAATATCACCGGCCTCTTTACGGCATATAAAATTTATCGGAGTCTTTTCAAGCCACATCAGTGCTATATTGGTGACAGTAAGCAAAGCCAGCTTAAGGGATTCATCCTTATTTGCATGAAGAAAAAGCAACATATCGATCCAGTATGGAAAAACCGGAATCCGGTCATATGATGAAGCTTCTGGTTCAGTGAATCCTCCAAGTTGCTTTGCCAATCGCAGTATTTCCGGGTTGGGGGAAGTGGCGCCAATCAGGAATAGCTTCAGCATTCTTTTAAAGAGTTTCCCTTCGTCAGCAAGAAGTAATTCTTTCTGCTGGTTTAGTATTTGGAGCGCATTCGGCGAAAGGAAAAGAGATTCCAACAACAAATTCTGAATGATGATATGTTGCGCGGTATTATCAGCAAATGAGTTAAAAGCTTTCTTCCAGTTTTGTCCAGTAGTATCCTTTTCCAGTAAACTCAGTCCGTATAGACGGATGGCCTTGCTCCATAACGGAGACAACAGTTTTTTACCATTTAAGAAAGATGATAACTTTCCGCTATGAGCATGCAGCAGCTGATACCGTGCCCAATCTGAATAAAGGTCATGTATGAAGTATATCTTCTGCTGCTCCATTTTCAAAAAGCTGGTCTTGATCAGTGGATCAGCTATAGCTATGTTGGACGCATCGAACTCAGAAGTACTGATTCCTGTCAAAAGCTGATCCGCCTGTTTTTCAGCAGCGGTCTTCAGGAATGAACTTTTCTGGATACCGTTAGTTGTATTTTCAATTTCTTCCTGCCAGATAAAATCAATAAGATGGGTTTCACCCGGACTTTCTATCTGTGCAAGCGATGTAATCCTTTTAATATTGAAAACAAGCTTATCCAGCAATTTCAGGTTATTCAATATATTTCTGACAGCCTTGTCCAATAAAAAGGAAGCCAGTTCAGGATATTCTTTTATCAGTTCAAGAACTGTTTCATCACTGAGGGAAGGCATATTGAAATTGCCGATGACTTCCGTATTTACATTGAATTGATTGAATGTTCCCATTACCCGGTCAACACTATCCGTCGGGCAGGTGATGATGATTTTCCACGGAAGTTTATTTGACTGCACTGTATTGATCAGCAGCGATAATCTTTGCTGCTGCTTTTCTTCGTAAAGCCTTTCAGCGCCATCAATAAAAAGATAGGCTTCACGGCTCGGAACAAACTTCATGATTTCTGCCAGCGCATGCTGAAGCTGTAGGGCACTTTCAAACGGATCGTCAAGGTCTGTTGCATCCAGCCATATTATCTTACTGCCCGATAATTTTCGCTCAGCATAGAATTTTAGAAGAGCTGTCTTACCTGAACCGGAAATGCCCTGAATCAGGCAGATAGATTTGGATTGCAGCAGTTCATCAATTTTCACGACTGATGCTGTTCTGTCAATTATTGTTTTATTTCCAAGTTGTGATCGGGTTAATGAAAGCTTGCCTCCATTATGTTCCTGCAGTTTGTCCCAATCTTTTTTATAATCGCGAATTCCGGCAAGAACAAATGATCCTCTTAAATGAGCCAGTAAAAACCTGTTATCAACAAACCCGGCGGATTTAGCTAATTGCAAACTTAAATGAGATAAATTATCAAACAGTTGCTTCGCTTCGGCAGCGTTACTGCTGTCAAGTAACAGTCTGCATAAGTCTATGCTTCTCGCTTCCCATAATGATGTCACCCGTTCAAAATCCATTTCTACTTGCAAAAAGTTTTTCAAGACCTTCCCGGTAGCAGCTGTACCGAGACTGTGTTTTTGGGCAAGGTCAACGGGACAGTGAAAACTATCATAAATTGCCTGGATTGTTTTTGAACTATACCCTTTCGTATATAAACGCTTGTGCAGATCTTCCGGGTCCTGCGCTTTGGCTTGCAAAAGCAAAGTGTTAAGATTTGTAGTGACACTTGCTGGAACTCCAGATTCTACCAAACACATCGTATCTGAAGCCGGCTGAAATACATTAGAATGATCACCGAGGTATTGCTCCCATAGCAACCTGTTCAAATCGCCTGGAATTCCGTTCCTGCTGAATTGTTGATTGCTTTTTATTGAAACAGCAACCTTTGTTGTTATATGATTGTGTTCTATTGTGAGCAACGCATCGTCAAACAACCAGCCATCACCTGCTACCTGTAAGTCAATTCTTGTTATCAGTCCATGCTGTCCTGCAAAGGGTGGCGTTTGCGTTAGCATGCAGGCCATGAAATAGGCCACGACCTTATTTTCAAAGCCGGGTCCTCCTTGTCCAGTCTGTTTTGGCGTAGCTATTTTTTTCACTTACAACTGTGTATTTCTGAATAAAAAATCACGGCATTATTCATTTTTTTGCATTTTGATTCTATGCTCAAATCCAGCGCTTCAATTTACTTATTTTCAGCGAGATATATCTTCGGAATCACTGATTTAATAGGCACATTTACATAAAATATAAAGAATGTTTGATCCAACGATCTTCTTTAATTCTTACTTGGACGACTATTATTAGTTCAAGGCAATTACCATAAAGAACATTCTCGACAATTTAGATACGTACACAAAAACCATATTTGGAGAAGAGCTATCTCTCGAAAACAAGAAGACCTACAAAAAAAAACTATAAAAGCAGATCTTCGGCAAACTTATTTTCATGCTATTGAGACATTCTTTGAATTGTTTTTTTGCCTGAATCCATTGAATAAAAAATTTGTGGGAGATAAAAATATCATGATGGCCCTTACCCAATCAAACTGGAGGGAATCATATGAACTTATAAAGCAAATTGCATCAGATGAAAAAGCTTTAAATTTTTAGATGTTGAAGTTGAAATGAACAAACTAAAATATAAGTAGCCATCTCCTTGTGATATCAAATCTCTTAATTGCGGACTCAGCCATGACGCTATGATTTTCTTTGCATACTTCTATTTAAATGCTGCTTTTTCCGCACGTAGCATTCCTTTTCATTCAACAAATTCAGCTAAAAATTAAGTTGCTCATAATCCTCAGGTCTAAATTCCCCTTCAGACGGTTGAGTTTGTCGACTTTGTTGCCAATAACCCGAATAAAAAAATAAAATTGAAAATTTTAATGCTTAAATTATTAATGATACAGAAAAATTGAATGAAGAATAAAGCCGGTATTAAAAGATTTCCATACTGTACAACGTTACCCAACAACAGGTGTTGGATAATTACTACCAGGTGAAGATGGAGGTGAAAAGGTTGATTGGTGAGGAAGTGGAGCGGTTGAAGGCAGAGAATCTTTAACTCTTACTCATCTTCAGAATTATTTTTTTCAGGCCATTCCATTTTCACAACCCTATATGAAGGTTGTTCATTAAAGTGTTTACAAAGCTTTTCAAAATAATCTTTTCGTATACTTAGGTCTGTACCTTGAAATCTTGGTATTTCATCAGATAAAGAAGTTCGGAAACTGTCACCAATATATTCACAACTCCATGTACGCATTTTTAGAACTATCTCATCTGAGTTATCTATGGCTACCAACCCTAAATCTTTATTTTCCACCCTTAAACCTAACAATTTAACTACTCTTGGATTTAGCCAAAGAATCTTGTAAAACTCAAGGGCATCATCCTGAAGAATTGCAAAGACAATGGTTTTGTCTAATTCAAATTCAGGAATTATATCACCCCAAATGTGAAATGGATAAATACTATAATCTGAGTATGGAAACATTTTAGAATCAATTTCAGCTTCAGAAAAGACCATCCCTCCAAAGCTTTTAAATTGCCGACTTCTCAATCCTCCTTCATCCTTTAAAGCAACTTCATAATGCCCAAGCCTTATCCATTCCATTCTTTGAATATCATTAATTTTTGAATATGGCTTTTCGTATTCATAAGGTTTGGGTAAATCTGATGGACGAAGAGCAAATGAGTTTATATGTGTAATAATGGAGTTAACATCAATTAATAAGGCATAGTTTGATATTCTCTCGTCTTCAACGTTAGACCATAATTTAAACTCATTGTAAAGCTCCGTATTCATTAATTCAAGAAGGTATTCGGAAGTATAAATATGAGGAACTGTAGTTTTGTAGGCTCTGCTGTAATACAGTTCTAAAAAGTCCTCGTATTTACTTTTAAAACTCGTGACGTATTTGCAAAACACTTTTTCTAAATCAATACTGCAATTTTCAATTGGCCTGAACCTCCTGTTGAGTCTAATAAAAAAGTCATAGTCTCTTTCAGGCATACTAGGATAGATAAGTCCTTTGGGAGATGTAATTCCCGGTAAGGGAGCATTGAGGAGCTTCGATAACATGTAATCAATAATGAAGTAGTGCTTCGGAAAAATATTTTGAAATTCAGTTGTAAAGTTTTGGTGAAAAAAAAATCCTCTTTCTTTTTGTTCCAAAAGCAATTGAAGAATGATACAAAGTACTGAATCGCCAAATTTTGTGCGTTTTGAAAAATACCATTTAAGGGGCTTCAAAAGTATATCCGGTTTATTTGCTAATAGATATCTTAAGGCAGAAGTAGCCCATTGAAAACGTTCGGTAGTTGCTGCCTTAAATCTGCAAATCAGAATAGAGACTAGAATTTCTTCTGTATCCATTTCTAATTCATCATTTAATATATTGTCCCATTCAATTTCATCTTTTTTGGGAAGGCGGTAACTTGTTATTTCAAATAAATTCTTCCACATAGAAGTTATTACAGCTTTGTCATATCCAGCAGCTACCAATGCTTTGATGAGATTTGCCGAAAAATCAAATTTAAATTCTATGTTAAGACCAGAAGGAAGTAAATTAAACAAATATTCAAGCGTTTTGACAGAGTCAATCTCATTAGCTTTTTGAAATGCTTGCTGATTAACGAACCTTTCAAACCACCCACCTAAATCGTAGAAAAAACGGCACACCCAGTAATAACACTCAATATCATTACCAGTACTGAAAATAACATCAAGCTCAATCTTGTCAGAATAACTGCGGCTATTTTTACTTACAACTGTTTGAATAATTTCTTTTAAAGAGTCGGTCAGGTCTTCATACTGACTAAATAAATAAGTAAGAGGGTGAACATCATTTTGCTTAATACCATTTTCTTCAAAATAGGCTATCAATTCAGCAAAAGACATTAATGAAAATTCCTTTCGTACAACAATTTCAGTATCATACCAGTTCTTTCGTGAACTATTTCTTGTGTGATTTTCTTTTGGAATTTTAAATTTCTTATCATATCCACCGGATTCAATTTTATCATTTATCCTTTCAACTGTATTATCTGAAAACCTACGGTTTTGCCTTGGTTGTACAGATGGAATTACTCTTGCTATTAACTTTTCTGCAAATGAAGGGTTTATCGGACATAGCGTATCATAGAGGTTAAGACAATAGCTAACAAATTTTCCCGAATCGTTTACAGGAAAAGTGCAGGCAAGGTAAAACTCTGTGACTGGGTCAATTTTGCAATCAGCAGTACATAGTAAATCAACTAAAGATTTTTCCGCCCTCCAATCATATCTGCAGTTACTCAATTCATTAAGTAAAAAAAGTGCTGCTTTTTTAAAGTCAATCCTAATAAATTTCTCAAACCATAAGATTGGAAAATAATGTGTCTCTTTACCGTCAGTATGGTCAACCGCAGAATCTACCAATATCCTTGTTGCCTTTAAATCTTCCAGGCCATTCACTGCATCAATTGTTGCAAAAGGTTCAATACCTTCTATAACATCGTGAAGGGTCATATCTTTTCTCATTGTGTAAGCCAATGTATATTCCACAGCTTTTTTAAAATAAGCAATCGCTTTGTTTCTATCATTTGCAGAAATAAATAACGATGAAAGTCTGAAATTGTATTCCGCAATGTCAAGATGAAGATGATATTCTTCTTTTTCTTTTGAGAGTTCTTCAAAAACACTATTTATATAGCTCAAATTATTTTCACATGCAAACTCACTTAGCAATTTGAACAATCTATCTGCGGTAAGCGGCCCTCCCTGGCTTCTTTGTAGAGATGTAGTTGTTCCTCTGCTTACTTTAACAAGAATATCAATAATTTCTTTCCATTGGTCTTCGAATTTAATTAGCTCAAGACCTTTCTGAAAGGAATCATATATTATGTGCTGTATCGGATGCAAATCACATGCCCTCGGCTCACCAACAAATGGTTCAGTTGTATATTGCAAAAAATCAAAGGCCTCTTTTATTTTAAAATAGGACGGGTTAGGAATATTTCTAAAAGAAATGATTTTTAAATTATAAATAATCCAGTTGTAAAACCAGTTTATCCCTTTAAATTTATTAATCAGTTCTGCGAATAATTTATCGTCAGTAGTCTGAGACAATACACCAGAGAGAAAGTTTTCTAAAACCGGAGCTTCTTTTGAATATATATGCTCAAATTTCAAGATCTCATCAGCCATTAAAAGAACATCATTACGAAGTGTCAATGGTAGTTTTAGGTTTAGATTCACTACATTCTTGATATTTGGATATTTATCCGACAAATAGTCTGTAAAGTCTTTATTTGAGTATTTTTGAATCTCTTCTTTAAATATTTCTGTAAACTCTTCAATAGAATTGGTTTTAAGTTTCTTTGAAAGGGAATTTAATTTGTCTTCCTTTTTAAGAACAAGTAAACCTCTTACAAAAAAAGAAAAGTTGTCTTTTTCAATTTTTCCACCATCCTTAAAATAACTCATATAGAGCTCCCATGGAGCTGCAACATTATTTTCATCGCAGATATAACAAACCTTCAAACCTTCTTCAAGAGCATAAGAAGGATTCCCTTCGAAAACAAGATACTCACTCACAAAATTAAATCCGTAGATTTTTCCCAGGGCCTCTATGTACAAAGGGAAAACCTGAGTAAAGCTGTCTTCAGTAGAGCTAAGTATTTTACTGATTTCATTTAAAAGAACAACATTTGAAAAATCTTTAAGTTTGCATGTAGCTTTTACAAAGTATTTATAATTCTTTTCTATAAGCTCCCAAGGCTGTCCATTAATTACACTATCTGTAACAAAACTGTATTTTAAATACTCTAGCATTTTTTTGAACTCTCCGCTATCAAACAAAAAAGATAAGCAATACCTATAAGCTTTTCTGTAAGCAAAAAAATCTTTAGAGTCGAACCATTCGATAACAGGACTGAAAACCTTTTTTTCAATCGACACAGCATTTTCTTTCAATTGATCTATAATAAATCTTCTGAAGCTCTCATGGTAAATGATGTAGCCACTTTGGGAAAGATTTAGTTTTAATACCGGTGATAACACATCAAGAGATTTCGAAACATATTTTCCACTGCCAGTAATTTCTTCAAGTTCCTTTTTTGTTAGGCTGAAACTTACACCAGAAAGAACTTGTGGGACATCCTTACTTGTTTCTATTTGACTAACTAGGTAGACATAATATTCTCTTAAATTAAATGAATATGCAGGAAGTATTTCAAGGTTTTTTGGATTTCTTTTTATTTCATCAATCAGATATTTTATGTACAATGGGTTACCTGAACTTCTTTCAAACAAAAAGGCGGAGAGGGACGTTTCTCTCTTTACTTTTTTATTTTTTATTTTAAGTTTTGTCAGTAGCTTTTTAATATCCTTTTCAAACCAATTTGAAATAAATAGTTTTTTATAGTCACTCAATTTATCAAGCTGGGGAATATTTTGAGATACAACTATAATTTTTAAATTTGGCGAAGTTTTTAGCATTTGAATATTGTCAATGATTGCAATATCCTTACTTGCGATATCTGTAAATTGACGAAAATTAAAAATTCTGTCAATATGGTCAAGACCATCTATAATCAGGTAGGTTGGCTCAATAATGCGTTGCAGCAAAATATTAAGTTCGTTCAAATTGCTTGCATACTTTTCCTTTTTTGCGACCTTCAGTTCAGGGTACGCTTGAATAATATCATTTATGAGATTACCATAGAAAATATTTAATTTGATTCTTTCTTGTTGAAGAATATCGTCTAATTGAGTATAGCAATAATGTCTAATAACCTTTATACCTTTTTTACTAAGTAAATTTTGAAGATTTTCTATAAACCAGGATTTTCCACTACCAGGTTCACCCGTAAGAACTACCTTATTGTCTTTATTTATCTCTGAAATAAATGTTTCAATGGCATCCTTCCTATACAGGTTTTCACTTTCAATTACTGGAAATTTCTGTTCAATCTTACCATAATCAACCCTAATGTTCAATTCATGAAATATGGCAGCTATTGTAATTATAGTTCCCTTACTTCTGGCTCTTTTAATAATGGCGACTAAGGATAAAATAAAAGTTTCGGGCTTTATATGATCGTTAGGAAAGATACCGACTCCAATTTGTTTAGCCTGCCCAAGAAGCAACTTTTCTAAATCTCCAGGACTGTTAAGATTAAGGCTAAATTTTGGCAGTTCCACTTCAATCAGCAAGCTGTCACAAAAATTTAGAAAGGAGTCACGATCAATAGATGCTGAGGCTTTCTTAAATTGTTTCCATGAACTGACAGGAGTTTTACCTTCGGGCCATATAGCTTTCCCATTTACCTTAAATATTTTGGTTGGGAAGTCAGGGAACGTTTGATGGTCATGAGTCAGTTTCAGATAAGTCTTCAATTCATCAACAGGTTCATTCCATGCAAGGCACAACCTGAATTCTGTAAATCCCTTTTCTGGATTTTTTAACCATCCATTGTACAAACTGTCAAGAGAAAGATTATAGGTCGAATTTGCAGCAATATTGGCTTTTACAAAAGTGTGATTAGTATCGTTCCCACTGTATTTTATCTGCCTTTTAAATTTGCCATTACTATTACTGACGAGTAAATCGTCCAATTTATCATCTCCAAATTCCTTTCTATCTATAGTGAATTTGCTATCTGTTTCGCTCAGAATTTCTTTCAGAATAAAATATGCTGATAACAAGTCTTGATATTCATAACCTTCATGTGCTTTGTCTAAGGCCATTTAAAAACTATTGTCAATTTTAGTTATGGTTTATATCTTTTATGTAAGTCTACTAAAATAGACTATTAAGCATAAATTATTGGCATAAATAATTTTCCATTACAATCAGTTGCCATTCTAACTGGACGATGAAAGAATTGCATTGCAATGAAGATGCCATGAAATGCAAAAGCTGGCATCACAAAAAAAACTACTCAAACAACGCATTCATTGTTACCTCACTTTGCACTAAATTTTTGTAGTAAGTATTATTTGTAACACCATAGGTTGTTATCATGGTTAAGAAAATAGTTTTCTTCGTTTTTGTCTTGTCTGCAAATACCGTTTTCTTTTGTGTCAGTTCTTCAGCATACTTTTTAGTAATAGTAAATTCATCTGTGGCAAATTTCATTTCACAAATATTAATGCAACGGTCACGGCGGTCGAGCAGCAAATCAATTTGTGCGCCGGGTATTCCTTTGCCTGGCACATATCGCCAAACAGATTCTTCGGTATAGATATTTTCAATCTGCAATGCTTTTTTAATTTGTGGCAGGTGCTTTAAACAGATGGCTTCAAAAGCATAACCGCTCCAGCTTTTAAAAGAACTGCCTTCGCTAATACGCAGCCAGGTGCCTGTACCTGTTGCCCGGCTTTTTTCAACAAACTTCAGGTGGAAAAGTGAATACTCATCGGTAAGGCGGTACACCTGTTCTTTGGATGTTTTATCAAATGGGATATGCGATGCCACAAAGCCTGATTCTTCCAGCTCGGTAAGCACATTGGTGGTGGTGCCGCCGGAACTGAGGTGGGAACTGCTGATGATTTCATTCCTCGTCATGCCCTTGCCATTGTCATACAACAAACGTATAACGGCAATATGGTTGGCTGCATTATCATACAGCGATTCGTACAGTATTTTAAACTCATCCTTTAACGCTCCATGTTTGGTAAAAAATAAACGGTCAATTGCCTGTGTGGCGCTCTCACTTTTTTGAATGGCTTTTAAATATTGTGGCACACCACCCATTGCCATATAAAGTTGCAGTAGCTGATAATGGTCAAGATTAACGGAACGGCTCTTCAAGTATTCCTTTGTCTCACTTAAGGTAAACGGCAATAATCGCATGCGGATGCTTACCCTGTTATGTAACCCACCTTTATTATTTACGATATTGCGAATCATCCAGGAAGCTGCTGAGCCGCAGATAACCACTTTTAGGTTGGCATGTTTAGATGCCCAGTTGTTCCAGAAATGTTCAAAGGCAGTAAGGAAGTTTGATTTTTGAGTATGTATCCAGGGAAACTCATCAAAGAAAATGACAGCTTTTCCTTTTTTAACAACCGGCTCTAAAATATTTTCGAGTGAGTGAAATGCTGCCACCCAGTTTTTGGGTATGGCAATATCTACCGGGCTGTTAATAGCTTTCTTTAATGCAAAGCTGAAATTTTCCAGTTGTTCCTGCATGCTGGCATTGTGTACGCCGGTAAACTCAAGCCCTATGTATTTTTCATAAACCGATCTTACTAAGAAAGTCTTTCCTATCCTGCGGCGGCCATAGATAGCAATAAGCTCAGCCCCAGAGGATGTAAGAGCATTTTCTAAAATTTTCCTTTCCTCTATCCTGCCCACTAACTGTTCCATTATATTTATTTTTTGATTTTTAAAGATAGTTAAAACATGGTTTTGGCTGAGTATAATTTTTTATACTCAGCCAAAACTATGATTTTTTCAAAAGCTGATTTGGCCGGGTATAAATTTTTATAGTCAGCCAAAACAGGCGATTGCTATAATCCAGGTCTGTCATCCCACAGCTTTTTAATCATGTGCGCTTTTTGCACCTGGTCGGCTTTGATGTATCTCCTGAATGCCTTTTCTGTTTTGTGACCACTGATGGCCATAATTAAATTTGTTGGTGTGCCATCAAGAAATTCATTGGTGCAGAATGACCGGCGACAGGTGTGAGACATTATCCATGCATATTTGGGTCTTGTTTCTTCTATTATTTTATTGCCATGCTTATGGGTGATTTTAATCATTTCATCAATACCTGCAAGTTTTACTACTTCCTTGATGTAATAGTTGAAATTGGGATTACTTACCTGTGGCATTTGCATGTTATATTTTTCAATCAAAATTTTCTTAGCATCAACTCTTAAAGGCACTACAACTGTTGATAAGGTTTTTGTTTGATTCACATACAGCATACCACCCCTTACTTCTTCGGGCTTTATATCTGAATAATCACTAAACCTGAATCCGGTTAGGCAACCCAACACAAACAGATCCCGGTATTTTTCAAGATTGGTATTTTCAGAAAGATCGAGGTGATAGATCAGTGATAATTCCTGCCAGGTTAGATAGACTGCATCTACTTCTTCCTCCATTACTTTATAGGCTCCCAAATCCATAAAGGGAATAATCTTTTTTCGCATCCTGTCTTTGAGGAAGGATTTCAGGTGCTTAATAGTTTTGCCAACGCTGTTTACTTTCAATCCTTTGATAACTTCCTTTCTTCTTAATTGAACAATATCGTAAGTGAGGTACTTAACAAATTCTTCATAAAAATTCATGTCAAACGAATCAAAAGTGATGGCTTCTTTTCTGAAGGCTTCAAAACTTTTTAAATGCGCCTTCATTGCATTTATGACATTGATGGTGCAATGCTTGACTGTACTTTTTTTACTTTCTACGTAATCATCGATATTCCAATAAATGTCTAAAGACTTTGCAGAGTCCGACATTTGTTCAAGTTTCCAGTTAGTTTGTAAAAGGAAATTTTCTTTTAGAAACTGCATAGGGCAGGTATTACGTTTTTTAACGGCGTACTCTACCATATCTTCTGCCTTTCTCAGCTTTGCAGTTATGCTTAATTGCAACTCATTTGCGTTACCATATTTTGATGGTAAGTTTTCTGCTATGCGTCCTGTTTTTTTGTTCCAGCAATTTGGAGGAATCGGAACATCTGTACTTAGTAAAATTCTTTGATCAGCAGTATGGCAATACTGTAAGAAAATCAAAGATGTCCCATCTTTACGAATTGCTCCTTTTTTGATAATTAACTTGATTGGCTGTCCCATAGTTTTATTCTATTTTTTATTCTATAAAAGAGGAGTCAAGTAGAATAAAGGTACAAAGCCAATATTTCTGAAAATGTTACAACTATCTGAAAATCATTACTTTGAAGTTAAGTTAGATAAGGTTAGATAAAGTTGGGGACTGAGGGTTTTGGTCCCAAATTTCCCGTCCGGTCCGCTTCACAATTTTTTAAGCCTTGTATACACTCTGTATTTACAAGGCTTCTTCTTTTTTGATATTTTCATTTTTGCAGTCAATAATTAGGGAATACCCAAAAACTCTGTTAATCTGCATTTACTCCGTCACAGACCATCTGATTTTTATAATATAATTCGCAACTACATAGTGGAAAAATAAAAAAGGACTAAATTGTCTTTATTTATTATTTTTACTTTAGATAATTGCATGATTTCAACAAAATAATTTGAAATCACGCTTGTTATGTTCGCTTACCAATATATGGTTATTTACCATTGTAATATGGTAAGTACAATAAATATCGGTTGCATAAACTTTTTTATGTAAATGATTTATATCATTTTTTCGCCTATAAATCTCATGGAACCTTTTTTATGAAAAAGGTAATTTGTTAAATAATAACGATATGCAAAGCCTGCTCTCACAGTTATTAATTACCGAACACGAAGTCATTTTAGGTGCCGGGGATTTTATTTCTTTAAATGGGGACTTATGGAAAACCAATCCTGAAGAGTATGAACAAAATGTAAAACAACTGCTAAACTTTTTTTCTGTTTACGCTGATGAATATCATCATCAAAAAGAAGAAGAAATATTATTTCCTGCCATCAGCAAAAAAAGTGAAACTGTTGCTGCGGGTATTGTTGAGGAATTACTGGTACATCACGAAAATTTCCGCCTCCTAATCGGGCAGATAAAAACAACTCTGGTCAATAAAGATTTTTCGAAAACTCAGCAACTTTTTGAAAAATATATCAACCTGTTAAAAGACCATATTGCTGTTGAAAATGATGAACTTTTTCCAATGGCAGATGATATTTTTAACTACGATGAATTAGATAAACTATATCATAAATGTATTGATAAGGATCGGGAGATAGGCACATCCCGTAAAGAAGAGTTTGGCAGCAGGATAAAAAACATTACAATAAATGAAGCAGATAGATCAGATACTTAAAAATTGTAGTGAGTTGGCTTTTGATCTTCAGTTTACAAAGCCCGGGAAATGGAAAGCTGAAGAGCAAGGCCGTGTATTGGTCGGATTTCTTCCCATCTATTTTCCCCGGGAGATCATTCATGCAGTAAATGGGTTGGCAGTTGGTCTGATGGGAGTAGGGGATCGCAAACAGATCATAAAAGGCGATGCTTATTATCAATCCTACATATGTCATCTTCCGAGAGGAATCATTGAACTGGCATTGGATAATAGCCTGGAAGATTTTGATGGATTTGTTTTTCCGGCTATTTGCGATTGTGTGCGGAACCTTTCCGGTATGTTTAAACTGGCTGACAAAGGAAAATTTCAACGCTATTTTGATTATCCCCAGAATTTTGATTCGTTAACTGGAGGTGTCTTTTACCGGCAGGAACTGGAAAAGATAGGAGAAGATGTATTTAAAGTAAACGGGGTAAAACTTACTGCCAAAAATCTGAATAATTCCATCAGTCTTTTTAATAAGAACAGAAGACTAATAGAAGAGATCTACAATATCCGCCAGGAATATCCCTGGAGATTATCAGCTGTAGATACTTATCACATTATCCGTGCAGGCTTATCAATTCCAGTTGAAGAGCATAACCAAATGCTGGAAGATGTTATTGAAGTGATCAGTGAAGAAAGGGGGGAACCGATGGATAATATCCGGGTGGTAATTAACGGTTCTTTTTGCGAACAGCCTCCCATTGGATTAATAAGATCTATTGAGATGGCGGGCTGTTATATTGTTGATGATGATCTTATGCTTGGATCAAGATGGATACAGGGCGATGTTGATGCAACTACCGATGATCCGGTTGGTGCATTGGTGAATGCCTATCTTACCAATAGCACTTATTCTTCTGCGGTGTATGATGTGGGAAATCATAAAGGAGAACGATTGGTAAAACTGGTAAGGGAACGAAATGCAGATGGCGTGATATTCAGTGCGGCAAGTTTTTGCGACCCGGCTTTACTTGATAAACCTGAGTTACAAAAAGAATGTGATGCGGCCGGAATTCCACACATCAATTTCCAGTATCATGAAAATACCGGTCAATTTAAAGTGATAAAAGAACAGGCAGGAACATTCTCTGATTCAATAAAACTATGGGCATAACCCGTTTTTTTCAATAATATCAAATTCAATTAAGTTATGGCAGATATTAAAGAAGCGATCAAGGAAAAAAGCATGATCATACAAAAGGACATGCTTGCAGATCTTTTTAAAGAACTGGGTAACACAAAAGAAACGGGGAAGAAAGTTGTTTACACTTTTGTTCCGGGTAATCTTACCGAGTTGATCCTGTCTTTTGATATGTTACCGGTTTATCCCGAGATAAATGCATTGCAGTCGGGCATGCGCAAAAAGTCGGCTGAATACATCCGTGAAGCAGAGAAACTGGGTTTCAGCGAAGACGTGTGTACCTATGTCAAGTGTGATATCGGCATGATGTTAAAAGGTAATATCGGACCAATTGGCGAAACACTACCACCTCCCGACCTGTTACTGTTGAGCTATACCGGCTGTTTCACTTTCATGAAATGGTTTGAAAATCTGGAACGTTTATATCCCGGTGTTCCTGTTGCCATGCTTCATACTCCTTACCAGGAGGATGGCAAAATTACTCCTGACCAGGTTGAATACATGGTGAAGCAACTGAAAGAAGATGTAATCCCAAAAATGGAAAAAGTTTCGGGAAAGAAATTTGATATGGATCGTTTATCAAAAATGATGGTGAACTCTGCAAAAGCAGAAGATTTACTGGTGAGTATTTTAGAGAGCGCCAAACATAAACCATCACCAATTGATGCATACTTCGCTGGGGTGTATTATATCGGCCCCATTTTTACGGCCTTCAGGGGAACAGAAGCAGCAGTTGAATATTATACCGAATTGTATAATGAGGTTCAGGAACGGGTAAGATTGGGTTTAGGCCCCATTACACCGGAAGGCGAATTGAAAGAAGAAAAATTCCGGCTTGTTGTTGAAGGCCCCCCCAACTGGACAAACTTCCGGGAGTTCTGGAAAATATTTTATGATATGGGCGCCGTTATTGTTGCATCTTCTTATACAAAAGTAGGCGGTGTTTATGATCTTGGTTTTCGGCATGATAAAAATGAACCGCTTGAAAGCCTGGCAAAGTATTGTATGGGATGTTACACCAATATGAACTTGCCCCAACGTGTAAATCTCCTTGCTGATTATGTGAAAGAATACAAGGCAGACGGATTTCTGATCAATTCAATTAAAAGTTGTAATTCATTTTCTGCCGGCCAACTGATGATCATGCGGGAGATAGAACATCGAATGGAAGTCCCGGTTGGATTTATTGAAAGCGACCTGGTGGATCCACGTTATTTTTCTTATGCAAATATTAAGAACAGGCTTGAATCCTATTTCCAGATGCTGGACCAGCGAAAAATAATTATGGCACAGGAAGCACAAACTGTTTAATAAATAATAATCATTCAATGAATAAATACTATCTCGGTGTTGATTTGGGTTCTACCACTTCCAAAGCTGTTATTATTAATGAACAGGATGAAATTATTGGACGGGGCATTACCAATACAAGGGCCAATTATTCAGTAGCAGCTGATATAGCCCGGGATGAAGCCATTTATAATGCCCGGTTTTCTGTTCTAAAGAAAAAATTGGAAGCAGAGCTGCAGGCCAATCCGCATTATAAAAAATATATCAATGACCTGGAAAGTGTTTTTCAATACGAACAATTCAAAGTGAGGCTGGATAAACTGGGAGAAGAGCTGTTGAAAACCTGCAGGACATTTTTTCAGGATGAAGCTACACAGGAAAAAATGCTTGTTCATTTACGAAATATCCGCAGGGCATTTAAGCCGGTGATCAAGCATGATTATTTATACAATAATCTCGGTGCAAAAAATCAATTCTTCCGTGATATTGTTTCGGAAAAGTATAATGAAGAGGTAAACAAGCTTGACTTATCCCTCTTTGAGCCGCTGATGACTGTCTGGGATAAAAGCATCAGCCCGGCTGAAAACCAGCTGATCACTTTTGATTTTAAGGAACTTATTTACAAAGCCATGGATGAGCTGAAAGAGAAATATAAAAACCTTCCGGATGAAATAACGGATAATACCAGTGTCAATTTTGATGCTGAGTTGAATCTGTTGAAAGGGAATTTTGAACATGTTTCAGAATCACTTCGGACACATATTGATGAAATCACTGAGATTGAGTTCAACATCACCAATATGACCGGCACCGGTTATGGCCGGGCCTTGCTTCCTTTTCCGCAGGATTGCATCCGTTCTGAAATTTTATGCCATGCATTTGGTGCCCATGCCATTTTTCCTGAAACAAGAACCGTACTTGATATCGGCGGACAGGATACAAAAGCAATCCAGGTTGATAAATACGGACTCGTTACCAGTTTCCAGATGAATGACCGCTGTGCCGCAGGTTGCGGACGGTATCTCGGTTATATCGCCGATGAAATGAGTATTTCTCTGAACGAACTTGGTCCAATGGCATTGAAAGCAGAAAAAGAGGTTACCATCTGTTCCACCTGCACGGTGTTTGCCGGAGCTGAATTAAGAGAGTTGACAAACCTGGGAGAAAAAAAGGAAGATATTCTCGGAGGGTTGCATAAAGCAATCATCATGCGGGCCATGTCGTTGATTGCCCGTTCCGGTGGTGTGTTCAATGAATTCACTTTTACCGGCGGTGTGGCAAGAAACCCGGCTGTCATAAAATATCTTTCTCAGCTGGTGAGGGAAAATTATGGAGATAAAATAAAAATAAATATACATACCGACTCAATATTTATGGGGGCATTGGGTGGAGCCATGTTCGCAAGAAGGAATATCAATATTGATTTGCCATCCGGTAAAAAGGAGTCGGCGGAAATAAATTAGTGATTAAACAAAAATTGGTAAATGAGGTCACCACTTTATACGATGGGTATTGATATCGGCAGCAATTTTATAAAATTGGTACTGATGGATTATACTGATCAACCAGTGTTGCTGGAAAAACAAACAGAAAAGATCAGGAAAAGAAATCCTACACAGGTAGCTGATGAAATGATACAGGTTATGTTGCGGAAATTTAATCTGCAATATGAAGACGTTGCTTATCTCGCCTCTACAGGTGAAGGCGATTTGGTAAAACGTAAACGGGGACATTTTTATGGAATGACCACTCATGCAAAAGGCGCACACTATTTTTTCCCTGATGCAAAAACAGTAGTGGATATGGGAGCTTTGTTTGTCCGTGCAATAAAAATTTCTCCCGATGCAAGGGTACTGGATTATAAAATGACAGGCCAGTGTGCATCAGGCTCCGGGCAGTTTGTAGAAAATATCTCAAGGTATCTCGGTTTATCCATAGAAGAAGTGGGCGACATTTCCATTAAGGCAGATGATCCTGAAGTATCATCCGGCATTTGTGCCGTGCTGGCAGAAACTGATGTTATTAACATGGTGTCCCGAGGAATTTCCACTCCAAACATCATTAAAGGTATTCATCTTTCCATTGCCAGCCGTATTATTAAATTAATGAGTTCGCTGAAAGCCGAATCTCCTATAATTCTTACCGGGGGAATGGCTTTGAATAAAGGAATGCTACAGGCATTAGAGGAGCAATTGAAAGAAACAGGTAAAAAATTTGAAATTAAAACACATCCGGATGCAGGCTATGCAGGTGCAATTGGTGCGGCGCTCTGGGGCGGTTTCCGTCATGTAAAACTTGCTGCAAAAGAAAAAATGATGGCTCAAAAAACATAGATTTAACTTTATGAAAAACAAACTTCAGCCTGTTGACAAGTGGGGGAATATCATTCCAAATATTGCGGCCATGCTCAACAGGAATGTTGAGCAGTGGAGTGAAAAAATTGTTTTTCAGTCAAAGCAGGGTGATCAATACACAGGCATTTCCTGGAAGGATTTATACAATAATATTCTCAACATTTCTTTCAACCTTAAACAATATGGTTTTTCAGCAGGAGATAAAATGGTCATCTTTTCGCCAAACCGTTTAGAGATGCTGGAGCTGGAACTGGCAATCATGGCATCCGGAGGTATTGCTGTTCCCATTTTTGCCTTCTTTCATAAAGAAACCGCTGAATTACTTATCAATCATTCCGATGCAAAGTACCTGGCAGTTGCAGGTGATCTTCAGTTGCGTTCTGTTGGTGATGTTCATGTAAAAAATATTTTTGTTTTTGATGAAGTGGAGAGAAAATATTTTCCAAATCAGGTGGCCTTTGATGTATTGCTTAAAGACCGCAGCGATGAAGGTTTTTTACTGAATACTAATGAAGATACTGATGATATCTGTCTGAACATGTATACATCCGGAACGATGGGTATCCCCAAGTGTGTGCAACTTTCTCATAAAAATATTTTATCACAGCAGGCTGCGCTTTCGCAGGTCTGGAACCTGGATACGTCAGACCGGTTTCTTTCTTATCTGCCCTGGCATCATAGTTTTGGCGGGATATTCGAATTGTTTGCTGCATTGTATAATGGAGCCACTTATTCACTTGAACCTGGCTATGGAAAAGATCCGGCAGTGATATTGGAAAACTGGAAGCTGGTACAACCCACAGTTTTTTTCAGTGTGCCAAAAGTATATCAGTCATTAATTGATTTGGCAAAATATGATCAGCAGGCAAATGATTTATTCTTTCACTCCCAGCTGAAATTTATTTTTACTGCCGCTGCAGCGTTACCGCAAAAACTTTCTGATGAATTTGAGAGCCGCCATATACCTGTTATTGAAGGTTGGGGACTAACAGAAACTTCTCCTTGTTGCACTCTTACTGATCCAACTAAAAAAAGAGAACCCGGAGTTGTAGGTTTTCCTATTCCCGGTGTCAGCATCCGTTTCGCTGAAGATGGTGAGATACTGGTGAAGGGACCCAATGTGATGAAGGGGTATTATAAAAATGATGAAGCAAATAAAGGAATATTTACGGAAGATGGTTGGTTTTGCACCGGCGATGTTGGCGAGATGACTGAAAACGGTTTAAAACTTATAACCAGAAAAGACAGGATTTTTAAATTGTCCAATGGGGAAAAAGTAATTCCGTCTGACCTGGAAAAATTGATAGAATTAAAATGCCACTATATTTCATTTGCAATGGTAGTTGGAAACGGGGAAGAGTATCCGGTGGCATTATTATTTCCGAATAAGAGATTGCTGGAACGTCCTGACTATGCGCTTTCACCGGAGGAAGGTTGCTTTTGTCCCCGCAACCTGAATGAACTGTCAAGATGTTTGCGGGGTTGTTTGCATGATGCCAACTGTGGTATAGGACAAAAATTTGCAAAAATAAAATCTGCAATGATTATTGATGATGAGCTTTCACTGGAAAAAGGAACATTAACTCCGTCCATGAAAGTTGCCCCGAAAAGTGTGGTAAATGCTTACCGTGCCCATCTGGAGAATTTATACGGGGCAAAAAATCCTGTTGATAATGAAGTGTACATTATACGGCTGGCAGAAGCAGAAACTGTTCTTGGAAAAATAATAACTATCTGATATGTACGAGATAAAATCCACACATTTGTTAAGAAAGCTGATGAAAGAATATTTCATAAGCTTTGATCATGCCAAAAAAATTGCATGGTGTACAAGTGTTGGTCCTGCCGAATTGCTTCGTTCATTTGGTTTCGAAGTTTACTTTCCCGAAAATCATGGAGCATTACTTGGGGCAACAAGGCAGGCTGGTGACTTTATTCCTTCTACAGTAAACCTTGGTTATGCAGGTGATATCTGTTCTTATCTCACCAGCGATATTGGCGCCTATATCAACAAACGAACACCATTGCAGGATCATTACGGAATGAAAGGAATTCCAAAACCTGATTTAATCGTTTACAACACCAATCAATGCCGCGAAGTGCAGGAATGGTTTAATTTTTTTGCAAATGAATTTAAATGTCCTGCCATAGGAATATTTCCTCCAAGGCATGTGGATGAAGTTACTGAAGCACAGGTCAATGATGTAAGTGAACAATTTAAAGCAATGATTCCTTTATGTGAGGAAACAAGTGGACGAAAATTTGATATAGATAGTTTCCGGAATACACTTTGTTTAAGCAGGGAGGCAACAGAGTTGTGGAAAGAAGTTCTCGCCACCGCCAAAAACTCTCCTGCTCCAATTAGTTTTTTTGACGGCACCATTCACATGGGGCCCATTGTTGTGCTTAGGGGAACAGAAATTGCAAAAGATTATTATCATAAGCTATTGGATGAATTGACGCAAAATGTGGTTGATAAAAGAGGTGTGGTGAGTGAAGAACATAGCCGTATTTATTGGGATGGGATGCCCATCTGGGGAAAACTGAGAACACTTTCCAATTTGTTTATTGAATGTAATTCTGTTGTTGTTGCTTCCACCTATTGCAACAGTTGGGTGTTTGATGCATTTGATGAACGGGATCCTTTTGAATCTTCAGCAAAAGCATACACGGAAATATTTATTAACAGGAGCGAGAATGCAAAAATGAACATGCTGAAACAGATGGCAGATGAGTATCGTGTTGACGGAATGATATTTCATGATGCAAAAACCTGTTTCAATAATTCAAATTCCCGTTTTGGTTTGCCCTTACGGTTTTATAAGGAATACGGAATCCCGGTTTTGGTTATTGAAGGCGACCTGTGTGATCTGCGTTTCTATTCTGAAGGGCAGACCACAACAAAGATTGAAACCTTCATTGAGCAGTTGCAAAGTCAGAAAATAATACATTCATAAAATGGCTGAAAGAAAAATAAATAAAATAGGTATTATCGGGATGGGCCCGGTTGGTGCCATTCTTGCCTCGCATTTCAAGGAAGCAGGATCAGAAGTCGCTGTCTGTGATCTTGATAAAATAAAAATGAACCTTATCAGGACAGAAGGAGTTATCCTGGAAGGGGTAATGAATAAAAAAAATTATTTCAGTCATGTATTTACATCGGTAGAAGAATTTAATTCTTTCAATCCCGATTTGATAGTCATAAGTGTAAAAACCACTCATTTGCCCTCCCTGATGAAGGAAATTGCAAAACTTTCCAATACTTCATCAGGCATTGTCTGCGCTATGAACGGAATTGATGTGGAAAATATGGTTTCAAAAGCTGTCGGTGAAAACCGCACATTCAGAATGGTGCTCAACTTTGCAGGTAACCTGAATGCGCCTAATAATACAAAAGTTACTTTTTTTAATCCTCCAAATTATATCGCATCAGTTGATGATACCAGAAAAGCGGAAGCTGAAGAAATAGCCGGCATGTTAAATTCTGTTTCTCTTGACAGCAAAGCAATAAGTTCTTTTGAGTTATTAAAATGCGTCTGGGAAAAAACGATTCTTAATTCTTCGCTTAGCGCCTTGTGTGCGGTAGGAAGAATGACCATCAAAGAAGCCATGAGCAATCCCGATA
The DNA here is from genome assembly GCA_964439615.1 of uncultured Ferruginibacter sp. Lineage (GTDB taxonomy): Bacteria > Bacteroidota > Bacteroidia > Chitinophagales > Chitinophagaceae > Ferruginibacter. The sequence goes on along the minus strand of CAYTQB010000008.1, from coordinate 5,523 downwards.
CAGTTGAACTGGTAGAACAGGTGATTGAGGAAGCCGTAGAAGTGGCAGCTACTGAAAAAATATTGTTTGATGACGATTTTATCCGCAAATGCCTTCGCTATCTGCATAAAGCCGGTAATCATTTTCCCTCATTGGCTGTCGACCTGTTGAATAACCGGCCTACGGAAATTGATTTCATGAACGGAAAGATTGTGGAATACGGACGGAAGCATTATGTCCGCACTTCTCTTAACCTGACGTTTACAAACATGGTGAAAGCTATGTCGGATAAAGCATATACTTCGACAGTTAAAGCAGCAAAAGCAGCTATTCAGCAAAATAGTTTATCAAAAGAAGTCATTTCAGGAAATGGGAAAGCGAAATCAAAAGAATATTTTTTGGGTGTTGACTTAGGTTCGGCGTATACTAAGTTTTCAGTAATAGATGAGAAGGAACATATTGCATTTCAAACAGCACTGAAAACCCTGAACCGTGACCGCATATCTGTACGCCATGTAATTGAAGCATTAAAAAAGGAGTACGAAATCAGTGCAACCTGTGCGACCGGTTATGGGCGAAAACATTTTCCCAATGCAGACGTTGTTAAAACAGAATTGAACTGTGCTGCGCTGGCCGCTTCGAAATATTATTCCGGGATAAAAAATATTATTGACATTGGCGGAGAAGATATAAAAGTGATTAAATGCAACCAGGAAAACAGTATCGAAAATTTTTATCTCAATGATAAATGTGCCGCTGGAACCGGTTCCTTTATTACCGAAGTGGCTGAACGGGCTGAGATCAATATTCCGGATATGAGTGATCTGGCTTCCAAGTCATCTTTCGGAAAAGAGTTGAATAGTTTCTGTACGGTTTTTGCCAAGACAGAAATTATGGGCTGGCTCTTTGAAGGATTGCCGGTGGAAGATATTGCGAAAGGGATTTACCTCTCTATTTTGAACCGGGTGGTGAAATTGCGGATTGACCCGCTTGCCCCGGTCTATCTGATAGGTGGTGTGATTGCTCATCACCCATATCTGAAAAATCTTTTACAGGAAAAACATAAAAAAGAAGTGCTGATTATTGACAGGCCGCAATACACGGTATCGTTTGGCGCTGCTTTGTTCGCTAAAGAAGCATTTGAAAAAGGAATTTCAAAAGAAACTGGGGCGATGAATACCTCAGCCAAAGAATAATATGAAAGGTTATCATAATACAAAAAAGGGAATAGGTATTTTGTTTGACGATATATTCCTGGTTGGCGGCATTCGAACACCGTTTGGAAAATATTGTGGTACACTGGCACAGGTATCTCCAACGGATCTTGGAATTGTATCTTCAAGAGCCGCTTTACAAAAATGTAATCTCAATCCATCCGATATAGATCAGTTGGTTGTTGCAAATATTGGCCAGAGTTCATACGATGCTTATTTTCTTCCCCGTCATATCGGTTTATTCACCGGGCTTCCGGTGGAAGTGCCTGCATTAATGGTGCAGCGCATTTGTGGTTCGGGGTTTGAAACGCTGATAACCGGGGCGGAACAAATCACATTGGGAAAAGCCAATTCAGTGTTATGTACAGGTACGGAGAATATGTCGCTTTCACCATTAGTAAGCTTTGGCAACCGTATGGGGTTTACTTTGGGAAGGCCTGTATTCAAAGACATGTTATGGGAAGCTTTGGATGATACGGCAGCAGGTTACCCGATGGGATTTACTGCCGAGAATGTCGCACAGCAATATCAGATTTCACGACAGGAATGTGATGGGTATGCTCTATCATCATTCAACCGGGCTATTGCAGCTAACGAAAAAAAATATTTTGAAGAAGAAATTACATCGGTTAACTCATCCGTATTTGAAACGGAAGGATTGAAGTCGAGAAAATTCAGGCTGCCGGGAGGAATAAAAGATTTTGCAAAGGATGAACAGGTAAGAGCAACCTCATTGGAGGCATTGTCAAAACTCAATCCTGTTTTTTCTGAAGTAGGAGTACTCACGGCCGGTAATTGCAGCGGGATTGTTGATGGCGCTGCTTCATCCGTTGTTGCCAGAAAAGAATTTATTGAAAACAGAAAGCTGAAACCTTTTTCAAAAATTGTAGCAGGAGCCAGTTGTGGTATTGATCCGAAAGTAATGGGCCTTGGACCTGTTCCGGCCATCAGGCTGCTTTTAGAACTGACAGGATTGCAAATGGATGAAATTGGATTGATTGAAATAAACGAAGCTTTTTCAGCACAGGTGATAGGCTGTGAAAGAGAATTGAAACTGGACAGGGAAAAATTAAATGTGAATGGTGGCGCTATCGCCATCGGGCACCCATTGGCAGCAACCGGTCTTCGGTTATCCTTAACCATTTCCGGAGAAATGAAAAGAAGAAATGTAAAATATGGAATAGCATCTGCCTGCATTGGCGGTGGACAGGGAACGGCATTACTTTTTGAAAACACGGATGTATGAGTGCTGAAAAATTTTATCAATGGCAAATGGTTGAGTTGAACAAGGAATTCAAACTCACTGAAAATCCATTTCCTGAATTAGTAACCGGAGAAGTACTGGTAAAAGTGGCAGGCTGCGGAGTATGTCATACTGATATCAGTTTCTGGCATCATGGTGTGCAAACCAAACATCCTTTGCCACTCACTCTGGGTCATGAAATAAGTGGTGTTGTAGTGGATGGGGATGCAGCATGGGTTGGGAAAAAAGTTATTATCCCGGCAGTGTTGCCCTGCGGTGATTGTGAATTGTGCAAAAAAGGAAGAAGTAATATTTGCCGCAATCAGTTGATGCCCGGAAATGATTTTCACGGTGGTTTTGCTTCACATATAAAAGTTCCTTCTAAATTTTTATGTCCGGTTCCTGAAAATATATTAAAAGATTATCCGCTGGAGCAACTCTCAGTTATTGCCGATGCCATTTCCACTCCTTACCAGGTTGTAAAAAAATCGGAACTGGAACCCGGTGACCTGGCCATTGTGATTGGAGTAGGCGGCGTAGGAATTTATGGCGCTTTGATTGCAAAAATTGTTGGTGCAAAAGTGATTGCATTGGATATAAATGATGAAAAACTTGATTTGGCAAAAGCGAATGGTATTGATGCTGCAATCAGTATCAAAGGACTTGATGCAAAAGCTGTAAAAGAAAAAGTAAAAGAACTGGTCAAAGAACTCAAGGCGCCAAAAACAGGCTGGAAAATTTTTGAGATAAGCGGAACAAAAGCAGGGCAGGATCTTGCTTTCAATTTGATCACTTTTGCTTCCACACTTTCCATTGTTGGGTTTACCATGGATAAAGCGGAAGTTCGGCTCAGCAACCTGATGGCGTTTGATGCAAAATTGATCGGCACCTGGGGATGCAGGGCAGAATTATATCCTGAAGTGCTTGACCTTGTAACAAGCGGAAAATTGAAAATAGCGCAGTTTGTTGAAACATTTCCATTATCACAAATTAATGATGTGTTTAAAAATACATTGGAGCATAAATACACTAAGCGTTCTGTGCTTGTACCTGATTTTGATTAAAACATTTTTTATGGAAGAATTAAAAGACCACAATATTGTAAGTACAACGTATAAGGAAATACTGTTTGAAAAAAAGCCCTGTCTCAACCACGATGGCACAGCGATAAAAGGCTTGTATAATGCATGGATCGTTCTCAACAATCCCAAACAGTATAATTCTTATACTACCGGGGCGGTAAAGGAAATTATTCTTGCGTTCGGAGAAGCATCGAACGACAGGAGCGTAGTAGCTGTTGTGTTTACTGCAGTTGGTGACAAAGCTTTTTGCACCGGCGGCAACACAAAAGAATACGCAGAATATTATGCCGGCAACCCGCAGGAGTATTCACAGTATATGCGTTTGTTCAATGATATGGTAAGCGCCATTCTCAAATGTG
>CAYTQB010000008.1:0-1546 GCA_964439615.1 uncultured Ferruginibacter sp. | reverse complement strand
TATTCACAGTATATGCGTTTGTTCAATGATATGGTAAGCGCCATTCTCAAATGTGAGAAACCTGTTATCTGCAGGGTGAATGGAATGCGCATTGGTGGCGGTCAGGAAATCGGCATGGCTTGTGATTTTTCCATTGCCAGCGATATGGCAAGATTTGGCCAGGCCGGTCCCAAACATGGAAGTGCACCGATTGGAGGCGCCACAGATTTTTTACCACTATATGTCGGCATTGAAAGAGCAATGATGTCACTTACTTTATGTGAACCATGGACAGCACACCAGGCATATTACTTTGGATTACTTACGGATATTGTTCCGGTATTAAAAGTAAACGGGAAATTTATTCCCAATCCCCTTGTGGTGACCGATAAAATCGTGGATGAATATGGCCGCTTTGTTTTTGGCACTATGAAAAAAGGAGATGAATTAAAAAAAGCCAAAGAGCTAATTGCCGCTGCAGAAACTGATTTCACATTGCTTGATGCAGCCGTTAACAGTTTGATTGGAAAAATCCTGCACACATTTCCCAATTGCATGAATAAGACAATCAGTGAAGTGAGAAAATTCAAGCTTGAACACTGGGATAAAAACAAAGAGGGCAGCCGGGAATGGTTAGCGCTGAATATGATGACAGAAGCAAAGGCTGGTTTCAAAGCATTTAATGATGGCCCGAAAGAAAACAGGGAAGTTGACTTTATTAAACTACGGCAACTGCTGGCAGAAGGGCATGAATGGAACGAAGAGTTGCATAAGATTATTTCCCCGCAATATCAGCAGGTAAATCAATAAGCATGGAAAAGATCAAAGTAAATTATTCATACGAAAACTCCGTTGTCACTATTGTGCTTGATGATGGAAAAGGAAATGTACTTGACCATATCATGATAGAAGAGCTGCAAAATACTTTTAATTCTTTTGCAGAAAAAAAAGATATTAAACTTATCGTATTGGAAGGGGCAGGAAAGCATTTTTCATTCGGTGCCAGTGTGGAAGAACACCAGAAAGAGTTTGCCGGGACAATGCTGAGAACATTTCACCAGTTATTTTATTCACTCCGGGATCTTTCTATTCCGGTTTTGTCAAAAGTTTCCGGGCAATGTCTCGGCGGCGGTATGGAACTTGCACTGATGTGCAATTTTATTTTTGCAGATAAAACGGCCAAATTCGGCCAGCCAGAAATAGTACTGGGAGTTTTTCCTCCGCCGGCTTCCATTCTTCTTCCTGAAAAAATCGGGTATGCACAGGCAGAAGAATTGCTTATTACCGGTAAAACCATATCTGCAGACGAGGCAAAATCAATGGGATTAATAAATGAATTATTTGAAGATAAAGCTTCTCTTGATGAGGGTGTGAGTAGCTGGATTGAAAAAAATATTTTACCCAAAAGCGCATCATCGCTCAGGTATGCAGTAAAAGCTGCAAGAGTAAAGCTGAATCATGTACTGACTAATTTCCTCCCACAGTTAGAGTCACTTTATGTCAGCCAGCTTATGAATACGCATGATGCCAATGAAGGGGTCGCCTCTTTTTTGGAAAAAAGAAAACC
>CAYTQB010000007.1:57864-85323 GCA_964439615.1 uncultured Ferruginibacter sp. | reverse complement strand
CTATATTGTTCAAGTGAAGAGTAATAGGTTAAGGTATAAGTGCCAATGCTCTTTGTTTTTCCACGGAAAGCCTTATCCTCAAATGGGCCGTAATAAGTTATTGCGGTGGGGCCTACAGTTTTTAGTTTTCCCCTCAGGGCTTCATTTTCATAAGATGCATACCAGGTAACCTGGTTGCTGCCCATAGATTTTATATTTCCTGTAAATGCTTTGTCATCAAAGGATAAATAATAATCCAGGTTTATAGAGCCGATACTTTTTAATTTCCCTTTCAATGATTCATTCTCGTAGGATGCGTAATAAGTCAGCAGCGTTCTTCCGATATATTTCACTTTGCCCCTTACAGCCTCATCATCATTTTGTGAATAATATTCTGTTTTCCCAACATAAGGTTCCAGTACAGCATTATAATTTTCCTGGTATCCAATATACTTGTCGAAACCCCATTTACTGATGTTGCCGGTTTTGGTCAGGTACACCTGCACATTTTCATCAAGCCCAAAAGAAATAATATCAATTTGGCCATTACCGGCAATAGTTATTTTCGAAATATTCTGGCTAAAACCCAAAGCAATGATGAACAATGCAATGATGGCTGTACATATCTTTTTCATATAAATTATTCCGGGGATATTTTGTTTTATAAAAATACAAAAAATTAACGGCTAACCGGATGTATTATAGTTTGAATAAACTTGTTTAAATTATATTTGACAGCGATATTAATGTACCAGCACAACCATTGCTACTATGTATAAATACTACACTGTCCTTTTAATCGCTTCACTTTTTTCTTGCAGTCAGCCACATTATAAAAATCCTCATATCCTCATCAGCACTCAATTGGGAGATATTGAAATAGAACTCTTTCCCGACCAGGCTCCTAAAACGGTCAGGTCTTTTTTAGCTTTTATTGACTCAGGCTATTATACCAACTCCTTTTTTTACAGGGTATTAAAGGCAGAGGAGTTACCTACTGACAACAACACCGGCATCATCCAGGGTGGCATTTGGCAAACAAGACCTGATATAAAAACGCCCATCCCCGGTATTGAACACGAAAGCACAAAACAAACAGGCTTAAGCCATGTGTCAGGAACCATTTCTTTGGCCAGAACGACACCCGGCTCGGCCACGACCGAATTCTTTATTTGTATAGGTGACCAGACGATTCTGGATTATGGAGAAACTGGTACAGAGGACGGGCAAGGTTTTTCAGCCTTTGGCAAAGTATTTAAAGGAATGCCCGTAGTACGGAAAATACAGGCACAAAACAGCCGTGGTGATGCATTTACGGAGAAGATTGTGATCAGGAAAATAGAAAGGCTATGATTGCTTTTTAAAAATCTTTCTTATTTAAACTTTTGTGCCGGTTTGTTGTTAATGCCATATAACAAAGCTTAGTAGCTATGAAAAATTACTTCCCAACAATTGGCCTGAAATCCTTTTACCTTTTTTCTTTTATAGGGATGATATGTTCATGTTCATTTTCTTCAAAAACAACATTACACTATTTTAAAAAAGCATCAGCAAAAAGTTATGACATGATTGTCGTGCCCGGGGTTCCGTTTACAGAAAATGGCTGGGACAGCACCATGAAAGCAAGGATATACTGGTCAAAATATTTGTTTGATAAAGGAATTGCAAAAAATATCATGTACTCCGGTTCGTCGGTTTATTCATCTTACTATGAGGGTGAGATCATGGCCATGTACGCTGAAGCGATAGGCGTACCTAAAGAAAATATTTTTTCAGAAACAAAGGCCGAGCATAGCACAGAGAATTTATATTACTCGTATTATAAAGCAAAAAAACTGGGGTTTACCCATATAGCACTGGCAACAGATCCTTACCAGGCAAAACAGTTACGAAGATTTGCGAAGGTTAAAGTGAACAAAGACGTGGGCATCATACCCATTGTTTTTGATACTTTAAGGGCAATACAGCCAACCATGATAAATCCTGTTATAGATTACCGGCAGGCTTATAATAAAGATTTTGTACCCTTAGCCAGCCGTGAATCTTTCTGGAAAAGGTTCAGGGGCACCATGGGTAAAAACATTGATCACCAGGCTTACAGGTAAAAATCTTACTTCACAGTAAAATCAACCTGCACATCTGCCCATACCAGAGAAACCTTACCGGATACGTCAATGGTAAAAGTCATTTTTTCTGCGAAGGGATTGGCTTTCCCTGCTTTTACATTCACTCTTAACTGATCTTCGGCTGCATTATATTTAAAAGCTCCCCATTGTTTCCATGTTTTATTGAAAATGATGGTCCAGTCGTCACCATTAACAAGAGTAAACAAACCATATTTCCCTTTGGGCAGTGCTTTGCCTTCAACCGTAACATCTTTATCTACTTCAAAAACAGTAGCTTCATTTGCCCCGGTACGCCATACTTCGCCTGCTTTTGGTTCCAGGTCTTTACCAATTGTCCTTCCTTTTACTGAAGGCTGACTATAGTCAATATTCACAGTTACCTCACCTACTTTTTGGGTTACCGCCGCCGGTGGGCTTGGGCGTTTTGATTTATCAGCCTGGGCACATGAGTTGAGAGCAGAGAATAAAAGTAACCCCGCTACACTTAATGAAAACAAGTATTTCATGATTTAATATTTTTGTAAAAACAGTGAAATTAAGAATAAGGAAGTTAGTGATTTTTTATGAGCCGTGGATGGATTGATACAGAATAACCAGAAAATAAAGAGATTTATAAAATTTGTTTAGTGAAACACTTTTAACTTAACCTCTCCCATTTAATTTCTCCCACCAATTGACTTTTTCCGTCCAGCACAACATAGGCTGCATAGGCAACCAGTTTCATCTTGGCGGCTCTTCTTATTAGCCTGTCAACTTCAAAATCGCTAAGCTTAAACGGGCGGTGTGGGTGCAGGAAAGTCCGTACCTGGATCAGAATATCCTCAACACTTCCTGTGGCTTTTAAACCGGTTTCCCCGGGTTGGAGTAACTCTTTTAAAACATTATTGTAACCATTGTTAACTAACCATAATTCCACCTGCTTTTCTCCTTCAAGATGAATTTCTGCTAAATTACCATTTACCATAATTGTTTGGTTTCAGTAACCAAATATAATGGCATATTTTTACAATACAAGTATTTTTACCTAAAATAATAGTAATTTCCACATTCAGTTTATGAACACATTTGTTGATAACTAGGCATTTGTTAATTTTGCGAGTAGACATCCTACTATGCCCTGTCAATCCGGTATCAGCCCAATTGGAATAATGATCTCCCACAAATTCTTCACTTTTGGGTTTAACAGGTCAGTATCCAACAGGCGAGAAAAGCGAACCCCGAAGCTCACAGGAAAAGCGTTCCAGATCTTGGTATCAAAGTAGATCTCGGCTCCTGTACTGCGGTTTTTTATTTCAGTTAGTAATCCATTAACCCTGGCTTTGGCACTGGTGTAATCGTAAAACGCATTAGCCCTGATTCGTTGAAAGTATAAGATATTAGCAAAGCCCCAGTCGGGATAAACCAATGGGAAATGATAGTTAACTCCTATTTTATACATACGCCGGGTACTTAAAGCTTCATATCCCCTTGAATAGGAAAAGTTCTTACTGAACAAGTCAGCCAGTGTATCCCTTTTTTGATAGGCGGCATTTATTACCAGGCTATGATTGGGGAAAATGCCCGGGAAATAAAAAAATGAATGGGCAACAAACTTATGACTATCCCTGAAATTGAATGCATCCCTATAGCTTAAAGAAATTGATTGTGCCCACCTGGGATTTATATGCTGCTTAGCTTGCTGACCCACATTGCTAAAATTCAAAAAAGCATTCAGGTAGTTTATAGCCTTGTTATCAAACACATTTTTTCCTACACCCCTGTAATAATATTGTTCAATATTATATCCTGCACCAAAACTTAAAAATTTATTGGTCCTTCCGCCAACAAACCGAAGCGGAACAGATATACCTGCCGATAATTTTGCCGAATTATAACTTACCGGTTTACCAAAAGCTGTGTCAACAGTGCGGTTAAAACTTTCCTCAGCATTCAGGTTTAGCACAGGAAACCAACCTGCAAAAGAACTACCAACGCCAAGCGTATGGCTTTTATCGGTCCGGTTATAAGTATAAGTAAGTACATTGCTGAAACTGCTGAGTACATTATCGCTGAAAAAACTGTACCCATATTCAGGGTCATCAATAACCGGTCTCCAGCTATGAAAATTGAACAGCCGGAATGACTTCCGGTATTTACTCACCGGGTTTTTCATGATGCCGGTTGAACTTTCTTCAAAAGGCCTTTCATTTAAAGTATATAAAACACCTGTTCCTGCCATCCGGAATAATGAGTCGGTGTAAAATTTACTGTTGCCAATGATAAAACCAGTAAAAGAAATTTCCTGCCAATCGGACCTGGCAAGGTTCAGTTTAGCCAGCCTGTAGCCTCCCGCAGTAAAAGCCGATACCAGCATCTCTCCTTTTGTATTTACGGTTGGTTGGTAAATCCCGTTTATATTACCGGTTAATCGGTATATTCTCTTATTGCTGAGCGTTATTGCAAAAACCTTATCCGCATTATTATGCATAGCAGTAAAATAAATAGTATCTCCCTGTACAAACGGGTAACCGATAACATTAAAAGAAAAAGGTGTGAGGTTATAAGTAGCTCCTGTTGTGAGATCAACAGTTATCAATACCATATTACCTTGTGGATTCCTGGCTGCCGAAACTGCGGTATTGTCATTGATATATTTTGTTTGCGTAAAAAAATAGTTGCGTGGATTAGGAATCTGCCTTACCAGTTTACCGGTTGAAGCATCCAGGCGATGGAGATTATTTGTACCATTAGTATTTACATTAACTGCCAGCAACTCATTTCCTGCAGCATTAATATCCGGGGAAAAATATTTGGTCCGAAAAGTAACCTGTCTTTGCAGGCCTGAATAAATATCCAGCAATTGTATCACACTATAATCACGGTTTGCCCATCTTGAATCTGACTGGTAAGAAGCATATACAATTTTTCCATTGCGATACGAATAATAGTCATCTATTGCATAATTCCTTACTCTTATCTTCTTTTCTTTCCCCTTAACAAGTAAATAAAAAGCATGAACTTCTTTATATGATCCTTTTGTAACCAGGATGCTGTCATCACTTATGTAATTTGGGAACTGATAATCCACTACATTATTTTTTTTCACTGGTGTGAGATAAGTATAAGAAGTGACCTGGGTAGTTTGCTGAGGCAGTGACTTTTCTTTAAAATATTTTATGGCATCATCCCGGAATTGTATGTATGTTTTACCTGAATACCTTTCAATAGCCCTGTTGAAAGGGTAGAACAGTCCCCTGAACGAGACGGCATCATGGGTAACTTTTTCCCAAAAATCCTCCCCGTAATTCTCATAACCATAAGCAGTCATCAAATACCCAAGCATATAATGATCTGGCGTATAATCTTTATAAGAGCCACTCCTCAGTTTCATCCAGGAATAGTTTTTATTCTCCAGCCACAGTGATTTGAACCCGTTGTAAAAAGATGGCATTCGTCCCCTGCCCTGTGCACTCACCAGGGTTTCCTGCCAAACAGCATCACCTTCAAAAAAATAATCAGGCACAGTCATCCCATTGGCAAAAAATTGCCCTTCCTGGCCAAGAAAAAAGGAAAATACTTTGGTTAGTCCCTTATTAAAATTGCTGAATTGCTGAATATGCCTGTTTTCATGAATAATGAGATTATCATCCCATCGTATGCTTCCTGTTGAAAAATTGTCTTGAGCAGGCGTCATATACAATTCGCTCATCACAGGCGCCATGCGTACATAAGCATTAGGTATGGTCGTTTGGTTTTGTAAAATGATATTCCATTTCCTTTGCCTGCCACCAATAGTTTTAGAAGTGGTGTCCCCCAATAATCGCATCACATTGGCAATGCGATTGGCCTGGCTGTCCAATCCTTTTGGAAAAATCACCCTTACTTTTTCGGTATTGACCTGTTTCCATTTTACAGAAGCCGGGTTTCCACCAAAATTTTGTGCTTTGCCTGAAAAACATTGCAGGCAAATCAAAAATACGAGGATGATAAATTTCAGTTTAAGCATGATTAAAGTTAATAAAAGAAAAAGATGATGGTATAAGTTTATATAACTTTCATAAAACCCGGTTTGAAACCTTATCAAATACCCGGTTTGCAATTCATGGTAGCTATTTGAGGATTTAAAAAACAAAATATGAATACCAAAATAAGTTTAGTATTTTCGTTTTAAAAGAAGCTTATATGAAACTTTTTGTTGCCGGGCTACCTTATGATCTGGATGATGCAGAATTGATGGAAATATTTGAAAAATTCGGAACTGTTACTACTGCAAGGGTTGCTATGGACAGGGAAACCGGTAAAAGCAAAGGCTTTGCCTTTGTGGAAATGCCAAACAGCGAAGAAGCAAAAGATGCTATTGAAAGCCTGAAGGATATTTCCCTTGGAAAGAAGCCGCTGGTTGTAAAAGAAGCCGAAGAAAAAGCCGGCCCTCCGGGAGGCGGACCTAACAGGAGTGGTACTAATTTCAACAGGAGTGGTGGTAATGGCTTTAACAGGGGCGGTGGTGGCAACCGGAGAGGATATTGATTTGTTGCACAAATACATAATTGATTATACATAAAAAAATTACAGCAGCTAAAACTGCTGTTTTTTTATTCCCCTTCAGCAAAAAATGATATACCTTAATTAAAAAGAAAGAACTGTAATGAAAATAGCATTGACCGGCGCCAGCGGACACCTTGGCGCAGCGCTTTTGCAGGAGATGAGTAAAAGAGAATTTGCAATTAAGGCCCTGGTAAGAGATGAAAAATTGCCATTCGGGAAAGATATGTCGATAGAGGTCGTAAAAGGTGATCTGCTTGATCCGGGTTCAGTAAAAAAACTTGTGGCAGGTTGTGATATACTCATTCACAGCGCTGCATTCATATCTGTAAATGGCGACCGCAATGGTTTGGTGTATAAAACAAATGTGGAAGGAACCAAAGCAGTGATTGATGCTGCGGCAGAAGCGGGTGTAAAAAGATGTGTGCACATCAGTTCTATTCATGCGTACCAGCAAATACCATCTTTTGAAATTCTTGATGAAAGCAGAAAACCCGTTGATAAGAATGGTTTTGCTTACGACCGCTCCAAATATGCCGGGCAACAGATCGCTCTTGCAGCAAACCAGCGGGGCATGGAAACGATCGTTGTCAATCCAACTTCTATCATCGGGCCATATGATTTTAAACCTTCCCTGATGGGGCAGGTACTCATTGATCTTTGTAAAGGAAGACTTCCTTTTGTTTTTGATGGTGGCTTTGATTTCTGCGACTGCAGGGATGTGGCTAATGCCATCATCAATGCAACCAGCATGGGCCTCCCGGGAGAAACTTACCTGCTGGGAGGAAAATGGCACAACTTCAAAGAACTCGTTCAATTCCTTTCGGCAGCCTCCTCAAAAAAACTCCGTGTTGTAACCTTACCGGAATGGACAGGTAAAGCAGGTTTGCCTTTTATAAAACTACTGGGCATGATCCAAAACAAAGAGCCACTTTATACAATCGAAGCCCTGGAAGCAATATTCAGAGGGAATCGCTCCATCAGCAGTGAAAAAGCAAAAAGAGAACTGAACTATTCCGTTCGCCCATTATCGGAAACGATTAGTGATACATTTGAGTGGTTTACAAATAAGGGTTATCTTGTTTGATAAACCCTGACTGCTTAACATGCCCATCTCCTTTTCCGCCTTTCAGTCGATCGCCTATGCATGGATCGGCATCGCCATATTCATTTTCTTTTTATTACTGAAGATCACTGCTCCATATGGAAGGCATAGTTCTGCCAAATGGGGACCGCTCATTGCCAATCACCTTGGATGGTTCTTTATGGAGTTTCCTGCACTGGTTGTAATGTTGTATGTTTTGGTGATAAATTTTTCAACTCATTCACTCGCCATAGAAGTGATGATCGGGCTCTATTGCCTGCATTATTTCAACCGTAGTTTCATCTTTCCCTTCCGGTTGCACACCCGTGGAAAGAAGATGCCAGTGTTGATCATGTCATCAGGGATATTCTTCAATCTCTGCAATACATTTTTGTTGGGTTATTATTTTACCAATTTTGCGGCAAATGATAACAGTTGGTTCACCGATATAAGATTCATTGCCGGGCTGGTCATATTTTTATTTGGAGCATGGATAAACTGGAAAGCAGATAATATACTTATTCATCTTCGTAAACCGGGAGAAACAGGTTACAAAATTCCGCAGGGCTGGCTGTTCAATTATATCAGCTGCCCGAATTTGTTTGGCGAACTGATCGAATGGGCTGGATACGCCATATTATGCTGGAATTTACCTGCGCTCACTTTCCTTATCTGGACGGCGGCTAATCTTATTCCAAGAGCACTGTCGCATCACAAATGGTATAAAAATAATTTCGGGGATTATCCTGCAAAAAGAAAAGCGATTGTTCCGTATTTATTTTAAATACTTATCAAACCAATCCACAAAATTCTTTTCTTCTACTTCCCTGTTTCGCCAGCCGTGGCCTCCTCCATCTTTAATGATGAAGTTGCAAACAACTTTGGCTTCTTTGAACTTTGCAATGATCGTTTCTGATTGCTGCATCGGCACTACTACATCTTTGTTGCCATGAATAATTAGCACGGGTGGGTCGTCTGGACTAACATGATTAATTGGAGATACCTCTTTAGCAATCTCCATCTTCTTTTCCATACTGGTAACAGAAACATAGGTACGGATGGTATCATTCCATACTTTAAAATCAAAAGCGCCGGCAACACCCATCAACGCCAACCCAGCCTGGCTTACGGCAGAAAAAGAGTTTGGTCTTCCATAATTCAGGAAATCTGTTGGGGGATAAAATACTGCAGCCGCCTGCACCCTGCTGGATGTTTTGTCAACCGGGTCATTCGATCTTTCATCCACTACGTTATCTGCAGTAGTTATCATTAGTGCCAGGTGTCCTCCTGAGGATGAACCCGTGATACCGATATGGTCTGCATCAATTTTATATTTGGATGCATTATACCGGATAAACCGAACCGCTCTCTTCAGGTCTTCCACCTCATCGGGAATAGCATAACGTGGCTGACAACCTACCATTACACCAAATAAAGTATATCCTGCATCAATATATAAACCTGATCTCTCCGGAAACACTTCCAACATTCTTTCAGACGATACCCAGTTGCCGCTAAGTACATAGATGATCGCTTTGCCATTGGCATGTTCCTTTGGGGCCAGCATCGTCATCGTCAAAGCCATTCCGTCCTTGCGGCCATAAATGATCTCTGTTTTTGAAAAACGTGAACTATCCTGTGCACTTAAATTCAGAGAAGCAAGGAAAAACAAGAGAAATAACAAGTATCGCATAAAATAATTTTATTCGCCTATTCAAACAACTCAGCCTGAAGTTTGTTCACAGATTTTTGTTCCCATTCCATTTCAATTGATTTGCTGTAATCAACCAACCTTGATCCCACGGTTTTATAATTTGTCAGTTCTGCTATCTTGGCGATCTTGAGTTTACCCTTCCTTACCTGTGCTCCCCTGCCCTGCTGAACCGCAAGCACCGGTTCCGGATCAGTGGTTACGGCCTCCACATAATTTCCATCGCCTTCTTTAATGAACATGAACTTATTTTTCAGCGTAGTTGTCTCCACTTTGAAGCGCTTAGCCATGAATTGTTTTTTATCCATATCGGCATAAACAGCCGTGATGATCTTCTCTGCATTGAATTTTTCAATGAATATCACTTTCTCCGATTCCAGTTTCTGCGTGAGTTCCTGGTCGGTCACTTCATAGTTGCCATCATTATATACCACCAATATCTTATCATCAGGCTGGAACATACCAAGATATTCTCCCTTTTCATCTGTATTCAGTCTTCCAAACTGGTCATCATACCATAATTTTTTTCCACCAATGGTTGATTTGCCGGCTTCCTTCAATCTTACACCATCGGCTTTGATGGGATACCTGGTAACTGTATTACCCATGCTGCTTCGTCCCTTGATCTCGAGCTCAGCAAAGTTGAATTCAAATTCTTTTATACGGGCACTGCTTCCGGGTGTTAGAACGATCTTTACGATCTCTGCCTCAGCATTTGGCCAGGCCTTTAGATAATGCACTTTGCTGCCATCGGCTCCTTTGGTAAGATTATATTCTTTATCCCTGGTAACCCCGGTAACATTAAAACGCTTGGCAAAACTTTTTTTACTTTCTCCATCCAGGTAGATCATATTATAAGTAGTGCGTTCATCGTTCTTTTGAAAAACAGCCACATGCATAATATCCTTGCCGATAAAAATTTTATCAGCCACTTTCACTACTTTCATAACACCCGTTTTGCTGAAAGCAATGATGTCATCAATATCAGAACATTCAAACAGCAATTCATCTTTCTTTAATCCCGTTCCAATAAAACCATCTTCCCTGTTCACATATAGTTTTGTATTTGCAATGGCAACCTGTTTAGCTGCAATCACTTCAAACAGTTTGATCTCGGTCTTGCGCTCTCTTCCCTTACCATACTTCTTTAAGAGGTTCTCATAATATGCCACAGCATAATCAACCAGGTTATTCAGATCGTATTTCACCTGCTTGATTTCAGCCTCCAGCGCCCTGATCTGGTCATTCAGTTCTTCAATATCCAGTTTGTAAATACGACGAACGGGTTTTTCAGTGAGCTTGAGTATGTCTTCACGGGTTATGGCTCTCTTCAGTTGTTTTTTGAAAGGAGCAAAGGCTTTGTCAATGGCTTCAATCACTTTATCCCATGTCTCATGTTTTTTCTCCAGCTCTTTGTATATTTTTTCTTCAAAGAATATTTTTTCAAGGGAAGTATAGTGCCATTTTTCCTGGAGTTCGGCCAGTTTGATTTCCAGCTCTTTTTTTAATAACTCTTTGCTGTTATCGGCAGATGCTTTCAGCAGCTCACTTACTTTCATGAACTGTGGTTTATCATCAACTATCACACAGGCATTGGGAGAAATACTCACCTCACAATCGGTGAACGCATACAGGGCATCAATAGTTATATCGGGAGAAATACCCTGCGCCAGTTCCACAATTATCTCCACTTCAGCAGCGGTATGATCCGTAACTTTTTTGATCTTGATCTTTCCCTGGTCATTTGCCTTCACAATGCTTTCCATCAACTGGGTTGTGGTAACACCAAACGGAACGCTTTTTATTACCAAAGTTTTTTTATCCTGCTCTTCAATCACCGCCCTTACCCTTATCTTCCCTCCACGGACTCCATCCATATAATTACTGGCATCCATAGAGCCGCCTGTCTGGAAATCGGGTAATATTTCAAATCTTTTTCCACGCAGGTATTTGATGGAAGCTTCGATCAGTTCGCAAAAATTGTGTGGAAGTATCTTTGTTGCCAGCCCTACAGCAATACCTTCGGCGCCCTGTGCAAGCAGCAAGGGAAATTTCATCGGCAGGGTTACGGGCTCATTTTTTCTTCCGTCATAACTGAGCGCCCATTCGGTTGTCTTTGCATTGAAGGCAACTTCCAGCGCAAACTTGCTCAGTCTTGCTTCTATATATCTTGATGCTGCAGCTTCATCACCTGTTCGCACATCACCCCAGTTACCTTGTGTTTCTATCAACAGGTCCTTTTGTCCCATGTTTACCAATGCATCGCCAATAGATGCATCGCCATGTGGATGGTATTGCATGCTCTGCCCGATGATATTGGCCACTTTGTTGAACCTGCCGTCGTCCATTTCCTTCATGGCATGCAGGATGCGGCGCTGCACAGGTTTCAGTCCGTCTTCAATAGCAGGCACAGCTCTTTCCAGTATTACATAACTGGCGTAATCGAGGAACCATGTTTTGTATTGCCCGCCAATACCATTGTCGGTGTGTTCGTATTCGTCGTTGTTCTTTTTGCTCTTCGCCATTTATTAAATCAAATTTTCAATCTTTATTTTTTCCGATCATACCCAAATGAGTGAACTTAAATCCCTGGTCATATTTTAATCCGTAACCCGCCATCCTGTCCATAGAAGAATGTCCGAACATTATTATCCCGATTACTTCTAATATCCAGTAGTTATAGAAAAAGCCGATCGAAATAAGTACCACGGCAATTCCTTTGTGATGAAAGATATTATAGCAGGCCGCTCCAGCTTTATTGCCAAAAAGGTAACCAACAAGACTTATATCCGGGCCTAAGAAAAGGATCGGGTAATACCACCACTCTACTTTTAACCACATCAATGCAAGTATGCTTGCAATCAGCATCCCCATTTCTTCCAGCTTTAAGATCACTTTCATTATAACAAGATTTATATGAACAGATAAAATCAGCCTTCGATCAATTCTTTTTCCGATTGCTTTTTCTTCAGTTCAAAATCCTTCATCTTGCCTACATTACCCTGTACATCAAATATTTCCTGTGCCATCATGGTCTTTAAACGCCACAACAGGTACATATCTCCCGTAGTATGTTTTGCCTTATTCAGGTATTGGTGAATGATCTTAGACGCTTTTTGCCAATCGGCTGTAATGAATTTTTTCAGGTCGGCATCATAAAAATCATAATCTTCCTGCACCAGCTTCTTACCTCCTTCCAGTAAACGCACACCTTTATTCTCTGAACAGATCTTTGCCCATTCATCCGGGTCAACTTCAAATTCACTGAGGGTAATTTCTCTTGCCAGCTTTTTTGCTTTCACAAATTCTTTGGCAGGTATATCAAATAAATTCTCAGGATAAAAAAGATTGCCTTTCTCATTCAGGAAAGGAAGGTTATTGAGGTAAAGAATGAATATTCTTCCCTGGTAATCCTTCAATTGGCTCATGAGCCAGTAATAACTACATACATCATGTTTGTTGGGCGCAGCCCATATCCAGATAGCTTCATCCGGATCTGCATCAAGGCGCTCCTTGAGTTCATTCACTGTTTTCACATCATCCACTTCGCCTGCATCCACATGGCCGTCATAATCGCCACCGGCCAATACATCCCTCCACCATTGTCTGCGGTTCCCTATGCCCGTTTCGGTGTAAATATCTATAAGAGGCCCAACTGCATAATCATCTTTCACTTGTATGATCTCCGCCTTTAGTGTTTCGTCCAGTTCAAAACTTTTTTCTAATGCAGCAATATCTGCTTCCTGGAAAACAATATGTATCATGTTTATTAATTAAAAATGAAAAGTGAAAAATTAAAAATTTTTACTTTCTCAGGTTTGTTTCTTTGGATTTAGATGTTTTTAAAATCGAAGCAAGAATTTTTTTTACCTCTTCCGCTTCCTGAATAAATGAATTAGCCAGTTTTATTTCCAGTAATTCACTATCACGTAAAAGTCTAAGCCAATAATGAGCCTCTCTTGCTTCTTTGTACGCTATCCCTATTTTATGAATGAAATCATTGTGAGATTGTGCGCCTTCTGCCTCTTCTACATTAGCGCCAACAGAAGTACCGCTTTTCAGAAATTGAATAAGAAGTTCTCTTTCAAGCTTGTTTTTTCGTAAGTACATGTACAATTTCACAGTCCTCAATCCAAAGCTATAAGATTTTTCAACTATTATATTCTGCTTTGGCATGACAAAATTTTTAATTCCTAATTCTTAATTTTTAATTGTTTCTTCTGCAAGGTCAACTTCCACCTTTAAGTTCTCGATAATAAAATCCTGGCGGTTGGGTGTATTCTTTCCCATATAATATTCCAGCAATTGCTGAATATGAGTTTCGGGTAATAACATCACCGGCTGCAGTTTCATATCATCGCCAATAAATCTGGCAAATTCATCCGGGCTTATTTCACCAAGGCCTTTAAAACGGGTTGTTTCTGGTTTACCTCCCAATTTTTTTGTGGCTGCCTGTTTTTCGGTTTCGTTATAACAATAAATGGTCTCCTGCTTATTTCTTACACGGAACAAAGGAGTTTCCAGTATGTAAACATGCCCGTTCTTTACCAACTCGGGAAAGAATTGCAGGAAGAAGGTCATCAATAATAAACGGATGTGCATGCCATCCACATCGGCATCAGTAGCAAAGACAATATTATTGTAACGCAGGTCGTCATAGCTTTCCTCAATGTTGAGGGCATGTTGCAACAGGTTGAACTCTTCGTTCTCATAAACAACTTTCTTGGTAAGTCCAAAGCAGTTCAGCGGTTTACCCCGCAAACTGAAAACAGCTTGTGTGTCCACATTCCTCGCCTTGGTGATACTTCCACTGGCACTGTCACCTTCGGTGATGAAGATGGTACTCTCCTTTTGCTTCTCCGCTATTTTATCTTTGTCCTTACCCGAAGCTTCATCATTAAGATGAAACTTGCAGTCCCTTAATTTTTTATTGTGGAGGTTAGCTTTCTTCGCTCTTTCATTGGCTAACTTCTTAATTCCTGCCAGTTCCTTTCTTTCTCTTTCATTTTGTTCGATGCGTTTTTTCATCGCATCGGCGGTCTCAGGGTTACGATGCAGGTAGTTGTCCAGTTCCTTGCTTAAAAAATCGCCAATGAAATTACGCATGGATGGCCCGCCCTCATACACTGTTTGGGAACCCAGCTTGGTCTTTGTCTGGCTTTCAAAAACAGGCTCCTGCACACGAACACTCAGTGCTGCACAGATACTTCCTCTTATATCAGCTGCATCGTAATCTTTTTTATAAAACTCACGTATGGTTTTTACATAACCCTCACGAAAGGCAGCGAGGTGGGTACCACCCTGTGTGGTGAATTGTCCATTCACAAAACTGTAATATTCCTCTCCATAATCATTTTCGTGGGTGATGGCAATCTCAATATCATCTCCTCTCAGGTGAATGATGGGATACCGTATCTCATCTTCATTGGTCTTGCGCTGCAACAGGTCGAGCAACCCGTTTTTACTTACATAACGTTTGCCGTTCAGGTTCATTACCAGGCCGGCGTTCAGGTAACAATAATTCCAGAACTGGTTATCGAGGTATTCCTGTACAAAATGAAAATTCTTGAATACCTTATCATCCGGAACAAAAGTCACAAAGGTTCCGTTCTCTTCACTTGTCTTCGCTTCTTTATGTTCTTTTATCAAAACGCCTCTTTCAAATTCGGCGGTTTTTTCTTTTCCTTCACGGTAAGCAGTTACCTTAAAATAATTACTCAGCGCATTTACGGCTTTTGTACCTACTCCATTCAATCCCACACTTTTTTGAAATGCCTTACTGTCGTACTTGGCCCCGGTATTTATTTTACTCACCACATCAACTACTTTACCCAGCGGTATGCCCCGGCCATAATCCCTCACCGATATTGTTTTATCCCTGATGGTAACATCCACATGTTTTCCATAGCCCATGGTATGCTCATCTATGCAATTGTCAATCACTTCTTTCATCAACACATAAATGCCGTCATCGGGGCTGCTGCCATCGCCCAATTTACCAATATACATACCGGGGCGGAGCCGGATATGCTCCTTCCAGTCTAAACTTTTGATGGACTCTTCCGTATATTCAAACAGGTCTTTCTCTGCCATTATTTCTTTGTTTCAGGTTGCGAATATAACTGAATGGAGGGGTTTTTAATGGGTAAGAATTATCCACATTAATACTGAAATGTGAGAAAATCAAAGCAGTGATGGGTATTTATTATCTGGTCCTTAATGTAGGGCATGATAAACATTTGCTCCTGTTCTGTTTTAAATCATGCGTTACTGAGAACTGCCCGTTTATTTTTACAAAAAAGTAAATCATGAAAACAAACAAAATTATCACAGTCATCCTGGCATGCACTTTTCTTTTTTCCTGCAGCAGTACCAGGCTGGCTTCTTCATGGAAGGCTGAGAACAGCAATACAAAGATCTATCATAATATCATGGTCTGGGGCATCCTTACCGAAAAAGACAGTTTGCTGAGAGGCAAAATGGAGACCCACTTGGTGAATGACCTGGCAGGTAAAGGTTATCATGCTGTTTCCTCATTCAGTGTATTTGGGCAGGGTAACTATAAAAAGATATCTGAAAAGGAAATCGTAGAAAAGTTTAAAAATACCGGGGTGGATGCAGTAATAACGATGGTATTGCTGGACAAATCAAAAGAAGAAATGTATGTGGCGCCCAGCATAATAAATAATCCCCCTGCGATCGGCGAGGTCAATAAATATTATTCCGCTACGTATGACAAAGTTTTTTCGCCCGGCTACTATGTAACCACCACTAATTATTTCTGGGAAAGCAATGTATTTGAAGTGTCGGAAAATAAACTTATCTATTCTGTAAGAACAAAGTCCTTTGACCCTTCCTCAACAGACATGCTGGCACATGAAAACGGGCTGACCATATTAAAAGATATGATCAGGAAAAAAGTTATTCTCGACCGGGTTAAGGAAGAGTAAATAATTTTTATAGTAGCTTTATGTAAATCATTTACATGAATCTTGACCTTACCAACAGGACGGCCCTTGTTTGCGGCAGCACACAGGGGCTTGGTTATGCCAGCGCTATTGAACTTGCATTGCTGGGTTGCAATGTTGTTTTAATGGCACGCAGTGAAGAAAAATTAAGATCAACCCTGCCATCCCTTGATCGTTCGAAGGGACAACAACACCAGTGTCTTGTTGCCGATTTTTCTGATACCAGTGTTGTGAAAACGGTAATCGACGATTTTGTAAAAACTGATACCATCCATATCCTGGTAAACAATACCGGTGGCCCCCCCGGCGGGGCTGCACTTAATGCTAATGCAGAAGAATTTTTAAATGCCTTCAACAATCACCTCATTAATAACCATAACCTGGCACAGGCTACCGTACCGGGTATGAAAGCAGCCGGCTACGGAAGGATCATCAATATCATTTCCACCTCGGTTAAAAATCCTATTGTAGGATTGGGCGTAAGTAATACAATAAGGGCTGCCGTTGCCAATTGGTCAAAGACCCTGGCCACAGAACTTGGTCCATTTGGTATTACCGTAAATAATGTATTGCCAGGCTTTACTAAAACCGTGAGAGCCGACTATGTTATCGCTTCAAAGGCAAAAGCTTCAAATGTTTCGGAAGAAGAAATGCTGAAAACACTGGTTGCAGAAATTCCTGCAGGAAGAATTGGCCTGCCCGAAGAGTTTGGCGCTGCAGTTGCCTTTCTAAGCTCTCCTGCGGCAGCGTATATCAATGGGATCAATTTGCCGGTTGATGGCGGAAGGCTGGGCTGTCTGTAATGATCTTTTTACCAACAATCCAGGCCATTATTAACCTGTTAAATGTTGATATCAATTTTATTAAATCAACTTAATTTCCCTTTTCTTTGAACTATTATTTCAAACAAAAAACAAAAAAAATGAACCTGACTAAATTATTAATGGCAGTTGTTGTTTCAACCACCCTGCTTTTTGTAAGCTGCAAACCAAAAGATGCAGACATCAAAGCAGCTATTGAAACAGCCCTGAAAGCAGACCCTATGATGTCTGGAACAATGGTTGATGTAAAGGACGGCGTTGCCACCATCAGCGGCGAATGTAAAAACCCCGATTGCAAAACAATGTGTGAAAAAACCGTTGCTGCAGTAAAAGGTGTTAAATCAGTAGTGAACAATTGTACAGTTGCACCCCCGCCACCACCACCGCCTGCTTCTTTAACTACCATGCTGGATGAAGGAACTCAACAAAAAGTAAAAGATGGTTTAAAAGACATCGCTGGCGTAACGGTTGAGTTTTCCGGGGACAAAGCCATACTTGCCGGTGAAGTAACCAAGGCAAACCGCATGAAGATCATGCAGATGCTCGCTGCAGCTAAAGTTAAATCTGATGTCAGCAAATTAATGGACAAAAAATAATTTCAATCACCACTTAAAATAAACAAAATGGCATTACAAGATAAATATGCTGAGTTGCTGCAAACAGCAACCACATTGGGAGTAGCCGACCTGGCTATTGCAGAAAAAGAAGGTACACTACATGTAAGCGGTACAGCAAAAACTACGGCTGATTATGATATACTTTGGTCACTGTATGATAAGATAGACCCCAACATGGCAAGCGGCGACCTGATGATGAACATTGACATTAAAGCAGATGTAGGCGCACAGTTAAAAGTAACTACCGACTCCAGCAATCTGAATATCAGGAACGAACCAAGTACCGAGGGTAAAATAGTAGGTAAGGCAGCGCACAATGAAATTGTTACGCTGGTAGAAAAAACGGATGACAGCTGGTGGAAGATCAAAACAAAAGATGGTGAAGAAGGGTATGCGTATGCACAATACCTGTCGCCGGAAGCACAATAATTTTCTAAATAGTTTTATAAAGCCATTCACCGGTTGGTGGATGGCTTTATTGTTTCTGAAAGATAAACGGGGAGCTTATTAATCCTTTTCTATGTGTTGCAGGTATGGTTTATTCGTGAGACAGTTCTTTAATAAAATCACTCACCAGGTAACTGATCAGCTTGCCGGTTGCTTCATTTTTTCTGCCATCAGCTAGTTGTATGGCCCCTTCGGCTATATGCAGGTAGGCCACTTTTGAATCCTGTGCAGCAAAGGTTATAAACTTCCTGGCGAGTAAAGGAGTAATCCCACTCGGTGTAAGGGCGCTGCTCAATACATTCTCCACACAATCCAGGTCAATGTCAATCCCGGTGTAGGTATCTTCTGTAAAACCCGTGGCATGGGCAATAGCCTGTATGAAATTCTTCCGCTCATGTATAAATATGTCTTCGTAACTGACATAATCCAGGAATGGGCTGTTATGGATATCCATCAGCACGGTTTGGGCAAGATAATTTTCATGCAGGCCAACCATACAATATTTACCCAGGTAACCATCTTCCTCTGCATACCTGAACCCGTTTCCGCTATGCCTTCCTTCCGCAACATGATAATCGGCGTGGGCATCTAAATTGATACAATTGATCTGTGCCAGGGGTATCACATCAGCCTTATGCAAACCCTTTGCAACACCTTTAATAATGGGGTATGAATTGTTATGTCCACCACCAATAATGATTGGAATTTTTTTTGTAGTAGCGATCACTTTAAGCAGATTTTCAACTTCTTCGTCAACAATATTAAGGGCATGCCGGTAGGCATTTATCTTCTCTTCGGGGTTATAAGCATTGTTCTCAATCAGGAACTTAATATCTCCAAAATCAAAATGCCCAAGTAAGAGGACATTTTCTCCCGTGAAAAAATCATTGCTCTGGATATTTAAGAATGAAGTAAGGAACGAAAGCCAGGCCGTATCCGTGCCACCAATGCCATAGTTGGCCTTTACTCCAAAATCTTCCGGTATGCCGAGCAAGACATATTTTGCGGTAGATTGCTGAAGCACTTCGGGCCATTCTTCATCTGCTTTCAGGTATTGCAACCGCTCTCCAAGTCTTGTTTCAAAACGCCGCAGTTTTGTAATGGACAAAATATCTTCCTTGGAGTAAAACTTGAAATGTTTCATAAAGGGAAGATAGTTAAATTATGATTATCCCTGATTTAGGTATATATCGTATAAGAAATTAATCCCTGATTTTTTTGGCCTTTTGCTCATTCAATATCTTTAAAAGAATATTAACGGCAGCTTTTTATTTATGTAACCCCTTGGTATAATATTTGTTAATTGGCGGTTATGAAAAAACAAAACATAATCTCAGCAATTTTATTTGGCATTGCCATTTCCTTAACCACTATTTCTTCTGCACAGCGCAGGGAATCCGTTACACCCATGGAAAAAGGGAGCATCACTTTTAATGCAGGTGTCGGTATGGGTACCGAATACCAAAGCGATTATTATAATTCTGCCTTTGGCACCAAGGGGGCTATTGAAGTGGGGCTGTGGCAGGCCGGACCTGGTGTAATCACATTGGGTGTTGAAGCGGGTAGTTCATTCTCAAACGGCGGCTACCTCAGCAATTACAAAACAAGCACATTCATTGTTGCCGGCCGCTCGGCATGGCACCATGGCTGGAACATCAATAACCTAGATACATACGCCGGCCTTTCTGCTGGTGTAGGTTTCCATAATTACCAGTACAACAAGAATGGCAAAGTGAAACAAAGCGAAACTATTCCTGTGTTCGGCGGTTTTGTAGGCGCTTCGTATTTTATCACTCCAAGTTTTGGTTTAAATGTGGAAGCCGGGTATGATATTACCCAGATACAGGGCGGCATCATATTAAAAATCAAATAAGCAGGCCTGTTCCCCTATTTTTGCTTAACAGCGTAAATATGGCAGGTATAAAAGCATATATCCCCCATCTCATTTTTACGGGTGACGAATGGCTGAATGAACATGCAGTAATTGGAAAAGGAGGTATCATCAAAGACCTTCTTCCTGTTACTGCTTTGCCTGTTGATATGGAAAGAGAAGTCTATGCTAATGCTATTCTTGCTCCTGCATTCTTAGACCTGCAGATATATGGCGCTTATGAAAAACTGTTTGCTGTTTATCCCGACGCCTCTTCATTAGAATTATTACATAAATATTGTAATAAGGGCGGTACTGCATTTTGTGTGCCTACCGTTGCCACCAATGAACCCGAAGTGTTTTTTAAATGTATTGATGCAGTAAAAAAATACTGGCAACAGGGTGGCGAAGGAATATTAGGTTTACATGCAGAGGGCCCCTGGATAAATAAACTGAAACGGGGGGCACATATCGAATCACTGATACATAGCCCTACGCTGAATGAAGCAAAAGAATTACTTGAATACGGAAAAGGCGTTATTAAAATAATCACCCTTGCACCGGAGGTTTGCAGTAAAGAAGTTATTGAACTTATCAGGTCGTACGGCATCAGAATTTTTGCCGGGCACAGTAATGCAACTTATGAAGAAGCCATGCAGGGTTTTAACAATGGTATTGCGGCAGTCACCCATTTATATAATGCCATGAGCCCCCTGCAACACCGCAACCCCGGGTTGGTTGGTGCTGCATTTGATCATCCTAAAGTAATGGCAAGCATCATTGCCGATGGGTTCCATGTTGACTATGCAGCTATAAAAATTGCTAAGAAAATAATGCTGCAACGGTTATTTGCTATTACCGATGCTGTAACCACAACCAACAAAGGATACTACCAACATCTACCAGAAGGAGATAAATATACTGCCGGTAAAATACTCAGCGGCTCGGCATTAACGATGTACAGCGCCTTTCAGAACCTGGTAACCCATTGCGGAATAGAATTAGCCGAGGCGCTTCGGATGTGCAGCCTTTACCCTGCTCAAGTGATGAGGATGGATGATGAGTTGGGAAGGATAGCGAAGGGTTATAAAGCAAAGATGGTAGTACTGCCACAAACAATGGATGGTTCAGAAGTTCAATTAATTTCTTAACATGGCGAAGTAACTTTCCTATTGTTTTACAAACCGAACCACATTTGATCTTCCTTCTTTTCCAACAGTATGTAACCAATACGCTCCCGATGCAAGGGCCGATACATTTATAGGTACATTATTAATACCCACCTGTGCCGTTAACTGTTTGCTCAGCATCTTACGCCCGGTTACATCTGTTATTAATAATTCAATTTGTTCACTTTTCTGACCGATCAATTCGATGTTTATTGATGAGCCCTTTACAAGATTGGGTTTAACACTGATCTGCAGCGGCCCTGCCTTATCTGCATCTAATAAAATGACAGCAGAATAATTGATGGCTCCTCCCGTTTCCTTAATTTTTAAACGGTAATAATTGTTTTTAAGAAAAGGATTATTGTCGGTAAAATAAAAGGGTTGATCACAATTTGCAGCAGCAACATTGCCGATGGCTTGAAAATGAATTCCATCTGCACTTCTTTCAATAGTAAAATCCACTGATGAATTACAACTGGCCTCCCATTTTAATTCATTAACAGAGCCAGCCCTTTTTCCTGTAAAAGATTTTATCTTAACAGGAAGTATTACGGTTAGTAATTTATTAGCAAAATAAAAACTGGAGAAACTGCTGACATTGACCTGCAAATAATAATCGGAATTATAAGAACCCGTGGTTGCGGTAAGTGGGAAAGCCGATAAAGCACCAATAGTAGAACATGCATCATCATTCTTAAACACATCCACTTCATTAATAGATGCCACACCACTTGGCTGCCCCATTGAATTCAAAGCTGTTCTTAAAGAATCCAGTTCGCTTTTTTTGATATACAAACGTACACTTACATTACTACCGGGCTGTGTTTGTGGGGTGATGGTAATATTCCTGTTAAGATAAAGCCTGTTGCTGTAATCTTCGCGGCAGGCGCCGTTCTTTGTGTATAAAGACGAACTCACGATACCCAGGTTATTTCCATTGGCATTGATCTCTGCAGCGATATCGCCCACGTTATCAACAATAGGTACCCATGTATTGTTATTGGTTGCATCAATGGTAACAGTTGGTAAAACCTGGCAGGAAATAAGGTTGCCTTTGGCAACAGGTGCAGGTACCAGAGTAAGGCCATTATTAAAAATAGGTAATTCCCCCTCTGGGCCGGAGAAATCTTTCTTCTTTGTGTATATGTTTGTAGCTGGATCCCACTCAAATATAACTCCTTTATTATTAACCCCACATTCAGCCGTCAGCCCATAGAATTTTCCGTTATTTAGTGTTAGATTTCCCCATGCAATACAACCAGCAGCACTGCTTAAGTCAATCCTTTTAGTATACAAATTAGTAACCGGGTCCCATTCAAAAATTACGCCCAGGCCATTTGAGCCACCAGCATATGTCATACCATACAATTTATTCCCACTTACTGTTAAGCTGCCATAAGGACTCCGCCCACCCGCAGATGTAAAATCATATTTTTTTGTATAGACATTTGTCACATTATCCCATTCAAATATTACACCATTATTATTAGCACCTCCTTGATGAGTCATACCGTAAAATTTTCCACCACTATATGTTAAATTGCCATAAGGCAGACTCCCATTTGCATTTCCTAGATCAATCTTTTTTGTATAAATGTTTGTTGCCGGGTCCCATTCAAAAATTACCCCTACGCTATTTGTCCCCCCGGTATACGTCATCCCATAAAACTTGCCTCCATTTAACGTTAAGCCGCCCTTTGGAGAGGAGCCATTGAGACTGTTTGTAGTAAACTCTATCTTTTTTGTATAAATATTTGTAGCAGGATTCCATTCAAATATTACGCCACCAAGATTGGTACCCCCAGTTGGCATCATTCCATAAAAGTTTGTACCATATAATGTCAAGTTACCATTTTCAGGGCTGCTGCCTCCTGCAAAGTCAAGATCGAGTTTCTTAGTGTACGTACTTGTTGAAAGATCCCATTCGAAAATCACCCCTGCGTTATTGTTACCGCCTCTGTTTGTCAAGCCATACAATTTTTCACCATTCATTGTCAAGCTGCAATAAGGGGTCATTCCATTGCTACCACTATTAAGATCAACTCTTTTTGTGTAAATGTTTGTAGCAGGGTCCCATTCAAAGATAACTCCTCCGCTAGCATTACCCCCCTCATACGTCATTCCATAAATTAATGCACCACTCAATACTAAACTACCATAAGGACCGGAACCATTAGTTATATTAAACACATTTTTTTTTGTGTAAATGTTTGTAGTAGGGTCCCACTCAAATATTGTTCCTGCATTAGCTGCGGTTCCGCCTCCCTCCCTCGTCATTCCATAAAATTTACTACCAGCAAATGTGAGATCTCCATAAGGTCTGCTTCCGTTTGTAGTAGTTAAATCAATCTTTTTTGTGTATACATTCGATACAGGATCCCATTCAAAAATTACCCCCTGGCCATTACTGCCACCATAACTAGTCATCCCATAAAATTTACTCCCGCTAAAGATTAAGTTATTCCCTTGAGGAAAGCTGCCGTTAGCAGTGGTTAAATCAATTCTTTTTGTGTACACATTAGTAACCGGGTTCCATTCAAATATTACACCTATACTATTAGCACCTCCTTCACTTGTCATTCCATAAAATTTACCAGCATTTAGTGTTAAGCTGCCATAAGGTCTTATTCCTCCGGGAATACTTAAATCTATTTTTTTTGTATAAATATTCGTTACAGGATCCCATTCAAATATTACACCATAGTTGTTAGCTCCTCCATCGTATGTCATACCATAAAACTTACCTCCACTTAAAGCCAGACTGCCATATGGGGCACTGCCATTTGCAAAACTTAAATCAATTTTTTTTGTGTAAATGTTTGTAGCTGGGTCCCACTCAAATATTACCCCACCATTAACAGCCCCCCCTTCCAAGGTCATCCCATAAAATCTACCCCCGTTTAATATTAAACTGCCTAACGGAAACCAGCCACCAGCATAGTTAAAATTAATTTTTTTTGTGTAGACATTAGTTGTCGGATCCCATTCAAATATTACACCTCCATTATTAGCACCTCCTTGACGAGTCATACCGTAAAATTTTCCATTATACTCTATTGGGACTGTATATCGTGGACGGAATCCGGGAGATGTGTAATAAAACTGGTTCCTCAACTGAAAATTATTGCCCACAGAATTAGTACTGAACATTACACCCAATCCATCAGTACCGCCTGCTTGTGTAATTCCCCAAAGCTGGTTAATACCCTGTGCACTTACCATTACTGAGAAAAATAAGGAAGCATATAGTAATCCGCATATCTTTTTCATAAAGACACAATTTTATCTATAATAAATAGAGCGGTTAACCAGGATGGATATAAATGATACCGAATATAGTAAAAATCCCGGATAAATAGACTATCTGGTTCCATAAAATCACTCTTGCATCTCTCCCTAAAATGATTTAGATTTATAGCAGTTCTTTCCTTCACGCTTAAATCATTTGTTATGAACCTCGTCGAAAAATTTGAGAATTGGGGTGACAGGCATCACCCGAAATGGCTGGATATAATCCGCATAGTTTTGGGCATATTCCTCTGTTATAAAGGTGTTGATTTCCTGCGTAACACCAGCGACCTCATCAGCCTGATGAAAAATACGTCGCCCTTTGGTGAATTTGTAATTATATTACTGGCACACTATGTGGCATTCGCCCATGTGCTGGGTGGTCTCTTTTTAGCCATCGGCATGTTTACCCGTGCTGCCTGTTTAATTCAGATCCCTGTTTTACTGGGCGCCATTGTTTTCGTGAACATCAGCGCAACAAAAGATGCATTTAGCCCTTACTCAGAACTGTTCCTGTCTATCATCATTCTTTTGCTGCTGATATACTTTTTAATAATAGGGAATGGCCCGCTTTCGGTTAAGATGCCCCCGGAAGAACATCAGAAAGAACACGAAGATTATATCAGGCGTATCAAGGAAGCCGAAAAGAATTCCTGATACGGCAGAGACCGGGGCAAAGAGCGTATAAGAAAGGCAACCGAAGGAATGCTTACTCAAATATTATTTTTTCATTCACGACAGTTCCTCCAAAGGAAATACTGAGGATGTAGAGAGTTCTTACACTGAATAATGCCGGTACTTTAAAACTGATAGTGCGGTTTCCTCCCGGATTTACCTGGTTGTAGTATAATTTTTCTCCCATCGTTCCAAAGATCGTTATATCCACATGTTCATTTACTTTCGACAGGAACTCGATATTGATGGTGTAGTTTTTTACCGGGTTGGGATATATTCTCACTTCCTGCCGGTTGTTATTTTTCAGTTTTACTATCTGTGAATAAACAGGCGCTCCCTGTTTGGTGATACCTTTTATACGATAAAATACTTCAGGTGCATTTATACGGTCATCTTTATAAGTATAAGTCAACTGGCTGCTGTTGCTCACATTCATCATTGTTTTAATTCCGGTGAAATCAGTGGAGTTTACTGAACGTTCAACAATGAACCGGTCAAACTTATCATTCTCATACACTTCAAACTCAAGTTTTGCAAAAGCATTTTCCCATACAGCTTTCAATTCAATACCATCCAGCGGCAACAATATTTCATTAAAGATGGGAACAGTTGCAAATGTGCCATTGAGCACAGTCTGGGATTCTGCTGCCGTCATGCACATCCACTTTTGCATTATAGTGGAATAGAGTTGCCTGAAATCATATTGCAACGGAACCTGTGTACTGCTGGTTGGGTTGGTTGGTAAAACAGGCGATGTACCGGTAACCCCGCCATTCAGCATGGCGCCAAAGAAAATAACCGGTGCACCGGAGCCATGGTCAGTTCCAAAGCTTGTATTATTAATGACCCTGCGGCCAAATTCACTAAAGGTCATACCCGTTACCTTGGTATGCTTGCCCATTAAGGTTATATCATCCTGGAAAGCGCTGATAGCTACAGAAAGTTTTGACAAAATATTTGCATGAGAACCTGCAACCGTATTTCCTGACGTTACCTGGTCAACATGCGTATCAAAACTATCAGGATGGTTAACTATATATACCGATGTTTTAAGCCCGCCGCCTATTAACCTGGCAACGATCTTAAGCTGGTCAGAAAGTGTATTACCCGAAGCCGCATACATGGTTGACATGGTAGCCTGTGCAGCATAAGCCGTTGAAATGCGTGAAGTGTATGCATTGCTCTGGTCTTTCATCAACCTCATAAAAGTAAGTTCAGTACCATAGTCACTAACCGGTGCAGGTCCCGGGTTGCCCGTAGCCACATTGATAAGGGTGGTTGGGTTGGGGGCATTATACCCCATATTAATGTTAGGCCCTGCAAGCGATAACGGCAGGGCACCGCCAATCTGTATTGCCAGAGGATCCAGGTTGTTTGCATTAGGATAGCCAATTGGGTAGCCAGGGTTTGCCAGGTCTAACTGGCGACCAAGCCATCCCGTAGAAGGTGATGGCAAAACATTAGTGCCGGTAAACCAGATATCCTGTGCCTGGAAATGACTGAAGTTTGGATTGGGATAAGTTACACCCTGAACGAGATTTACTTTTCCGGCATCATACAGGTCCCGTAAACCTGTCATAGCAGGATGAAGCCCCGTTGTTGTTGTGCCTGTGAGCGGCAATACAGATGCTGATGGCAGTAAAATATTTGGCCTTGCATTTGTCAGCTCGGTGTACCTGTCCAATGGCACCACCATATTCAACCCATCATTGCCTCCATTCATTTGTATGATCACTAATATACGGTCGCAGTTGGCAGTAGGCATGGCCAGCGCCCTGAGCATGGGATGCAAAAGGCCGTCTCCTGCAAAAACAGGTATTCCCTGTATCATTAATGGCACTGAGAAGAGTGCGGTGTTGCCTAAAAATTTTCTACGGTTCATAATGCAATATTTTATTTGGCTACATTAATTGGTATTCTGCCAACTGCAGCAGTGTGGTCAACAAAGAATTGAGCCTTCCCTTCACAATATTTAAATTAGCTGTAGTAGGGTTA
This sequence comes from uncultured Ferruginibacter sp., assembly GCA_964439615.1. Classification (GTDB taxonomy): domain Bacteria; phylum Bacteroidota; class Bacteroidia; order Chitinophagales; family Chitinophagaceae; genus Ferruginibacter. The sequence continues at coordinate 58,052 of CAYTQB010000007.1, read as the reverse complement.
CTGGTATAATTATTCCATGCGGTTGTCCAGTAACTGTTTGTTACCTGCCCGGCAAGCAGTGTCTGTATTTTGGTATCTGTCTTGAATTGAGCCGGGAGGTCAACAGGCAATAAATACTGTATCACCAGGTCTATCAGTATATCGGGATCCTGTATAGAAGCATTGGGGAACTGCTGAACAAAAGCAAC
>CAYTQB010000007.1:39820-57764 GCA_964439615.1 uncultured Ferruginibacter sp. | reverse complement strand
CCTTTGTTAACCACATCAAAGAAGTGTTCACTCTTCAACAACTTGCTTACCACAGGTGCCATTTGCCAGTTACTGCTCACCATAAAAGCTGCAAGCGGTACAATTACATTTGCTTCCACGTTTGCATCAATATCATAATACACAAAGAAGCGGTACAACCTGCGGCAGATATATTTGGCAATGGTATCCTGTTGTTGTGTAAACAGCATGTCAAAGAAAATATCAAACTCATTTGCTCCGGCGGGTCCAACCTGATTTGCAATGGTTGTAGGACCAAAAAAATTAGAAAATACTTTATCGGTCTGATTATGATAAGCTGAATTAAAACCCGGTGCAAAAGGGTAAGCCGTCACAAAACTGGGTACCCTCCATCCTGAAAACACTCTTGATGCGGCTATAATATCACTCTCGGTATAGTTTTGCGTAGGAACCTTTCCCATAGTGAACAATTCCAATAGTTCCCTTGCAAAATTTTCATTGGGCACCGAAGCTGTGCTGTACTGATTACTGAGGAAAACCAGCATAGCCGGCATTTTAGCAATGGCCTTGATGAGGTCTTTAAAATTACCCAGTGCATTGGTGCGCAACAAATTCATATAATCATGGCACATGGTAGAGGAATTATTCTGCATTGCTCTAACATCATCAAAGTTCACCGGTATAAAATGATACCAGAATAATACCATCTTTTCACGTATGCCGGTGCCTTCGTTCAAACAAAGGCCCCAGCTCCAGTCAATAAGGCTGTTTTGGCGATGAGAGTTTACAGTACCATCGTTACTCCCGGATAAATAAGCAAGGTTGTTTGCCGTCCAACTGTCACCCAACGCAATCCCTCCACTATCTACAGCCGAAGCCTGGTAATGATTCACCGGAGTTGGCGAAGGATTGACCGGAGCAGCAAGCGTCATTAGCTGGTCAATGGCAGCAGAGGGTGTTAATGCAAGAAGGGCATCAAGGTCAGCTTTTTTAACACCAAAGCCAACCCTGCGTAAGAGGTATGCAACTTCCCAAACCGTCCATGCGCCTGCATAAGGAGTTAACCCGCTGGTTACATTTCCTACCCTTCTAACCGTTGGTCCACCAGGAGTTGGATTTTCCATTTCCCGGCTATAGTACCGGTCAGTAAGTGTTTTCCTGGCGTACTTTTTAAATAATGGGTCGGGGCCAGTTGGTGGTTCATCTGTTACCACTTCAGTTGTTGCGGTTTTTAAACCGGCCATATTTTTTAAAAAGTCTTTCCTTTTAAATTTTTTGTTTGGCATAAAGGCAAATATTTAAAGAATGTATAGTTATTGGCAGGGCTGGATATATCACATCAGTTGCCCAAAAAATTCAATATGCTGTCATTTACAGGTAGGTAATCAAAGGGAATAGAATAGTATCGTGGGTTGGGATAGTAGGACATGAAGATAAAATAATTATGGCATTTAAAAAATTATCCGGACTTTTTTATTCCTCCCCGTATTAAATTTTTGTTTTACCTTAAGATGTATTAAAATCTCAACAAAATTATCTGCAGTCTTAAATAAACAGCTATGGGGTATTTTCAAAAAAAGGATAAGTTCATTCTTTATTTGTTTTTATCGGCTCTTTTATGTAGTTCCGTAAATAACAGTTCTCTTGCACAAACGGGTAAGGCTGTTTTGCAATACAACGTTTCCATGCCTCGGCCCTCCAGCCATTATTTTCATGTGGAGCTCAGTGGCAGCGGCTGGAATACGGATACCCTTAATTTCAAAATGCCGCAATGGATGCCCGGCTACTACCAGATAATGAACTATGCCCGGTCGGTTGAAAATTTTTCGGCAAGAGATAATAAAGGAAAAGAATTACCTGTAACGAAACCTGCAGAGAACAGCTGGCAACTGATTGCCGGTAAGAACAGATCTTTTTCATTAAGTTATGATGTAAAGGCCGACAAGAAGTTTGTTGCAAACAGTTTATTGGACAGCGCTCATGGATATATTGTGCCTACCGGCTTATTTATGTATGTGAACGGCCACATCAACAACCCTGTTTCTGTAAAAATAATTCCGGATAAAAACTGGAAAGATGTGGTAACCGGTTTGGAACCTGTTGCCGGGAAACAACATGAATTTACTGCACCTGACTTCGACATACTATACGACTGCCCCATATTGATCGGCAATTTGGAAGAACTGCCTTCTTTTAAAGTAAATGGAATTGAGCATCGTTTCATCGGTTATGGCCTCAGCGATTTTGACAAGGTAGGATTTATGAATAACCTGAAAAAAGTAGTGGAGGCTGCAGTTAATATTATTGGCGACATTCCTTTCAAGCAATATACATTCATCGGAATTGGCCCCGGCCGTGGAGGTATAGAACACCTAAACAATACCACAGTAAGTTTTGACGGCAAGGGATTAAATACAAAAGACGGCATGAACAGGACAATGAATTTCCTGGCCCACGAATATTTTCATCATTATAATGTAAAACGTATTCGTCCATTGGAACTGGGCCCGTTTGATTATGACAAAGGCAGTAAAACCAACCTGCTTTGGGTGAGCGAAGGGCTATCGGTTTATTATGAATACCTGGCCGTAAAAAGAGCCGGTCTCACCAGTGAACAGGAACTGCTTAAAAATTTTGAAGGCAATATCAATGCTTTGGAAAATAACCCGGGCCGGTTTTATCAATCACTTGCACAAGCCAGTTACAAGACCTGGAACGATGGCCCTTTTGGCAGCCAGGGTGCAGATGCAAAAAAATCTATTTCATATTATGACAAAGGCCCGGTAGTTGGTTTATTGCTCGACGTGGCCATCAGGCACAATACAGAAAATAAAAAATCGCTGGACGATGTAATGCGTTTCTTATATTGGCAATATTATAAAAAGCAGCAGCGTGGGTTTACCGATGCAGAATTTCAGCAGGCTTGTGAAAGAATAGCCGACACTTCCTTAAATGATATTTTTGAGTACATATACAGCACCAAAGAACTGGATTATAATACCTACCTGGCCTATGCCGGGTTAAAAGCCGATATGCAAACCGATAATGAAAAAGGTAAACGCATCTTTACTTTAAAACGAAGGGAGAAAACTGATTCTTTGCAGATGGCCATACTAAAGTCATGGTTGGGCGAATGATATTAAAGCTTATTGTTTCACCGGGCTTTTAAAATCTTCATTATCAAACATCGACTTGTGGAACAGGTAATACTTTCCATCCCTGTTATTACGCCAGTAACGGTGCCCTTCCAGGTCGTAATAATACCTGCCGTCCACACTCCTTTTAGCATATTTATCATTTACGATAATTACTTTAGGCACCGCCGTTTTAATGGTAGTTCGCTTAACTGTTTTGGTTTCAGCAGCAGCTGTTTCCGAAGGATGAACTTTTTTAATGCAACTGTTCGACACGATCATTATCAGTAAAGCTGTTATTGGCAGGATGGATTTAGGCATTGGCTCTTGTTTCTGCTACCATACCAACAACTTTACCAAACTTTGTTAAAATCAATTGAAAAGGTTTGTATAGAGGTACATTTTAAAATTTGAATCACTAAGACAATAAGACACGAAGTAACACAAAGTACTCTTCCGGAAATCCCTGCCTGCCTGCTGGCAGGTTTGCGCCTCCGTGCCCGTGTAGTTCAAAAATCATGTATCTTCCTTTTTAAATCAGACTACACTTATGAGGAAATTATTCATCTTACTTTTTGCAGTTATTACATTTCACTCTGCATCAGCACAAATAAAAAATATTGACAGCATACTTGCTGTACGCAAAGTGCAAAGGGATAGTTCCCTCCGTGCTGCTATGCATGCCGACTCGGTAAGGATCGAAAAAGAATTCTCAGATAAAGAAAAAATGGACAGGATGGAAGCTAAGGTTATTTACCCGCTTTTTAAAGCAGGCGATGCAAGCGGTATTATCCCGGTAGCTGAAATTACCGAGGCCCCAGACCCCAATATCGATTATAAGATATTGTTTGAGATCACCGGTAACAACCCCGATTCAATCATCAGGGAGATCAATTACGGGCTTGCCGAAATATCCAGGGTCATCAACCTGCATATTGCAGCGGGGGTACCGGCAAAAAGAATAATTCCGGTAATTGTTGCACATGCAGGAGTATTGCATGCACTTAAAAACAATGAAGCATTCCAAAAAAAATATAAGATAGATAATCCGAACATCAAGATCATTGATGATCTGAAAAAATTCGGCGCTAAATTTATAGTATGCGGCCAGGCAATGGCATTTTTAGATGTTAAAAAAGAAGAATTATTGCCGGATATGAAAGTCTCATTGACCGCCCAAACTGTACTCACCCATTACCAGTTGAAAGGATATATTTTGAAACAGGTATGGTAAACCCTGAACTTTTAAAATGGCCGGACAAAAAGATCATATCCTCCCGGGAATATATGGTTTGATCGCCTGTGGCGGACAAAGCATCCGCATGGGATCTGATAAAAGCCTGATCTCTTACTATAACAAACCACAGCGCTACCATGTATATGAAATGCTGCAGCCTTTTTGTGAAAAAGTCTTTATTTCCTGCAATGCAAAGCAGGCGGCTGGTATTGAGAAGGGTTATGAGCTTATAACAGACCACCCTTCTTACCCGGGTATCGGCCCGATGTCAGCATTGCTCACAGCATTTACCAGCTTTCCAAAAAAAAATATTTTACTGGTAGGTTGTGATTATCCTTTTTTAACAGGCGCTTCTATCCGGAGTTTTTTAAACTGCTGCAAAGGAGACCTGCCGGTAAGTTTTTATAATGAACAGGAACATATATATGAACCAATCCTGGCCTGGTATCCCTGCAATTGTTTTACCTCCCTGGAAAAAATGTTTACAGCAAAACAATATTCCCTGCAGGAATTCTTAAAGAGCAGCAATGCCGTAAAATTCTATCCTCTTGACAAAAGTAGTATGATCAGCATTGATACCCGGCAAGATTTTGCGATGGTGTCTGTACAACTGGTAGGCCCGGGTCATGATTTCTTTTAATACATTTAGTGTATGAAAAATGATGCAACTGAACATATCAGCATACAAAAGATAAGCGCCGGCGAAATATCCGAAACAGAAGATAAGGTTGCTGTGGAAGAGCCCCTGGAAATTCAACTGGCTTACAGCACAGCTACCGGGCGCATGCAAAAGAATATTGTCATTACCATGCGTACCCCGGGTAATGACGAAGAACTGGCAGCTGGTTTTTTATTTACCGAAGGGATAATAAAGGATAATACATCTGTACATGAAATAAAACACCTACCTGCAGACAATAACCGGGTATTGGTTACACTCAAAGAAAACATCATTCCCGTTTTTGCCAGTACGTCCAGAAATTTTTACAGCACTTCCAGTTGTGGTATCTGTGGCAAGTCAAGCATTGATGCAATCAGGGCTGTTTCGCAATACAGCGATAAAAAAGATAATATCGTTATTGAAGCCAATACATTTCATGGTTTACAGCATCAATTAAAAAAACAGCAGGAAGTATTTGAAGATACCGGCGGCATTCATGCAGGCGCTTTATTTGACCTAAGTGGTAATTTTATCATGCTGAGGGAAGATGTAGGCAGGCACAATGCCCTTGACAAGATCATCGGCGCAGTGCTGATGAAAGAACAACTGCCACTCACCCATTGTATTTTGTTATTGAGCGGCCGTGCAAGTTTTGAACTGGTCCAAAAAGCCGCTATGGCCGGCATAAAGATCATTGCTGCTGTGGGGGCGCCTTCAAGTCTTGCAGTGCAGCTGGCAAAAGAAACAAATATTACACTGATAGGTTTTTTAAAAAATAACCGGTTTAATATATATTCAGGTAGAGAAAGAATAAATTCGGTATAAACCCTTTGTGTTCTTCGTGTATTACTTAGTGACCTTTGTGGTAAAATTTAACCATGAAGATCACAAAGGGTTTTTCACAAATGGCACAAAGAAGAAATAATTATTATGAAACTACGTATCAAAGCAAATTCCATAAGAATACAGCTTACAAAAACAGAAGTAAGCACATTGGCAAATACCAGTTACCTGGAAGAGCAAACAGTGTTTGCCAACAATAAATTTGTGTACGCCGTGCAAAGCGTGGAGAATGGAAATGAATTATCTGCATCGCTGGATGCACATAAAATAACCATGTACGTTTCAAAATCATTTTTAAAAGACTGGCCAGGGAACGAGGTGGTGGGATTTAATGCAAAGATGCCTGTCGCAGAGAATGGGTCTTTATATCTCTTACTTGAAAAGGATTTTGTTTGCCTTGACGAAACCACGAAGACCAAAACGACAATTTTGAGAATCCCAGCAAACCCGTAAAGCATGAACGAAGAAAGTAATAACATACCGGCTGCAGAAAATCCTGAAAATTTTACCGGGCTTACTTTAGGCCCCGTGAAGGATGTGGCAGCGGGTGTACCTGCGGTGATATCAAGCTTTAAACATGTATTTGGTGAAGCCGGTTTTTTTCGTGGGATGAAAGCACTTAACAAGCTGAATAAGAAAGATGGGTTTGATTGCCCCAGTTGTGCATGGCCCGACCCCGATGATGAGCGAAGCGGCATTGCTGAGTATTGTGAGAATGGCGCAAAAGCAGTAGCAGACGAAGCTACTGCAAAAAGTATCGGCGCTGGTTTTTTTGCAGCCAATGCCGTACAAGAACTGGCATCACTATCCGACTATGAAATTGGAAAGAAGGGGCGCATTGCAGACCCCATGTACCTGCCAAAAGGCGCAACACATTATCAACCTATAAGCTGGGAAGATGCTTTTAATAAAATTGCCGGTTCACTGAATGAACTGTCTTCGCCTGATGAAGCCATATTTTATACTTCGGGAAGAACAAGTAATGAAGCCGCTTTTTTATACCAGCTTTTTGTGAGGGAGTACGGTACCAATAATTTGCCCGATTGCAGTAACATGTGCCACGAAAGCAGCGGCGTTGCATTAGGCGAATCGTTGGGCATTGGTAAGGGCTCGGTAAAACTGGATGACTTTTATAAGGCAGAGGTCATCATGATACTGGGGCAGAACCCCGGCACCAATCACCCACGCATGCTCACAGCGCTGCAAAAAGCAAAAGCCAGCGGGGCCATCATCATTTCCATTAACCCGCTTCCCGAAACAGGATTGATGGGTTTCAATAATCCGCAAAAACTGAAAGGCATTTTGGGAATAAGCACTGCACTCACAGATATTTTTCTACCTGTAAAAATAAATGGCGACATGGCTTTGTTGCAGGCCATTGAAATTATTTTATTGAATGAGGAAAAGATGAACGCCGGTGAAGTGCTCTACAAAAACTTTATTGAAACAAATACAGAAGGCTTTGAAAATTTTGCAGCACACCTGCGCAAACAAAACCTGCAGAAGCTTGCCACTGCTTCAGGAATCGACATGGCTGATATAAGAGAGGTCGCCGATATCCTCAAAAATAAAAAGAAGATCATTGCATGCTGGGCCATGGGCTTAACGCAGCATAAGAATGCGGTAGATACCATCAAAGAAATTGTAAACCTCTTATTGCTGAAAGGAAGCATTGGCAAACCCGGTGCAGGCACCTGCCCCGTACGTGGGCATAGCAATGTGCAGGGCGACCGCACCATGGGTATCTATGAAAAGCCGTCGGCCAAATTCCTGCAGTCGCTGCAAAGCAATTTCAATTTTACTCCGCCAACAGAAAACGGGTACGATGTGGTGGAGAGTATTAAAGCCATGCATGACGAAAAGGCAAAAGTATTTTTTGCGATGGGTGGAAATTTTCTTTCAGCCACACCCGATACATTATTTACCGCCGAAGCATTGCGAAAATGCAAACTTACTGTTCATGTTTCTACCAAACTCAACCGCAGCCACCTGGTGCATGGCGAAGAAGCGATCATACTGCCCTGCCTGGGCCGGAGTGATACAGATATGCTGAATAGAGAGGCACAATTTGTTTCCTGCGAAAATTCAATGAGTGTGGTGCAGCAATCAAAGGGAATATTAAAACCTGTGTCGGACAACTTATTGAGCGAACCCGTTATTGTTTGCAAGCTTGCTAAAGCAACACTCGGCAACAGGAGCAGAATAAACTGGGACAAATACATGCAACACTACGACCTTATACGTGATGATATTGAAAAGACCATACCCGGTTTTGACAAGTACAATGAAAGGGTAAGGATACCCGGCGGCTTCTACTTACCCAACTGCAACCGGGATGGAAATTTTGATACCACAACAAAAAAAGCACAATTCAATATTGCAACGTACTCTCCTGTTATTTTGGCCGATGATGAACTGATGATGATGACCATCCGCAGCCACGACCAGTTCAACACAACCATTTACGGCCTGGATGACCGTTACCGCGGCATTTATAATGAACGCCGGGTGATACTGATGAACCAGGCAGATATGAACAAACAAAAATTGCAGGAAGGTGATATTGTTGACTTATATAATGATGAAGGCGGCAGGCAAAGGATAGCCCATAAATTCATTGTGGTGCCCTACCCCATTCCCTGTGGTTGCACGGCAACTTATTTCCCGGAAGCCAATGTGCTGGTATCAATAAACAGTGTGGCTGAGAAAAGTAATACACCGGTTTCGAAACTGGTGGTGATAAAGCTGAAAAAGACAGGGAATCCGGCCAATACCGCCACCTGGCCTGCGAATGAATAAGAGCACTTCAGCTAAAACGGGGCTTATAAAACTTTCGTTTTTTGTATTGTTGTGCACGGAACATATTAAATGCGAAAGTTTGCCCTTTCGTATTTAATATTGTTTTTTATATAGGAAGTTGTAAATAAAAAAATTGCAAGGCTGGATTTTTGTCCGTGAGAAACTTTCGCATATTTATGAGTTTTAGGCAAGCTTAAAGCAACATCCGTTTCCAAAATAATAATCCTTAACAGACTATTCCTTTGACAGCTTATAAGTTGACAATGAACAGAATAAAAATCATACTTCTTTTACTTCTCGTATTTGTCTTGACAATTACATTGGCTGTTTACAATGAGAACATTTATAGAGTTCTTGTTCGCTTTTTCTTTCATCTTTTTCAGGGTGACAAAATAAAATTCGTGGGTAAAAACTTCCATTTATTTGCAAGCCCATATTTTGTTATTTCGTTCGGACTGTTTTCTGTTTTATTGGCAATGCTATTATATGGACAAAGTAAGACTAGAAGATTTGCTTATTTGTTTTCAGCAATCATTCTTTTTTTCATTACGACAATAGCGACAACTTTTATTGACAGTACAGGTTATGTTGTTGAATGTACAGCTTGCCAAGACGGAATACGAAACTTGCACTACAATGCAATTAATTATGATTTTCATTTTATTACAAGTTTAGTGTTTGGACTATTGCCTTTACTTTGGACATTTCTTAAAAAGCAAATTTCAAAAAGGGGTCACAGCCTGCCTACAACATGAACTGTGTAATGATATCCATTCATACAACAATTTTTTCTATGCTTTTCTTTGTTAAATTTTCTCCTTTGCAAACTTTTCCACTAAAACCGACGTTGTGTGTATAAGTAATTTTGTAATTGAATAGTGTCAAATCATTACATTTGAACAGGAGATAAGTTATAAGTACCAACAGCACTAAAATTGATAACTGACCGCTGCTATGTATGCCCGTTTTTTTAGCATGACAGAAACAGCGTAAAAACTAAAATCCATTGACAGAGACGATCATTAACCTCGAAACCGTAAACCCTATCGAATTTTTTGGAGTTAACAACGGTAAGTTAGATATCTTAAAAAAGAAATTCCCCCTCTTAAAGATCCTCAGCCGCGGCACACAGATAAAACTAAGCGGTGCCCCCGAGCAGATAGAAGGCGCCAGGGAAAAGATAGACCTCATTCTCCGCTACCTGGAACGTAACGGGCATATGAGCGCCAATTATTTTGAACAGATATTGGGTGGCGATGATGACCGCTCCATTGATAACTTTATTGACCGCAACCCCAACGATGTGCTGGTATTTGGACCCAACGGTAAGACAGTAAGGGCACGTACGGCCAACCAAAAGCGGATGGTAGAAGCCTGTGACAAGAACGATATCGTGTTTGCCATTGGCCCCGCCGGTACGGGTAAAACCTATACGGCTGTGGCTTTGGCTGTAAGGGCATTAAAGAATAAATCGGTTAAAAAGATCATTTTAACCAGGCCGGCTGTGGAAGCAGGTGAAAACCTGGGGTTCCTGCCCGGCGACCTGAAAGAGAAGATAGATCCGTACCTGAGGCCATTATATGATGCACTGGATGATATGATACCAGCCGATAAACTGGGTTATTATATGAGCACCCGTACCATAGAAATAGCGCCCCTGGCTTATATGCGTGGGCGCACACTGGATAATGCATTCATCATTCTGGATGAGGCCCAAAACACCAACGACCTGCAGGTAAAAATGTTCCTCACCAGGATCGGCCCCAGTGCAAAGGCCATCATCACCGGCGACCCTTCGCAAATAGACCTGCCGAAGAACCAGTCGAGTGGTTTATTTAAAGCAACACGAATCTTAAAAAATATAGAAGGCATTGCCCATATTGAACTGGATGAAGAAGACGTGGTAAGGCACAGGCTGGTGAAGCAGATCATTAAGGCGTATAATAAAGACGATGTAAAAACCTCTGAACAAAAAAAGACTCCTTAACCCATGTGATTCTGCTAACCCCTACTTTATGCCAGGCAGCTTTTAAGTTGCCTGGATTTTTTTGCTGTTAATAATAAAAAAGCCTGCAGCTGTCAGGTGAAATAAAATTATTTTTGCCCTTACATAAAACACCGAGTATGAAAAATATCCTGTTTGCCCTTTGTATGGCTGCCTGCTTTACCGGTTGCAGTAATGAATCGGCCACACCCACTGCCACCATTGACGGTATGCTGGCCGCTATGAAGACGGGAAGTATTGACAGCATGAAAAAATATATAACCAGGTCGGATGCTGCCATGATAGAAGCGGCAGAAAAAATATTGGCCGCCGTGAACCCTGGTGCAGTGAGTAAGATCAAGGAAAAGATAATTACGGAGATGAAGACGACTGCAGGAGGCATTCAATACAAACTGAAAAAACAGAAGATAAATGGCGATAACGCAACAGTGGAAGCCGATGTTACCCATGAAGGAAAGACAACGGCGCACACTTTTGAACTGGTAAAAGAAGATGGTGCCTGGAAGATCGCTTTATCAAAACCGGGAAACGATATATTCAACAGTATGAAAGGGAATTTGGGAAACGAAAAACCCGACCTGAGAACAGGGCTTGAAAAACTTGAAAAGATGGACAAAGACACCCTTAAAATGATATTGGATAAAGGGGCGCTGGCGCTGGATTCGCTGGATGCAAAAACAAAAAAGAAGGAATAAAATCTGGATAACTAATCCTGCAAAACCCGGGAAATAAAATTACATTTGAGTCCTAAAACAAAAATATTTATTTATGAAAAAATTGTTTGTTGCCGTAATTGCATTCTCTGCGATTTACATTAGTGGTTGCAACAGTGGTGGTGGAGATCCTAAAACTGTACTGACCAGTTTCTTTGATGCCATGGCTAAAAAAGATATTGCAGCAGCACGTAAATTAGCTACTGCAGAGAGCAAGAATATGTTGGACCTGATGGAAGAAGGAATGAAAATGGCCGGGAATATTGCCGAGGACAAGACCCAGGAACAGTTTGATAAAAGCAAAATGGAAATGGGCGAAGCAAAAATTGATGGTGACAGGGCCACCGTTAATGTAAAAGAATTAAAAAGCGGCGAGTCCATTGATTTTGTTTTAAAGAAAGAAAGCGGAAGCTGGAAAGTAGCAATGGATATGGGTACCATGATGAATATGGGTGCAGAAAAAATGAAAGAGAAAGGTATGGAAGGTGCACTGGACAGCCTGAAGAGCGGGCTGGAGCAATTGAAGAATATAAATACTGACTCCCTCAAAGAATTAATGAATAAAGGAATGCAGGTTATAGACTCCCTGAAAAGCAAGGTAAAAACCAACTAACCCTCGAAATACAATGAAAGAAAGTATCTGCCTCCGGGTGGGTACTTTTTTTTGTACCCTAAAAGATGTTTAACTTTAAGCATGAATAGGAAACTACTGTTTATCATAGCCCTCTTTGCAACCATCTCCGCCTGCAACAGCGAAACCAAAAAAACACCGGTAACAGATGTGGAAGTAGCCACAGCATTTGTAAGAAATATACTGGATAATAAATTTGATGAAGCCGGCCAGTTCCTGCTGAAGGGCGATATCAACGACCAGATATTCGAAAGATTCCGGAAACAATACAGCACCAAGGATAAAAAAGTACTGGAACAGTATAAGGCTGCTGATATCATTGTGAACGAGATCAGTTATGTTACCGACAGCATCTGCATATTTAATTACAGCAACAGTTATAGCAAAGATGTAAAGACCAAATTGAAAGTGGTAAGGGTTGATCAAAAATGGTTTATTGACCTTCAATATACTTTTTCGGGAAATTTATAAAACTGCAATGATCAAAAATCTATTACTGGTTGGGCTGGGCGGTGGAATAGGTTCTATGTTGCGCTTTGGAACGGCCTTACTCATCAATAACAAACTATTTCCTTATGCTACGTTTGCCGTTAATATTATTGGCAGTTTTATCATCGGGGTGGTTTTGGCCTTGTCGCTGAAAGAAATGTTGCCACATGACTGGAAGCAATTTTTAGCAGCCGGTTTCTGCGGTGGCTTTACCACTTTCTCGGCATTTTCGCTGGAAAACATGGGACTGTTGCAAAGTGGTAAATATGGTCTTGCGATAACTTATATCGGTTTAAGTGTTATCCTTGGCATCATTGCTACTTTCCTGGGGTACCAGTTAATAATTAAAAATTAAAAAGGCGAAATGTTGAACTACTAACTTTAAACCTTTAAACTTTAAACCTTTGTACGTCTTACACCCCTGGCACGGCGCTCATTACGGAGATAAAGCTCCGCAAATAGTCAATGGCCTGATTGAAATTCCGCAGGGCAGCAGGGCAAAATATGAGATAGATAAAAAAACAGGATTGCTCAAACTTGACCGTGTCATTTATTCTTCTTTTCACTACCCTGTTAATTATGGTTTTATCCCACAGACACTGGGGCAGGATGGCGATCCCCTGGACATTTTAGTGATGTGCAGCGAAAGTATCCAGTCGCTCTGCCTGGTGGAAGCCACGGTAATCGGCAATATGCAGATGATTGACAATGGTGAAAAGGACGATAAGATCATTGCTGTGGCCGCCAAAGACCCTGGCATAAATTATATTAGCAGTGTAGATGAACTGCCCAAACATTCCATTGCCGTACTTCGTAATTATTTTGAACAATATAAAGTACTGGAAAATAAAAAGGTGGAAATTGATGAGTTCCAGAATAAAGATGCCGCTTTTAAAATTATAGAGGAAGCCATTGCATTGTACAAAACCCGTTTTCCAAAATGATCACTAAAAATAAACACATGGACATACAAACTATTCTCATCATTATACTGGTTGGGGTTGCTGCTGGTATTTTAGGAGGCCTGGTAGGTGTTGGAGGCGGCATCATCATTGTGCCTTCGCTGGTTTATTTTATCGGCTTCAGCCAAAAAACGGCGCAGGGCACATCGCTGGGTTTGATCATGTTGCCTGTTGGTATTTTAGGTGTATTGATGTATTATAAACAGGGACATGTTGATTTCAGGGTGGTTGGTATACTGGCAGTTGGTTTCCTGTTGGGCAGCTTTTTAGGTAGCAAGATAGCGCTCAGCCTGCCACAGGACACAGTAAAAAAAGTATTTGCCATCCTTATGGTCATCATTGCTGTTAAAATGCTCTTCTTCGATAAATCCAAAAAAGAAAGCGACCAATCTAAACTGGAGCAAAAAATTAATGGAACGAACGATGGTTAATTTTCGGGGCCGGTTGTTTAAAAATATCGCCTGATGATACGCAGTCTTTGTGTTCTTTGCCCCGTCTCTGCATGAACAATCCCTTCGTTGTCTATTTTATCAACTCTTACCTTACCGGCAGCATGAATGATCTCGTTTGGATTCAGGAGAATACCTACATGAATGATTCGCCCCTCTTCATCATCAAAAAAGGCAAGGTCGCCGCAACGGGCCTGTTGTAAAAAGCCAACCAGCTCCCCCTGTGTTGCCTGTTGTTGTGAATCCCTGAGCAAATGAATATTTAAAAATTTATAGACTGATTGTGTGAAGCCGCTGCAATCAATACCAAAGACTGATTTGCCACCCCATAAATAAGTAGTGTTTAAAAATTTAAACGCCAGTTGTTTTATGGTCTTTGCATCACGTTTAGTGGTGGATGGGTTCCATACTTTTCCCGAATAATGAACCGTATTCCTTCTCCAGAAAACATTCCCGTTCTTCATAGCAGTCAGCGAACTGCCAAAGGGCACCCACATCTGGTGCCCGTTATAGTCAACCTGGTTTACCCAGTCTGCAGCGAGGTCATTTTCTTCAAGATAATATTGCGTATCGTCTATTTCCTGGAAATGCGATAACTGGCACCAGCCGGTATAGGCATCCAGTTTATTCACCACTTTCACCCATCCGTTCTTTTCAACGATGATAATGATACAACATTCGCCAAATAATAACTGGCTTATCATTTCAGCCTTATGATCGGGTTCAATTCTAACGGGGGCAACAGGTACACAACAAACAGCGTAGCTCATCTTTTCAGTTTCGGTACATCTAAATTATGGAAATTAAACTATGTTTACATCTAACAAAAAACAATTTTTGTCAGCTTGTTTTGAGTACCGGCAAATATAACCATATCAGTGATGCAGAACTGCTGCAGCGGTTTTATGGCGACCATAATAATGAATGGTTGGGTATTTTACTGCAACGCTATACCTTGCTCTTGCTGGGTGTAAGCATGAAGTACCTGAAGAATGAAGAAGAAGCAAAGGATGCGGTGCAACAGGTTTTTTTAAAGACCATCAATGAGCTGCATAAATACAAGGTAGAGTATTTTAAAAGCTGGGTGTACATGATCGCTAAGAACCACTGCCTGATGAAGCTAAGAGATAAAGGCAGGTTCAATGCCGAAATTAATGAACGCTCAATGACAACAGCTGCAGAACCTGAAGAAAAAAATATCCATCTTGAAAAAGACGAGGCCCTCAGCAACCTGGCAGGCGCATTACTTCAGCTCAACAAAGAACAGCAACTATGTGTAACTTTGTTTTACCTTGAAAAAAGAAGTTACCGGGAAATAACCGAACATACTGGCTATACTTTAATGCAGGTAAAAAGCCATATACAGAACGGGAAACGTAATTTAAAAATAATCATGGAACGGATGAATGAGGGGAATTAGTAATTTGGAATTTGGAGTTAACGTAAAGTCAATGGTAAATAGTAAATGGTAAATTATCCAAATGAGTGATGAATTAAAAGACATATTATCTAATCTTAACAAAGACATAGAACAGGAAAAACTACTGGACTACCTGACTAAAAAACTGTCGGCTGCAGATGCCCATGAAGTGGAAAAGCAGATGGCTGGTGATGAATTTATCAATGACGCCGTGGAAGGGTTACATGAATTTAAAAATAAAAAAGAGCTTTCGCTTTATGTAGAGCAACTGAACCGTGACCTGAAAAAGAACCTGGATAAAAAGAAAAAACAAAAAGAAAAGCGCAGGTTAAAAGAACATCCCTGGGTCTATCTCACCATTGTGCTGCTGCTTTTGCTCGTCGTTATCAGTTATATAGTAATAAAGAAGATGCAGGGATAAAATTATTCTTTGCCTTTAAGCTAAAGATTTACTGAACCACAAAACGCATCGCCCTGCTCCTGCCTTCCGCAGTATTGCCATACACATGGTAAGTGCCCCGGGCAAGTTTTGAAACGTCTATAGTGAAAATATTAGAACCTGCAGTCAGCACAATTGTTTGTTTCTGCAACAACCTGCCCTGCATATCGGTTATCAGCATATCAGCCTGCATTTTTTGTGCGGCGCTTACATTTAGTTTAAAGTTTCCCCTCAGCACCGGGTTTGGTGTAATACTGATTAGCTCAAATCCTTTTACCGTATTTATTATCACAGCCACATTGCTGTACGTTGACCTGCCGCTCTTTTCAATCGTTTGTATGCGGTAATAATTATAGCCCGGTAGTGGCTGCATGTCGGTAAAACTTAAATCGGTTGCAGGCAAACCGGCTATGGAATCGTAAGTGCTTCCATTGGCTGAACGCTGCACAATAAAATGATCAACAAGAGGGTGATAAGGTACCGTCCAGTTCAACAAGGTTTTTTCATTTTGTTTTTGAGCGGTAAGCTGAACAAAATTACCGGACTCAAGTATGGCGGGAATATTTCCCAGCACCATCGGTGCATCGGTATTGGCGGCAAAGGAGTTTACGATAGTAGTTACCTGGAAATTTGTTGGTCCCCCAAACTGGGTAAGCCCCGTATTGATTACATTCCATACCCCGGTGTAAAAACCCTGCTCTACTGTTGCCGGCGCATAATTGAATAAGGCATTTCCTGCAGTATTGTTATAAAAGAAATTCACATTAACTGGCCCGGCCGGGTTACCCGATGGATTTACGATCCATGTACGGTTCACCGCAGCAATGGGATACCGTATTGATGGATTGATGCCGGTCTCCACCCTGGCCCCGTAATTCAAGCCACTGCCATTGGCAATAGAAAGAGGATTGATGGTGGTACTGTTGGCACCAATGGGAAATATCCTGGATAATCCTGCAATATTGTTATATACTAGTTTACCGCTGCCATTGGTAATAACATGAGATGTTACTGATCCGCCTGTCACATCTCCCGTCATGGTTAAGTTATAAGTACCAAGTATCACTAGTGCATTGGAAAGCAAAGCAATATTACCTGCAACAGATTTATCGGAGGTCATGGTTACTGTTGAATTACTTCCGATATCCATGCCTGTTGTTGGAAGTGTTAACCCTCCGCTGCCGCCAAGATTTGCAGTAGTACCGCTAATTATAAATTTACCTGCCGCAACATCACCTGTAACCGTACCTGTTCCGACAATACCATTCCTGAATGTTTTGGTTCCTGTACCTTGAAAAGTGATATTACCATTTGCTTCGAACAAACCATTAATGACTGTATTGCTATTGGCACCTACATTAGCCACATTATTTGTAATCCGGAATATGGGTATCGTGGATGCATTGGCATCAGGAAAGAAAACTACATTATCAGTTGAAAAAGCAAGTCCAAGTGTATATTCCAAAACAGAGGCATTGCTGTACACAAAATTGGAGGCATGTACACCAGCTCCTGCAGCAGTTAAGCCGCTGGCTGATAAACGAAGTATGCCATTGGGGTTGATTAAAGCAGTAGCTCCCGATGCAAAAGCAGGCCCGTTGCTGTTGGATGCCAGCGTGAACACTCCCCCACCCTGAACATTGATATCATCACCGGAACCATTATTCACAGTCAATGTGCCACCTGTATGCAACAAGATACCCCCGCTTTCGATACTTACTTCATCCATATCCTGGCTGGTACTTACAGTAACTGTATGTGTATTCCTGATGCTGATAGTAGCTGCTAAACTGGTTGGAATTAATGTAGCAGCAACCCAGGGAGTAACGCCATTATCGGGTGATGATTCCCATGTTGCTATTGCACCCCAGTCGCCGGATGCAGCAGAACGAAAATAATCGCCGGGATTTGAAAATACTTTGATTGTTTTTTTAACGGGCGAAACTTTTATGACTTCCCTGGCAATAAGGTTGCCGGAGAAGATCAAAAACGCAGGCAGTATTGATAGAATAACCTTTTTCATAATCAACGATTAATAGTAAAAGGCCGTTCGGGGTTTATTATATGCTGGGTTCTATGTAAATATAAATAAAATATACCGGTTTTATATTCCCGAAACCGGGTATTATTGGTTGTAAAACAAGCAATAATCATGCTCTTTTATCCGTTTTTAATAAGATGTT
>CAYTQB010000007.1:36934-39720 GCA_964439615.1 uncultured Ferruginibacter sp. | reverse complement strand
TTTCAAAATGATTTTGATCCCGATGGGGATTCACTTAGTTTTAACGGCATAACTATTAATACTTCGGCTCCCCCGTTGTTGATTCAGACCATTAGTACAGAGCAGGGTGGTATCATTTCTTTTTTCACCAATGGCTACTATACTTATACCCCAGCGGTAAATTACTCGGGCAACGACCAGGTAGTTTACCAGATCTGTGATATTACTTCCAGGCCACTTTGCACAACAGCAACAATACATTTCAATATCCGGGCAGGAAGTATCTTACCTATAAGCATTACTTCGTTCAGTGGTAAAAAAACAGGCAAGGATATTTTTTTACAATGGGCAACGGCAGAGGAGATCAACAGCGACCATTTTGAGGTACAGCACAGCACCGATAACTCGGGCTTTACAAAACTAGCTTCAGTTGCAGCGCAGGGTTATACATCCGCCAGTTATAGTTTTGTGCATAATAATCCTCCTGCTGTTGTTAACTATTACCGGGTAAAACTGGTGAACAAGAATGGAAGTGTCATATACAGCAAAGTAATTGCCATAAAAGCAGATGGAACGGAAGTAATGCTGCAAACCATTTATCCAAATCCATTCCGGGATAAACTGGAGTTGGCCATTACATCTGACAAAGCAAGTAGTATCAGTATTCGCTTGTATGATATGAACGGTAAGCTTGTACTGACCCGTGAAAAACAAATCACACAAGGGTTGAACATAATTACCTTGATGGGTTTAAATGCATTACAACCCGGTAATTATATTATTGACATAAGTGGCGGTATAAAAGCCAGGTTACACAAAGTGCCGTAAAATAACCCAGTTAATTCGGGTTGATCTTAAATTCTTTTGGCGGCTCTGCACCCATCAGGTTTTTTACAAAATAATCCCAACGGCGGCGCATCATATAATAACTGTCTACGCCATAGCTGTGTCTTGCATTTGGAAAGATCACCAGGTCAAAATCTTTATTTGCCTTCACTAATGCATCCACTACAAGGTATGTATTGTATGGCGGCACATTGTTATCCATTCCACCATGTGCAAGCATCAGTTTCCCTTTTAAGCCCGACACAAAATTTTGATTAGCCTGATCTTCATAGTTCGATTTGCCCTTTGCATCTTTCACCAGGAGACCAATATATCTTTCGCCCCAATCATCTTCATAATTCCTGTTTTCATGATTACCCGATTCTGAAATACCTACTTTATAAAAATCCGGGTAGCGGAACATGGCTGCAGCAGTTGCATATCCCCCACCCGAATGCCCCCAAACGCCAACCTTGTCAAGATCCATGTAAGGGCGTGTTGATGCCAGTTGTTTTATGCCTGCGATCTGGTCTTCCAGTGTATTATCGCCCATGTTGCCATAACAAACATCATGAAATGATTTTGAGCGGTCGGGGTTACAGGTTCCGTCAATGACAACAACTATAAAACCAAGTTCAGCCAAAGCCATGTGGTCACTTCTCGATGCGGCAAATGAACGTCCCCCTACACCACCGCCCTGCGGCCCGGGATATATATAATTGATAATGGGGTATTTTTTTGTTTTATCAAGGTTGGATGGAGAGAACATAAGGCCATACAGGTCCCATCTGCCGTCTCGTGATTTTATAGTGATGGGTTCAGGTGCCTTCCAGCCCGATTCAACCAGTTTGGAGATATCTGTTTTTTCAAGCGTAGCAACCAGTTTACCCTGTACATCTCTCAGCACGGTAACAGGCGCTACATCAGGTTTTGAATAATTGTCGGTAAAATATTTTCCGTCGGGAGATAAGGAAACATTATGGTTACCATCTTCGGGTGTTAATAGTTGCAGGTTTTTTCCATCAAAATTTATACGGTAAAAATGAGTGAAATAAGGATCTCTTCCTTTTTCACGTCCATTGGCTTCAAAAAACAACACACGGCTCTTCTCATCCATCTTTCTCAAACGGGTAACTACAAAATTGCCTTTGGTAATTTGATTTTTCAGTTGCCCCGTAGTTGCATTGTACAAATACAAATGCCCCCAGTCATCACGTTCGCTATACCAGATGATCTCATTGCTTGCTGCAAGAAAATGCCAGTTGATGCTGCCCTGCCCGCTTTCATATTGTGTAGCTACTTTTTCTTCAAATAATTCTTTCACTTCACCGGTTGATGCATCAGCTATCCGCATTTTTTCTTCTTTATGATCACGTGAGGTAGAAACAAAGACAAGTTTGGTTGCATCGGCATTCCATTCGTTATCATCAAACGAACCTGAGCAGGAAATATCATCGCAGAGTGTTCCCCTTCTTGGATCCGGCGGTATACTCAAACGAATGACCTTAGGGTTATCTACTTCAATAATTACTCGATGAATGCGGATGATGTCTTTATCTACAGGCAGCGGGTATTTCCATGCTTCCAGTTTTGGTGCACCCACATTGGTTGAAACAAGGTACATATCACTTACATGGCGTTGGTCCTGTTGAAAAGTTGCTATCTTTCTTGAATCGGGCGACCAAAGCAAAATGGGGCGGTCACTTTTTTTCCACCCGGCATTATCTGTTGCATATCCAAAATCTTTTATCCCGTCAGTGGTAAGTTGAGTTTCCTGTTTGCTGGCAACATCCCTCACCCACAAGTTCCACTCTTTAATGAACGCTACTTTTTTTCCATCGGGTGATGCAACTTCATTTGATCCTCCTCCCCTGCGTCCTCCGGGTACAGGTGTTGAATTGGCTGGAGCATCAGGCAAGATCGATTTCAGATCAGGTCCTGTTTTCCTGCTGCCATCTGCAGGGTTAACCAACACATATTCT
>CAYTQB010000007.1:23172-36834 GCA_964439615.1 uncultured Ferruginibacter sp. | reverse complement strand
GTATATCTAAATGTAGGGAAAGTATTTTACATGACCAGTGATAAGAGGGCCAGGAAATATCAGGTAGAAAATGTAGCTGAACTACCGTTTTACAGGGCATAATTCTCTATCAAATAACACACCTTTCTCAGCATATATTCATTGCCCGGGCCTTTTTTGCTGTTAACGAGTATGGAATTATGATACAGTTTTTCTCCCGGCCTGTATGCATCTTTATCGAAGTAATAATAACTGGCTCCGCCGCTTAATTTCTTCAGATCAACAACTCTGCCGCTCATTAATTGAACCTGGGAACCATCCCATTCCAGGTCGGTTGCAATATGGACCCTGCTTAAAGTGTCCATTTTCGATGCAGAGCCAGGAATAATGATACCGATCTTTTTGCCATCCTGCATGATAGCCCGGTCGTTAACTATACTAACCGGTTTGGTCCTGTCCCTTATTATCTGTTCCCTGAAATTCCGGGTATCATCCAGGTAATCCACCACCGTTTTCATCTGGGCTGAGAAGGCCGGGCCACCGGGGTAAGTTGTTTTGAATTTCCGGTAGGCAGGTTCATTCAGGGTATTATTTTTTATCAGGTTATAGTCTCTCATGACCTTACTTAACACCAGGAGAAAGGCTTCATCTTCCAGGTAAATGGCAAATGTGTCGTGTATCGTTGGGAATGTGAGTTCGTAATAGTAGAAAGGCTTAAGCTCGGCAACAGGTGCATCAAACTTCATTACCTCAGCCTTTATCAGGGACTGGTAATTGAGGTTGAGTATTTCAATATTATATCGTAAAGGTGTTGGTGAAAGTTCTTTAGCATACAATGCTACCGGCTTTTTGTCGAAATATATGACAGAATCGCTGATCTGTATTACCTGTGCAAACGAAACGGATGTTATGAAAGCGGTAATCGAAAGGAGTATAGTTTTTTTCATAAAAAAATATTTATACTATAAATCTATAAAGAAAAACAAATCACTCAAAGAAGAAAATTTGTTTTAACAGAGCGTTATGGTTGCGCTCACTTTATTTTAACAAAGCTTCAATCAGGTCAGGCAATTTTTTTGAAGACGGAACCGGGGCATTCATGTCAACCATTTTAAAATTCTTATCGATCAATAATATCCTTGGAATGCTTACAATATTATAAGCATCCAATTTGTTCCTGTTGATGAGCCATTGATAACCGTCGGCTTTTCGGTTTGCCACACTACTCTTCCACAAAGAAATATTATCATCAATAGAAAGTGAAACAAATGCAATTCCTGCGTTATCCTTATACCTTGATCTCAGTTCTTCATAGTGGGGCATCTCAGCCAAACAAGGTCCGCACCAGGTTGCCCACAGGTCAATATATATCACTTTACCTTTCAGGCTGCTCAGCTTAACAGCATTCCCATTTACATCCGACGCTGTAAAATCGGCAGCCATATCGCCCTTGCCAAACTTTAACAGGGTGGCTAAAGTTTTATTCAGTGCATTTTTATATGCAGGCGTTTTTATTGTACTAATCGTTGTAGAAAAATTTTTCAGCATTTGTTTATCACTTACTTTCTTCATCTCTTCAATTATGGCATTTGCCTTTATCCAGTCTTTTATCTTTTGCAGGTCTGCTGCATTGCCGGGCTGATTCACAAGGCTGTCTGTAAGGTCACGGTACACCACCACCTTCAATAACGATGCATCAACAAAACCTTTTGAATAGGATGCTACCAATGGTTTTATCAATACCGCATATTCGTCGCCATACATTTTCATCTTTACCGAATCCTTACGGATCGATCTTGGCCGGTAAAATGTAATTTGCCCGTCCAGTAAACTGTTTATAATATCTGCTTTTATCCTTCCTTTTTCAAGTTGTTTGAAGGCTGCCGATATGTTGGTCACACTATCCAACTGTTTTGACCGGTTTGCACCGGCCTGTAAAATATAATCAATTGTTTGTTGCGGCGTTTCCTGTGCCTTGCTGCCTGCTTCAATGTACGATCCTCCTTTAGGAAAAGGTGTTTGGCGAAGGAACATATTGGCCTCGCAGCCCCGCCCTTTAAATGTGGCAATTGCCGGATTATTATAATCTATAAAAACGGTAAGGTCATCTCCAGGGGTAAGATACAAGATATTTCTTCCGATGCGGAAATAGTTAGGCGCCTGTAATGGAAACCTTATCCTGAACTTTCCCGTACTGTCTTCCGGAAGGATCAGGCGCTCTGCAGTTGGCGGAAGCAGGTATTGAAATTCCGACATGTCCTGCACTTCTACTTCGTTGGTGAAATGTGCCAGCGTTCCTCTAAGTGTTACGGAAGGTTTTTGCTGAGCGTACGCATGGTATCCTAATAAAGCAAGTAGATAAATAGCTGCAAATATCTTTTTCATATGTAATGATGACTGTTAAATATACAGCTTACTTTCCTCAATTGTTTGCCATTGATGATATTTGCAGCATGATCTTAATGAAATGAACAAATAACAAAACTCAATTCATTTTAAATACCGGGGTTTGCTTGCAGTCATTATACTCCTTTGGATTATTAGGGTTCTGACACTTTGATTGTGCTGCTATGAATGAAGTCTGGGCCTGGGCGTTCTCGGTAATTTGCTGCCAGGTGATGTTCTCGTAATTGATACCCATAAATTTCTGTAATGCTTCACGGAACTGGCCTGTAAAAATCCCTCCTTCAATAGCGTTACCGGCAGAAACCTGTCCCTTGGCTGCTGCGGTGATCATCAGGGATGTCCTGTTTGGGTTCATAAAGAGCGCCTTAATATTTTCAATGCTTAAGCCCACTGATGAAGGACGTGTGTTGGCGATATTCGCACTTTTGGCGTTAGATGCATTAGCATGCCAGTTGCAACAATCACTGATCACAAGGTTTAGCCGGCCTGGTTTATTCTTTATCATCTCATATATCTCCTCCATATTCAGTTCATCTTCTTTGCGGATAGCAATGTCTTTATCATAACGCAGGTCGAGGTACGGGAACAGGCGTCCGTCTTCCCTGCTGTAACCATGCCCTGAATAATAAAAGATAACGATATCGCTTTTGTTAGGTGTAATTTCGTTGATCTTGTTCAATACATTCGTCCTGTTCAGTTCTTTGCCCAACACTTCTTTAATAACGATCGGTATCTCCAGCTTTGTGGCTATCTTACTGAAATAGGCCTGTTGTTTTTTCCGGTCCATTTCACAATCGGCTCCTATATGTTCGTCTTCGGTATCAATTACTGTAAGCAAAAACATTCGTGACGATTTCTGCTCGGGGGTAAGCGGCCTTGTATTTACTGCAAACAGGTTCTTATAAATCTCTTCATCTTTGGTAAAATAAGTTAATATCAATTCTTTCGTCAGGTCTTTCTGGTCTAAAGGCCTGATCTTTCCATCTATAACACCCTGGAGGTTTTTGCCATTCTCATCTGTTGTCATAACAGCCCACGGCTCGTATTCATCTCCCTTTGCATTCAATCTAAACCAAAACGAAATGGGCGGTAAGTTTTCTAATGTAGTATCGCCAACAACTGTTATATAATTCTTGCCGGTATAATACATTTTAGAATAATCAAAGTTCTTATTCTTATCCGTGGCAAAGCCCTGGGTCAATTCACAATCGAGTATATCACGGTCTTCTGGTTTTTCGCCCTGGAAAAGTATGCGCATGAACCCGGTGCCATCATCGTTCAGCATATAAAAGGCTTTATACGAAGTAATATCTTCTGGCTTGCCCGACCCGAAATGAAACGACATTTCATAAAGGGACTGAGCAAAAGCGGTGCTGCTGATAAAAAGGAAGAAAGCGATAATCAGGTATCTTGGTCTCATGCTGTTATTTTAAAACATTAATTTACAGTACTTGCGGGTAATAACAAAATTTTTTACCCAGCAAAGCAGCTACAGGTTATGGATAGATGTGAGAAGCAGGAGGCTAACCGTTCATGTAAATAGAATAAGAGAATGAACAATTAATTATACCTTACAACCATCAAAACTTGCCCCATGCGTACAATATTATCTTTTATTTTATTGGTTACATCTCTAAGCGCTGCCACACAAAACCTGAAATCGGGCGGAAAATTAAAACCTGAGCAGGCTAATATGGACATCAGGCATTATACGGTTGCATTGGATGTTGACCCGGAACAAAAAACCATCAACGGCTATACAGAGACAGACCTTATCCTATCTCAACCAACCAATAGCCTTTTATTCGACCTCTGGCATGGCCTCACAGTCAGTCAGGTTTGGGTAAATGGCAAAGCCGGAAGTTTTACGCATACTGAGGATGACCTCTTAAAAATTGCATCACAACAACAATTGGCTGCAGGAAAAGTAAAAGTAAAGATTGCCTATGGTGGTAAGCCGGGCATTGCACAAAGGCCACCATGGGTAGGCGGTTTTCAATGGGAAAAAGACAGTAAAGGAAATCCATGGATATCTGTTACCTGCCAGGGTGAAGGTGCAAAAATCTATTTCCCCTGCAAGGATCATCCAAGTGATGAACCTAATGAAGGTGCCGATATGTTGATCACCGTACCGAAAGGCCTTGTTGCAACCGGGCCGGGTCTGTTGCAAAGTAGTACAACAAAAAAAGATAAGACCACCTGGCACTGGAAAACAAACTATACCATCAGCAACTATTGCATCTTGTTCAATATTGGTAAATACAAAATGGCCAGGCGTATCTATACAACTATTGATGGTAACAAAGTGCCGATGGAATATTATGCGCTGGAAGAAAATTTTGATAAGGCAGAAAAATTACTCGACTTGTACGAACAAAGTTGCCACATACAGGAAAAATATTTTGGTGAATACCCCTGGGTAAAAGAAAGAATTGCAGCTACCGAAACACCCCACCTGGGTATGGAGCATCAAACCAATATTGCTTATGGCAACAAATACAAATACACTAAAGTAGGCGATAAAGATTTTGACTGGCTGCTGCATCATGAGTTTGGGCATGAGTGGTGGGCCAATAAAATAACCAATCGTGACTGGGGCCACATGTGGATACAGGAAGGCATTTGCAGTTTTGGCGATGCCCTGGCTACCCGTGAGCTGGCAGGAGAAGATGCTTATTTAAAAACAATGCAGCAAAGAGCCATAAACACACAAAACAAGCTGCCCGTTGTTCGTGGCGATGAAGTTGACTCGGACAGCGCTTATTATAGTGACATCTACGGTAAGGGCGCTTTCTTCATGCATACATTGCGTTATGTGATGGGCGATGATATTTTCTTCCCTACCCTTAAAAAATTAGCCACTGATCCAAAATACACATATGACAACACAGTAATGACCACCGATGTGGAACAATTGTTCAGCAATGCCTATGGCAAAAGCATGAACCCTTTGTTCCAGCTTTTTTTATACACAACAGATAAACTGGAGATACATGTACGGAAAACAGGGGATGATAAATACATGGTTAAATTACTGAACCTTGATATGCCGCTCCCGGTAAATATTGTTAGTGATGCAGGCATGCAACGCATGATGATTGACAAAAAAGGAATTACAGTGACTAGTAAAACAGCCATACAGGTTGACCCTGATGTTTACTACCTGAAAAAACTCATCATTGAATAAACTTGAGCAAAGATTTGTCTCAGGCGAAGATGGTAATTTTACGGGATTTTGTTAAAATAATCCCAACAGCCAAAAAATGTTGAAAGCATTTCTTTTGTTGTATATCTTTATGTAACTGAAATGAAGACCTCAGCGCTCATACTGCTTATTCCTTGTGTGATCTTTCTCACCGAGACAGCCACATTTACTGATGCCATGAAGGAAAATTGTGGAATGGTTTCCGAAAACAATGGTCCCTGCGGCAAAACACCTGACCCTACTCCATGCAGTGGAAAAAAAGATAACAGCAGTTGTAGCAAGGTTAAAAAAAATAATGCAAATAATAGCAATCCAAAAGATAAGGACAAAGAAACCCCGGATAATAAATGCAAAGAAGGCCCAAACTGTACTACCTGTCCTTTTTGCTATACTTTCCTCCTTCAGTCCCAATATGAAGTAAAGGAACAGGAGTTCCCGGTTCTTCAAAATCATGAGATCGATAATACTGAGTATCTCTCCTCTTATACAAACAGTGTGTGGAAGCCGCCCAACGACTCCTTCATGATCTTTCCGCAATAACACACATTAATAATTTAAAATGAAAAAATGAAAAAGATAATCATGCTGGCAATGGTATGCTCTTTAGCAACCGGCGCCTTTGCAAATACTAACAAGCCAAAAAAGCTAAAGAAAAGTAAACAACAATGCACACAACAGGTTTGCCCGCCCACTTGTACACCAAGCGGATGCTGCACCGTGTTGAAATGTGCAAAAGTTAAATAAATGCCCGGCATTTAACTTAAACCCCGGTCATGTACCGGGGTTTATTTTTTTATAGAAAATAAAAAGGCCACTCATTTTACCGGGTGGTCTTACAGTATCCGTTATCATCAAACTTAATTCTTGATAACTTTTGTTCTTGCTGTTTTATCAGCCTGCCTTACTTCAATCATGTACATACCGGGTGCAACATGGTCTCCCAAAAGATAAATGCTACCCGGTAGTCCTTTTTTCACCTGTACTAATTTGCCCGACATATCAATCATCCTTATTTCTATTACTTCTTTTGTTTTGCTCTGCACTTCCAGGTTAAAAATGTTTGACGAAGGATTAGGCCACACGTTCATTGATAGACCTGCATCATTCATTGCGGGTGAACAATAAGAATTATTATTTGGCAAAATCGTCACCTTCGTTGTGCAGGTTGATGAATTCCCATTTACATCTTTCACTGTCCACGTGATAGTAGATACACCCCGGTTAAATATACCGCTGGCATTCGTTCCAACCCCTTCCCTGTTCGTTACTCCCGTTATTTTATACATAGTGCTTACAATAACACAATTATCACTTTGGATCAATGGCGGAATAGTATAATTGTTGGTGGGCATTTTACACAATACCTGCTCAGGAGGGCAGGTTAACATTGGCGGGCTGTTATCTGTTACCAACACATTGAATGTACATGATACCGCATTGCCCGACTGATCTACCGCTGTATAAGTTATGCGACTTAACCCTGTAGCAAAGTTCATGGTTGGAACAAAATTAATTCCTGTATTAGGTGATGAACCAAATGTAACCCCTACCATTGCCCATGTTAAACTTGCAATGCCGCAGTTATCATTAAATATGGGATGTGGTATTGTTACAGGAGTTGCTTCACAAACTGGCCCTGTGTTCACAATCATGTTTGCAGGGCAGTTAAGTGTTGGTTTCTCTACATCATTAACTGTTACCTTTTGCACACAGGTCCTGGTATTGCCGCTTTTATCTGTCACTGTCCAGGTTACATAGTTTTCTCCCTTCACATAAATAGCAGGTGCATTATTGCTTACTGATATCACTTCACAATTATCCTTTGTTTTTGGATTACCCAGGTTCACCGGTCCGGTCCGGTAACATTTACCTGCATCGGTATTTACGTGTACATCAGCAGGACAAAATATTTCCGGAGGCATTGTTTCTTTTACCGTTACCTTAAATGAGCATGTTTTTACTGTATTGTCTTCAAATGTTGCAGTATAGGTAACTGTTGTTATACCCACATTCATTTTTTTTGTGCCCAGGTAGTTTATACCTGATGCGGGAGAACTTGTTGCTGTTGCTCCTGTCATTAGCCAGGTGAGTTTGTTGAGCACTCCACAAAAAACCGGGTCAGGTGTGTTTACTAATTTACCACAAGTGATATCAGTTATAGTTTCGTTCATATCAGGTGGACAGGTGAAATGATATTGCGGATTCACTGTTAATGTTACCGGGATACTGGTTGTTGAACAACCTGTAGCATTATTAGTAACCAGCACAGAATAGGAAGTAGTTGTAGTTGCAAAAGAAACAGGGTTACTTATCGAAGCATTGTTCAATCCTGTTACAGGAGTCCATGCATAACTACATACCGGTGGAGTAAAAAGCCAACCTTCATTACTGGCTGACCAAATGGTCCTGTTCCTTTCAGGAACAACAGTAAACAAAGAGCCGCTTGAATTTTCAATAGCTTGTGTCGTATAATCTGATGGACCGGATACGACAGATGTCAAGTGCATTTCAATCGTATTATAGGTTTCATTCAATACAATCATGGCAGTTGTTGGGGCGCCGCTATTTCCAAAATGAGGAACTGCTATTGCCCTAACAACAAATTTCCTGAATGGCGCCACTCCGTTAATGAAATAGTCCATAGTACCTGTTGTACTCAATGTCCAGTCTTCATGCGCTATAGCAATATAATTATTTGGAAGAGCTGTACTGGGTAACAACTGACCAAAACAACAGGAAGGACCTCCTGTAGGGCCAAAGGTCATAAAACCATTGGTTGATACAGAGAATGTAGTCGGTGTGGTGCCATAATATTTAAATGCAAAGCCGACTGGTAACGGGAGATTGTCCCATGCACCGTCATCAAGATTATTGATCGACATGGGTGTAACTGCATGACCACCTGTTGCAAGTACTGTTACAGTTCCTGTTGGTACAACCGGGGCAAACGGAATTGAAGTCAAACTATAATTAGCACTCCCAACTACGCCTTGCACATCTACCTTAAGATTTGCCGGACTACCTGCACAAATTGTAGCCGGAGAAACAGTGGTTGAAAGGATAACAGGAGCAGGATTTACGGTAACAGTTGTTATTGCCGAAGTCTCGGAAATGCCATTGGCATTAGTTACCGTAACAGTATAGTTGCCGCTTGTGCTAACTGTAATTGCTTGCGTTGTTTCACCGGTGCTCCATAAATAAGAAATTCCCGGGCTGGATGTTAATATTACTGAACCCCCTGCACAAAAAGTAGTAGGCCCTCCGGGAGTTATTACCGGCTGTGTTAGGTATGATTCATGAGCTTTGGTGAAAAAGGGCGTCATTAGCATCGCCAACATTGCCGATACCCTGATCATTATTTTTTTCATCGCAACCAAACAGTTTAATGGCGGTAATTTTTTTTGGGAGTTATCGGGGGTTAGGGATTCAGGTGGCCAGGGATATATAATATTTTCACACTTCCGTATTATGCATACAGGTTACACATGTACTGATCGTAAAGAGGAAGCGATTGAAATAAAACAGAGGAGGATCGGTTCAATAAGTATTGGATATTTTCTTTGGGGGCCGCTGAATAAGTACCCGGCAATTTTTTACTAAAACCAAATATTAAATTAATAAATCAGAAAACCTAATTTTATTTTTCACATATTGCTAAGGACTCAGCAAAATCAACATGAAGGGGCGTTTAAACAGATGGGCTGGAATTGGTCAACATTTATTCTAACCTTATAAAACAAAAAACCTACCTGGGATCTTACCCCAGGCAGGTTGTATTATTTTCTACATGCTTATTTTAAGGTTGCTACTGTAATATCACTTTCACCAGCATTCTTTTGTAAATATTGTATCAGGCTGCTTCCACTTAATGTGCTTATCTTCTTTAGATTGATATGGCCTGTAAGGTCACCATAAGACCTTGAACGATTAGTAACAAAAAGCCCATCGAGTATGGTCTCATTGTCCTTATTTACCAGGTCGAGTACATTTAACTGGATCACATTTTTATTCTGCTTGGCAGGGTAATTATTTTCCATCATGGCTGCATCCTGCATAACGACCTTGCCATCTTTAGCAATGCGTACACTCACTTTTTTGATGCCATAATATTTTTTCTCATCTATCAAAAACCAGGTTTGTGAATACCCGGAATATCTTCCATTGGTTTTAGTTATATAAACCTCGTATGGCATAGATTGCTTTGTTGCATCATTGTAGAGTGTCCCGGTCCAAAGGCCGGTAATATCCTGGCAAAAAGCAAAAGTGGAGCTAAAGGTAGCAACTGCAGCGAGTAGTACTTTTTTCATAGGGATTAAGGGTTTAGATCACTACTAAAACGTATTTTATGGCCAATTATTTGAAAAAAATCGGCTTTTTTTTGTGATTTGGGGCTCCTATTCTATTGATATTGAATATATATAGGCCGGGGTGTAAACTTCAGTAATTCCTCCGGTGTGTACATACCCGAAGAAGTTTTATTATCGTTCTTATAAAATAATTTGAACCCCGTAAACTGTACAGGTTCTTTATAAATATACCTGAGGTAGGTAGATTTCTTTAATATTTTCTCTCCAAAACCATCCATATCCATTACGATCTGCACTTCCGGAACCTTTTTTATTTTTTCATACCCCGTTACCATACCCTGTGTAAAACGATGAACCACCAGCACCTTGGGTGGCAGATTATTTTTGCGAACCACGTTGGCTAAAAAGTCAATGGCATCATTAATATCTGTCGCTGAAAATGTTCCTATTTTAGAACCGGGCACTTCACCATTCTTCATCGAAAACTCAGGATCTATTCCCAGGTGAACATTAGATTGTTGCAAATATTTTTCAAGCAATGGCACTTCATCTTTTACCAAACTATGCCCTACCTGGATATCTATAAACACAAGTGCATTGATCTGCTTAGCCCAATTCATGATGGTATCAACCTGGTGAAAAGGCATTCGCAAACGGTACTTCCCATCTTTGCCCGGGGAACCCTGTGCCGTGGTTACTATATAATGTAAGGCCGGAACTGTTTTTACAGATGAATCGGCTTGTTGCCAGGCTGCTACTTCGGCCTGCAGTTTTTTGAACATGGAATCTTTGGGTATCTCGCCCAGGATGCCCATTCTTTTTGAATACAGGTTGCCGTAAAATGCAATGATTCTTGTATTGGGAAAAACTGCACCGGGTAATGGGTAAACTGATTTCGCCGGCCACTTACCTGACGGATCATTATTACATAGGGCCAGCATTTTTTTATTATAGGCTGATGTATCAAATGTTGTATCAATGATGTCAACTTTGGAATCAGGTTGCCCCTCCGTTGCATTTTCATCTGGAATAGTAGTACTCGCCGCTGCATTAACAGTAATGGCATCGGCTTTTACTATTTCCGTACATCTATTGTTGCCCATAAAAACAAAGGTGCTAAGTAAATATACGAGTGGGGTGTTGAGTAACTTTTTCATAGGTGATCGGTATTCCTTTAAACTGCAAATAATATGCCTGCAAAATAAAAATACCGGCATAGGAAATTTTACAAGGGACTATTGTGATAACGGGAGAAATACAAACTTATTATTCCTGCTTTTCCTGATGTTTTCAGCAAAACGGGCAGTGGAACAGCGGGCAATTGTTAAGCGCAGGGTGGGTAAAAGCATCTGTTACCCCATCAATAAATGTAGGGCATGGAGCCCCAGCTACGGAAATAAATGCTGGTTTTTTGAATACTGGGATGGAAAATATGCCTGGTGTAGTAATGGGTTCGGCGGAAGTTCCCCATCATTATTCCGGAATATGGCATCGTTGCAGTATTTAATGGATGAAACATCAGCCAGGGCAGGCGTTCGCTGGGAACGAACGAGATCATAAGGCCCATCACCGGGGCAGTAGAGAACAAATAAAAATACCAGTCGTTACCCCATCGTGGGCCGGTTTGGTAAATGTATTCACATATGTGGAAGGTTTTTCCGCACTGCTATCGTTCAAACCTGTTATTTTTGCCGGAACTAACCATTAAATAAGTAATGTCCAAGCCGTCTTATTACAAAACCGTAGTAAAAAATATCTTTTTACTATCCCTGGTCTTGTTTCAGTTTAGTAATACAAATGCACAGAACAGGATTGGCATAATGGCTGGTGCAGGAAAATCGTCGCTTTACAATTTCCCCGGTTTAGCAGTAGAGAATTACTCATCAGTAACTTCATTTTGGGGTGGCCTTACTGCCGACATTCCCATCAGCAGGCACGGGATAAGTTTGTTCAGTACTGTATTGTATAATAAGAAAGGCTATTCCTATTCTTTAGAAAAACAACAGGGGCCGATCAATACCGTAAAAGATTCCGGAAGTTCGCAAAGCCTGAATTATGTTGACATTCATCTTAACCTGCTTAAAAAATTTTCCTGGGGCAAGTCTTCTGCCTTATTTATAGGTGCAGGGCCAACAGCTAATATATTCGCTTCGGGTAGCGAACAAACATCACTCACTTATTTTGGTAATGCTTCGGGTCCGGTGGTAAGAACACAAAAAAAACTGGCTACCGGCAATGCACCGGGTGCATATAAAAAAACTTTCTTCAGCCTGGGCTTTAAGCTGGGTTTTGAATTTGATAATTTCAAGTTGTGGGTAGATTATAACCTGCCGTTGAATTATTATTACCAGGATCCTAACAGTGCCCTGCAATACAAAATGAAGAGCTTTGGTGTAAACCTGGGCTATACACTTTTCACCGGTAAAAAGAAGAACCAGGAAGAAAAAGATAAAGCGAGAAAAGACAAAGAGGAAAGAGACAAGGAGAAGAAGGAGAAGAAAGAGAAGGAAAAGAAAGAAAAAGAAGAGAAAGAGAAAAAAGAAGCAGCACTTGAACAGGCCAAAAAAGACAGTCTTACAGCTGATACTGATGGTGACGGTATACTTGACAAAGATGATAAGTGCCCCGGCCATAAAGGCGTTGCCAAATATGGTGGTTGCCCGGTACCTGATGCTGATGGCGATGGCATTAGCGATGATGATGATAAATGCCCGATGGTGGAAGGCCCGCTTTCCAATAATGGATGCCCATTATATTCCGAGATGCAAACCGGTACTGAAAAAGATACCATGAAGTGGATCATTTATTTTGAACCAGGTAAATCTGAACTGAGAACAGAAGGCTTTATGGTATTAAATCAAGTGATAAAATTATTGAAGGCCAATAAAAAACTAGTAGTACAGTTCAACGGTCATACCGACAGGGTGGGCAGCGTGGAAGCCAACAGCATAAGGGCATTCAGCCGGGCAATGGTTTGTGTGGACTATGTGGCCAGTTACTTTATTCCAAGAAAAAGATTGACGGCTGCCGCCTTCAGTAATAAAAAACCTGCAGCCGACCTGGATGATCCTTTATTGCAATGGAAGAACAGGCGTGTGGAAGTATTTGTATTTGAAAAGGAAGAGTAGCCATTACATTATAACTGCTTTATTAAAACCTATGGGCTGAAGTTCATAGGTTTTTTTTTCTCCCAAGTAGGTGTCCACACCCGGCATGATGTGCTTAATTTAATTGGGGTTCCGTAGTTTTTTCGTAACTTAAAAAAAAATTACTTATGAGAAAGATATCTTTAAGCATCTGTTTCGTGATTTCATCGTTTTTGTTTTCCGGCCAAATTACTGCACAGTCGATGAGCAATGACGACCTGAAAAACCTGATGACGGCAGAATGGCAAAGGGCAAAGGCCTATACGCAGGAATATATGAATACCATGCCTGCAGATAAGTATTCATTTAAAGCTATTGACAGCTTACGCAGCTTTGCCCAGCAGTTGCTGCACCTCGCCAGTGCCAATGTATTCCTGATGGCGCAGGCAACCGGTCAGCCACCGGCACCATGGGTAAGCTTTACGCTTGAGAATAGGACCAGCGCCCAAAGCAGGGACTCCGTAATGCACTTTGTAAATGCCAGTTATGATTATGCAGCGGATGCCGTAAAGAAATGCGATCCTTCAAAGTGGAAAGACGAAGTAAAATTATTCGGGTTCACAACAACCAAGTTTGCATTGATGCTGAAAACTTTTGAACACCAGACCCACCATCGTGG
>CAYTQB010000007.1:0-23072 GCA_964439615.1 uncultured Ferruginibacter sp. | reverse complement strand
TCCTATCGAATCCGGAAAGAACTTTCGAACCGAAGGAATTTTTAATTCTTAATTGTTCCTATATCGCCTCAAGTTCAAAAATTGTTATCTCGGGCCTCACATTGAACCTTATCTGTAGCAACTGACCTAATGCCCGGTTTATATACAGTATCCTTTCATTACCGAGTTCAAATTTACCCGCTGTATATTTTTTATTCTTTACAGGAAGAACAGGTGGTGGTAAAAAAGGAGGCTTTACCTGTCCCCCATGCGTATGGCCCGATAAGATCCAGCCTTTATAATTATTCCAAACATCAAGGTCGCACACATCCGGATTATGGCATAAAACAATTTTTGCCTTTGAGGCATCCAGTTGGTCCATGACAATACCCGGTTTAAAGTTCAAACCCCATAAATCATCGAACCCGATAAAGTTGAGGCCTGCAAATTCCTGCCGCTGGTTTCGTAAAAGTGATATACCATTCTCTCCAAGCAGTTTTGAAATCCGTTCTGCAACTTCTTCCTGCGACCAGTTCATACCATAGTCGTGGTTCCCTAAGATTCCAACGGTTGCATATTTTCCTTTCACAGAAGCCTGCAGCACTTCAATAAGTTTGTGATACTCTATCACATCATTACGAGCATTCACAAAATCCCCGGTATAAACAACAAAGTCAGGGTTGAATGCTTTTGCTTTTTTAAGCGACTTAATGAGATACTTATAATTAAACCGGTTGCCCACATGCATATCGCTAATCTGCATCAATAACTTTCCATGAAGGTCTCTTGGTAAATTCTTCACCGGCATTTTTTGTCTCACAAATTCCAGCCAGAATGGTTCTATCTGCCAGGCATAAAATCCACCCAATAACCCAAGTCCTGCAAGGGTATAAAGACTTCTTTTTATGAACCTGCGTCTTTTCACTGGTTCCGAAGATAATAATTTTCAACACTGAATAAATTTCCGCCGCAGGAGAAGTTGTTTTGAGGAATTGGGAATTAGATAGCTGCCCGGCTGTCCAGCAATACCAGTAGAACTAATTCTACTAAATAAACCCCGGGGGCAGATAGCTTTGCGCCCTGAATGAAAGGAGTTAAATTTTAGTTCTATGCAAAGTATCGGGCTTAAAAAAATTGTTTTTTCTTTTTCCCCTGTTTTCATTGTTTTATTGCATATACCATTTGTATTTGCCATAAACAAGCCTGTATATATTGATCAGCCAATGCTTAATTCACCTAAGCCTTATCCCGTTCCCACTTCTTCAGTTTACGATAAGCTGAACCTGGATAAGCTGGGACTTTCCCGTGATGCATTTGAATATGCCGTAAAAGGCTTTTCTAAACTCCGGGAGTCGGGAAAACTAAACAACAACAGCATCATTACCATCATAGATTTCAGCAGGTCATCTTCGCTGAAAAGGTTTTTTATTCTTGACCTGGACAGGCTTGAACTTATTTGCAATACCTATGTATCTCACGGATCCAACTCGGGTATGGAATATGCCCGTCATTTTTCCAATGCACCCAAAAGCAACCAAAGCAGCCTTGGATTTTATAAGACCGGCGCCACTTACACCGGCAAGAACGGTTATTCCCTTAAACTTTTTGGCCTGGAAAAAGGTTTTAATGATAATGCCGAAAGAAGGGCCATTGTTTTGCATGCCGCTCCTTATGTGAACGAAGGGTTAGCCCACACCCGTGGTTATATCGGGCGTAGCCAGGGTTGCCCTGCAGTACCTTTGCAACTGCACAAAAAGATCATTGACGAGATAAAAGCCGGCAGTTGTCTGTTCATTTACAGTACTGATGATAATTACCTGCATCATTCACCGGTTATTAATGGCTGACCATTTCGGATTGTGTGGCCCGAACCGAGGCAGTGGAGGAATAAAAGCGGAGTTTTCTAATTCTTATCAAAAAATGCCCTGACATAATTTATTTTTTTATTGGCATCAAAATGAATTTCAACAAATTCATCAAAACATTTCTGCTCATCAAAACATTGCCTTCCCTTAACTATGGCCCTGTCCCCGGCATAATTTAATATGATCTGGATCGGGTCGGTAATTAAAAAATTATCCGCTTTATATTTTGCCCAATATTGTTTATCACTTGCTGTAATTGTTGCTTTTGAAATATTTTTAAGATTTTTAAAGTAGCTTATTACGGTGTCAGCATAAAGTGATTCAGCCGAGTCGGCCTTATGCTCATTTCTAAATCCGAAATATTTTGTGACTATTGAAATTAAACTGTCTTGCTTTAATATGGCCTTATAAGCAGAATCTTTAATTTCTGTTAAAGACTTATTATCTTTTATTGCTTTTTCTTTTTCACTATTGCTTTCATTTACCGACAAAACTGTATACAAAAGGAATAAAATAGCTAAAAAAACTATAACTGAAGTAACTATCAAAGTCCTTCTTCTTTTTTTAATTTCTATTTGCTTTGCTTTTTTTATAAAGTCTTCCGGGTCTAAATTTTGCAGCATATGCTTTATTTTTTGAAAAGATAGTTTTGCAAAGATGTTTCAAATTGCTCCTGCCTTTTTGAATCCTCTTTATATATCTCTATATTACTTTTAAAAGCATTATACAGATTGATATTCTCTTTCTTATTTAAAAATTCCTTAAAGGAGAATCCGCTAAAAGAAGTAATGATGGTACCGCCTGAAGAAATTATTGTTTTTATAGTAGTGTTTTCAAAAAATAACTGTCCGCTGGTTGCAAGTAATATGCCCAAAGCTATGATCCCGATCGTATAATAAATATAGAGCCTCAGAGATGATCTTTGTAACTGGATCAGTTGGTCTACTATTTTTAAGTTAGCGTCATACATGAAATGACTTTTAATTTATTTATCTACCTGTTTTCAGGATGAGATGATTGATAGTTGAAGATAATAAAAAAATGTTGAACAATTTTTCTCTGTATTATGTTGGTAGTGTCCTGGTTTGAAATTTGAACCACATAGGCACAATAGAGAACATAGGGCTCACATAGAATCGATCACTGGCGCAGATATGCAGCATGGCCAGTGTGCAAGCGTATCTGTGCCAGGTAAAAGTTTTTTAAGTTTAAGCAGTTGGTTGGTTGGTTGGTTTTATTGTAAGAGTATTTGTGGGCACAGACCTGCCTGCCGGTAGGCAAGTACGCCAACGCACTTTTATCACTCTGCATATCTGCGCCAGTAACTGTATGTCTGCGCCAGTTGGGTAGGGAACATTTGCCCAGTTGGGGTAGGCAGTGCAGGCTTGCTCCAGATAAAGTAAAAATGTACATTTGAAACAGCTTATCACAATTTGTGATAAGCTCTATTTACCAAAATACCTGTTTATGCAGTTACAGCTTATTCAAAAACTGATATATGAGATACGTGGCCAAAAAGTAATGCTTGATTTTGATCTTGCCACTTTATATAACACAGAAACAAGAACCTTAAAACAGGCAGTTAAAAGAAATTTAGACCGGTTTCCAAAAGACTTTATGTTCCAGTTGAATAAAAAAGAATGGCAGGAGCTTATCACAATTGGTGATAAGCTTCCTGAAGGAGTAAAATTCAGTCCAGTCCTGCCCTATGCATTTACCGAACACGGTGTTACCATGCTGGCAAGTATTTTAAAAAGTAAAAAGGCAATTCAAATGAATATTGCAATTGTAAGAGCTTTTATTGCTTTAAAACAATTTGCACTTAACTATAAAGAACTTGCCGACCAGATAAAAGAACTAAAAGACACTACCAGCAATCATAACACCCAGCTAAACCATATTTATGATGCACTTGAAAACCTGCTGGATGAAAAAGTTGAACAAAAGAAATGGCAGGATAGGGAAAGAATAGGATTTAAAAAGTAAATATCTCGTTTTTTAACTGATCACTGTCGCAGATATGCAGCATGGCCAGTGTGCAAGCGTATCTGTGCCAAGTAAAGTTTTCAAAGTTTAAGAGTTGGCTAGTTTTATTGTAAGAGTATTTGTAGGCACAGATACGCCAACGCTCATTTACCGCCCTGCATACTGATCACTGGCGCAGATATGCAGCATAGCCAGTGTGCAAGCGTATCTGTGCCAGGCAAAAGTTTTTAAAGTTTAAGAGTTGGCTGGCTTTATTGTTAGAGTATTTGTGGGCACAGACCTGCCTGCCGGTAGGCAAGTACGTCAACGCTCTTTTACCACCCTGCATATCTGCGCCAGTTGGGGGGTCAAAGAAATTTTTTTTTATGTGACGCTATGCAGGTATTTTTATCTTGTAAAACAAAAAACACCCTTCCAGTATGTCCATCTTGGAATAATGGCAAACACTATCAAGGTGCTTTCATTTTTACTCTACATAGCGGGCTTTGATTTTTTATTCGTAGCGTGGCTGGTATGCCGCTTTACTAATAAGGAGTCTCAGTCCGCTTCTCCATTGTTGAGTATAGCGAATATCGAATAAAGTGTTGGAAAAAAAATTTTTTATTAATTTGTTTTTCCCAAAACAACCACAGTATGTGATTTTGCTTGATTTTTTGCTCTGCTATTCCTTACATTTTCCAGTAAAGACTGTGCGACAGTTGGCTTGCGGGTGGGTTGGGAACACCTACAACAGCGGAGACGGCGGCTTCGTGCGGTTGCGCCAGTTGGCTTACTTGCTATTTAGTAACACCGATATTAGCGGAGTGTATTATTTTATAAGCCAGTCATTCTTTTCTGCATCCCTATCTTTTGGTTTTATAATCTCCTTTGTAGTTTTGATTTTATAGAAGTTTGAAAAAACTCCTATATAAGTATCTGTTCTTAAATCCCTGTATTTGTTATTATAAATGTGGGAAACAAATGAATGTTCGAATTTTGAAAATATGATCCAGTTTTCACTTCGCCTAAAAGCACCATCATTAAAACCGACGTAATCTTTCAGATTTCTAATATTTGGACTAGTAAAGACTAAAATCACAATAATTCCCGTTAATAAAATGAGTAAATATTTGATACTTTTTCTCAATGCCAAACATTTCAATATAAGCTAATTAGTTTCAGTTGCTTCTGTAGTCTCTTATTATCTTAAAATCACCTTTTGACACTGCAGGAGGTGCAATTTCTTCAACAGTTAGGTCCATTGCTACAGAATCAACTTTCAAAATTATTCCTCGTGAATACCCTTCATCGTTAGGGTCAAGTACAAGATAATGTTCATCTTGTATTACTACTGATGGTTTCATAAACTCTTCCATGTCTGACCCTACTCTATTAATAACAAGTTGTTCATCGTGATAAGTCCAAAGGATGCTTAAAGGACAAGACAGTCTCATGTTTCTGACAACAAGAAATTCATTAGAGTTTAATTTCAATAAATTCGGCTTTTGAAGTAACTCTTTTATAGTAAGTTCCATTGATGATAAATTTTGTTTCACAAAGCTATACTTAAAATTGTTTCACTTTATTACTCTTAGTCTTGTTTCGTGCCCTCGCCTTGGTTCGTGTCTTACAAACTATTTTTTCAAAAGTAGTTCCTTAAAGGTATGCGGTACAAGTGAGTGACACAACAATGCTACTATGATACTTCGGCTACGCTCAGTACAAATGCTGGTAATAAAATCTTCTATTTAGCCCAACAGATTCCTCGTACCTCGGAATGACAGCAACATTCAGCAGTATCAAAATCTGTGAACATCTGTGCAGCAATCCGTGTTATCGTCCGCCGCCATAGGCTTTGGCCGACGGCGTCCGAGTGCCTATCAATTCACTTCAATCGTCGCTTCGTAGTTGGAGATTGCTTCGTCGTGCCTCCTCGCAATGACGTTATATCCCAATCTTCTCATTCACTATCTTCAATATCTCTGCTTCCAGGGCATTGGTCTTGTTCTCTATCTCTTTTCCTTTAGCAATGATATCCGTTACATAAGCCTTGTCATCATAACTGGCGGCATTAATACGCACATTCATAAAAGCGCCCATTACCGCAGAGCGGGCACACAAAGCGCCAACACCGGCATCGGTAACAGAGTTGGGGTTGCCTTCAATCACCATTGCCTTAATAACTTCCATACTTGCATAGGCAGTCTCCATTACCTTAAAAGGTATTTCAATGGCGTACTTTGTTGCTTCCTGTATAGCCTGTGTACGGGCAGCTTTTTCTTCGGGTGTAGCTTTGGGCAAAGCAAATGCCTGCATAATTTTATTAAAGGCTGCGGTATCTTCATCCACCAGTTTTATCAATTCATTTTTATACTTCTCCCCTTTCTCCGCCCAATCACTAAACTCTTTCCATCTTTCGTCCCATCCTTTTTTATGGCTGCTTAAATTGGCAACCATGCAACCGAGGCTTATACCCAATGCACCCACATAGGCGCTGATGGAACCGCCACCGGGTGCAACGCTTTCGCTGGCGGTAAGGTCGGCAAAGTCGTTGAGTTTCATATTTACCAGGCGGCTGCTGTTTGTGTCGTTGAGCATATATTCTATAATTCTATCTTCGGGTTTAAAGGGGGTAAGTTCGTCCAATCCCATGGATTTGATGGCGATCTTTATCAATTCTTTTTCGCTTACCCCCGTACTGCGCTTTTGTTTTTGTAAAAAATATTTACCGGCATCGGTCATGGCTTTTAAAGGAATGAGGCCCACCAGTTCGCTACCCGTAACCCGTATT
The DNA here is from genome assembly GCA_964439615.1 of uncultured Ferruginibacter sp. Taxonomy (GTDB): domain Bacteria; phylum Bacteroidota; class Bacteroidia; order Chitinophagales; family Chitinophagaceae; genus Ferruginibacter. Next base: position 16,472 of record CAYTQB010000007.1, on the reverse strand, counting down.
CCTCTTGCTGTAGCTTTATTGCACACTTCATCAAAGGCAATATGCACGGGTGTGATATTGATATTGGTGAGGTTCATGCTTATCTGCGCCACGCCATATTCTTCAATGAACCAGCCAATGGCTTTTACACTTTTTAAGGTGCCGGGCTGGTTTACTTTTTTGCCGTCCACTTCTATCATCCTTCCTGCTTCCCTAACATCGAATGCAATCGCATTTGCACGGCGTGTGGATGTTGTGTTGAGATTGATATTATAGGCCACCAAAAAATCCCTGGCACCAATAACGGTACCGCCTCTCTTTGCATCAAATTCAGCCGGACCAAAATCGGGTTTCCATTGCGGCTCTTTTATCTTTTTAAAAAAACCTTCATATTCGCCGGCACGTATAACAGATAAATTGTTGCGCTCTTTATTTGGTTGTGCGGCTTCGTATAAATAAACGGGTATCTTCAACTCTTCTCCCACCCTTTTGGCAAGTTGCTGTGCATAGGTTGCTGTCTCCTCCATGCTGATATTGGCAATGGGTATCAGCGGGCAAACATCCGTAGCGCCCATACGTGGGTGCTCGCCTTTGTGTTTGCTCATATCAATTAACTCGCCTGCTTTTTTTATGGCATTGAATGCAGCTTCAATAACTCTTGCCGGTTCGCCTACCATAGTTACCACGGTGCGGTTGGTTGCCTTACCCGGATCAACATTGAGCAAGCGGACGCCTTCGATTTTTTCTATCTCGTCGGTTATTTGTTTGATGAGGTTGAGGTCATTTCCTTCCGAAAAATTGGGGACACATTCGATAAGTTGCATAGTTAGTATTTGAGTTGCAAATATACGATTGAAGAATTGAACCACTAAGGCACGAAGGGACACTAAGTTTTTCCTTTGTGCTTCTTAGTGTCTTAGTGCCTTGGTGGTTTAAAAAAACTCCCCGCCGATCATCACCTTATCAATACAATTTTCCATGAAAGAATATGGTATATAAGCCAGCGATAGAATTGAACCACTAAGACACGAAGGCACGAAGGGACACTAAGTTTTTCCTTTGTGCTTCTTAGTGTCTTAGTGCCTTGGTGGTTCAGAGAAAAATCAAAATCATTTACTCACATGATGAACATTACCCTTTTTAATTAATAAACACTGAAATTTGCCTTAAATTAAAAGTAAACATGGTTCATCCCTACAATTACGTAAACGCCAAAGAAGCCTTATCCATCATTGAAAGCAATACCCGTGTGTTTATACATGGCAGCGTGTGCACCCCGCTGTACCTGATGCACGAACTGGCAAAGGAAAAAGACCGCCTGCGGAATGTAGAACTGGTTTCCATCACCCTGAAAGGAGATATAGAGATTGACAAGCCGGAGTATATGGACAGTTTTCATATTAACTCACTGTTTGTATCTGCTCCCATACGAAATGCCGTATCAGAAGGACGGGCTGATTTTATACCTGTTTTTTTAAGTGATATCCCTTACCTGTTCAAAAGCAAAACACTGGAACTGGATACTGCCATTGTGCAGGTATCCCCACCCGATAAGCATGGCTACTGCTCCCTGGGTGTATCGGTGGATATTGCCCGTGCAGCAGTTGATAATGCCCGGCAGACCATTGCCCTGGTAAACCCCTGCATGCCCCGTACTCATGGCGACGGCATGATACATACAGACCGTTTTACCAAAATGGTATTTCATGATTCGGCTTTGCCCGAAGAGAATTACAGCAGCAAAGTGGGCAAGACCGAAATGCTCATCGGCAAGCACATATCCGATATGATAGAAGACGGGAGCACCCTGCAGATGGGTATTGGCACCATACCCGATGCGGTACTTTCCTTTTTAAACAACCACAAAAATTTAGGCGTTCACACCGAAATGCTCAGTGACGGTATCATCGAACTGGTGGAGAAAGACGTTATCAACAATAAATGTAAAGCCAAACATCCGAATAAGACCGTTACCTCTTTTGCCGTTGGCAGCCGCAAACTGTACGACTATGTGAATGATAATTCTTCTTTTGGCTTCCTGGATATCGAATACGTGAACAATCCGCATGTGATACGGCAGAACCCGAAAGTGATCGCCATCAACAGCGCTATTGAAGTGGACCTTACCGGCCAGGTTTGTGCCGACAGTATTGGCGAACTGCAATACAGCGGCATTGGCGGGCAACTCGACTTTATGCGTGGCGCTGCACTGAGTGTAGGTGGCAAACCCATCATTGCATTGAACAGCCGTACCAATAAGGGCGTGCCACGTATCGTTCCCTGTTTAAAAGAAGGAGCTGGCGTGGTTACCACCAGGGGCCATGTACATTATGTAGTTACCGAACAAGGTGTAGCTTATTTATTTGGAAAGAACCTGCGGCAGCGGGCAAAACTTTTAATTGATATTGCTCACCCTGATGACCGGGAGATGCTGATGAAGTATTGTTTTGAGCGGTTCAAAGTGTTCATTAAAGATTAACAAGTGTAACCACAAAGAAACCTTTTCAGTTAAACACTATTCAGTGATCTTTTTCATCACACCGGTTATCTTAGGTTCCGTAGCGCCTGTGCAGACGCAGGTATATTCATACCCGGCGTTGCCCAGAGATCTTGAAATGATGGTGGTAGTGAATGTATGATTGTATTTTCTTCTTGCCTTGCTGTTGGTGCCCACCTGTTCCAATTGATATTCACAATCGCTCTTCCAGGTAATGCGGAAGTTGATCCATGTATTGGTGGTTTGGTTGGTCTCTACCTGGAAATTCTTTTTACGCTTTACAATTATCACATTGCCGGCCAAATCGTTATAAGTGAATTTTCCCCGGTGGTATTGAGTACAGTTGTTATCCTGCGAATAGAGATCACCGGAAAGAATGAGTACTGTAATAAGGATACTTATTTGTTTCATGTAAAATAATTTAACGGGCTAAAGCCCAGGTATTTTAATTTTTTTTCTCTCTGGCCTAAAGGCCAGAGCTATTCAATAAGCCAGGATAAATAAATTGCCCTGGCCTTCAGGCCAGGGATAGTAAACAGGTTATTCTAAAAGGACTTTAGTCCTTTGCCGCAAATTTTAAACAACAACACCATTTATCATTACTTTATCTACCAGGTTTGTACCAAAAGAATAAGGGAGATATGCAATGGAAGGAATGGGTTTTGTAAAAATAAGGTTGGCTTTTTTGCCGACGGTTATGCTGCCAAGTTCTTTTTCCAGCTCCATGGCATAAGCTCCATTGATGGTAGCCCCATTGATGGCTTCTTCGGGCAGCATCTTCATTTGAATGCAGCTTAATGCAATTACAAAATTCATATTACCGCTGGGTGACGAGCCTGGATTATAATCAGTTGCAAGAGATACTGCACAATTATTGTCTATTAATTTACGGGCAGGCTGATAACCCATTCTCAGGAAAAACGCAGCGGTTGGCAACAGGGTACCGATAGTATTTGATGCTGAAATAAGCTTTATATCTTCATCTGTCATCGTTTCCAAATGGTCAACAGAAAGTGCATTTAGTTTTATGGCCGATCCAATACCACCGATACTGTTCAACTGGTTCACATGAAGCTTTGGTTTTAGTCCGTAGCGCATTCCTGCCCTGCAGATAGTTTCCATCTCTGCAGCAGAGAAGAAACCGGTTTCGCAAAAGCAATCAATATAATCAGCCAGTTTTTCTTTAGCGATAACGGGCAGCATTTCGTTGATGATGCTGTCAATATATCCCTGGTGATCTTCTTTATACGCAAGTGGGTAAGTATGTGCTCCTAAAAAAGTTGACTTAACAGAAAGTGATGACTTCTCTTTCAACTTCTTTATTACCCGTAACATCTTCAGTTCCCCATCCACAGTTAAACCATAGCCGCTTTTTATTTCAATGGCTCCCGTGCCGAGTTTGCTAACTTCTTCCAGCCTTGCCCATGCACTGTTAAAGAGTTCATCTTCCGATGCTGCATTTACTTTATTGGCCGAATTCAAAATACCTCCTCCTTTTGCAGCTATATCAGCATAGCTCATCCCTTTTATCTTATCAATGAATTCCTCTTCCCTTGTTTTTGCAAAAACAATATGCGTATGACTGTCGCACCAGGCGGGAAGTATCATCTGATCCTGTGCATCAATTATATGTTTGGGCAGTTGCGGAACTTTAAGTTCCAGTTCGTACATGGCGCCATATTCGGCAATGATGCCGTCTTCGATCAATACAAAGGCATCATCCATTACAGGCAGCTGGGATAAGGCCGCACCCCGTAACAATTCGTTTTGTTCTCGAACATTGACCAATTGCCTGATATGTGTTATTAGTAATGATGACATAGTCACCTGCTATTTTTTTGTTAGTGATGTCCTGCTCCGGATAAAATAATCAACCATATCGGTGTATCTTATCTTTCTTTCGATGTTTAAGTTTGCCGGGCCGATGATAATTGTCTGTTGAAAATCCGCCGAGCGGTAATTATCAACTCCTTCCCTTTCAATAATGACCGTGAGCCTCACACCCCTCCGCCTGATAGCCACAATTTCAAATTCGTTACTGTCGAACCGCAGCTTATTCCCATTGTCATAAATATACATCGCATATTTTTCAATAACCTGTTTCCCGTCGGGGCCCGTCTGAATACAGTTGAACATTAACGAATCTTTCATGTCAACTATTTCCAATTTGCTTTGATAAGTTACCTGCGAACGTTCAGCAGTATAAACCATGGTACCAGCCCAGTTACCCGCCAGGTCCCTAAGGTCTTTGTATGTTAAACTCCCGCCTTCGATCTGTGCTACGGAAGAAAATGAAAAACAAAAACACCATATGACTAAAATGACCTTCATATATCTATTTTTCCAAAAAAAGATGGTTAAAACTAAAACAAACTGTTGAGGTTAATCTGTTCTTTGGCATAATTACTTTCTATAAATTTTCAAACACTGTTTTAGAGAATGTTTCTAAGGAGGGATCCCGGGCTCCCATTAAAAGTAATACCGCATTACCGGATAAATGCGGCTTTACTGTTTCTACAAAATGGTTTCGGTCTTCTACAAAAAAAGCATTCTTGCCAAGCGCATTAATGTCATTGATAAGGTCGTTGGCGCTGATATCCTTTACTGCCGTGCCGCCTGCATAAAATATTTCACTCATCCATATTTCATCCTGTGGCCTTAATGCTGCTGATATTTCTTTTACAAAATCATTGCGTAAAAAACGGGTAGGCCCGTAACCATGCGGCTGAAACCAGGCAACCACTTTACCGGCCACCGGCTGGCAGGCCTTAATGGCCGAAGCGCATTTCACCGGGTTATGTGCATAATCATCAATTACCCAAATGCCGTGCTTGTTTCCCAGTACCTGGTTGCGGCGATAAATGCCTTCATAATTTTTTAAAGCAGATGCACAGGATTGCAGGTCAACACCTATTTGATGAGCAACAGTAACAGCTGCGAGGGCGTTTTCCATATTGTGCAGCCCGATTGTATTTATTTTGAATTTTGAATTTTGAATTTTAAATTCAATACAAAAACCTTCCTGTGTAAAATCTTTTGCGATATACCCGGCTTCTGAATTTTCGTCCGATGAAAAATCCTGTTTAACATTTTTGGAAAGTTTTTTTGCCAATGGATTGGATTGATTAACAATGAATTTTTTACTGTTGTTTTTAAACGTGGTGAAGATGTCCATAAGCTCATCAATTTCCTGGTGGTCCTTATCTACATTCAGCAGCAGACCAATTTCGGAATGATACTGAACAATACTGCCATCGCTTTCATCTGCTTCAATGACCAGCCACTCTCCTGCCCCTACTTTTGCATTACCTATCTTCCCTTCTTTGATGATATTCACCAATCCTGCCCCGCTGATGATGCTGGGCTGCAAACCTGCATGATCAAGTATATCAAAAAGCATTGCTGAAGTTGTGCTCTTACCCGATGTTCCACCTACGGCGATTGTTTTTTTGCTTTTGGCTATCAATGCCAGCAATTCAGAACGTTTGATGATGGAAATGTTCAGTTGTTTTGCTTTCTGCACTTCAATAACCGTATCCTCAATGGCTGTTGAAACAACAACAAGGTTTGTTTCATGTGTAATACCTTCGCCGTTCTGCAGAAAACATTGTATCCCTTCTGCTTCCAGTTTTTGTTTTGTGTCGTTAAATTCTCCTTCCTTAAAATAGCGGTCGCTGCCGCTCACATTTTTTCCAATGCCTGCCAGGTATTGTGCAATAGCGCTCATGCCCACACCGGCAACACCAATAAAAAAAACGTTTTTAAAACCTGTTATGTCCTTCATGTTATGGGTTGAAGTTTTGACGGGTGCAATGTACGATAGGCAATGACAAAGCTGGTTGCCATAAGGAATGCACCCAGGAAGAATGGAGCGCCGGGCAAATAAACCGGAGCATTGCTGTGTGTAAAATAAAAGAAGAGGTTGTTCATCACAAAGGGGCCAATAATGGCAGCCAGGCTCATGGTACCGGTAATGGCGCCCTGCAGTTCGCCCTGTGCATTGGGCGGAACCCTTCCGGCCATAACGGCCTGCAGCGCAGGTTGTGCAATACCACCCAGGCAATAAGGAACAAGGAATGCAAACATCATCCAGCTTTGAGTAGCCAGCCCAAACAACAACATACCCACAGAATAACAGGCAAGGCCATAATACAAACTTCTTTCACTTCCTATTTTGGGATTGATAATCCTCGTTAGCCCTGCCTGCACCAATGCAACCAATACGCCGACCACGGCGAGAGATAATCCTACAATACTTTCGCTCCAGCTAAAACGGTGAATGGTAAAATAACTCCAGTTGCTCATGATGGCATGGGCGGCGATATACAATAATAATATACTGATGATAAGCGGAACAACAGAAGGGAATTTCATGAGCGACATTAAAGAACCAACGGGGTTTGCCCGCTTCCATTCAAACTTCCTGCGATTTTCTTTTTTCAACGATTCGGGCAGAATAAAAAATCCATAGGCCCAGTTAAGCAATGCCAATGTGGCTGCTGCATAAAATGGCGCCCGCTGCCCCAGTCCGCCCAATAAACCACCCAACAGCGGACCGATGATAAATCCCATACCGAAAGCCGCTCCCAGCATCCCAAAATTCTTTGCCCGGTTTTCAACATTACTGATGTCGGCGATGTATGCAGCAGCAGTGGTAAAACTTGAACCGGTAATGCCGGCAATGATCCTGCCGATAAAAAGCCATGCGTATGTAGGGGCCAGTGCCATAAAAATATAGTCAATGCCAAAGCCGAACAAGGAGCAAAGCAACACAGATCGTCTTCCATACTTATCACTGAGGTTGCCGAGTATTGGTGCAAAAACAAACTGGGTGATGGAATAGGCAACAGTGAGATAACTGCCGTATTTGGCAGCTGTGCTTATGTCTACATGCTGTAAACCAGAGATAAGCCCGGGCATTACGGGTATAATGATCCCAAAACCAATCACATCAATGAGCAGCGTGACAAATATAAATCCAACAGCAGCATTTTTTGTTGAAGCCATTTGTTGTTTCTTAGTTACTGTTTCCTTTTTTCAATTTTAAAAGGATGGGCCTCTGTGGTAAGCACAACTTTCTTAAAATTCAAAATTGATTCGGGTGCAAAGATGAGGTAAGCGTATTTTAATGTTTCCCCAAAAAAGAAACTTTCCATTGAGTTTTCTCTTTCAAAATTAAGAACACTTTTTAAAGAGGCGAATGCCACATCTGTTTTACAAAGGTCAATGATGCTTTCTACCATCACTTTCCCTTGCCACAGGAATTTTAACTGCCCGGTGAGGCGGTACAGGTAAAAACAACTCTCCAGGTTCTCGGGCCGCAGGATATAATAAGCGCTGGTGATACTGTCTCTTTTGAAATCAAATTCCTCTGGTTCAATGTTAAAGCGGGTCCACATATAATAATTCGCTTCCTGTATCTCCCTGCCCGTTTCAATATCACCTGCAAAAGCACAAAGGCCTGCATAAAAAGCTTCCAGGGCGCCGTACCTTGTTCCAATAACTTTTCCTGTGTTCATATTCACCTGGTGCATGAACCAGCCATGATCGGTCTTACTAACCAGGTATTTTTTTATGGCCCTGTTATGTGTATCAAATGCTGTTTTAAAATCTGCATCGCCAAAGAGCAACCAGCTTTTGTATAAATATTCGTAGTACGAATCAATATATGCGCCTATATGGCTCCTGCTGTTTACCCATTTGCCGGATTGTATATCAATCTGTTCTCCCACCAGGCCAATCTTGCTTCTTTTATTGTACACATACATGATGGCTTTTTTTGCTGCCGTATAATATTTATTCTTTCCGGTAAGCTTCGATAACTTTCCAAATTCCATCATCAGTGTTCCTATCTCTGCCGGGTTATTGATGCCATCTCTTGTTTTACCGGTTTGAAGATGCACATACCTGTATGGCATTCCCGTTGGCGTTTTAAAGGCAGGCATCAGCCGGTTGCCCAGGTCTTCGGCAAGCGTTAAGAATTTTTTATTGCCATCCAGCTCATAAGCGGTTAATAATCCGGCCAGCAAGCGGATGGTTATTTCAAATACCTGTACATCGTTATCAATATTGAAATCGAGTTTGGCCAGGATAAGTTCTTTGGCTTCTTTAGCCTCATCTTTCAGACCAAGCAAAGTAAAAGTATCAAATGCATCAACCGGGGTCATCAGCATTGATGTATTGTACCAGATCTTTGGTTCTTTTGTCAATGGTTTAAGGTCATCTGCTCCCCAGGCATGTTCTTTATATCCTTTCCAGGCATGTTGTGCAGCAGTTTTTACTTTGCTGCACATTTCCTGTTTCATTTCATCGGTAAACTTTGCGTCTTTTTGTGCATTGATGCTGAGCGAACTAAAGATTGCGGCCGAGGCAAGTAATAATGTATTTTTTTGCATGTATGATTGTGCTATTGGGTAAAGATAATTATAAAGTTGGCTGTATAACAAAAGGAGCCCATCGCTGGACTCCCTTATTCCCAAAAATTATTTCTAACCAACTATAGAATATATGCCCCACTCATCAAAAACTTATTTGCTGAGGCAATGTAGGGTACATGTTGAAAAAACCAGGTCAGGCAGCTTTTTTGCCCATACCCATCACCATAGCCACTACCGAACCCACAATGGCAGTCATAACGGTTGAAGCTGCAACATCTGCTGCCATTGCCGTCTTACTAATCACTGTTGATGTTGCATACATCATGCAGTCGAAACCCACGCCGATGAGCAACCCGAAAATTCCTGCAGTAACAAATCCACCTGCCATTGAACTCACATTTGCTTTTAGCAAAACGTACGCTACTGCAAATCCCATTGCCAGGTTTCCTATGGCCAGATAAAGAAAGTCTGGCTCCGCTCTCATTATATTACCAGCGGCGCCCATATGGCTTTCCATGAAACTGGTTAACAGCATTCCATAAATCAGCCAACCTAAAAGGAAGAAGAGAACACCTCCGGTAATTCCGCCAATGACCCATTTTTTAATGTCCATAAGTTAAGTTTTTGGTGAGGTTAAAGTTTTTAATAGCATCCAAAGTAATATTTAGTTTACCCAAATGCAAGCAGGCATCGGGTAATCATTTCCACATTTGGGCGAAAACTGTTAGTAACCTCTAAAGGCTATACAACTATTTGTAATGTGTTAGGCTATTTTTTGGAAAATGACCTGTCGAGCTGTTTACCGGCAAGATACCCGACTGCAGCCCCAACAACGGCTCCTGCCAGCAACAAGATTGTGTCTTCAAAAGCAAAAAATGCTATCCCCATTCCAAGAATGCCACAGACTATCATGGCAATTAAAACGGCACTCCTGTTCTTCTTCGACTTTTCTGCATTTGCCGGTGGTTTATAATCGTGGTGGTGTTTTCGTGTCTTCGATTTCGGCATATTTTTTATTTTGAATGTACGAAAATTTATTGTCCATTTTAAAATTAAGAAAGAAGTTTTAATTGTTTCACATAATCATACTGCAGGTCTTCATGCATGGTTGCCACTGATTTGGTTATTTTCTTTAATTGATTCTGGTAGATGTTTCTGATGACCGGGTTTGTTTCTATGGGCACACCTGATGTTTTTATCAGGGTACAAAAAGAGAGTAGCAGGTCTGCTTCGGCTTCGGCTGAACCGATGTAACGGGTATGTTTATTTACAAACCGCAGTATTTTTCTCAGGCTCTTCTTTACAAAATAAACATTCGATGTATTGATCTCTTCAAACTGTGCCTGTATCTCTTTTTTTATGTTTTCTATATAGGCACGCTCATCAAAAGATTCAAACAGCAGGTAAGTGATCAGTTCCTTGTTCTCCTTCTTAAACTTAGCAAGCCGTATACATACTTCCATCAACTGGTCGGGTGAAGAGTTATTCAGTTCAGTTTTTAATTCCGGTATGGTTGCTGCTTTCATCTTGCTAAAATAGCCTGTTTTAAAACATGCACATAAAGAACATTAAAATACTTATATTCAATATTGAAAAAACAAGCCATGGCGTCAAAAAGAAAATTGCCTTCTCCTATCACCATCTTAATGGCCGTCATCATTATTGCAGCCCTTGCCACCATTGTGATACCGGCCGGGCAATACAGCAGGCTTTCTTATACCGAAGGAGACAATTTTACATTCACTACAAAAGAGGGTGAATCTTCGCTGCCATTTACGCAACATACATTAGACAGCCTGGGCATAAAAATTTCACTGGATAAATTTAAGAGTGGCGCCATAAGAAAACCCGTTTCTGTTCCGGGAACTTATCAAAACATCGCAAGGAACAGGCAAGGATTTATTGAAATACTGCAGGCGCCTATAAAAGGCGTGTATGACTCTATTGACATTGTATTCTTCATACTGGTAATTGGAGGCTTCATGAGTGTTTTTAATGAATCTGGGGCTATGGTGAGGGGATTGACTGCCATGTCGTATAATATGAAAGGTAAAGAAACATGGCTCATCATATTACTTACATTCCTGTTCTCATTCGCAGGTGCTTCCTATGGCATGGCTGAAGAAACCCTGGTGTTTTACCCGGTAATGGTTCCATTATTTTTAGCTGCTGGTTACGATCTTTTGGTTCCCGTTGCGGTAATTTTTGCCGGAGCCCAGATCGGTTACCTGGCCTCGTTTACAAATCCATTCTCTACCATCATCGCATCCAATGCCGCAGGTGTAAACTGGACCGAAGGATTGGCTGAGCGAATCATCATGTTTGTAATTACTACTGCTGTTACCATCTGGTATATTATCAGGTATGCCAAAAAGGTTAAGGCCGATCCGGCTACTTCACTCGTTTACAGAACCGATGGCACGGTCATTTCGCCATACCCTTCAATTAATACAAGTAACATCACCGATAGTGATACAAGGCTCTCCGGTAAAACAAAATTATTACTGGTCATCTTTCTCTTTACCTTTTTAACAATGATCGCCGGCGTGGTGTTTTTTGAATGGTGGCTTTTGGAAATGACTGCACTATTTTTAGCCTCATCTATTTTGCTTGCCATCATTCTGCGATTGAATGAATCTGTTTACATCAAGCAATTCATCACCGGTGCCGAGAGTTTATTAAGCGTAGCTATGATCGTAGGTGTGGCCAGGGGCGTTACCATTATCTTAAACGAAGGGCATATCAGTGATTCCATCTTATTTTATTCGGCCAAACTTGCCGGAAGTATGCCCCCTGTTTTATTTATCATACTCATGCTTTTCCTGTATATGTTGTTTACTTTGTTCATTTCCTCTTCATCAGGCATGGCCGTACTTACAATGCCAATCATGGGTTCGTTGGCTGTACTTGTAGGTGTGCCGGGCCGGGAAATTGTAAATGCTTACCTGTTTGGTATGGGTATTATGGGTTTTATAACTCCAACGGGATTGATATTACCTTCGCTGGCACTGGTAAATGTGAGTTTTAAAACCTGGTGGCGTTTTATTTACCCGCTTATTATAATACTGATCATCATCTGTGCCATCTGCCTTTCGGTTGGCATATTCTATAAGTAAAAACAGTGGGGAAAGAAGTGTCAGGAGAGTATCTTGAATACTTTTCCGATCATGGTACCATTATAGTAAACCTGCATGGTATAATTTCCCTTTTGGTAAGTATCTGCCTTTAAAGAAAAATACAAGCGTTTGGGTTCGCCCTTTGAGTAATTAAAATTCAGTTTATAAGAATATAATCTTTTGCCCTCGGGTGTACTAAATGACCCCGATTCCCATTCCGAATTCTTTAAAACACGTCCGTCTGGCTGCTGAACCACCACTATCACTTCGGCACTATTAAGCTGGCTGTTGTTATTGGTAACCGTAAATGCTCCAACCAGTTTCTTTGTCTGATCGGCAAAAAAAGTCTCCGATTCCTTTTCGTCATTCACCGTTATTGCCGAAAGTTTCATTTCAGATGCGGTAAAGACCGAATAGGCAGGGTTACTTTTCTCAACAGCCACATTATTTTCAGCATTACCCTGCTTTATATTTTTCTCTGCGCCCTTTTCTGTTTTTTGTACCTGGTCAAGTATCTCAGTGAGTTTTTTATTCTCCGAATCTACTACCTGGTTCTTATCCCTCATATCATCGGCCTTATTCTGCAACTCCCCAATCTTCTTCTTTGCCATATCTATATCGGCATAATTATTATTGCGCCTGTTCAAGATGGCGGTTATTTCGCCGCTCAGCCTGTAAAACTCAGCCAACTTAATGTCCAGCTGTTTTTTTAAAGAATCGGAGTTGAGTAAGGTGGAGTCAAGTTGAGAATCCAGTTTGTATAAGGTTTCATTATATACTTTCTGCAAAGAATCCCTGATGCGGTTGGCCATGGCATTGGAATCGGTAATGACCAGTTTTGCAGCTACTTTGAATTCATCATTTTTATTGTAGAAACGATAGCCCCATGTCCATATTAAAACAAACGATACTAAGACCAACAATAATGATACGAGGAGTAATATTAATGATCTGGCATCTCTCATAGGCTAATTATATAAATTCATGAATTGTTGAAGAGAGGATTGATACGAACATTAATTGGAAGAATTTTGATTAACATAGGCAGTGATCCAACCCACTGCACCGTTCTTAACCAGGTAGAAGCTCTTTTTTTCATAAACACTTTCAAATTGCCGCATGATCTTCAATAAAAGGCCGGTTCCTGCCAGCAGTGATCTTTGATCAAATACCTGGTTCACTCTTTTTACCTCCTTTGCAATCGCATCCATATCCAGTGTTTTATCAGTCAAAGTCTTTAAGATATTGATATCTGATAAAGAGCTATGATTTTTTAACAGCTTCTCATTAAAACTTAAAACCTCTTCATAAGTTACCGGTACCACTGAATTACCTACCAATTCAGGGTACATTAATGTTGCCAGTGACCAGGCTATTCCTCCACTGAAAGCCACATTATCGCTCACGGGGTAAGAACCACTTTCATTCACCGCATATACAATTTCATTATTCTCTGCTCCGGCAAGTACACGGGCCAAATGTTTATTATAATTGTCCAGACTATTATCTCCCTCCAATTTTTTTTCAACAGCATTACTTGTGCTTTTTGTACCCCAGGTTAATTGAAAGAGTTTGAAGTCTTTCGTGTTATCGTTGGGAAAATATCCACCCTTTGTGTTGCCGCTTCCAATATCGATGAGGAAAGTATTATAGCGTCTTGAATCAGGTACAATGCCAAGGTGAGAAAGGCGTGCTTCTTCTTTTACATCAATTACGCTGACTTTTCTTTCGGGCTCATTAAAATTAAACCTGAATGCATTGGTGAGCTGATCTACCCAGGTAAGTTTATTTTCTTTTACCGCCTGTATGTTTACCCCGCTGCTGACAGCCGTAAAAATATGATTGGCCGGGATGGAATAGCCTTTCAAAGCCATGTCGTATAAACTATTCAATGCAGCCAATGTGGCCTGGTAAGTTGCTTGGGTGAAAGAAATAAAATCAGTATTCACAGTTGTGTCCTTCATCACATTTAATGAACCATTTTGAAGGGCTGTTTTTTCTATTTCCACCAGGCTCATCTTTACCCCCTTTGAACCCACTTCAATTCCGGCAAAGACAACAGAGTTGCCATATTTCTTTACATAATTATTTTGAGCGGAAAGAAGGAACGAATTAAATAACAGGGTAATGATTACCAGATAAAAGGATTTTGTACAACTACGCATGATATGCCTCTAAATTTTAATAAAATTACTAAAATAAAATATTGACTTTCCGGCAATTGCCTCTTTGTGTAAAAAATGTGACAAACCCTTTAAGACATCATAAACCCGGTTATTTTATTTCATCGGCAATTTGGAAAAACCGGGTCAAAAAATATGTTTCACTATTAACATTAAAACAGGCCACATAAACACATGGGTTAGATTTAATATTTATTATCAGCTCCTGTAATTGCAGTTTTTTTTGATCAATCCTTGCACAAACAAACTATTATTTTTATCTTGCGCCCGATCCTACACCTCTGACAATACTCACTCCCCCAGGATTCAACTTTTTACAGTGATCCTTTATTTTACGAAATCCTTCAATTAATTTTTTAATCAATCTTAATTCGTAGGTTATGAAAAAGTTCATCTCACCTCTGTTGACAGATGTGTTTACCGCAATTGGAATTATTGCCGGCTTTTATGCTGTTATGGCAATAGTTGCTTACCTGGCCTGGTAAAACTGCTCATCATTTTAGAGAAAAGATTAATTCCTTATGCAAACAAAAGTCTGCATAAGGAATTTTATTGCCTAAGCCCCTGAAGTGATCAAAAATTATACAGCAATTTGAAGTATTACAGGAGTACAACTTTCTCCATAATGTCTCCTGTCCTGATATCATCAATAATATCTACTCCGTCAATAATCTTTCCAAAACAGGTATGAACACCGTCGAGGTGTTTTGTATTTGAACGATTATGACAAATAAAAAACTGGGAACCTCCAGTATTGCGGCCCCGGTGAGCCATTGACATCACACCCCGGTCATGAACCTGTTTTGTTCCGTTTAATTCGAAATTGATGGTATAGCCTGGTCCACCTGAGCCGGTTCCGTTGGGGCACCCTCCCTGCACCATAAAATTGGGAATGACCCGGTGAAAACTAAGCCCGTTATAAAAGCCTTCTGTAATCAGCTTTTTAAAATTAGACACTGCTATGGGCGCATCATCGTCATACAATTCAAATTTCATCACTCCTTTATTGGTGTGAATTTCACCCTGCGTTAGTTTTACTTCACTCATTCTTTTTATCTTTTGATTAATAATATGCTGCGAAAGTAACATTTAGAGGCGATTATCAAATAATCTCCACCGATTTACCGATAAGCGTTAATTTTAAAGCAGCCTATTAAGCTGTAATGTTAAAAAAGAATACTAAGCTGGTACTGGCAACAATTGTTGTTGCACAGTTTCTGTGTACATCGCTCTGGTTTGCCGGTAATGCTATTCTTTCAGACCTTGTTAAAGACCTTGAGCTTAGCAAGACAGCCTTAGGTCATATTACCTCAGCTGTTCAGTTTGGGTTTATTATTGGAACACTGGTTTACGCTGCATTAATGATTGCCGACCGCATTTCACCATCACTTGTTTTTTTTATCAGCGCTGCTCTAGGCGCTTTATCAAATTTTAGTATTACGCTGGGAGAACAAAACATTACCAGTTTAATGGTGCTGCGTTTTTTGACCGGTTTTTTCCTCGCAGGCATTTACCCGGTTGGGATGAAGATTGCTTCGGACTATTTTGAAAAAGGATTAGGAAAAGCATTTGGCTTCCTCGTTGGTGCATTGGTTGTAGGAACTGCATTTCCCCACCTGCTTAAAAGTTTTACGGTTGCACTTCCATGGAAAACGGTTTTGATCTTTACTTCGGGATTATGTTTTACCGGAGGCACATTAATGCTGTTACTAATTCCCAACGGCCCTTATCGGGCAAATGGGCAGTCGCTGAATTTTACAGCCATATTTAATGTTTTTAAGAACCCGCCTTTTCGCTCTGCTGCTTTTGGATATTTTGGTCATATGTGGGAATTATATGCATTTTGGGCCTTTGTTCCTGTAATATTAACGACCTACAAAACTCTGCATCCTGCTGATAATTTTAATATCGCTGTCTTATCCTTTTCAATAATTGCTGCAGGAGGCCTCGCCTGTGTTGTAAGTGGTTATCTTTCGCAAATATTTGGAGTTAAAAGAACGGCTTTCACTGCCCTGCTCTTATCCGCTTGTTGTTGTATTGTATCTCCTCTTATTTTCTATCTTCCTTTAATACCGTTTCTTACTGTTTTAATTTTTTGGGGATTGGCAGTAATAGCAGACTCACCCTTATTCTCTACCCTGGTAGCTCAAAATGCAGTGGCGCAGATCAAAGGCACTTCTCTCACCATGATAACCTGCATCGGTTTTTCCATCACCATCATCAGCATTGAATTGCTCAATTATTTGTCCGGCTATATTGATACAAGGTTTATCTTTTTATTTCTTGCACCCGGACCTTTGGTTGGTTTGGCTTATATGCT
>CAYTQB010000006.1:65501-86090 GCA_964439615.1 uncultured Ferruginibacter sp. | reverse complement strand
TCGGGTTGATCATTATCCATTCGATAAACACAACGTCCATAGTTGGTTGACTTTAATTGTTCAAGCACATAGGCAGCCTGTTTATCCTTTTCCTCGGGCAGATCAAAAACATAATTGTATTGTCTTTTACGATAGTAAAGATTTAGTGCTGAATATGGACATGAGGCTTCAACCTTGCAGCCATCTGTACACCTGGCAGTACTTCCTTCCGGCGCATTCTTTTGTGTGAACCACTGCAAACTTCCAAAAGCCTGTATATGGCTGGACGGCTTGCCAACCATCCAACGGAGAATATCAAGGTCGTGACATGACTTGGCGAGGATGATGGGTGTGGTTTCTTTACTATTGTGCCAGTTGCCACGTACATATGAATGACTCATATGTATATGTTCAATAGGCTCCATATGCTGAATGCTCACAATCTCACCAAGCACCCCGCTTTGCATGATCTCTTTCAGTTTTACAAAATAAGGGGCATAACGCAGCACATGACAAACCGCAACGATCCTGCCTGTTTTTTTCGCCAGCGACAATATATCGCGGCATTCTTTCTCACTCGGCGATATGGGTTTTTCCAGTAACACATCATATCCCATTTCCAAAGCTTTCATGCAGGGGCCATAGTGCAGGTTGTCGGGTGTGGTAATAATAATGGCATCTGCAAACTTTGGCCTTTTAAAAACATCCTCCCAGGTATTGAAACGATTCTCCTCTTTTATTGCATGCTTTTTTGTATAGCGTTCATTACGTATTGCAATGGGCTCTGCCACACCAACAATATCCAGTTGTTCGGGATACTGGACCGAATAGTTTCCATACACATTTCCTCTTGACCCTGCTCCACAGGTAATGGCAGTAATGGGCTTATCTAAAAGAATATCTTTCTCCGGTAACAGGATGGGTATCTTGTTCTCATCAGTAGCCCATGAAGAAAAGGGAATTGCTGTTGTTCCTATCGAAATGCCTAAAGCTTTTATCGCTTCGCGGCGGCTCCATTGTTTTGACATATACAAAATATTAAAAGTGAAACTTCGTTCTTAAAGTTACAAATGTTAACCAGTATCTGTTGTTATTGACCAGATTTACTGTTTAATACGTTAAAGCTCTTAAAACTAACCAATTAATTTGATTACAACCTTGCCATCCGGCTGAATTAGCCTACCTTTGCGCCTCAAAAAACGCAGCTAAGGATAAATCACAGGCAAATCACTTTTTAAGTAACGCTTATGATCTGGCTTTCAGCTCAATACTTATACAATGAACATCAGGAACATCGCAATCATTGCCCACGTAGACCACGGAAAAACAACACTGGTAGATAAGATACTCCACAGCACCAATATCTTCCGTGACAACCAGGAAACAGGCGAATTGATCATGGATAATAACGACCTGGAAAGGGAGAGAGGGATCACTATTTTCAGCAAGAACGTTTCCGTGACCTATAAAGACGTTAAGATAAATGTTATTGATACCCCGGGCCACAGTGATTTTGGTGGTGAGGTGGAAAGAGTTTTGAAAATGGCTGATGGCGTTTTGCTATTGGTTGATGCCTTTGAAGGCCCCATGCCTCAAACCCGTTTTGTACTGCAAAAAGCATTGAAACTTGGTTTGCACCCCATTGTGGTGATCAATAAGGTTGACAAACCTAATTGCAGGCCCGATGAAGTGCATGATGCGGTCTTTGAATTATTCTTTAACCTGGATGCAACAGAAGAACAATTGGATTTTCCTACTATTTATGGCAGCAGCAAACAAGGCTGGATGAATACTTCATTAACGCCCACAGATAATATTTTACCATTACTGGATGCCATTTTAGAGCATGTACCGGAACCTAAAGTAAACGAAGGAACCACACAGATGCAGATCACTTCACTGGATTACTCTTCTTTTTTAGGAAGAATTGCTGTAGGCAAGGTTGCAAGAGGCGTTGTAAAAGAAGGGCAGCAGATCGCATTGGTTCAGGCGGATGGCGGGATTAAAAAAATGAAGGTAAAAGAGCTATATACATTTGAAGCATTAGGAAAGAAGAAAGCTACAGAAGTTAGTGCCGGCGATATTTGCGCTATAGTAGGGTTGGACGAATTTAATATCGGGGATACGATTTGTGATGTGGATTTTCCTGAAGCATTGCCTGTTATCAGTGTAGATGAACCAACCATGAGTATGTTGTTCAGCATCAACAACTCGCCTTTCTTTGGTAAGGATGGTAAGTTCGTTACTTCTCGTCACCTGCGTGACAGGTTGATGAAAGAGACAGAAAAAAACCTTGCTCTTAAAGTAGAAGACACAGACGGTGCAGACAGCTTCCAGGTATTTGGTCGTGGTATCCTGCATTTAGGGATATTGATAGAAACCATGCGCAGGGAGGGATATGAACTGACTGTAGGGCAACCAACCGTAATTATAAAAGAAATAGATGGTAAGAGATGCGAACCGTTTGAAAATTTAGTTGTGGATGTGCCGCAGGAATTCAGCGGCCGTGTAATTGACCTGGTAACACAGCGCAAAGGCGAAATGCTGATCATGGAAAGTAAAGGAGAAATGCAGCACCTGGAATTTGATATTCCTTCAAGAGGATTGATCGGCCTGCGTAGCAATATGCTTACCAATACAGCCGGTGAAGCAGTAATGGCACATCGTTTTACAGAATACAAACCATGGAAAGGCCCGATACCAGGAAGAAATAACGGCGTGCTGCTTTCAAAGAATACAGAAAAAACGACCGGTTACTCCATTGATAAATTACAAGACAGGGGAACTTTTTTTGTTGACCCGGGAGAAGATGTTTATGCAGGCCAGATCATTGCAGAACATATTAAACCAGGCGATCTTGTAGTAAATGCTACAGAGCCTAAAAAACTTACCAACCACCGTGCCAGTGGCAGCGATGATGCAAGCCGCATCGCCCCCAAAACATTGATGACCCTGGAAGAGTGTATGGAATATATTCAGCAGGATGAATGTATTGAGGTTACTCCAAAGAACATTCGTATGCGTAAAGTGATACTGAATGAAGAAGACAGGAAGAGAGTACAGAAGCAGATGAGTGCAGAGGTGGTATAAGAAACGATATAATATTTTATGAACCCGGCGTTATCAGCGCCGGGTTTTTATTTTCAGTAACCGCCTCGCTTTAATACCTTTGCAGTACTTAAGATGATTCCCAATATTTTCCATTTTGTATTCGGTATGGCTGCTGATTTTGGCGGAAGGCCGTTCTCTCTGTCGCATTATCTTGCTATACAGTCAGCAGCAGATATAAATAAACCGGAAAAGATTTTCTTTCATTATGAATTCGAACCGCAAGGTGAATGGTGGGAGAAAGCAAAGCCTTTACTGACGCTTAATAAGGTCAAGGCTCCCGAAAGCTTTATGGGGCGACCGCTTTATCATGTAGCACATAAAGCCGATGTGGTAAGGCTGCAAGTATTAAAAGAAACCGGAGGTATCTACCTTGACCTGGATACTATTTGTGTAAAACCATTACACGGGCTTTTAAATAATTCATTCATCATAGGGCAGGAATTGAAGCCTGAATATGTGCCGAAGAACTGGAGGCAGGAGATCAAGTTTGCTATCAGGAAAAAAACCGGGCTGATAAAAAGCAACCAGGTGAACGGGCTTTGTAATGCAGCATTGCTTTCAGAGAAGAACAGCCCGTTTGTAAACCTCTGGCTCGATACCTATTCTTCTTTCCGATCGAAGGGAAGAGACAAATATTGGAATGAACATTCTGTATTTGTCCCGATTAAACTGGCAGCCGGGCACCCCGACAAAGTAACATTGCTTGGCCCTTATGCTTTTCACTACCCATTGTATAATAAACCCGGATTGGAATCAATGTTCGAAAGAGTGACAGATTTTCCTGAAGCGTATCTTCATCATCTTTGGGAATCATTTTCATGGGAGAAGTATCTTAGCCGTTTGACAGAAAAGGATATTTTTGAAAGAGACACTACATATAACCTCATCGCACGGCGATTTTTATAAACAGAAAAAATGAAAGTAGGATTTGCAGGAAGGTGGAGCCCATTGGACAAGACCGCATGGTCGGGTACTTATTTTCATTCTTATCAGGCCATAAAAAAATACTACCCGGTAGAAACGTTCTTTTATAAATGGTCATGGCATGTGAGGGAGAGACTTATCCTGCACAAACAGCTTCAAAAGTTGTCAGGCAAAAAAGCTGCAGTAGAATTTTTAAAAGGATATGCAAAATACTTCAGCAGGCAACTTGAAAAAGAATTGCTGAAAAGAAAAGTTGATTTGTTGTTTGTGCCATCTGCCCCGCAGTTGATAGCCTATAGCAAAACAGATGTGCCCATCATTTACATGACCGACGCAACTTTTTCCCAGTTGCAGGGATACTATCCTTTCTTTAGTGAGATAGCCCTATACAATATTGACCAGGGAATAGCAATGGATAAACTGGTGTTTAAGAATGCTGCTCATTGCATGGTTGCTTCTGAATGGACGAAGCAGTCCGCTATCAGCGATTATAATATACCGGCAAACAAGATTACTGTCGCACCTTTGGGCGCCAACCTGGATCACATCCCTTCTGCTGCTGAGATCAAAAAAGAAAAGAATAAAACCTGCAAGCTGCTTTTTATAGGTGTAGAATGGGAAAGAAAGGGAGGGCAGATAGCATTGGATACTTTTTATGCACTGAAGAAAACGGGGATGCCTGTTCAACTGACCATTATCGGTTGTGTGCCTCCGGTGCAAATCAATGATGCAGGGATTACAGTCATCCCTTTCATTGATAAACATAAAGAAGAATCGAGGCTTTATGATATTATCAGGAACAGTGGTTTTCTGTTGCTGCCTACCAGGGCTGAATGTGCAGGAGTTGTCTTTTGCGAAGCAAGCGCTTATGGAGTTCCTTCCATTACCACAAATACAGGCGGTGTAAGCACTTATGTGCAGGACGGTATAAATGGGTTTACTTTGTCTTTGTCTGCAGCGGCAGATAAATATGCTGGCAAAATCCAGGAGTTGTATACCAACGATGGAGCTTATCAGCAACTTTGCATCAGCAGCAGGAAAAAATATGAGGAGGACCTGAACTGGGATAAATGGGGAATGTCGTTTAAAAATATTGCTGACAAAATTCTAACCAAATAAATTTTAAAATTGCCTATTCCTCCTGCTACTATACAATCATTGCAAAATTCTTTTGAGAAGATATTTGTAGTAACGGTACCCCGGTTTACCGACAGGCATAAAAAAATTTCTGAAAACCTCCAGGGTTTGCCGTTTGATTTTTTCTGGGGAGCAGATAAACTGCAAATAGACCCGGAAAAAGTAAAGCAAGATGGAACTTACAATGAAGTAAAAGCTAAAGAGCTGCAACGGCAGGGAAAGGAACTCAACCTGGGAGAGATAGCCTGCACCCTTTCGCATAGGATGCTGTACGCTGAAATGATAAAGCAGGGCTGGAAAAAAATACTGATACTGGAAGATGATGTGTTGCCGTTGATTGAAAATATGAATGTATTACCCTATGCAATGAAAGAATTGCCCGAAGAATGGGAATTGGTTTACCTGGGGTATTTAAAGCATGAAGAAATAACTCCGGCGCTGAAAAGAAAGCAATTTTTTTATAAGATGCTCAGTGCAATTGGGTTGATGAAATGGAACTATACCATGGTAAGCAACCTTTTGCCAAAACCATTTAGCACACACTTGAAAAAAGCAGGGTTCCATGATTGTACCCATGCTTATGCTATTACATTGTCAGCTGCAAAAAAATTGTTAGAAGCGCAAACACCTGTAATTTACCGGGCAGATGATCTATTGAGTGCAACCATTCTAAAAGGAGACCTGAATGCCTTCATTACTCTTCCTAAATTCTTTGACCAGGAGATATTTCACAATACAGCCCTTGTATCAGAAATAAGAGTTTGAGCTATTTAAAGACCATCTATTTTCTTCTTCAGCTTATCAGCATAATCTGACTTCATCAGCTTCAGGTCATCATAATACCTGGTGGCTTCTGTTTTTTGTTTTTTACCTACATGGCATAAACCAGCGTAATAAAGAGAAAGTTCTGTTTTCTCTATGGTAAGGGCTTTCCTGAACTGGATCAGGGCATCGTCATAATTCTGCAAAGCGTAATCACTGTATCCTAATTCAGTAATGGCACTTACATATTTACCATCAATTTCAATCGCTTTATTCAGGTAAGGAACTGCACTGTTATACCGTTCCATATCATTATAGCACCACCCTGCCCAATAATTGGCCTTTTTATTATTAGGTTCTAATTCAATGACCTTTAAATAATATTTCACCGCATCAGCAGGCTTGCTTTTCAGGCTCCTGTATACATCGGCAATACCATTGTTTGCTGTTATGGAATTTGGTTTTATACCAAGCGCCTTATTGTAATTAAATATAGCATCGTCGGCATTTTTAAGTTTGGTATAAGCATAACCCAACTCATTGTAGGTGCTGGCATCATCGGCATACAGTTCATTTGCTTTATTCAGCGACGCAACAGCATCATTGTATTTACCCAGCTCATTTTCGCAGTAACCCTTCCTGTAGTACACTTCATCGCTGGTAATATCCTCATCATATCCTATATATGATTTAAGATACTGTAGCGCCCTGTCATAATTCTTTTCATCATAATACACGTACGCAAGGTATTTATAAGCCAGGGCATAGTCAGATTTCAGGCTTATACATTTATTATAATTGGCTTTAGCTTCTTCTTTTTTACCCAGGCTTTCGTTGGCATACCCTATTTCAAGATATACTTTTGGTTCATTGGGCCATAAAGTTTTGGCCTTTTGCAGATAGGTAAGGGCTTCGGAATGCTTTTTTAATTCAACGCTGCACCATCCGGCATTGTACAACGCTTCCTTATAATCAGGATTGACAGCTATGGCTTTTTTAAAAGATGCCAAAGCATCGGCATATTTTTTCTGGTCTTTTAGTTTAATACCATCATTATAATGCTGAACAGCCGTTTGTGCTGTTGTGAAGGTTGTAATAAGCACACAAAACATGAAGGTCAATAAATGCCTTAACATAGCTTTAAGTTTTACACAAAGTAGCAAGTTGAGGTATAATTTACAATACCTGCCAATGGGTATTTTTCAGGTGAGAACTCTGTGAGTTATAGCCAGGTACGGGGAAAATAAAAGCCCATTGAAAAAACGCCTTAATTCATTTTATCAATTTCTCTTTTCAATGCGCCTGCCATCTTTTCATTTATCTTTTTTAATTCTTCGTATTGTTTAAGGGCCCCTTCTTTATCATTTAACTGGGTATAGCACATGCCTGAATAAAATATCGGAAGGTCAACAATTGAAATGGCAAGATTCTTTTTGAACTGCTCTATCCCCTCGGCAAATTTTTTTGACCTCCGGTAAGCATGTCCGAGTTCACCATACGCCGCCCGGTATGTATTATCTATTTCCAAAGCTTTTATGGCAAATGGTATGGAGCTTTCGTATTCCTGCTTGGCATTATAGCACCAGGCGATGCTGTAATAAGCTACTTTATTTGTGCTGTCTGTTTGTACAGCAGTCTTGTAACATATGATAGCTGAGTCATAATTCGGTTTATAATCCCTGTAAACATTACCGAGGGCCATCAGTGCGATTGTCATTTTAGGGCTGATCGACAATGCCTTGTTAAGGTTAAGTATCGCACTGTCGTGACTGCTGCTTTTCAGATTTATCGAAGCAAGTTCAACATAGGCGGAATCATATAATTTATCCCGGGCAATC
Source organism: uncultured Ferruginibacter sp. (assembly GCA_964439615.1). Lineage (GTDB taxonomy): Bacteria > Bacteroidota > Bacteroidia > Chitinophagales > Chitinophagaceae > Ferruginibacter. Next base: position 78,339 of record CAYTQB010000006.1, on the reverse strand, counting down.
GCTTTTCTAAAAGACACAACGGCATCTGCAAAAAAATTTTGTTCTTTAAAGGCTATGCCTGCCCGGTAAAAATCTGCAGCAGTATTGATCTTTTGCGCCGATGCAGTGAAGGAAATTAATGTAAAAAGAAAAAGAGGTAAAATTTGTTTCAACATAGCTTACAGTTATTTCATGCAAATTAAAAGTATCCCTTATTTTTCATGCAATTTAGCTCTTTATTTTCTGTTAAACATTTGATTTGTGTAAACTGATGCTGCCTTAACTTTGCAATAACAATGAAATACCTTTTCAGCATATTATTTATTCTTCTATTTATAAACATTTTCACCTCACCGGCATTTGCCCAATGTTCTGTTTGTTCTAAAACGGCCTTACAACTTGGCGAAAAACCGGCACAGGGATTAAATACTGCCATACTTTACTTAATGCTGATGCCATTTGCCATTGTAGGGTTTATCGGGTACCGCTGGTGGAAGGGCAACAAGAAGTTAGAAGAGCAAGGGGTAAAAGGTAATGAGCAACAGACAACAAATAACCCGGAATAAACTGTTTTGATCTTCTTACTCATCCGGAGGATGCGGAGCCCTGCCAATTGCTGTTTTTTGGCATGACTTTTTCGCCATGTTCATTCACATTTGGAACAGTTCGTTTATGAGCTCCGGGTTATAATTGGTGTCTTCAGACAAATTTAAGTTGGGTATGATTTCCATTATATTGTTTGTCTTTTAAAAACTTCCGTAAGGGATAAATTAATAGCAAGCAAAAAAAATTGCTTTATCTTTCATATTCATACATTCATGTTATGGAAGAACACTCATTAAAAAAAACTGCAGCATTTACAGTAGTTACCCCTAGTTACCTTGCCCATGCATTCTCAGTTAAAAAATCCTTTTTGCAACACAACCCGGGGGTGGTTTTTATTATTTGCGTTTTAGGTAATGAAGAACACTGTCCCGAAATAAAATTTGATGATTTTTATTTTGTCAATTCACTTAACGATAGCCGTCTTGAAGGAATGATCAGGCGATACCAGCCCTTTGAAATGAGTTGTGCCCTGAAACCCTTTTTTGCCGCTCATATCCTGGAACATCACAGCGATGTGCTTCGGCTGATCTACCTCGACAGCGACATGTACGTATTCGGCCCTTTTTTATCACTAACTGAAGCTGCAATTACACTTAGTCCGCATCGTACAAAATATACTGGCTACCTCCCGGAGCCGAAGAATTACAGTATCATTTCATTGAATCGTTATGGGGTGTACAATGCAGGTTATTTTGAATTGCAAAGGAAAGCGGAAGTTTTTGCTTTCTTAGACTGGTGGAAAGACCTGATGGAACACATGGGTTATGAAAAACCCGATGAGCACCTGTTTAGCGATCAGCTTTGGTTAAATTTAGTTCATTCTTTTTTTGATGATGTTTACATCAATAAAAATCCGGGTTATAATGTAGCTCTCTGGAACCTGATTGAAAGACAGATAGAAGAAAGAGATGGAACTTACTACGTGAATAACCAGCCCCTCATACTGTTTCATTTTTCAAAATATAATATAGCAGAACCAGACAAATTGGTTTACTATCCTGAACCTTATTTGACCTTTACTAATTTTCCGGTATTAAGGGCGATTTATAAAAAATACCGGGAAGGCCTTCTTGAAGCCGGTTATGAGAAATATAAAACTATTCCTTACCCTTTTTCCTATTCACAGGTCAGTAAAAAGAAAGCCTGGTGGAAAAAACTATTTTCCTAAGTAGCTTTTCATCTCGAGAACACAAATGATTTTTATTTTAAAATAATAGTCTAAAGAGAAATTGGTTTATGGTTATTGGTAATGGCTTAGTGCACGGCGATTTGAATTATACAACAGTGAGGATAACTTCCTGGTGTTTGCTTCTGGTGTTTCAAATTCGAAGACCAAAAACCCGAAGCATACAACCGGGAAATGAAACTGCTTAAGGAGAGTATTGATAAATACAATAACCGGTCACTAGTTTATTTCAGTACCTGTAGTGTTTATGATCAGCAGGAAAAGGGGTCAGCCTATGTACAACATAAGCTGCATATTGAAGATTTTATTCAAACCCGGGTAAAGCAATACCACATATTCCGGGTTTCTAACCTGGTGGGAACATCCTCCAATCCCAATACGGTGCTTAATTTCTTTTTTAACCATTTAAAAAATGGAGTTAATTTCGACTTATGGACAAATGCGTACAGAAATATTATTGATGTAGACCATGCCTACCTGATCATGGATCATATACTGAAGCGCAATCTTTTCCCAAACCAGGTTATTAATATTGCCAACCAGGTAAACCAACAGGTAAAAAAATCATCGAAACTATTGAAGCGTTCCTGAATATCAAATCAAATTATATTGAAATTGACAAGGGGACTTTTTTTGAAATCGACACATCTCCCCTTCAGCATATTATTCAAAATCTGAGAATCCGGTTTGGCCCTGACTATTTGCAGGACCTGCTCAATAAATATTATACACCAGCCCGATAAATTTTTTTCAATAATTGTTATTTGTATATGACCTGTTTTGTTTAACCAGTTAAGGGAAGTATATTTCTCCCCGCCAAATATCGACCCCGGTTTTCCTGTTTGAAGTTAATGTAGCCGGGCCTGTTAAAACTCCACGTTATAGAACCGACATTCTTTATCGGGATAGAAACTAATTTACTCTTTTTCTTGCCATACCATAAATACCATTTAGCATCATTCCGTCAGTAAAGTTTATGGGCTGTTGTTTTGCATCTTTTTTCATTAATCTTTTAATGAGTGGGTTCAACAGTATAGCCCATCTTCTTCTCCTGGCCCCACGTTTTGTGGCCACCACCCACATGCCGATCATCTGTGCCATTGACATATCCCAACCCCCATGTGCAAACAAATCAATTTCTTCCATGCTGCATTCTTTAAAAATGCGCTGTAAGGCAAATGGGGTATAACGATATTCATCATGTGGTACTTCATGAAGATTCCAGAGAAAGGGAACAGTGAAAAAAATAAGCCCTCCAGGCTTAAGTACCCTTTTCATTTCCTTGATTATCCGGTGAGGATCTGGGCAATGCTCCAATACTTCGGTAGCCATCAGTGTATCAAAACTGTTGTCTTTAAAGGGCATTGTAATACCATCCCAGGTAAAATCCGGTTTAATTCCATCTTCATAAACGATGGCTGCTTCGATATCAAGCCCGGTATATTCAGTAATGTATCTATTATCTAATAAAAACCGGCGATAAGGCTTACGGCCACAGCCAACATCCAGCAGATGCCCGTTAAACTTTGGCGCACATGCCTGTAATGCTTTCCAGATACAGGAACGGATAACATACATACTTATATTATCCCAGGTTTGAGGAATATCAATAAAATTATCTGGCTTCATACATTTTTTATTAAAAGCAATATTTAACAGTAATGTATACCATCGGTTCAACAATCTTTATTCTGGACATACTGGTTTATAAAGCTGTACAGGTTAAAATCATCACCGGCATTTTTAATGCTGGCCTTCATTTGTTCTTTATCAACATCCTTCATTCTTTTTTGCTGAATAAGATAATATGCCCTTTCTGTCTGTAACCAGTATCGTTTTTCATTATCTTTTTCGTGTTTGAGCGTTTCGTTTATCGCCTTTAATAAGTCTGCAATACCGTCTTTTTGCGATGCAATGGTTTTTATTACCGGCACCGGCATTGTGTGATTATGAAAAGCGGGCGCCAGCATCAGGCGCAGATTTTTTACAAATGTATCGGCATCGGGCCGGTCTGCTTTGTTAACTACAAATACATCGGCTATTTCCATCAGTCCCGCTTTCATGGTTTGCACTTCATCGCCGGCTTCGGGCACTACAACCACAACAGTAGCATCAGCAAGGCCCGCTATTTCAATTTCGCTCTGGCCTACACCAACGGTTTCAATAATTATATAATCAAAAGGCGCTGTTTTTACCAGGTCGCTTATCTCAATGATCTTGGGATGCAGCCCGCCCAAAGAGCCCCTTGTTGCAAGGGACCGGATGAAAACTTTTGGGTTATTATACCACTCACTCATTCTTATCCTGTCGCCAAGCAGGGCGCCTAAATTAAAAGGAGAGGAAGGGTCAACACACAAAACGGCAACAGATTTTTTTTTATGCACCAGTAAGCCGATCAATGCATCAACCAACGTACTTTTGCCTGCACCTGGCGGTCCCGTAATACCAATAATGGGAGTGTGTGAAGCCGGCAATTGTTGTAACATGTCTTCATACCCAGCCACTTCATTTTCTATATAGGAAATACAACGGGCAAGCGTTTTGCTGTTAGCCTGTTTTATCTCATCCAATTGTTGCTGCCACATTGAACAAATTTCAATTTTCTAATTTCAAATACCAAATAAATTAAGGGTAGAACTTTGCCAAAGTTTTAAACTTTGGCAAAGTTTGACGATTCTCCTACTTTTTTCCATGCTGTTTTATTGTTTCTTTGCAGGATGGATATCTCGGTTGTCATTATTACAAGGAATGAAGCTCATATCATTGCCAACACACTGAAAAGTTTGCAACCGGTTATCAGCGATATTGTAATTGTGGATAGCGGCAGTACCGATGAAACGGTGAGCATCTGTAAACAGTTTAACGCCACTGTACTTGAAACAGGCTGGGGCGGTTACGGAGTAAACAAAAATAAAGGCGTAGCAATTGCAAAGTATGACTGGATATTGTGCCTGGATGCCGATGAGGCGATTGATGAAGAATTGAAACAGTCTTTATCTGCACTTTCACTAACCAATGATAACGAAGTATTCGATATCAGGTTCAAAACTTTCTTCCGTAACAAATGGATACGCTTTGGTGAATGGGGATCCGATAAACATATACGCCTGTTTAACCGGAAAAAAATACGATGGAACGAAGTGGCTGTGCATGAGACCCTTATTTTACCGGACGGGGTTAAAATAATCATGCTCAAGGGGCATGTGCTTCATTATACGGTGATTGATGAGCAAAAATATTTTGATAAAATGACACACTATGCCAGGATGAATGCAGAGAAATATTTTGCTGCAGGAAAAAAACCGAATTTCTTCAAACAATATTTTTCACCGGTATTTGCCTTTTTACAGTATTATATTTTTCACCTGGGTTTTTTGGATGGAAGAGAGGGGTTCATTATTGCAGGAACTACTGCCCGGTACACTTTTTTAAAGTACATTTATCTTAAAGAGCTGAATAAAAAATCACATTTTTAATATAAATACAAGATCCTTTGACCAACTTCATTCCCATATTTCCGCTTAGTATTGTTGTTTATCCCGGAGAGCGGCTCAACCTGCATATTTTTGAACCGAGGTATAAACAACTGATCAAAGAATGTTTTGAAAGCAATAAACCATTTGGCATACCGTCAGTTATGGACGAAAAAATAAATGAGATGGGAACACTGGTACAGGTTAAAGAAATAACCAAAGAGTATGAAGATGGAAAAATGGATATTAAAACCGAAGGACTAAAGGTCTTTAGGATGCTGGAAATGATTAATGAGTTGCCTGATAAATTATACAGCGGAGCCATTGTAAATTATCCCGATAATAATGAAAAGGGCAACAGGACTTTGATGCAGGGAATTGTAAAAGGAGTAAAAGAACTACATAAGTTACTCAGGATAGAAAAACAATTTTCAAAACCTGAGGATGAATTGTGGAGTTATGATATAGCGCATCATGCCGGCCTTTCTTTAAAAGAAGAATATGAATTGCTTGAATTATTGCATGAATTGCAAAGACAAGAATATTTAAAACGACACCTGACTAAAGTAATACCGCTACTGGCAGAAATGGAAGCGCTGAAAGAGAAAGTAAAATTAAACGGACATTTTAAAAATCTGAAAGGATTGAATTAAGTTCAGAGGTTTAGGAGTTTAGAAAGTTTAGATCAGTAGAATGCCTAAACTCTAAACCTCTAAACCCCTAAACTCCTAAACTGACAATATGATAAAAACAATCTGCTTCGATTTTGGGAACACCCGTTTAAAGGCGGCTGTTTTTGAAAATGAAATATTTGCTGAAGAGATCGTTTTACCGGATGATCAAACCACCTCCATTGAAAAACTGTTGGCAACATACAAACCACAGAAAACGATTTTATCTTCTGTTATTGAGCATAATACCGAAATAGAGAAACTGCTGTCTGTACAAACAGTGTTTCATAAGGTTTCGCACCTTACAAAAGCAAATTTCACAACGCCTGTTGGAAAACCCGAAACAATTGGTACAGACAGGTTGGCCCTGGCTGCGGCAGCTGTTCATTTTTATCCAGGAAAAAATAACCTGGTCATTGCATTGGGGAGCTGTATCACATATAACTTTATCAACCAGTATCATCAGTTCATCGGCGGTAGTATTTCTCCCGGAATGGAGATGCGTTTTAAAGCCATGCAGGTGTTTACAGCAAAACTTCCTTCAGTGGAAAAAGACTGGAATTTTCCGCTGATAGGATATGATACAAAAACAAATATGCAGAGCGGTGTAATTGCCGGAATTACCTATGAAATAGCCGGTTTCATTGATTTGTATGCCAATAAATATGGCAACTTTAACGTGGTTTTAACCGGGGGTGATACAGGCTATTTTGCCGGGCAACTTAAAAACAAGATATTTGCCGACGCTAATTTTTTATTTAAAGGTTTGTATGCGCTTAGTGAAACTAACAATGGCTAAATTTTTACCCTTATTATTTGTGGCTTGTGGCTTACAGTTGAGCACCAACGCTCAGGAAAATTCTCCCTATTCCCGCTATGGATTAGGTGACCTTACCCCTAATCATAACATCTTTACCCGGGGTATGGGAGGCATTTCTGCAGGCGTAATAGATTATCAAAGCATAAATTTTACTAACCCGGCCACGCTTGCTTCTATCACTAATACTATTTTTGATGTGGGTGCTGAAGCCGACTTCAGGACCTTGAGAAGCAGCAATCCGGCAAAAAAATTCAACTCTGCCAATTCATATTTTTCTTACCTGCAACTGGGGTTTCCCCTTACTACACCTAAAATGCGTAAGAAAGATATGTTATGGGGAATGACTTTTGGAATAAAACCGGTTTCAAAAATTAATTATAAAATTGAAAAGAAAGAACGCCTTGCGAATATAGATAGCCTTCATACTCTTTATGAAGGCAGTGGGGGAGTTAACCAGGCATTTGTTGGAACAGGATTGAAAATTAAAAATTTCAGTATCGGTTTCAATGCAGGATATATGTTTGGCAGTAAAGATCATAACACATCATTGACCTTCATAAATGACAGTGTGTTTTATTATCCATCCAGCTCAGCTAATAAAACCACATTTGGCGGCTTTTTCGTCAATGGCGGTATACAATATGATATAGCCATTAAAAAAGATGAAAAAGGAAATCCGTTAAAAAATCTAAGGGTTGGATTGTATGGTAATCTTCAGCAGAATTTAAAAGCAAAAAGCGATATTATAAGAGAAACCATTTACTATGACGCCAATGGAGGATATTACCGTTTAGACAGTGTTTACCAGGAAAACGATGTGAAAGGAAAGATTAAATTTCCTGCAATGGTCGGTATTGGATTCAGCTACCAGGATGAACACTGGATGTTTGGTGCAGATGTTGAATATGGTAACTGGAGTAGTTACAGGTATTACGGACAAAAGGACGAAGTAAAGAATAATACTATGATAAGAGCCGGTGTACAGTATTATCCTGCTAAGATAAACAAACCAACAAAAAAGTATTTCAACTTTGTTAAATACAGGACCGGGCTTTATTATGGCTCCGATTATATTGCCGTAAATAAGAGCAGGCCTGAATATGGATTTACACTTGGTGCAGGATTGCCCCTAACATCACTGAAGCGGATTAGTTATACCGGTGAATACGTTGTTTTAAATACTGCACTTGAGGTAGGCAACAGGGGCAACAAACAAACAAACCTCCGGGAAAATATTGTACGATTCAGCATCGGGGTTTCTATGAATGCCCGCTGGTTTCAGAGGCCCAGGTACAATTAATATGAATAATAACTGCAATTCTTTCTCATGGCAGCTGCATTGCGTAATTTACCCCCAATACTTCGGAACAATACCGGCCTGAAAGGTTCTGGCAGAAATATTATCTTCATTTGTGTAATCGTCTTGTCATTGTTATTTATACTCCTGTCTTCCTGCGAAAATACAGATAAGGAAATACAGGAAATGAACAGCCGGGGACTGGGTGTGGAAGAAATAAAAAACGCTGACATTAATTATACCATCGGCGGTAAGGCTAAAGCCAAACTTTTATCCCCTTTAATGCTTCGGGTTCAGGTGAATATTCCTTACGTGGAATTTCCTAATACATTGCATGTTGATTTTTTTAATGATACCGCAGGCATTGACAGCAGGCTGGATGCACGCTATGGTAAATATCTTGAATTAGAAAGCAAGGTTTTTTTAAAGGACAGCGTGGTAGTAATAAATGTATTAGGCGATACTTTATACTGCGATGAGTTGTGGTGGGACAGGAACAGGCTTGGCAGCGAATTTTATACTGATAAACCGGTTCGTATCCGCCGGAAAATGGAAGTTATAAATGGTACCGGCATGCAGGCTGCACAGGATTTTAAGAATTGGGTTATCCTTGATCCATCGCAGGGTGTTATGAAGATACCTGCCTCAGAATTTCCGGATAATTGAATAGAGAGCAAAACAAAACCACTTCGCTTTTGTTATCTTTACCGGAATCAAAAAAACAATATGGAATACCGTCGTTTAGGAAGATCAGGCTTGCAGGTAAGCGTTTTGTCCTTTGGCAGTTGGGTAAGTTTCAGCAAACAGATAAATGATAAGGCTGCCGATGAATTAATGGGCATTGCTTATGATAAAGGGATAAACTTTTTTGATAACGCCGAAGTATATGCATTGGGAGAAAGTGAAAAGATGATGGGCAGGGTTTTAAAAAAGAAAAAATGGGATCGTACCTCATATACCATTTCATCGAAAGTATTCTGGGGCTGGCGTGGTAAGGAAAACAAGCCCAATCAAACAGGGCTTAGCCGTAAACATGTAATGGAAGCCTGCGATGAAGCTTTGCAAAGATTACAGGTTGATTACCTGGATATGTTCTTCTGCCACCGGCCGGATAAAAATACACCTGTAGAAGAAACAGTGTGGGCAATGAATCATCTTATTCAGCAGGGAAAAATATTATACTGGGGTACCAGCGAATGGAGTGCTGTTGAAATTATGGAGGCGCATAAAGTTGCTCAGCAATACCATTTAATTGGCCCAACTATGGAACAACCACAATACAACCTGTTTGAAAGAAACAAAATGGAAAATGAATTTCTTCAACTGTTTAAAACAGTAGGCCTTGGAACAACCATCTGGAGCCCGCTTGCTTCCGGCCTTTTAAGCGGTAAGTATAATGAGGGTATTCCGGAGGACAGCCGTTTTGCATTACATGGCTTTGACTGGCTTAAAGAAAAATGGGTAATGGAGGAAAAAATAACGAAGGTTAAAAAACTAAGTGACCTGGCTGCTAAACTGGGAGTAGGCACAGCTTCGTTGAGTATAGCATGGTGTATTAAAAACCCCAATGTGAGCACAGCAATTTTGGGTGCTACAAAAAAAACACAGCTGCTGGATAATTTGAGCGCAATGGATGCCACTGTAAAACTTACTCCTGATATAATGGAGAAGATCGAGAACATCATGAAAACAAAACCAACACTCCCGGAGTATTGATATGGCTGAAATAATATTGTACGGGATTCCTAATTGTGATATAACCAAGAAGGCAATAACATGGTTGAATAAAAAGAAGATCAGTTTTTCTTTTCATGATTATAAGCAGCAGGGAATAAGTAAAGAAAAATTAAATGAATGGTGCGATAAAGTGGGTTTGGAAGTTATCTTTAACAAACGGAGCACCACATGGCGGGAATTGCCTGGTCCCGAACAACAAAAAACCACAGACCGGCAACAGGCAATAAAATTAATGATACAACATACCAGCATCATCAAAAGGCCGATAATTGAAACCGGCAACAACCTGCTGGTTGGATTTAATGAAGAACAATATAACAAACAACTAAAATAACAGACATGAAACACTTTGCAACCGCCGTTTGGAACGGCTCAGGAAAAGAAGGAAATGGTCAGTTGACCACACAAACAGGAACATTGAAGAATGTGGCCTACGACTGGAGATCAAGGTTTGCCGATGGAGACCTCACCAATCCAGAAGAACTGGCTGCGGCTGCACATGCAGGCTGTTTCAGCATGAAGCTGAGTTTTGTACTGGGGGCAGCAGGGTTTACCCCCGATGCGATCAACACACGCTGCGAAATAACCATTGCCGATGGCGCTATAACCGAATCGCACCTGACCGTTTCCGCAAAAGTGCCCGGTATCAGTAAGGAGCAGTTTGATGCAGCGGTGGCCGATGCCAAGGCTAACTGTCCAATTTCAAAACTGTTCAACACAAATATCACACACGAAGCTACACTGGGATAATTTTTTTAAAGATGATGGTTTGTATAAACCATCATCTTTTTCTTTTAATAAAACGATCAATATGTCATTTCAAAACAAAACAGTGATCATCACTGGTGCATCACGGGGTATCGGTAAGGCCATCGGTTTACGTTTGGCAAAAGAAGGTGCTAATATTGTTATTGCATCAAAAAGTGTGGAAGAGAACCCTAAACTGGGAGGCACTATTTTTTCAGCAGCAAAAGAAATGGAAGAAGCCGGCGGTAAAGCATTGGCCGTGCAGTGTGATATTCGTTTTGAAGACCAGGTTCAAAGCGTAGTGGATAAAACTGTAGAAAAATTCGGGGGTATCGATATCCTGGTTAACAATGCATCGGCAATAAACCTTTCTCCTACCGAACAAACAGATCCCAAACGTTTTGACCTGATGTATGATATCAATGTAAGGGGTACGTTCATGATGAGCAGGGCCTGCATACCTCATCTTAAAAAAGGAACCAATGCACATATCTTAAATTTATCTCCGCCAATAAGTATGGACCTGAAGTGGTTTGCCAATCACCTTGCTTATACCATTAGTAAATATGATATGAGTATGATCGCATTGGGCCTGTCTGCGGAATTAAAAAAATATAATGTGGCAGCCAATGCACTTTGGCCACGAACAACTATTGCAACAGCAGCTGTAAATAATTTATTGGGTGGCGAAATGCTGATGAAGATGAGCAGGACGACAGATATTATTGCTGATGCAGCGTATTATATTTTATCAAAACCTTCTACTGAATGTACTGGTAATACTTTTATTGATGAAGATGTATTAGCTGCGGCCGGCATTACCAACCTGGAAAAATATTCTCTTATACCCGGTGCCCAATTGTATAAAGACCTCTTTGTATAATTCCGCCTTTGTTAAGGAATTCCTAATTGCGTTTCTGTTTGATGAGCGGTAACTTTTTTGTAGTTTGTACGTTTAATTTCGTAATAGCATCATTTCGCCATGAATGATGTATTCGCAAACCAATAAAGTATAGCCATGATTCACTTTAAACTGAAAGCATTATGCTTTTGTCTGCTCGTAACTACTGCAGCTTACAGCCAAGCCGAAAAAAAGAAGCTCTCCGCTAAAAGAATTCATTCAGCCATTAAAATTGACGGGGTTTTAGATGAAGCGGCCTGGAAAGAAGCCCCGGTGGCAGACAAGTTTATTGCACTAAGGCCGGCTCCTTTTGTACCCGAAAATCCCGATAACGCTACCCAGGTTTATTTTTTGTACAATAACATGGGTATATATGTTGGCGGGTATTTACACGAAAAAAATAAAGACAGTATTGCCGCAGAGTTAGTAGGCCGGGATGGTTTTGGGAATAATGATTTCCTGGGAGTAATTTTTGATACCTATTACGATAAGCTGAACGGCTTTGAATACTTTGTTACACCACTTGGTGAACAATTTGATGCCAAGCAGGCGCCCAATACCAATGGCAACAGCGAAGATTTTAGCTGGAATGCCGTATGGCAAAGTGCATCAAAAATAAACAGCGATGGCTGGAGTTTTGAAATGTTCATTCCTTATTCAGCCATCAGGTTTGGTAAGAAAAAGATACAGGACTGGGGTTTGAATATAGTAAGGCGCCGGCAAAAAAGCGGGCAACAACTTTTCTGGCAATCCATTGATCCCAATGTAAACGGTTTTCTTACGCAGGAAGGATTGTTTACCGGACTTGAAGATATTAAACCTCCTGTGCGTTTACAACTCTCGCCTTATTTTTCAACCTATATAAATCATGACGGCACAGCGGGGGCAGGCGATAAAAAAAACTATTCAACCATAAACGGAGGAATGGATCTTAAATACGGGCTCAACCAGGCATTTACTTTAGACATGACTCTCATCCCGGATTTTGGACAGGTACAATCAGACAACCGGGTTTTGAATCTTTCTCCCTTTGAACAAAAATTTAATGAGAACAGGGCTTTCTTTACTGAAGGGACAGAGTTGTTTAATAAAGGAAACCTGTTTTATAGCCGGCGTATTGGAGTTGAATCAAGATATAGAAAATGGAATTCGGCTAAAGCTAATGAAACTGTGCTGGAAGACCCAGCACAGGCCAAAGTTATTAATGCGACAAAAATAAGCGGCCGTACACAAAAAGGACTTGGCATAGGTGTTTTAAATGCTATCACACAAAAACAGTTCACCACGTTTGAAAACAAAAATACCGAAACAACAAGAAAGGAAGAGAGTATGCCCCTTACCAATTACAATGTGCTGGTACTTGATCAGACCTTGAAGAATAACAGCAGCATTTCGCTGGTGAATACAAATGTATGGCGCAG